>NZ_JBEZUS010000001.1:0-89571 GCF_040636475.1 Streptomyces sp. NPDC037389
TCAACGACGCCGCGCTGGTCTACGAGCCGGAGACCTCGGCCGCCCTCGGCTTCGGTTTCCGCGTCGGCTTCCTCGGCCTGCTCCACCTCGACGTGGTCCGCGAGCGGCTCGAGCGCGAGTTCGGCCTGGACCTCATCGCCACCGCGCCCAACGTGGTCTACAACGTGCGGATGGAGGACGGCGTCGAGTACGTCGTCACCAACCCGAGCGAGTTCCCCGAGGGCAAGATCGCCGAGGTGCACGAACCGGTCGTCAAGGCGACCGTCCTCGCGCCCACCGAGTTCGTCGGCGCGATCATGGAGCTCTGCCAGTCCCGCCGCGGCACCATGATGGGCATGGACTACCTCTCCGAGGACCGGGTCGAGCTGCGCTACACCCTTCCCCTCGCGGAGATCGTCTTCGACTTCTTCGACCAGCTGAAGTCCAAGACCCGCGGCTACGCCTCCCTGGACTACGAGCCCACCGGCGAACAGACCGCCGAGCTGGTCAAGGTCGACATCCTGCTGCACGGCGACAAGGTCGACGCCTTCTCCGCGATCACCCACAAGGACAAGGCGTACGCGTACGGCGTCCGCCTCGTCGCCAAGCTGCGCGAGCTCATCCCCCGGCAGAACTTCGAGGTGCCGATCCAGGCCGCCATCGGCTCGCGGGTCATCGCCCGTGAGACCGTGCGCGCCATCCGCAAGGACGTCCTCGCCAAGTGCTACGGCGGTGACATCTCCCGTAAGCGGAAGCTGCTCGAGAAGCAGAAGGAAGGCAAGAAGCGCATGAAGATGGTCGGCAGCGTGGAGGTCCCCCAGGAGGCCTTCATCGCGGTGCTGTCCAGCGACGAGAGCGGCGAGAAGGGCAAGAAGTAGCCCCCACGCGAGCCCTCGCGCACTTTCGGCGCCGAGCGTGATGTGCCCCGACCGGTCCCGGTCGGGGCACATCGTCGTTTGTGGGGTCCGGTGATCCGTTGGCCCGGCCGGTGGCCCAAACCGTGTGTCCTCGCACTCTTACGCGAGTGGCCCTTCCGCTCTAGTCTGATCACTGCTCGCGGAGGTTACTCGCCGGTCACCAGCGCGGGTCGTGGCCGGCGCAGGTCATGAGCAGTCGAGCAGTCGAGCAGCGAAAGCAGTCCAGCAACGAAGCGGGCTCCGGAGGATGCCGTGACCGATACACAGGCTCTGATCGAGAACAGGCCGCCCTCCGTGGCGACCCTCTTCCTCGAACGGGTCGAGGCCACACCGGACGCGGAGGCCTACCGCCACCCCGTCCCGTCCCCCTCCGGCGAGGGCCCCGACGCCTGGGCCTCGCTCACCTGGCGGCAGGCCGCCGACCGCGTCTTCGCCATGGCCGCCGGCCTGATCGACCTCGGCGTCCTCCCCCAGGAACGCGTCGCCCTCGCCTGCTCCACCCGGGTGGAGTGGATCCTCGCCGACCTCGGCATCATGTGCGCGGGCACCGCCACCACCCCCGTCTACCCGAGCACCAACGCCGACGAGACCGCCTTCATGCTCTCCGACGCCGATGCCCGGGTCCTGATCGCCGAGGACGCCGCCCAGCTCGCCAAGGCCCGGCTGCGCCGCGCCGAACTCCCGGGCCTCGCCCACGTCGTCGTCATCGAGGCGGCCGACGCCGTCCCCGCCGAGGGCGACCCGGAGGGCTGGGTGCTCTCCCTCGCCGACCTGGAGAAGCGCGGCACCGCCCACCTGGAGCGTCACCCGCAGGCCGTCAAGGACCGGATCGCCGCCCTGCGCCCCGAGGAGCTCGCCACCCTCATCTACACCTCCGGCACCACCGGCCGCCCCAAGGGCGTACGGCTGCGCCACGACGCCTGGTCGTACATGTCCCGCGCGATCCAGGCCACCGAGCTCGTCCGGCCCGACGACGTTCAGTACCTGTGGCTCCCGCTCGCCCACGTCTTTGGCAAGGTGCTCACCGCCGGGCACATCAGCGTCGGGCACATCACCGCCGTGGACGGCAGGGTCGACAAGATCATCGAGAATCTGCCCGTCGTCCGGCCCACCTATATGGCCGCCGTCCCCCGGATCTTCGAGAAGGTCTACAACGGGGTCGCGACCAAGGCCCGCGAGGGCGGCGGCGCCAAGTACAAGATCTTCCGCTGGGCGGCCGAGGTCGCCCGCGAGTACGCCAAGGCCTCCCAGGACAACTACCGCCGCACCGGCAGCAAGGCCGTCCCCTTCGGGCTCGCCGCCAAGCACCGCGTCGCCGACGCCCTCGTCTACTCCAGGATCCGTGACGCCTTCGGCGGCCGGCTGCGCGCCTGCGTCTCCGGCGCCTCGGCCCTCGCCCCCGACATCGGCTACTTCTTCGCCGGCGCCGGCATCCACATCCTGGAGGGCTACGGCCTCACCGAGACCAGCGCCGCCAGCTTCGTCAACCCCGGCGAGGCCTACCGCACCGGCACGGTCGGCAAGCCCCTGCCCGGCACGGAGGTGCGCATCGCCGACGACGGCGAGATCCTGCTGCGCAGCCCCGGCGTCATGGAGGGCTACCACGGCCAGCCCGAGAAGACCGGCGAGGTCCTGGAGCCCGACGGCTGGTTCCACACCGGGGACATCGGCGAGCTCTCCCCGGACGGCTATCTGCGGATCACCGACCGGAAGAAGGACCTGATCAAGACCTCGGGCGGCAAGTACATCGCCCCCGCCGAGATCGAGGGCCGCTTCAAGGCCGTGTGTCCCTACGTCTCGAACATCCTGGTGCACGGCGCCGACCGCAACTACTGCACCGCCCTCATCGCCCTGGACGGCCCCTCCCTGCTGGCCTGGGCCAAGGAACAGGGCATGGAGGACCGCTCGTACGCGGAGGTGGTCGCCGCCGAGGAGACCGAGAAGCTCATCGGCGGCTATGTGCGCGAGCTCAACGAGGGGCTCCAGCGCTGGCAGACGATCAAGAAGTTCCGGCTGCTGCCCCGCGACCTCGACATCGAGCACGGCGAGCTGACCCCCAGCCTCAAGCTCAAGCGGCCGGTCGTCGAGCGTGCGTACAAGGACCTGATCGAGGACATGTACGCGGGCGCCAGGGAGAACTGACAAGCAGGGCCGGGGCCCTGCGGCCGGGGTACTCCCATAGCGGTCACTTACTCAACTCGGCGCACCTGAGCACCGACAGTCTGTCAGTCTGTCGGTGGTGAAATCCGCACTATGCCGTATGCGGTCAGGAGCGCCACTGTGAGGACATCACCGAAGCCCCGGACGGACGGGCCGGTTCCGCGCACCCCGGCTCGTAGTCCCGACCCGCCGCCGTCCGGACCGCCCACGGCCCGTACCAGCCTGCCCGGCGACGCCCGCGCGCCCTCCGCCGCCCGGCGGTTCGTCCGCGGCGTGCTCGCCGGGTGGAACGCCCACGCCGTGGTCACCGACGACGCCACGCTGCTGGTCAGCGAGCTGGTGACCAACGCCGTGGTGCACGCCGGGACATCGGTCGACCTGGAGTGCCGGCTCGACCCCGCGCGCGGCGGCAGCCTCGTCGTGGAGGTCACCGACCACCACCCCACCCGGGAGTTCCGCGCCCGCCCCCGCCAGGGCGGCGGGGACCGCGCCGACGGGCCCGCCCACGGCGGCCAGGGCCTGCGGCTCGTCGCCGAACTGGCCGAGACCTGGGGCACCGCCTACCGCCGCACCGACAAGACCGTCTGGTTCCACCTCCCCACCAGCCCCAGAGACCCCACGGGTCCCGCGTACGCCGTCGACCAGACCCTCCTCGGCGACCTCCGCGTCGCCGAGATCCTCGCCCCCGGCACCCCCTGCGAACCACCCGTCCGCCGCCTCGGCGACAGCGGCCCGCACCGCGCCCTGTCCTTCCTCGCCGAGGCCTCCGAACTGCTCTCCGGCCAGTTCGACGAGGACACCGTCGCCTCCCTCGCCACCCAGCTCGCCGTCCCCCGCCTCGCCGACTGGTGCGCCGTCTGGCTCGACGCCGAGAGCTCCCCCGGCGGCCTCCGCCCCGCCCCGCGCCTCTCCCGCGTCTGGCACGCCCGCGAGAGCTGCGTCGACCCCCTCCGGATCGCCCTCCAGCGCACCCCGCCCGCCCTCGCCGCCGCCGGCCGCGCCGTCCCCTGGCCCCACGCCCCCGCCGGCACCTCCGACGGCCCCGCCGGGGGCTCGGCCCTGGCCTGCCGGCTGGTCGCGGGCGGCCGGGGCGTCGGCACCCTCCTGCTGGGCCGCTCCGGGCCCACCACCATGAGCGGCGACATCGTGTCCCTCACCGAGGACTTCGCCCGCCACCTCGCCCTGTCCCTCGCCTCCGCCCGCAAGTACACCCGCCAGGCCACCATCAGCCGCATCCTCCAGCGCGGGCTGCTCCCGCGCCGCGTCGCCGAGATCCCCGGCATCGACAAGGCCGTCGTCTACGAACCCCGCGGCGACACGACCGCCGGCGGCGACTTCTACGACGTCTTCGCCGCCGGCCGCGGCCGCTGGTGCTTCGCCCTCGGCGACGTCTGCGGCAGCGGCCCCGAGGCCGCCGTGACCACCGGCCTCGTCCGCCCCTGGCTGCGGCTCCTCGCCAAGGAGGGGTACGGCGTCGGCGACGTCCTCACCCGGCTCAACCGGATGCTCGGCGAGGAGGCGGCCGAAGCGGAGACCGCCGGCACGGGGCCGCGCTTCCTGTCCCTCCTCTACGGCGAGCTCGCACCCCACCGCGACGGCGTCCGCTGCACCCTCGCCAGCGCCGGCCACCCGCTGCCGCTGCTCCTGCGCCCCGACGGGTCGGTGCGCAGCGTGGCGGCGCCGCAGATGCTCCTGGGCGTCGTCGACGACGTCGGCTACGGCAGCCAGGCCTTCGACCTGGCCCACGGCGACACCCTGCTGTGCGTCACCGACGGCGTCACCGAGCGCAAGGCCGGAAACCGCCTCTTCGACGACGGCGACGGCCTCGCCGCCGCCCTCGCGGGCTGCGCGGGCCTCACGGCCGAGGGCGTCGCCGGGCGCATCCGCCGCGCCGTCCACGGCTTCGCGCCGACCCCGCCGGACGACGACCTGGCCCTGCTGGTGATCAGGGCGGAGTGATCGGGGCAGAGCGAACGATCAAGGCGGAGTGATCACGGGCCGGGAACGCCCGTCCCATGCCGGACAATGGACGGTATGCCTTCCGTACTGCCCGATGGTGAGCCCATGCCCGAGGACGGGGCCCTGCCCCGCCATGCCCTCGACGGCTCCGGGCAGCGCCCCCTCGGCTTCTACCTGCACGTCCCGTACTGCGCCACCCGCTGCGGCTACTGCGACTTCAACACCTACACCGCGAACGAGCTGCGCGGCTCCGGCGGCGCCCTCGCCTCCCGCGACAACTACGCGGAGACGGTCGCCGAGGAGATCCGGCTGGCCCGCAAGGTCCTCGGCGACGACCCGCGCCCGGTCGAGACGGTCTTCGTGGGCGGCGGCACGCCCACGCTGCTGCCCGCCGCCGACCTGGGCCGGATGCTCGCCGCCATCCGCGACGAGTTCGGGCTCGCGCCCGGCGCCGAGGTCACCACGGAGGCCAACCCCGAGTCCGTCGACCCCCGCTACCTGGAGGAGCTGCGGGCCGCCGGCTTCAACCGCGTCTCCTTCGGCATGCAGAGCGCCCGGCAGCACGTCCTGAAGGTCCTCGACCGTACGCACACCCCGGGCCGCCCGGAGGCCTGCGTGGCCGAGGCGCGCGCGGCGGGCTTCGAGCACGTCAACCTCGACCTGATCTACGGCACGCCGGGCGAGAGCGACGACGACTGGCGCGCCTCCCTGGACGCGGTCGTCGGCGCCGGCCCCGACCACGTCTCGGCCTACGCCCTGATCGTCGAGGAGGGCACGCAGCTCGCACGGCGCATCCGGCGGGGCGAGGTGCCGATGACCGACGACGACGTCCACGCGGACCGCTATCTGATCGCCGAGGAGGCGCTCTCGGCAGCGGGATTCTCCTGGTACGAGGTCTCGAACTGGGCGACGAGCGAGGCGGGCCGCTGCCGCCACAACGAGCTCTACTGGCGCGGCGCGGACTGGTGGGGCGCGGGCCCCGGCGCCCACTCCCACGTGGGCGGCGTGCGGTGGTGGAACGTCAAGCACCCCGGCGCGTACGCCCAGGCCCTGAGCGAGGGCCGCTCCCCGGGCGCGGGCCGCGAGCTCCTCTCCGAGGAGGACCGGCGGGTCGAGCGGATCCTGCTGGAGCTGCGGCTGGAGGAGGGGTGCCCGCTGTCGCTCCTGAAGCCGGCCGGTTCACGGGCGGCGGCCCGGGCGCTTCAGGACGGGCTGCTGCGGCCGGAGGCGTACGAGCGGGGGTGGGCGGCGCTGACGCTGCGGGGGCGGCTGCTGGCGGATGCGGTGGTGCGGGACCTGGTGGACTGATTACCTGTTCGAGTGAACGTGCGCGCATAGGCTGTGAGCCTGCCTACGCTTTCCATAGGCTGCCGTTACATGTGACTGCGGCGGATGTGGAGGACCACGGAGATGACCGCTGTGGATGACCGGACGAAGATCGAGTTCTTCGAGAACCTTGAGGTTCCCGAGGGCTGGCGGGTCGAGCTGCTGCGGGGGGACATCGTGATGATGGCGAGCCCTGACCGAATCCATAACTGGATCGTTCAGGACGTCCAGGACCAGATCCCTCGCGACCGTTGGGATCGGCTCCAGACTCAAGACATCGACATTCCGGGCGAACCGAGTGAGCCAGTGCCGGACCTGGTCGTGTACGAGCGTGGCATCATCACGGGGCCAGGACGCCTTATCCCCGCACCGGCCGTCACGCTGCTGCTCGAGGTCGTGTCCAAAACCAGCGCAAGTCGCGACTATGCGGACAAGAAGTCGATCTATGCGGCCGGACAGGTGCCTGCGTATCTGATCATCGACCCTTTCGAGGCGAAGTGCGTGCTGTTCACCGAGCCGACCGGAGTCGGTGCGGGTGCCGACTACAGCGCGCAGCGGATCACTAAATTCGGCGACCCCGCGCCACTCGACCTGCTCGGGATCACGCTGGACACATCCCGATTCCAGACGCTGGAGCGCTAACCCCCCACCGTCACAAAGTCGATCAGCTCCTCCACCCGCCCGAGGAGCTGCGGCTCCAGGTCCTTGTACGACCGCACCGAGTCCAGAATCCGCTGCCAAGCCGCCCCCGTGTTCTCCGGCCACCCCAGCCCCCGGCACACCCCCGTCTTCCAGTCCTCCCCGCGCGGCACGGACGGCCAGGCCGGGATCCCCACCGACGCGGGCTTCACGGCCTCCCACACATCCACGTACGGGTGACCCACGACCAGCACGTGTTCGGATTCCCCCGTCACCTCCGCCGCGATCCGCGACTCCTTCGAGCCCGGCACCAGGTGGTCGACCAGGACGCCGAGCCGGGCGTCGGGGCCCGGGGCGAAGGAGCGGACGATCGACGGGAGGTCGTCGACGCCCTCCAGGTACTCGACGACGACGCCCTCGATGCGCAGGTCGTCGCCCCACACGCGCTCCACGAGCTCCGCGTCGTGCCGGCCCTCGACGTAGATGCGGCCCGCGCGGGCGACCCGGGCGCGGGCGCCGGGGACGGCGAGGGAGCCGGAGGCGGTACGGGCGGGGGCCGCCGGGGGAGCCGCGAGCGGGCGGACGAGGGTGACGACCCGGCCGTCCAGCAGGAACCCGCGCGGCTCCATCGGGAACACCCGGCACTTGCCGAAGCGGTCCTCCAGCGTCACCGTCGGCCCCTGGGCCGTCTTCTCGCAGCGGATCACCGCCCCGCAGAAACCGGTCGTGACCTCCTCGACCACGAGATCCGGCTCGGCCGGGACCTCGGGAACGGGGGCGGACCGCTTCCACGGCGGAGTGAGATCAGGGCTGTACCGCTTGCTCCACATGCGGGCCATTCTGGTTCAAGATCCACACCCCGGTCACGACACGCCGAAGCGCTCCGCCAGCGCGTCGCGCTGCGCCCGTACGAACGCCGCGTCCACCACCGCGCCGTGCCCCGGCACGTACACCGCGTCGTCCCCGCCGAGGGACAGCAGCCGGTCCAGGGCCGCCGGCCAGGCGTGCGGGAGGGCGTCGGGGCCCGCCTGCGGCTCGCCGGACTCCTCGACGACGTCGCCGCAGAAGACGACCTCGCGTTCCCCCGCGGCCAGTACGGCCAGGTCGTGCGCCGTGTGCCCAGGGCCGACGTTGGCGAGCAGCACCCGTCGCCCGCCGCCGAGGTCGACGGTGAGCTCCCCGGACACCGGGTGGTGGGGGATGACGAGGAGGTCCACGGCCTCGGCCGCGGCGTCGGGGTCCATGCCGTGCCGGACCGCGTCGTGCCGCAGCTCCTCCCCCTCCCGCGCCATCAGCCCCTCGGCGCCCACCGCCGCGTACACCTGGACGCCGGAGAACGCGGCCGTGCCCAGGACGTGGTCGAAGTGGGGGTGGGTGAGTGCGATGTGCGTCACGGGGAGCCCGAAGAGCTCCTGCACCTCACGGCGGATCTCCACCCCCTCGTGGAGCGACGAACCCGTGTCGACGACGAGCACGCCGTCCGTCCCCGCGATCGCCCCGACGGTCGCGTCCCAGCCCGGCAACCTGCGGCGTACCACCCCCGGCGCGAGCCGTTCCCAGTGCTCCCCGCCGGCCGGCGCGGTGCCGGAATCCCCTTGCGTCTGCATACCGTGACGCTAGCGGCAGAGCGGTACGGTTGCCTGCCCGGCGGCGGCCCGGGAAGGGGCCCGGAGGCTCGCGGCGAGGACGGCCCTTGCCCTTGCCGTGGGGCCCGGCCGTACACTGGCTGGAGGGATCTGGCACTCGTGACCATTGAGTGCCAGGGGTGAAGACCCTGTGAGACCCGGTAAGAAACCGTAGGACCCGTACGGTCGTACGACGGCTGGACCACTGGACTGGAGGTGCGCGCGAGATGCTGAGCGAACGCAGGCTCGAGGTATTGCGCGCCATCGTCCAGGACTACGTCGGCACCGAGGAGCCCGTCGGCTCCAAGGCGCTCACCGAGCGGCACAAGCTGGGCGTCTCCCCGGCCACGGTGCGCAACGACATGGCCGCGCTCGAGGAGGAGGGCTTCATCGCCCAGCCCCACACGAGCGCGGGCCGCATCCCGACCGACAAGGGCTACCGCCTCTTCGTCGACAGGCTCGCGGGCGTCAAGCCCCTGTCGACGCCCGAGCGGCGCGCCATCCAGAACTTCCTGGACGGCGCCGTCGATCTGGACGACGTGGTGGCCCGTACCGTCCGGCTGCTCGCGCAGCTGACGCGTCAGGTCGCCGTGGTGCAGTACCCCTCGCTGACCCGTTCGACGGTGCGCCATGTCGAGCTGCTCTCCCTGGCCCCGGCCCGGGTGATGCTCGTCCTGATCACCGACACCGGGCGGGTCGAGCAGCGCATGGTGGACTGCCCGGCGCCGGTCGGTGAGAACGCGCTGGCGGATCTGCGCGCGCGGCTGAACAGCCGTGTCGTGGGCCGCCGGTTCACGGATGTGCCGCAGCTGGTGCAGGACCTCCCCGAGTCCTTCGAGAAGGATGATCGCGGAACCGTTTCGACAGTCCTCTCGACCCTGCTGGAGACGCTGGTCGAGGAGACCGAGGAGCGGTTGATGATCGGCGGTACCGCCAATCTCACTCGTTTCGGTCATGACTTCCCGCTGACGATCCGGCCCGTGCTGGAGGCGCTGGAGGAGCAGGTCGTGCTGCTCAAGCTGCTCGGCGAGGCCAAGGGCTCGGAGATGACCGTACGCATCGGTCATGAGAACGCCCATGAGGGGCTGAACTCCACATCCGTCGTCGCCGTCGGCTACGGTTCGGGCGGCGAGGCCGTCGCCAAACTCGGCGTGGTCGGACCGACCCGCATGGACTACCCCGGAACGATGGGAGCGGTACGCGCAGTGGCACGTTACGTCGGACAGATCCTGGCGGAGTCGTAAGTGGCCACGGATTACTACGCGATCCTGGGCGTTCGGCGCGACGCCTCGCAGGACGAGATCAAGAAGGCCTTCCGCCGTCTCGCGCGCGAGCTCCACCCGGACGTCAATCCGGACCCGAAGACCCAGGAGCGGTTCAAGGAGATCAACGCCGCTTACGAGGTCCTCTCCGACCCGCAGAAGAAGCAGGTCTACGACCTCGGCGGCGACCCCCTGTCCTCCTCGGGCGGCGCGGGTGCGGGCGGTGGCTTCGGCGCGGGCTTCGGCAACTTCTCCGACATCATGGACGCCTTCTTCGGCCAGGCCTCGCAGCGCGGTCCGCGCTCGCGTACGCGCCGCGGCCAGGACGCCATGATCCGGCTTGAGGTCACCCTCAACGAGTCGGCCTTCGGCACCACCAAGGACATCCAGGTCGACACCGCCGTCGTCTGCACCACGTGCAGCGGCGAGGGCGCGGCCCCGGGCACGTCCGCGCAGACCTGTGACATGTGCCGCGGCCGCGGCGAGGTCTCCCAGGTCACCCGGTCCTTCCTGGGCCAGGTCATGACGTCCCGCCCCTGCCCCCAGTGCCAGGGCTTCGGCACGGTCGTGCCGACCCCGTGCCCGGAGTGCGCCGGCGACGGCCGCGTCCGGTCCCGGCGGAACCTGACCGTGAAGATCCCCGCCGGTGTCGACAACGGCACCCGGATCCAGCTCGCGGGCGAGGGCGAGGTCGGCCCCGGCGGCGGCCCCGCCGGCGACCTCTATGTGGAGATCCACGAGAAGCCCCACCCGGTCTTCCAGCGCCGCGGCGACGATCTCCACTGCACGGTCACCATCCCGATGACGGCGGCCGCGCTCGGCACGAAGGTGCCGCTGGAGACCCTGGACGGCGTCGAGGAGATCGACATCCGCCCGGGCACCCAGTCCGGCCAGTCGATCCCGCTGCACCAGCGCGGCGTCACCCACCTGCGCGGCGGCGGCCGCGGTGACCTCGTCGTCCACGTCGAGGTGACCACGCCGTCCAAGCTGGACCCGCAGCAGGAGGAACTGCTGCGCCAGCTCGCCAAGATGCGCGGTGAGGAGCGTC
Organism: Streptomyces sp. NPDC037389; assembly: GCF_040636475.1. Taxonomy (NCBI): domain Bacteria; kingdom Bacillati; phylum Actinomycetota; class Actinomycetes; order Kitasatosporales; family Streptomycetaceae; genus Streptomyces; species Streptomyces sp. NPDC037389. The sequence continues at coordinate 10,916 of NZ_JBEZUS010000001.1, forward strand.
CGACGGGCGAGTTCAAGCCGGGGCAGCAGGGGCTGTTCTCGCGGCTGAAGGACGCGTTCAACGGACGGTAGGTCCGATCGCTACGGGGTAATCGGGGGCTGAGCCCCCGGTTACCCCACTTGTGACACGATGTGCTCATGGCCCCGTTGAACGGACTGTTCGAGCACCCGATCGTGCAGGCCCCCATGGCCGGCGGTGTCTCCACCCCCGCCCTCGCCGCCGCCGTCGGCGACGCCGGCGGCCTCGGCTTCCTCGCCGCCGGCTACAAGACCCCCGGGGCGATGTACGAGGAGATCAAGCAGCTCCGCGCCCGTACGTCCCGGCCCTTCGGCGTGAACCTCTTCATGCCCCAGCCGCCCGCCGCCGACCCGGCGGCCATCGAGGTCTACGCCGAGCAACTGGCCGGCGAGTCCACCTGGTACCGGACCCCGCTGGGCGAGGCCGACCAGGGCTCCGACGACGGCTACGAGGCCAAGCTCGCCGTCCTCCTCGACGACCCCGTCCCCGTCGTCTCCTTCACTTTCGGGTGTCCCGACCGCACGGCCGTGGACGCCCTCGCCAGGGCCGGCACCGTGACCGTGGTGACCGTGACCTCGGCCGCCGAGGCGCTGGCCGCGCGGGAGGCGGGCGCCGACGCGGTCTGCGTCCAGGGCATAGAGGCCGGCGGCCACCAGGGCACCCACCACGACGATCCGCACGCCGACGGCGCGGGCGCCGGGGTCGGCCTGCTGGCGCTCGTGGCCGAGGTCCGGGAGGCCGTCCCGCTGCCCGTCGTCGCGACCGGCGGGCTGATGCGCGGCGCCCAGGTGGCGGCCGTCCTCGCGGCGGGCGCGAGCGCCGCCCAGCTCGGCACCGCCTTCCTCGCCTGCCCGGAGTCCGGGGCCCACGAGCTGCACAAGCGCGCCCTGACCGATCCGCTGTTCGTCCGCACCGAGCTCACCCGGGCCTTCTCCGGCCGCCCCGCCCGCGGCCTGGTGAACCGTTTCCTCCGGGAACACGGCCCCTACGCCCCGGCCGCCTACCCCCAGATCCACTATCTGACCTCCGGCCTGCGCAAGGCGGCGGCCGCCGCCGGCGACCCCCAGGGCATGAACCTGTGGGCCGGCCAGGGCCACCGCCTGGCCCGGGAGCTCCCCGCCGGCGACCTGGTACGGCTCCTGACGGCCGAACTGGACGCGGCGCGCGTGTCGTTGACCGCGCGGTGACAGCCGGAGGTACGGAAGTGGACACGAGTGTGATCACGAGTGTGATTCGGCGCGGCGAGAGAGCGAGTACGTCATGACAGCCCCGGTCTTCCTGGTCGAGGAGGGCGCCCTCACGGGTGTCTTCCCCGGCACCGTCTTCCCGCTGGACGGGCCCGAGGGCCGCCACGCGGTCTCGGTGCGCCGGCTGCGCGTGGGCGAGGAGATCGTCCTGACCGACGGCTCCGGCACGGGCGTCCACGGCACCGTCGCCGCCGTCGAGGGCAAGGACCACCTGGACGTCGCCGTCACCTCCGTACGCTCCGAGCCGGAGCCCCGGCCCCGGATCACCGTCGTCCAGGCGCTGCCCAAGGGCGACCGCGGCGAAGTGGCCGTCGAGACCATGACCGAGACCGGCGTCGACGCGATCGTGCCCTGGGCCGCCTCCCGCTGCGTCACCCAGTGGAAGGGCGAGCGCGGCCTGAAGTCCCTGGGCAAGTGGCGCGCGACCGCCCGCGAGGCCGGCAAGCAGGCCCGCCGGCTGCGCTTCCCCTCCGTCGCCGGGCTCGCCACCACCCGGCAGGTCGCCCAGCTCCTGGCGGGCGCCGACTTCGCGGCCGTCCTCCACGAGGAGGGCAGCACCCCGCTCGCCACGGCGCCCCTGCCGGAGACCGGCGACATCGTCCTGGTCGTCGGCCCGGAGGGCGGCGTCTCCCCCGAGGAGCTCGCCGCCTTCGCCGAGGCCGGCGCCCACCCCTACCGCCTCGGCCCGAGCGTCCTGCGCACCTCGACCGCCGGCACGGCGGCCGCGGCCCTGCTGCTGGGCCGCACGGGGCGCTGGGGCTGACGGGCAGTGAAGCCGGGGGGCGGACGGCGGGGATGACGACACGGACCCAGCAGCTCCAGACACGCGACTACGAGCGGATGCTCGACCTCGCCGTCGCCGTTCTGGAGAGCGACGACCCCGAGTCGTCCTGGCAATTGATCACCGCGCAGCTGCTGGAGACGGTGGGCTGCGACTCGGTCACCTTCTCGGTCGTGGACGTGGCCCGGCTGACCGGAAAGGTGGAGGGCTGGGCACCGCCGCGGCTCGCCCCGTTCGTCGGGGACCTCGTCCAGCGCCGGGTGACCCAGCGTCATCCGCTGGTGTCCTACACCCTGAGCGGCGAGTCCGAGCCGGTGACCGTCGGCGAGATCTATGCGGGCTGGCGGCACACCCAGTGGTACAGCGAGGCGCGCCGGGACTTCGGCATCACCGAGCAGATGGGCCTGCCCCTCCCCGGCGCCCCCGGCACGGTACGGCTCGTGCTCATGGGCCGCGACGGCCGGTTCCGCCCCCAGGACGTGGCCTTCGCCGCCCGCCTCCAGCCCCTGCTCATCGGCGCGGCCAACCACATCCAGGAACTGCGCCGCCTGCGCACCGCCGCGCCCGACCTCACCACCGCCCACCCCTCGGGGCACGGGCTGACACCGCGTGAACTGACCGTGCTGGGGCTGCTGGCGGAGGGCCTGACGGCGGCGGGTATCGGCCGCCGGCTGACGATCTCGCCGCACACGGTCAACCGCCATCTGGAGAAGATCTACCGGAAGCTCGGCACCAACAACCGTGTCTCCACCGTGCTCCTGGCCCAGCAGGTGGGCATCGTCCCCTGAACCGGCCCCGGGGGTATGGCAGGCCCCACCCCCGGGTGGGTAGTTCTTCCCATCGTGCGGCGGAGGGCCCGCGTGCGACCCTGACAGGGACGCGCGATCGCGTCGACGCCGGCCACGGGGGATTCGACGTCGGCGCGGTCCGTGTCTTCCGGGTCTCCGCGTCCTTCCAGCGTTTCCACCAGTGTCCGGGCTCCCTCGGGCTCTCTTGGGCGTGATTCCCCCTGCCGGTAGCATGCGGCGGACGGGGACCGAGAGGGGCGGGCCCGCCATGCCAGGACTTCATGGACACGGACTCCACGCGCGCGATTACGAGCGCATGCTCGACCTCACCGTCGCCGTCCTGGAGCACGACGACCCCGGATCCCTCTGGTATCTGATCTCCGGACACCTGGTCGACGCCCTCGGCCTCAACACGGTCGTCTTCGCCGTGGCCGACCCGGCGCGGGGCCGGGGCGAGGCCCAGGGCTGGGCGCCCCAGTCGCTGGGGCAGGACGTGAGCGCCGTGGTCCAGCGCCGCGTACGACAGCACCACCCCCTCGTCTCCTACCTCGCCGCCCGTGCGCACCGTCCCGTGACCGCGAGCGAACTCTGCGACGACTGGCGGGACTCGCCCTGGTACAGCGAGGCCCACCGCGACTACGGCACGACCCAGCAGCTCGGCGTTCCCGTCCCGGCCGGCGACGGCACCCTGCGCGGCCTCGTCCTCGGTCGCGTCGGCGACTTCACCGACCACGAACTCGCCTTCGCCGCCCGGATCCAGCCACTTCTGATCACGGCCGACCGGCACACGAGAGAACTGAGACGATTACGCGAGGCGGCCTCGCCCCAAGCGGCCCCCACCCCGCTTTCGGCCCCCGCCCCGTTTTCGGCCCCCGTCGCGTTCCCGGCCGCCGCCGCGCCCCGTCACGACCTGACGCCGCGCGAGCTGACCGTGCTGGGCCTGCTGGCGGAGGGGCTGACGGCCGTCGGGATCGCCCACCGTCTGGCGATCTCCCCGCACACCGTCAACCGTCACCTCGAAAAGGTCTACCGGAAGCTCGGCACGAACAACCGGGTGGCGACGGTACTCAGCGCCCAGCAGGCGGGAATCGTGCCCCGGGCGCGAATTTTCTCCCACCCCGCCGACCGCGGGTAGCATGCGGCGAGCGGGGACCGAGAGGAAGCGGAACCCCCATGTCAGGACTTCACGCGCAGGACTACGAGCGCATGCTCGACCTCGTCATGGCCGTCCTGGAGCACGACGACCCCGACTCCCTCTCCCATCTGATCGCCGGGCACCTCCAGGACGCCCTCGGCTGCGACACCGTCATCTTCGCGGGCATCCGCCTCACCGGCCGGGTCGGCTACGCCCAGGGCTGGGCCCCCGCGTCCCTCGGCCCGGGCGTCAGCGACGTCATCCAGCGCAGGGTCCAGCAGCGGCACCCCCTGATCACCTATATGGAAGCCGCCCACTCCAGCCCCGTCAGCATCACCAGCATCTGCGACAGCTGGCGCAACTCCTCCTGGTACAGCGAGGCCCGCCGCGACTACGGCACCACCCACCAGCTCGGCGTCCCCCTCCCCGGCGCCCCCGACGAGATGCGCGCCATCAGCCTCGGCCGCCGCGGCGACTTCACCGACCACGAACTCGCCTTCACCGCCCGCGTCCAGCCCCTGCTCGTCAGGGCGGACCGCCACGTCCGCGAACTCCACCGCCTGCGCGGGGCGACCGCAGCGGCGGCCCCGGCGGCGGACGTCCTCGCCGTGCCCGGCCACGACCTGACGCCGCGCGAACTGACCGTGCTGGGCCTGCTGGCGGAAGGCCTGACGGCGGCGGGTATCGGCCGCCGTCTGACGATCTCGCCGCATACGGTCAACCGCCATCTGGAGAAGGTCTACCGGAAGCTCGGCACGAACAACCGGGTCTCGACGGTGCTGGTGGCCAAGCGGGAGGGGATCGTGCCGTAGGCGTGGGGCCGGCCCGGCGGCGGAAAAGCCGCTGACGGCGGCGACACCCGGCCTCTACCCTGGGGCCGCGTGACACCCCCCTCTCAGCCTTCGTATCACGGAGCCACCTTGCCCATACGCGTCACCGCGCTGACCGACCCCGAAGAGACCTCCGCCGGCCGCCGCCTGGCCTGGCTGGCCTCCGGCCCCGACGGCTTCCCCCTCGGGTCCGCCTTCCTCCGCCTGTTCACCAGGGACGGCCAGCGGCACCTCGCCGAACTGGACGTCCAGGCGCACCCCGCCGAACGCCGCCACGGCGTGGGCTCCCTGCTGCTCGACGCGGCCGTCGCCGCCGCCCGCCAGGACGGCCGCCGCAGCGTCGTCGCCCAGGCCGAGGCGCACTCACCGGGCGCGGCGTTCCTCGCCGCGCGAGGCTTCCGCACGGCGCTGACGTTGACGTACGCCCGGCTGCCGCTGGCCGGGGCGGACCTGCCCGCCCTTGCCGCCGTCGCCGGGGCTTCGCGCCCCGGCTACCGGCTGACGGCCTGGGAGGGGACGGTCCCCGACGACCTCGCGGACACCTTCGTGGCATCGCGCCGGGCCATGGACGACATGCCCATGGGCGCCGTCGACTACGGCACGGTGGTCTGGGACCTCGACCGCGTACGGGCGGCGGCCGCCGCCGTGGCCCGGCGCGGGGACGTCCTCCACACCGTGGCCGTCGTCGACGAGTCGGACGAAACCATCGTGGGCTTCACCGAACTCGTCGTTCCCGGCGACGGAACGGGCGACGGCCAGCACTACGGCACGGCCGTCCTCCCCGAACACCGCGGCCACGGCCTCGCCCAATGGATGAAGGCCGCCGCCATCGTCCACGCCCGCGAGCACCACCCCCGCCTCGGCGGCCTGCTGACCGATACGGCGGACAACAACCCGTACATGCGGCACGTCAACGACGCGTTGGGGTACGTGCCGACGCACGTGGCGTACGAGTATCAGCTGGATCTGTAGGCCGTAGGCCGGTAGTCGGTCAATTCACCTGCACCCGCACCTTCCACGGCGTGACGAGAAGTGGGCAGGGGTGGCCTTGGCCGGGGCGGCAGTGCCGTGTCGCGCTGAGGGTGGCGGTGCCGTCCTGCTCGACGTGGAAGCGCGCTGTGGCATCGCCCCTCGGGGTTTTGCCGCTCGCGGTCCGGTGGAGCATGGCGGAGTCGCTCGCCGGGACGCTCCAGCTGTAGGTGAGCCCGTTCTCGCGGTAGCCAGTGAGAGTGACCTCGATGTCGTCACCGGCCTGCGCGGGCACGGTCCTGTCGTCGTCCGCGTTCGTGAGGGCAACGCGCCCGGCCATCCGGTGCGGTGCCTGGCCGTGAGCAGCCGCCGGCGCTGCCGCACATGCCATGACGGTAACCAGGGCCAGCCCCACGCCCCATGGAGCGGCAGACCATTTCGTTCCCACCAGGTTTCCCTCCCCTTGGTTCCGCCGGTCGAATGCCCTTCCCGGCGGCAACAGCAGCCCTGATCCTTCCGGTCGGCTCGACGTGACAGCGAGGGGTCGGTTCAAAACCACCCGACCGAGGAGTCGTGGGGCCGAGCGCGGCCGGGTGCGGCCGGGTGCGGGTGGAGGTGGGTCAGGTGAGGCTGAAGGCAGCCCCCCTCGCCTGGTACCGCTCTTTCCTCGCTCTGAGCGAGTGACGTTTGGAGACTTCTGCTGTCACGTGGTGAGGCGGGGCCGAGGATGGGGCGGTGACCTTCCTTTCGCGGCGACGTGTTCTGTGTTTGACAGCGGCCACGGCCGCCCCCCTCTCCCTGACCCGCGCCGTGCCGGCGCGCTCGCGCGGCGCGGATGCGGATGCCGGGTGGACCGGTGACTGGCCCCCGCCTCTGCGGGAGGCTGTGCTGCGGGCCATGCCCGCCGCCGTTGAGTACGCCCGGGCGGCGGCTAAGTGGCCCTACGGGGCGGTCCTGGTCGACGCCGCGACGGGGGCGGTCGTCGCCGGGGCCAGCAATACGGGCGAGAGCGGCGACCCCACGGCCCACGCCGAGACCAACCTCGTGCGCGAGGCCGTATCGGGCGGATTCGAGCTGTCGGAGCACGTTGTGGTGACCTCGGCCGAGCCCTGCCCGATGTGTGCGGGAGCGCTGGTGTGGGGCGGGGTGCGGGGTGTTGCCTATGGGACGTCGGTTGCGAAGCTTGTGGGGTGGGGGGTGCCGCAGATCGATGTTCCGGCGGACGAAATCTTCCGCCGGGTGAGTGGGTTGTCGCGGCCCGCGCTGGCGAGGGATGTGCGGGCGGATCTTACGGATCCGCTCTATCGGGAACGGGATTGAGCCCGTCGGCCTTTATGCGGGATATCAGGGGGCGCAGTCTTGCGGGGGTTGTGGAGAGGATGATGTCGGGGTCGTCGCTCTCGCGGAGGTGGATCCCCCCGGTGGGGCCTGGGGACACGTAGATGCACGAGGATCCGTACTCGCTGTACGAGGACTTCTGCCAGCTCAGGGTGCTCATCCTGGTCCTCTCAGATGCCTTGTGCGATACGGCGAATGAGGTCACGGGACGGGTCAGGCTTGAGAGCTGCGCCTTCCATCCGGTCCAGCACCAGGTGGCATCTTTCGAGCTGTGCCGTGGCATCGATGAGAGTGCCGTTGTGGGCGGTGTCGATGAGGGCCGTATCCAGCTGGGGCACCGGGCCCTGAAGATAATCGATGCCGTGCCCGGCGCTGGGGAAAGACGTGCCGTCGAAGGGGATGACCAAAACGGTGACGTTGTCCCGCTCGCTCATGCTGATGACGTGATCAAGCTGAGCCTTGGAGGCGGCCGGTCCGCCGAACTGCATACGTAGAGCTGCCTCGTGGATGGTTGCTGTGTAGGGCGGCGGGTTGTCGCGGAAGAGAATCGCCTGCCGCTTGATCCGGTGAGAGATCCGGTATTCGATCTCGTGGGGGAGGAGTGGTGGGACCGCCTCACGGAAGATCGCCCGTGCATACTCCGGTGTCTGTAGCAGGCCGGGGATGTTGATGACCTGGGAAACACGTACACCGGTCGCGTAGTGCTCGATCTCCGCCAGGTCGATCAGGTTTGCCGGCAAGGAGTCGCGGTGCTCCTCCCACCAACCCCGCTTGCGATCGCCGATCATGCTGATGAGGCCGTTGATGAGCGACTCGTCGGAGCAGGAGTAGTTGCGCGCCAAGGTACGTAGGCGGTCTGCGCTCACCCCGATGCGGCTCGCCTCGATGTTGCTGATCTGGGTCTGGTTGGTCCCGAGGAGTCGTCCCGCCTCCGTAGAGGTCATCCCTGCGCGCTCGCGCAGCCTCCGTAGCTCAACTCCGATCCGGAGTTGGCGTGCAGTCGGACTGTTTCGTACAGGCAAACGACATCCCTCTTCGTACGCGGTGTGCAGGCGTCACCCGCTCGGGGGGATTTAGCCGCAACGACTTAAAGCCTTAAGCGGCCAGCGCTACGGTGTGGCGCAGGCCACTAACCGGCAACCCGCCAGGAGACCTTCATGGCAACCGTATCGCCGCCTCAGCCCTGGTCCTACCTCCTCGAACTGCCGCGCGACGCGCGCGCACCCGGCATCGCCCGGGTAACCCTCCAGGCAGTCCTGGACAGTCACGCCCTATCCGAAATCGCAGAGAAGGCAACCCTCTTGACCAGTGAGCTGGTCACGAACGCCCACCTCCACACCGACGGCCCCTGCACCCTCCGCCTCCACTGTCGGGAAGGCGACCGCATCAGGGTCAACGTGTGGGACACGAATCCCGTCGTGCCCGCCTTCTTCAGGCGCGGACGGGAGCACGCGACAACAGAACCCGCCGCGCACGCGGAAGCAGGTCGCGGCCTCCGCTTCGTCGAGCTGTGGGCCGACGACTGGGGCAGCCGTACGTACGACCGGCGCAGGTTCGGCAAGACGCTGTGGTTCGAGCTGGCGCACCCGCAGCGGAAGCCGAAGAAATCCACGCCGCGGTGGATCTCGCCCGCAGGGTGCACGGACTGCGTGGAACTGGAAGGCGAACGGCGGAAGGCCGTTGCCGAGAAGAGGGCGCTGGAAGAGATTCAGGACGCCTCGATCGCCATCCGCAGCCACTTCCGCGACACGCATCTGCTGCCGCAGTGGGATGTCAGGTGAACGCGGACGCGTAGTGGGCGGCACTCGGGGCGGGGTTCACACCCCGCCCCGCCCTGCTCCGCCCCGCGTCGATCAGGGGTGCCAGATCTCCTTGATGCTGGTGACCTTGCCCTCGGAGTTCGTCGTGATGTCGTAGATGTTGCCGGAGCAGCTGTACGGCTGCTTCACCGCGCTCTGGTTCGTGAGGCAGTCGCCCGCGTGCATCCACAGTTCCCCGACGGGGACGTCCTTCGTCTTGCCGGAGCCCAGGGCCAGCTCGGCCTTCGTCTCCGGGGCGAAGATGTAGTACTTGGCCTCGCCCTGGCCGTGGTAGATCCAGTCGTTGGGCGTGCAGGTCGGCTTGGCGTCCTTGGCGGACATCGAGCCCTTCGACGGCGGGACGGCGATTTCCACCATCTTGTGGCCGGCGGGCAGCTTAGGCGGGGTGCCGCAGTCACTGCCGGGCTCGCCCTTGGCGGCACCGTCGCCCTTGGCGCCGTCGGCCGGCTTGGCCGAGGCGCTGGAGCCGCCGGTCGTACCGCTCGCCGTGTCCGAGTCCGGGCCGCAGGCGGTGAGGCCGCCGCCGAGTGCGGCGACGACGGCAAGGGCGCCGACGAGGCGTCGGGTTGCCTTCATGTTCTTCCCCCGCGGTGAAGAAAAGTTGACGTGATCATGTTCGATCGCTGCAGTGTTCTACATCAAGGGGCAGGTCAGGGGCTAATCGCCGGTGAGGGGCCCACCCCGCCACGTCGGCAGAGGTGCCCGGCCCGCGGCAGTCTCGAAGGCCGCGTGGGCGAGGAGGCGGGTGGAGTCGAGGGTGGGAATCGGGGAGACGTCCGGGGTGATCAGGAGGGGGATCTCCGTGCAGACGAGGGCCACCGCGTCACAGCCACGGGCGCCCAGCGCCTCGATGATCCGTACGTACTCGCGGCGCGAGCGCTCGTCGAGGACGCCGTTGACGAGCTCGTCGAAGATGACGTCGTTGATCAGACGCCGGTCGGCCGGGTCCGGGACCTCCGCCTCGATGCCGCGCCGGGCGAACGCCTCGACGTAGAGCGGGCCGTCCATCGTGTAGCGCGTGCCCAGCACGCCCACTCGCTTCCGGCCGTCGCGCGCGGCGCGGTCCGCCACGACCTCGGCGATGTGGAGGCCCGGGAGGGCGAAGTCGGGGCCGGGGCGTTCGAGGGCCATATGGGCCGTGTTGTCCGGGCAGACGAAGAACTCCGCTCCCGCGCGGGCGAGACGGTCGGCGCTGACGGAGAGGAGGGCGCGGACCGAGTCGTGGTCGCCCGAGTCCCAGGCGGGCATGGAGCGGGCCATGGCGATGAGGTCGAGGGTGACGTCCGGGTGCTCGTGGGGTCCGAGCTCCGCGAAGCCCTTCCGGCAGAACGTACGGAAGCACAGCGTCGCGCCCTCCGCGCTGTGTCCCAGGATTCCCAGATGTTTCATCGTGCCTCCAAACGGTCGCGGGTGGAGGGTCCGAATTCTTGCCTATCCCCGGCAGGCGAGCGGCTCTAGTGTCAGGCGCGCCTTATGACATCGAGGGGGCCGGGCATGGGATTTCGGCGGGACCGGAGGATCTTCCTGACGAGAGCGCTCGGCGCGACCACCGGGCTGGTCGCGGTCACGGCGGCCACCACGGTGACCGTGTCGGCCGAGGCCCACGCGGCCGACGCGGGCGTCAAGGGTGCCAAGGGAGCAGTTGGACAGCGCAACTGGCGCTTCTGCCCGAAGTGTTTCGTCATGTTCTACTACGGCTACCCCGACAACGGCCGTTGCGCCGCCGGTGACCAGCACGGCATGGCGGGCTACGACTTCGACATCCCCCACGACATTCCCGAGAACGCCAACGCCCAGGCCAACTGGCGCTTCTGCACCCGCTGCTACAGCATGTTCTTCTTCGGCTATCCGAGCGGCGGCTGGTGCCCGGTCGGCGGGTCGCACAGCGCGGCCGGGTACAACTTCGTCCTGCCGCACGACATCGTCGAGACGCCGAACGCCCAGGCCTACTGGCGTTTCTGCACCAACTGCTTCGCGCTGTTCTTCTGGGGCTATCAGGAAAAGGGCCGCTGCCCGGCCGGCGGCGGGCACAACGCGGCGGGATTCAATTTCGTCATCCCGCACTACTGAGCGCTCCGCTGGAAGTCCGGTAGGCCGTCTGCGGGTGCGTCGTGGCTGGTCGCGCAGTTCCCCGCGCCCCTTCGGGGCGCTGCGCGCCTATGGGCGGTAGAGGGCGCGGGCGCGCGTCAGGTCGGCGGGACCGGGCCCGTTCTGGCCCAGGTCGAAGAAGCATTTCACCTGCCATGCCTGTGTGCTGCCGGCCTGCCGGCTGGTCGTCGTCACCCACGGCGGATAGACGCGGAATCCGCGCTTCCCGCCGGAGCCGCCGCGGGAGACGATGCCGCGCTCGCACAACACCTCACGTGGGAAGACGAACTGTCCGAAGCCGTCGTCGTCGCGGCTGCTGATGACGAAGAGGTCCACCCCGTCATTGGCGTCGAACGGCCGGATCGGCCCCTCCTCGGACCGCTGCCACACGGTGACGAACTGCCCCACCTTCGTCGGGGTGGTCTTGGCCACGCGGAACCGGACCGAGCGGCCGTCCAGCGTGAACGCGCACGCCGCGTACTCGGCGCTCTCCGGTTCGGGGACCGGCGGCGAGCAGACGAAACCGCTCGGGTCGTACACCCGCGCCTTCGCCGCCAGCAGGTCACCGTGAATCCCTGTCCATGGCTGATCCGCCGGCTGATTCGTCACCATGCCGTCATTTTGCCATCGCGCCCGTTGACGGTGGTGCGGAGGCCCGGGCAGCCACATTCCCGCTCACCGGCGGGTGGTGCCTGCCCGGGCGGGTGCTCTGGGGGTTCAGGTCTTCTCAATCGCGGTCGCGTGTGTGCCGTCCTCGATCGCGTATTTGACCTTGTCCCCTTCTTGCAAATTCATTTTGTCGCGGAGGTTCACGATGTCATGCGAGGAAAAGTCCAGCGCGTCGCCCCCGTCGTCCCGGATGAACCCTCTGTCCGGCCCCGGGTTCCACTCCTCAACCTTGCCTGTGGACATGGCTCCGTCTCCTTCACGTGATCGAGGATGTCTGGAAGCCCCGGTTGCGAGCCGTGGGCTCGCTGCCATCGAACCCGAACTGATGTGCGTCGGCGATCGCTGTGGGCCGAATGGGTGACGGCGGTCGCCGGCCCTTCCACGAAAGGCCCCGGTCGGGCTCGACCGATCGTGGCCGGCGACCCGCCGGACGGGCCCTGACGGCGATCATCGCCGGGCACTCGCGAGACAGTGCCCGTATGACCACTTGGGCCATCACCGAACTCGGGCCGCACGACCGGAGAGCCGTGGCGGACGCCGGCCGCCTGACCGACGCCGTCCTGGGGCGTGGCACGTTCACCGTCGAACAAGTCCTTGAAGACCTCCGCGACGGGGACCTGCTCTTCCTGACCGCATACGCGGGTGAGCCGCCCGTCCCGGTGGGCGCGGCGACCGCCCGTGTGCTGGACGACGACGGTTACCGCGACTTCATCGCCCCCATGCCGCCCGGCACCCTCCCCGCCGCCCCGCCCTCGTCCAGCGGCCGCCGGATCGGCCGGCTGAGCACCTCGGCCGTGTCCGCGCCGATGCGCGGACGTGGCCTCGGCAGCGCCCTCGCCGCACACCGCACCGAATGGTTGCGGGAACGATGCGACGAGGCGTACACGATTTCCTGGCTGCACAACGGACAGGGCCGCAGCGAAGGCCTTCTCAAGGCGCTCGGCTGGCAGCCGGTCACCGTCCTCCACGACTACTGGCTTCAGGCCACGACGACCGGCGACCAGTCCTGCCCCCAGTGCGGCCGCCTCTGTCACTGCCCCGGCCTGCTGCTGCGCCTGCCCATTCCTCCGTCGGGGGGCTGACGCACGAGGAGTCCCACGGCCGTGCCCCCGCACCCGGACCAGCCGCCGGTGCGGGGGCACGGTCCGCGCGTACGGCTGCTCAGTCGCAGGCGCGCCCGTTGCGGTCCGGGTCCAGCTTCAGCGGGTCGTCACGGCCGTTGAGCTTCAGGGGGCCGTAGTCGTGCGCCTTCAGCCACGCGCAGCGGCCCGCCGTCGTCGGCGGGACTGTCTTCGGGAAGACCGTCGGCACGCACACGTTCTCCGCGCCGTAGTGGCGGTCGCAGCCCGAGATCGTGACCGGCACCGGGTGGGACGTACGGGCCGGCTCCGGGCCCTTCGCCTTCTCCGTCATCTTCCCCGCGAAGTCGTGCACCATCGGCGCCGCTTTGCCCTCGGGGCCGTGGCCCTTGGGTGCCTCCAGCGCGTCCGGGCCGCCTAGGTGGACCCAGGAGGCCACCGACGGGACGCCGTCCGCGTCCACGGTGAAGAGCATGTACCAGCCGGGCGGCGCCAGGTTCGGGTTGCTGGTGACATTGAGGTCGATCGTCGTTCCGTCGGCGCCCACCGTCATCGGCAGATCGACGAAACGCTGATTCGGGTCGGAGGAATGAGTGACCGCCGCCGGACGGATCAGCTCCGCCTTCACGACCGGACGGTCGACCGTCATCCGCTGCGTGCTCGCGTACTGCCAGCGGTTGTTCGCCACGGAGGTGATCTGCGGCCGCGCGCCCTTGTAGAGGTACGGCGGGGTGTAGATCGACACGTGGTCGTCGAAGGTCCCGTTGCCCGGGTTGTCGCCGACCGCCATCACCCGGCCGTCCGGCAGCAGGAACGCGGAGGAGTGGTACGTGCGCGGGATCGGGTCCGTGGCCAGGCCCGCCTGGAAGCTGTTCGTCGCCGGGTTGAACATCGACGCCTCGTACACCGGGTCCGCCCGGTCGTGGAGCCCGCCGCCCGTCTCCAGCACCTTGCCGTCGGGCATCAGCACGGCCGAGACGTACATCTTGCCCTGCGCGCCCGTCTCGGGTTTGGGGCCCTGGCCCTGGTCGACCGTGCCCTGGGGGAGCAAGGGACCGGGGGTGTAGCGGGGGTTGGGGTCCTTGAGGTCGATGAGGTCCGTGAGACGGCTGGCCTCGGGGTTGGTGTTGACTTGGCCGCCGCCCATGGTCAGGACGCGCTGGTCCTGCGCGGGCGGCAGCAGCACGCTCATCGACTGGTCGCGGTTGTCCTTGTCCTGGAGGCCCGGCACGTCCGTGATCTTGTTGGCGCTGTAGTCGTATACCGAGGCGCCGGTGCCCGGGGTGCCGTTGCCGAAGACATGGCTGCCGGAGTAGAAGAGCCGCCCGTCCTGCATCAGGATCATCGACGGGTACAGACCCCAGTACGACCAGGTCTGATTGACCTCCGTGCGCGGCAGCCATTTCTGCTGCGCCTGGGAGAACTTCTCGGCGGTCACACTGCCGGTGGAGTCCTCCTTCAGGCCGCCGAAGCTGATGACGTCGCCGTTGCCGAGGAGGGTCGCGGAGGGGTACCAGTGACCCTCGTTCATGTCGTTCGTCTTCACGTACGACTCGGACGACGGGTCGAAGACGTAGCTGTCCTTGAAGCCCTCGTAGCCGTGGCTGCCGTCGGCCGCCGGATAGGCCTTGTTGCCGCTCATGATGAGCACCCGGCCGTCGGACAGCTGGACGTGCCCGGCGCAGAACATGTCGACCGGCGTCGGGATCGTCTTCATCGCCCCGGTCTTCGGGTCGTAGACGGCGGAGGTGAAGGTGCCCGCCTTGAACATCGCCGGGTCGTTGCCGGAGCCGGCGACGAGCAGCACCTTGCCGTTGTGGAGGACGACCGAGTGCATGCTGCGGACCGGGTTCTTGAAGGGCATCACGGCCCAGCTGCCCTTGGCGCACGCGTCCCCGGCGGTGCAGACGGCCCCGGCGGCGGGCTGGGTGGCGTCCTCCATGTCGTAGTCGTCGGTGGTGACGGTGCCCGTGCCGTATACCGAGACGCCCCAGGTGATCTGGTCGGTGCCGGGCGGCACGACGGGCGTACGGACGGTGGCGCGCGTGTAGCCCGCGCTGACCGGCAGCGTCTTGAGGTCGGTCCAGTACTGCCAGCCCGCCTTCACGTCATGGCGGAAGACGGTGACGGAGGCGTCCGGGGTGGTGCTCTTGTACCAGAGCGACAGGTCGTACTGGTGGGACGGCGTCACACCGGGCGCGCACGAGCTGTCCTCGGCCATCAGCACCTTGCGGTCACCGCTGACCCGGCGGGTGACGGAGAGGGACAGGGCCTTGCCGCCGCTGTGGGACTGGTCGGTGGTGGTGACGGTGAAGTCGTTGTCGCCCCAGCCCGACTTCTCCCAGCAGGTGGGCATGGCGTCCGAGGCCCGTAAGGACTCGAGGCCGGGGTTGACGACGAGGTTCGACCCCGCCCTGGCCGGGCCGGGCGCGGCCAGCAGCAGGCCGAAGGAGGCGCCGGAGGCGAGGAGCAGGGCGGCGGCGGCCCGGGATCGTCTGCCCCGGGGGCGTCGGCTACGCCGGGTGCGTCTGCCCGGGGATCTCACCGTGGATCTCAGTGGTGTCATGCCATCACGTGTCCCTTCTCGGACGGCTTTCACGACGGTGTTTTCCGCTGCGGCTCGTGCGACCGGGGCGTGACAGGCCGGTGCGTGGCAGATAGACGAGCGCCTCGGTGGCCGCGTAGCGCAGGACGAAGGTGGTCAGCAGGGCGACGGCGGTCGCGGGCAGGACCCCGAGGCCCGCCCCGTCCACCAGCGTCGCGATCAGGGGGATGCGCAGGAGCAGGTCCGCGTTGGCGAGCACGGCGACGCGGGCCAGCCGGTCCGCCCAGTGGCGGTGCGCGCGGCGGTCGCGGTAGAGCAGCGCTTCCGTCAGCAGGAAGTTCCAGACGATGCCGAACTGGTTGGCGACGATCTCCGCCGGGACGTAGTGGAGTCCGGCGGCGGTCAGCAGCTTCAGGCCGAGGAGGTTCGGTGCGAAGCCGGTGAGGCCGATGAGGCCGAAGAGGAGGATGCGGGAGAGGGGGGACGCGGGGGTGCGTGTGGTGCGCGACGGGTGTGGTCGGGGCCTGGGTAACGCCTCTCGCGTGTCTCCTGTCACCGCGCTCCCGCCCGCGTCACCCTGCGGATCTCGATCCGGCCGTCGCCCTCGCCGAAGGAGGCGACGGTCTCCGAGTTCGTCAGCGCCGCCTTCACCAGCGGCAGCGTGGGCGCGTCGCGGCGTACGGCCGGGGAGGCGACGACGTAGTCCACGTCGCGCCAGCCGCGCGGCATCGTCTTGGCGATCGCCGGGTCGAGGTCGGCCTTGTAGAACCAGACGGCCCCGGTCCCGGGGCGGTATCCCGCGTGCACGAGGTCGAGCCAGATCGCGTCGTCGGCGAGGACGCGGGTGCGGGACGGGTCGGGGACGTTGCCCTTGTCGCGCAGCCAGTGCGCCGCGGCGCGGTAGGGGGCGTTGGCGTCGGTGGTGAGGGCGGTGCGGGTGGCGTCGTACCAGTGGGGAGCGATGGCGGCCGTCGCGGTTGCCGCGAGGGCTGTGACGGCTGCCCAGCGGAGGGCGGTGCGGGCCGTGAGGGTTTTCTTCCCCGCCCCGCCCCTTCCCGTTTCTTCCAGGGGCTCCGCCCCCGGACCCCCGCTCCTCAAACTTCCCCAGCTACCGCTGGGAGGTGCCCCCAGGGGCCGGATTGAAACCGCTCCCGCCACCGCCAGTGCCAGGAACGGCAGCATCTGGATCACGTACATCGCCGGCAGGTAGCCCGACGGTCGTAGCGCCACCAGCGCCAGGATCACCACCGCCGTCGCCGGGCCGGCCAGGGCGCGGCCCGTGTGGGACCAGCGGGCCGCGGCCAGCAGCAGCACCGCCGCCGCCAGGCCCGCGAGGGGCAGGACCCGGTCGTAGTAGAGCCAGGACCGCAGCACCGCGTGGGCGCCCGAACCCCCGTCCAGGATGAAGCCCGAACCCGCTCGGCCCATCTGGTACTTGATGCCGCCGATCAGCGAGACGTGGCCGTCGCCCGGGAACAGCTCGTGGTTGAGCAGCGCGAACAGCGGATAGGCGAGGCCCGTGAGGACACAGGCGGTGATCGCGCCCGTCACCGCGAACTTCCGGGTGTCGCGGTGGGTGTGCCGCCACATGGTCACCAGCAGCGCGGGCAGGACGACCAGCATCGTCTCCTTGGTCAGCACGGCCACCGCCGCCGCCAGCCCGGCCCCGAAGTGGTGCCACAGGTGGCGGCGGGGCGAGGCGGCCAGGCAGAAGGCCAGCAGGATCCACAGCACGGCGATGTTGTCGAGGAAGATCTCCCGCTGGAGCACCACCGCCAGCGGCGACAGCCCGAACAGGGCCATCGCCAGGGCCGCCGCCCACCGTCTCAGCCCCAGCCGCCGCGCCAGGACGTAGAGCAGCACCGCGCTGATGGCCGTCACCAGCAGCATCGCGATCCGCATCGGGGCGACGGACATGACGTCGGGGAAGAGGGCGGCGGGGAGCCAGGTGACGAGGGCCAGTTGGAGCCAGCCCAGCGGCGGGTGGTCGTACCAGTACGTGTAGTGGGCCAGGCCCTTGCCCTCCTGTACTGCCCACGCCTGGGCGAGGTAGGTGCCCTCGTCGTCGCTGAGGGCGGGGAAGCCGGCGGTGTTCCAGCCCTGGACGAGGAGGATCGCGGCCAGTACCGCCCCGCACAGCAGCAGGTCGGGGCGTGAGGCGCGCAGCCGGGTGACGCCCGGGGTGGTGTCGAGGACCACCGGGCTCGCGGCGGCGGTCGGGAGGGTCGTGGTCACGACATGACGTCCTCTCGGGTGAGGTGCGCGCCGACGTGCCGGGTGAGCTCCCAGTCGCTCTGACCCCGCTGCTCCCGCCAGACGGCGCGGACGGCCGCACCCGCGAGGAGCATCTGGTAGAAGGGGCCGCCGAGGATGAGCTTGAGGTAGTGGACGAAGCGCACGCGCAGGCCGTACTGCGTGCCGAAGTCGTGGAGGCCGACGACCTCGAAGACAAAGGTGACCAGCATGGCCACGGCGGGCAGGAAGGTGACCACGGCGACGCCGGAAGGGACGTCCAGCAGCAGGGCGATCGCTATGTTCAGCGGGATGACGAGGCCGTTGAACGCCTGGAAGAAGGGCGTCATCAGGGTGTAGCGGGCGAGCATCCGCTGGGCGAGGGTGGGCAGTTGCCGCCAGTCCTTCTTCCGGTAGACCTGAAGGAAGCCCTGGTTCCAGCGGGTGCGCTGTTTGAGCAGGCTCATCAGGGTGCCGGGGGTCTCCTCGCGGGTGACCATCTCGGAGTCGTAGGCGACGACCACGCGCTTGCCGGCGCTGGAGAGCCGTACGCCCAGGTCGCAGTCCTCGGCCAGGCACCGGGGGTCCCAGCCCCCGGCCTCGCGCAGGACGTCGGTACGGACGAAGACGGTGTTGCCGCCCAGTGGGATGAAACCTTTCTCCGCGTGGAGGTGGAGGCGGCTGCGGAACCAGAAGAAATACTCCAGGCAGTTGCGCAGGCTGTACCAGCTGGAGTGGAAGTTGATCAGCTGTACCCCGCCCTGCACCACGTCCGCGCCCGTCGCCCGGAAGGCGTGGTCGACATGGGTGAGCAGCTCGGGGTGGACCTGGTCCTCGGCGTCGAAGACGCCTACGACCTCGCCCCGGCAGTGGGGGAGCGCGGTGTTGAGGGCCTTGGGCTTGTTCTTCTTCTCGTGGGTGTCGACGATCACCCGTACCCGGTCCGGGGCGGTGGCCGCGACCTTCTCGGCGACCTCGGTGGTCTCCGGGTCGTCGTGCCCGACGATCACCAGCACCTCGAAGCGGCCGTGCGTGGAGGTGAGCAGCCGGGTGACGGTGTGCTCCAGGACCGCCTGTTCGTGCCGGGCGGGCACCAGGAGCGAGAAGGAGAGCGCGCCCTCGCCCCCGGCGGGC
Source organism: Streptomyces sp. NPDC037389 (assembly GCF_040636475.1). Taxonomy (NCBI): domain Bacteria; kingdom Bacillati; phylum Actinomycetota; class Actinomycetes; order Kitasatosporales; family Streptomycetaceae; genus Streptomyces; species Streptomyces sp. NPDC037389. Next base: position 29,589 of record NZ_JBEZUS010000001.1, read on the forward strand.
TGGAAGCGGGTGCCCGCGAGCGTCTCGGGCGTGCGCCAGGCGTGCATCTGCCACCAGAGTGTGAAGGCGGCCATCCAGAAGAGCGCGAGCGATACCGCGCAGACCACCATGGACGTCAGCAAAAGTGTCCCCCTACCCCCGGACGCGGCCCCCCAGCACGCGTGTGTGTGCTTCAGGGCAGAGAGAGTAAGGGGGGAAGGTGAAACTCGGGTGCGGAAACGATAAATCCTGTGTTTCCTTACGAACTCACGCAAGAGCATGAGAAGTTGGCCTGTATTCGGCCAACGGATCAGCGGCCCGAGGCCTCCTTCCCCCGGGGCCCGGGCCGGTGGGACACTCCCCGCTATGGGTGCGTCAAGGCGCATACGTTCCATTCGCCTCTCCCGGGTTCGGTACGGACCGGTTGCCGTCGTCCTCACCGGCGCCGCCGTCGTGGCGCTGTCCGGCTGCGATCCGGTCGCCGGGCTGGACGCGACGACCGTCGCCGTCACCACACAGCGGCAGGCCTCCCGGGCCCTCGATCGCGAGGGCGTCCACGCCGCCTGGCTGAGCTGCCGGGGCAAGGCCGAGAACGGCGGCAAGGACCCCGGCACGGGCAGCGCGCTGCCGGTGACCGCCGTCGGCGTCGACTGCGAGGGCCGTACGGACACCGGCCGGAAGATCATCGTCTTCGGCAGGGTCACGGGCATCACCGGCCAGGCGTGTGTACGCGGCCTGCTGACGGCCAATGTCGACGGGCGGACCGTCTTCCAGGTGAGTGTGCTCGGCGACTGCGACCGGACGGCGACGGGCGACACCGGCGGCGGGCCGCCGACCACCCAGGGGCCGGGCCAGTACAAGCCGCCGCCCGCGCCGAGGCCCACGGGGGATCCGGGCCCCTCGGCGAGCTGCACCGACAGGCCCCCCGCACCGGGCAAATAGCTCACCGGCAGCTCACCGGGCCAGTGGGCGAGGAGGGTCACGGCGGCCGTGCGGACGGACCGGTAACATCCGGACGGTACGAGCCGACGACCCGGGAGGAGCCCACCGGTGGCGGGAGAACCGCAGGCGGACTGCCTGTTCTGCAAGATCGTCAAGGGAGATGTGCCCGCGACGGTCGTCAAGGAGACGGAGACGACCATCGCCTTCCGTGACATCAACCCCCAGGCGCCCGTGCACTGCCTGGTGATCCCCAAGGTGCACTACCCCGACGCCGCCTCCCTCGCCGCCGCCGAGCCGCAGATCGCCGCCGACGTGCTCCGCGAGGCCGGCGAGGTCGCCTTGCAGGAGAACGGGGAGAAGGGCTTCCGGATCGTCTTCAACACCGGTGCCGGTGCCGGACAGACCGTCTTCCACGCGCACGCCCACGTCCTCGGCGGCCGCGGCTTCGACTGGCCCCCCGGGTAGACCGTTGTCCGTCCGCGAACTCGTCGTCCTCGGCACGGCCAGCCAGGTCCCCACCCGGCACCGCAACCACAACGGCTACGTCCTCCTCTGGGACGGGGACGGCATCCTCTTCGACCCCGGCGAGGGGACGCAGCGTCAGATGCTGCGCGCCGGGGTGGCCGCGCACGACCTCAACCGGATCTGCGTCACCCACTTCCACGGCGACCACTCCCTGGGCCTGGCCGGGGTGATCCAGCGGATCAACCTCGACCGGGTGCCGCATCCGGTCACCGCGCACTACCCGGCGAGCGGCGAGCGCTTCTTCAAGCGGCTGCGGTACGCCACGGCCTACCGCGAGACGGTCAAGCTCGTCCAGGAACCGGTCGCGGGCACCGGCGCGGTGCTGGCGGCCACCGGCTCGTACACCCTCCAGGCCCGCCGGCTCTCGCATCCCGTCGAGTCCTACGGCTACCGCCTGGTCGAGCCCGACGGGCGCCGGATGCTGCCCGAGCTGCTGGCCGAGCGCGGCATCAGCGGGCCTGACGTCGGCCGGCTGATGCGCGACGGCGCGGTCGGCGGGGTGACGCTGGACGAGGTCAGCGAGGTGCGGCGCGGCCAGCGCTTCGCCTTCGTGATGGACACCCGGCTGTGCGACGGCGTCCACGAGCTGGCCGAGGGCTGCGACATGCTCGTCATCGAGTCGACGTTCCTCGACGAGGACGAGTCGCTGGCCACCGAGCACGGCCATCTGACGGCGGGCCAGGCCGCCCGCGTCGCCGCGCGGGCGGGCGTACGGCACCTGGTGCTCACACACTTCTCCCAGCGCTACGACGACCCGTCGGTCTTCGAACGCCAGGCCCGGGAAGCGGGCTTCGAGGGTGAGCTCACCGTCGCCCGCGACCTGCTGCGCGTGCCGGTGCCTAAGCGGCGCTGAAGCCGCGCCGAGGCCGCGCCGAACGGTCCGCGACCCGGGCGGGGTCGCGGACCGACAGAGCCGTCCGCGTGCGGCTACCGGGATTCATTTGCAGTGCATCGAGCTTCGGCCCGGTGGTGAAGTGAATCTTGTCATGGTGGATTCCTGGTCTGCGGAGGCGGGCATCGTGTGTTCACCACTTGTGGCGCGGAGTGCCGCGATGGCTGGTCCCGATGGTGCCGGGTGATGCTCACATGGGCCGGTTCTGTTGCTCGATGTACTGCTTGACCACGGAGAGCGGGGCGCCGTCGACGGTTCCGGCGAAGTAGGTCCCGGACCAGAGCTTGTTGGCCAGCCAGTAGTGCCGTGCCAGGTCGGGGAACTTCTGGCGCAGTCGGCGGGAGGGGACACCCTTGAGGGAGTTGACCAGCTCAGTTGAGCATCCGTGAACATCTTATGCCGGAACTTGGTCACGAAGATCACATGCGCATGCATCACGAAAGTACAGTGCCAACCGATTCTCCCCGAACCCCGTGCCACGTAGCAGCACAGGATTCGGGGAGAAGGACAGAATCCTCAGGGTTCAGCCCGAGGAGCAAGTCAATTGACGTCGTTGCAGGTCCGTTCCGGCGTGCCGTCGGTCGGGTTCCAGTCACAGACCCGGATCTTCAGGTACCAGACGTTCTTCGGCGGATTCTTGGGCTTGTAGGTGCCGTTGGTCTTCACCGGGTGCCACCCGTGCCACTCGTCCAGGCCGTTCCTGTACTGCCAGTACTCGAGGTACAGCCGGGCCGCGTTGTGCTGGGGGTCCTTGGGGCACAGGTCCTTGACCTGGATGTCGAAAGCCGTCGTGAAGAGCTGGTACCCGCTCGGCGTGCGCTTGCCGGTGTCGTAGTAGTTGTACGTCCCCGCGGCCTCCGAGCATCCTCCGTGCGACTTCCCGTGCACATACGGATAGGGGCTCTGGGCGGTGGCGCCGGCCTGGCCGGCCAGGGGCAGCAGGGCCATGGCGGTCACCGCGGAGACGGCCAGGGCGCGGCGTGTTCCGTTCCTCATCGGGGCCTCCCGTTCGGGTGTGGTGTCGGCGCACGACGCTGGCAGGGCGGGCCCGGCCGGTCCACGCCCCGGGCCGTCCGGACCCGTCCGGGTGTGTCCGGCCGCAGGTCGGACAGGGTGCGGAAGGGGGTGCGGAAAGAGGGATTGCGGCTTGCCGTGGGCATGCCACCATGTGCTGCATGGGCGAGCAGGGGAGACCCGACCCCGCGCGAGCGCGGGACGCGGCGGCTCTGGTGGCGCTGATGCGGGAGCTGCGCGAGCACTCCGGACTCACCTACCGCCGGCTCCAGCGGCGCGCGGCCGAGGAAGGGATGGTGCTGCCCCGCAGCACGATCTCCGACGCCCTCGCCCGGACCGCCCTGCCGCGTGCCGAGGTCCTCGAGGCGTTCGTGGTGGCGTGCGGCGACGGGGCGCGGCGCGAGGCGTGGCTGGAGGCCAGGCGGAGGATCGCCGGGCGGGAGGAGAGCGTTCCGGCGCCGGGGCGGCGGGCGCGGCGGCTCCGGGCCCGGCTCCGCCGGCCGTCGGCGGTGGTGGCCGTGCTCGCGCTCGCCCTCACCCTCGCGTACTGGGTGTTCGCCGGCTCCCGGCCCGGGACGCCCGGCGGTGGGCGGCCGTCCGCCGTGACGCCTGCCGTCGCCGATGCGACGCGTGGGCGCGGCGGGGCGTTCAGCCTCTTCGAGGCGCGCAGCACCAAGGGCGCCACGATCGCGGGCGTAGGCTATCGGTACTGGGACACCGGGGACGGGTGGTACGGCGTCGAGTATGTGATGCCGTATTCGCGGGACGACCGCGAGGCGTACGACGACGGCTGGGGCGGGCGGTTGCTCATCCACTACGAGGACCGCCGGGGACGTCATACGGAGGTGCTGGTCGGCAATCCCGACGGCGCTCAGCGGGCGGGCAAGGACACCGTCCGTCACGGCATGAAGAACGTGTGGTTCGAGGTGTGCGACTTCGACGGACGGGAGTCGCGCGGCTGTCAGCGGTTGCGCATGGCCCGTGGCTGAGCGGCGGGGCGGACGGGGGCGGGGTCGCCGAGGGCGACCCCGCCCGTACCGCGTCTACGCCTTACGGCAGGTAGTACATCGGGTTCGGCAGCTTGTACGTGTGGTTCGCGTAGCCGCCCTGGAGGTCGCTGTACTGGTCGCCGAAGTTGGCGACGATGTCGAAGCCCTTGGACTCGATGTACTTGCGGGTGCCCGCCTTGTACTCGACCGTCGTGCACTTGGCGCCGCAGGCGAGGTAGGCCGGCGGGGTCTTCTTGTTCTTCAGGAAGAAGTGGGGGGCGTCGGCGACGGGCTTGTAGCCGACGTTCTTGAGGTTGCGGACGCTCCACTCGCGCTGGTGCTCGTCACGGCCGGTGACGTAGAAGACCTCGATACCCTTGGACTTGGCCCAGTTGACCAGCTTGGGCATGCCGAAGACGGCGGTCATGTCGGTGGACTTCAGGTACGCGTCCTGCGACTCGGGCGTGAAGCGGAAACCCTGCTGGAGCTCGTAGTTGTAGGTCAGCAGGGTCGTGTCGTCCAGGTCCAGGACGATGGCGGGCTTCTTCGCGCCCTTCTTGGCGTGCTGGGCGTTGCGGACGACCGTCTCCAGCTGGGCCTTGGCCTTCTTCTGGATGTCGGCGACCTGCTTGGCGTAGTTGCTGTTCGGCGAGGCGTAGTGCTGGCCGGAGGCGTCGACGGTGTCGCCGTAGAACGCCTTGATCTTGTCCTGGACCTGGGTGAGGTTCGGGATCTCCTTGTCCGTGCGGGGCACCGCGTGGTCGGCGGAGGCGGTGCCCGCGGTGTACAGGCCGGCGCCGACGGCGAGGGCGGCGGTGGCGGCGGCGACGCGCGCACGCGTGGACTTCAGGGAGAGCGACACTGGTGACTCCTGGGTAACAAGGACGATGCAGCGCGAAGCTAAGGCCTGAGCCGGACGGGGTCAAGGACCCGGCGGCGTGAAGTTCTACGCGCGGAGAAAGATCGTTTGGGCGTACCGTGGTGTGCGGACCAGCGACACGAAGGGTGGGGCACGAGACCATGGCGCAGGAAGTACGCGGAGTCATCGCACCGGGGAAGAACGAGCCGGTGCGGGTCGAGACGATCGTGGTGCCGGACCCGGGGCCGGGCGAGGCCGTGGTGAAGGTCCAGGCGTGCGGTGTGTGCCACACCGACCTCCACTACAAGCAGGGCGGCATCAACGACGACTTCCCCTTCCTCCTCGGCCACGAGGCGGCGGGCGTCGTCGAGTCCGTGGGCGAGGGCGTCACCGAGGTGGCCCCCGGCGACTTCGTCGTCCTCAACTGGCGAGCCGTCTGCGGCCAGTGCCGGGCCTGTCTGCGCGGCCGCCCCCAGTACTGCTTCAACACCCACAACGCCAAGCAGAAGATGACCCTCCTCGACGGCACGGAGCTGTCGCCCGCGCTCGGCATCGGCGCGTTCGCCGAGAAGACGCTGGTCGCGGCGGGTCAGTGCACCAAGGTCGACCCCGCGATCGCCCCGGAGGTGGCGGGCCTCCTCGGCTGCGGCGTGATGGCCGGCATCGGCGCCGCGATCAACACCGGCGGGGTGGGGCGCGGCGACTCCGTCGCCGTGATCGGCTGCGGCGGCGTCGGCGACGCGGCGATCGCGGGCTCCCGGCTGGCGGGCGCGGGCCGGATCATCGCCGTCGACATCGACGACCGCAAGCTCGAGAAGGCGCGCGAGATGGGCGCCACGCACACGGTGAACTCCCGCTCCACCGATCCCGTCGAGGCGATCCGCGAGCTCACGGGCGGCTTCGGCGCCGACGTGGTCATCGAGGCGGTGGGCCGCCCCGAGACCTACGAGCAGGCCTTCTACGCCCGTGACCTGGCCGGCACCGTCGTCCTGGTCGGCGTGCCGACGCCGGAGATGAAGCTGGAGCTGCCGCTCCTGGACGTCTTCGGGCGGGGCGGCGCGCTGAAGTCGTCCTGGTACGGGGACTGCCTGCCGTCGCGGGACTTCCCGATGCTGGTGGATCTGCATCTTCAGGGGCGGCTGGACCTCGGGGCGTTCGTGACCGAGACGATCGGGCTGGGGGACGTGGAGAAGGCGTTCGCTCGTATGCACGAGGGGGATGTGCTGCGGTCGGTGGTCGTCTTCTAGGGGTACCCACCCCGAGGCCTACTCCTGGCCCGCTCGGGCCAGGATGCGGGCCGCTACGGCCGGCGAGTCGACCAGTGGGTGGAGGGCCAGCGCGCGGAGCGCCGCGTCGCGGTCCTCGTGGAGCGCGGCTTCGATCGCCGCCCGTTCTACCGCCTTGAGCTGGAGCATCAGCCCGAGCTGATCTTCCCGTAGCGGGGCGCACGGCAGTGGCCGGGCGCCCTTCGCACTGACCTCGCACACGGTTTCGATGATGGCGGTGGAGTCCAGCGCGGGGACCGTCGGCCCGTTCGGGACGTTGAGGATCAGCCGGGTGCGTTCGTCCGCGCTGATCGCCCGCATCAGGGCGAGCGCCACCTGGTCGTAGCCGCCGCCGTCCAGGTCGCAGGTGTCGCGCTGCCAGCCGCCGGTCGCCGCGCGGCTCTCGGCCATGTACGTCTCCTCGCGGCGCAGCCGGGTGTGCTCCCACAGCTCGAAGGAGCGCTCCGGTTCGGCGGCCGCGCGGGTGAAGAAGTCGCCCTGTTGCTGGTCGAGGAACTCGCCGCGGGTCTCCGCGGACTCCATGACCGAGCGCAGCGTCTCGCGGCGGAAGTAGTAGTAGTGGAGGTATTCGTTGGGCAGGGCACCGAGCGCCTGGAGCCAGCGGGCGCCGAAGAGCTTGCCCTCCTCGAAGGAGTCGAGGGCCCTCTCGTTGCGCAGCAGCCCCGGGAGCAGGTCCTCGCCGTCGTGGACCAACGAGCGGAGCCAGCCCAGGTGATTGAGGCCCACGTAGTCGTAGGTGACCCGGTCCGGGTCCGCGCCCGCCGCCCGCGCGGCGCGGCGGACCAGCCCCACGGGTGAATCGCAGATGCCGATGACGCGCGGGCCGAGCACGGCGGACATCGCCTCCGTCACCATCCCGGCGGGGTTGGTGAAGTTGATGACCCACGCGTCCGGGGCGATCCTCGAGACCCGTTCGGCGATCTCCGTGGCCACCAGGACCGTACGGAGCCCGTAGAGCACCCCGCCCGCGCCGACCGTCTCCTGGCCCAGGACGCCCTCGGCGAGCGGGATCCGCTCGTCGAGGACCCGCCCGGCCGTGCCGCCCACCCGGATCGCGGAGAAGACGAAATCGGCCCCGCGCAGCGCCTCGCCCAGGTCCTCCGCGAACCGTACGGAGGGGGCGCCGGGCACCCCGGCGGCCTGGGCCTCCAGCACGGAGGCGATCACCTTCATGCGCGCGGAGTCGGTGTCGTGGAGCACGAGTTCCGTGCAGCGGCCCGGGGCATCGCGCCGGGCGTCGTCCAGCAGGGCCCGGTGCACCAGAGGCACCCGGAATCCGCCGCCGCCGAGAATGGTGAGCCTCATGGAACGGAACGTACCTCAGCTTCGGGCACACTGTGCGGATCCGCATTTCGTGCATCCCTGAGAGGAGCGACGAGCGAGTATGACGGCCCCTTCCTCCACCCACACAGGTGCCCCTCGCGCGGGTTTCCCGCAAGGACAGCAAGGACACACGGGAACGGCGCCGGTCCTGGACCCGCTCGCCGCTCTCCGCACCGACGCCGACCCACCCACCGACGTCTATCTGACCGGGACCGTCTTCCTCGACATCATCTTCACCGGCCTGGACTCCGCCCCCGTGCGCGGCACCGAGTCCTGGGCGCGCGGCATGGGCTCCAGCCCCGGCGGCGTGGCCAACATGGCCACCGCCCTGGCCCGGCTGGGCCTGCGCACCTCGCTGGCCGCCGCCTTCGGCGACGACATGTACGGCGAGTACTGCTGGGAGTCCCTCTCCCGGGGCGAGGGCATCGACCTGAGCCTGTCGCGCACGGTGCCCGGCTGGCACTCCCCGGTCACCGTCTCGATGGCCTACGAGGGCGAACGGACCATGATCTCCCACGGCCACGAGGCCCCGCCGCCGGAGGGTCCCGCCCCGGAGTGCCCGCCGCCCGCGCGGGCCTGTGTGGGGCTGCTGACGCCCGGACGGCAGGAGGAGTGGATCGCGACGGCGGCCCGCCAGGGCAGCCGGGTCTTCGCCGACGTCGGCTGGGACGAGACCGGCCGCTGGGACCCGGCGGACCTCGCCGACCTGGAGCACTGCGAGGCCTTCCTGCCCAACGCCGAGGAGGCCATGCGCTACACCCGCACCGACTGCCCGCGCGCCGCCGCCCGTGCGCTCACGGACAAGGTGCCGCTGGCCGTCGTCACGATGGGGGAGCGGGGCGCGTACGCGGTGGACGGGCGCACCGGCGAGAGCGCCGAGGTGCCCGCGATCGTCGTCGAGGCCCTCGACCCGACCGGCGCGGGGGACGTCTTCGTGGCCGGCTTCGTCACCGGCACCCTCGCCGAGTGGCCGCTGGCCGACCGGCTGGCCTTCGCGGGGCTGACCGCCGCCCTGTCGGTCCAGGAGTTCGGGGGGTCGCTGTCGGCGCCCGGCTGGGTGGAGATCGCCGCGTGGTGGCACCACGTCCGGTCCTTCGACGACCAGTCCCCGGCCACGCTGCGCCGCTACTCCTTCCTCGACGCGATCCTCCCCGAGGCCATCAGCCCCTGGCCGCTGCGCCGGGCCCTGCCGACGCTGGGCTTCCGCAGGCCGTCGTGACCTCGGCGGTCCTGTGGAAAAGCCCTCGGGATCGGTGGGGCACGCGTCGTACCCTGGTATTCCAAGGAAGGTTGTCGACACGGAAAGAGGGATGAGCAGGCCTTCAGTGCCGGCCCATGACTCAGACACCCACACGACCGCAGGCGAAGGCGCGGTTCACGGTCCCGGCGAAGCACCCGATGGTGACGATCCTGGGCTCCGGGGACAAGCTCCTGCGGGTGATCGAGAAGGCGTTCCCGGCCACCGACATCCACGTTCGGGGCAATGAGGTGAGCGCCACGGGGGACGATCGCGAAGTCGCCCTCGTACAGCGCCTGTTCGACGAGATGATGCTGGTGCTCCGCACCGGGCAGCCGATGACGGAGGACGCGGTGGAACGCTCGATCGCCATGCTGAGGGGCGAGGAGGGCGAGGGCGAGACCCCCGCCGAGGTCCTCACCCAGAACATTCTCTCCAGCCGCGGCCGCACCATCCGCCCCAAGACGCTCAACCAGAAGCGCTACGTCGACGCGATCGACAAGCACACGGTCGTCTTCGGCATCGGCCCCGCCGGTACCGGAAAGACCTATCTGGCCATGGCCAAGGCGGTCCAGGCCCTCCAGTCCAAGCAGGTCAACCGGATCATCCTGACCCGGCCGGCCGTCGAGGCGGGCGAGCGGCTGGGCTTCCTGCCCGGCACGCTCTACGAGAAGATCGACCCCTATCTGCGGCCGCTCTACGACGCCCTCCACGACATGCTCGACCCCGACTCCATCCCGCGCCTGATGGCCGCCGGAACGATCGAGGTCGCGCCGCTGGCGTATATGCGAGGAAGGACGCTGAACGACGCGTTCATCATCCTCGACGAGGCGCAGAACACGAACCCCGAGCAGATGAAGATGTTCCTCACCCGGCTCGGCTTCGACTCCAAAGTCGTGGTCACGGGTGACATCACCCAGATCGACCTGCCCGGCGGCACCAGGAGCGGCCTGCGCCAGGTGCGGGAGATCCTGGAGGGCGTCACCGACGTCCATTTCTCGTACCTCACCAGCAGGGACGTCGTCCGGCACAAGCTCGTCGGCCGTATTGTCGACGCGTACGAGCAGTACGACAGCCGCAACGGAAAGTAAGACCCGGTAACAGCATGTCAATCGACGTCAACAACGAATCCGGCACGGAGATCGACGAGCAGGCGATCCTGGACGTCGCCCGCTACGCCCTCACCCGGATGCGTATCCACCCGCTCTCCGAACTCTCGGTCATCGTTGTCGACGCCGATGCCATGGAGCAGCTCCACATCCAGTGGATGGACCTCCCCGGTCCCACCGATGTGATGTCCTTCCCCATGGACGAGCTGCGCCCGCCGGCCAAGGACGACGACGAGCCGCCGCAGGGTCTCCTCGGCGACATCGTCCTCTGCCCGGAGGTCGCGAAGAAGCAGGGCGAGGAGGCCCCGACCGGGCACTCCATGGACGAGGAGCTCCAGCTCCTGACCGTCCACGGCGTGCTCCACCTCCTCGGCTACGACCACGAGGAGCCCGACGAGAAGGCCGAGATGTTCGGCCTCCAGGCGGCGATCATCGACGGCTGGCGCGCCGAGCGCGGCATCGAAGGGCCCTCCCCGGCTCCCACGTTCACGTGACCGGCCAGCTGATCGCCGCCGCGGTCCTGCTGCTCGTCGTCGCCTGGCTCGCCGCCTGCGCCGAGGCCGGCCTCGCCCGGACCACCCGGTTCCGGGCCGAGGAGGCCGCCCGGGCGGGGCGGCGGGGCAGCGCGCGGCTGATGGCAGTCGCGGCCGACCCCACCCGCTATCTCAACGTCGCGCTGCTGGTGCGCGTCGCCTGCGAGATGGCGGCGGGAGTCTTCGTCACCTACGTCTGCCTGGAGTCCTTCGACGCCACCTGGGAGGCGCTGACCGTCGCCATCGCGGTGATGGTCCTCGTCTCGTACGTGGCCGTCGGCGTCTCCCCGCGCACCATCGGCCGCCAGCACCCGCTGGGCACCGCCACGGCCGCGGCGTACGTCCTGCTGCCGCTCGCCAGGATCATGGGGCCGGTGCCCCGGCTGCTGATCCTCATCGGCAACGCCCTCACCCCCGGCAAGGGCTTCCGCATGGGCCCCTTCGCCTCGGAGGCGGAGCTGCGGGCCATGGTCGACCTGGCGGAGCAGGAGTCGCTGATCGAGGACGACGAGCGCCGCATGCTGCACTCCGTCTTCGAGCTCGGCGACACCCTCGTCCGCGAGGTCATGGTGCCGCGCACGGACCTGATCGTCATAGAGCGCGGCAAGACCATCCGCCAGGCGCTCACCCTCGCGCTGCGCTCCGGCTTCTCCCGGATCCCGGTGACTGGCGAGAACGAGGACGACGTGGTGGGCATCGTCTACCTCAAGGACCTCGTCCGCAAGACGCACATCAACCGTGACGCGGAGAGCGAGCTGGTCTCCACCGCGATGCGGCCGGCCGTCTTCGTCCCCGACACCAAGAACGCGGGCGACCTGCTGCGCGAGATGCAGCAGCAGCGCAACCATTGCGCGGTCGTCATCGACGAGTACGGCGGCACGGCCGGCATCGTCACCATCGAGGACATCCTTGAAGAGATCGTCGGCGAGATCACCGACGAGTACGACCGGGAGCTGCCGCCCGTCGAGGAGCTCGGCGACGACCGCTACCGGGTCACCGCCCGGCTCGACATCGGAGACCTCGGCGAGCTCTACGGCCTCGACGAGTTCGACGACGAGGACGTCGAGACGGTCGGCGGGCTCCTCGCCAAGTCGCTGGGCCGGGTGCCGATCGCCGGCGCGACGGCGGAGGTCGCGCTCTCCGAGCACGTCTCCGAACACGGCAAGGACCCCACGCTCACGGCCCTCCGGCTCACCGCGGAGGCCGCGGCGGGGCGGCGCAACCGCATCGTCACGGTCCTCGTGGAGCCGGTCCGGGCGGAGCGCGGTCCCTTCGGGGAGGACTGAGCGGGGGAATCGTCCCGTTCAGGGGAATCCTCCCGTGGTGGTGCGGGAACCGTCCTGGAATGGCGTTTCTCAGAACTCTCGCGCGGCCGCTGCTGGCGTCGGCGTTCATCAGCGCCGGCGTCCAGACCGTCCGCCGCCCGGAACTCCTCGCGCCGGTCGCGGCGCCCGTGGCGCTCGCCATCGCGGACTGGATCCCGGTCCTGCCGCGCGACGCGAAGGCGCTCGTACGGCTGAACGGGGCGGTGCACCTGGGAGCGGGCGGGCTGCTCGCCCTGGGGATCCTCCCCCGGGCCTCCGCCCTGGCCCTCGCCGCCAGCCTGGTGCCGACGACCCTGGCGGGTCACGCGTACTGGAGGGAGGAGGACGCGGGGAAGCGGATGCAGCACCGGGTGGCGTTCTTCGCGAACGTCTCGATTCTGGGCGGGTTGCTCATCACGGCCGCGGACCGGGGTCCGGGGCGAAGCCCCGGGAAACGGTGAAAGGGCGGGACAGGAGCCTCACTCCGCCGCGACGGCGCGCAGCCCCCGCCGGGGTACTCGGCGGTGCCGAACCGGCATCCGCCCTCAGCGCGCTCGGCGCAAGCCGAAGAACGTCGCGGCGGCCACTACCAGGACCACGGCCGCGTCGACACCGACGCCCACCCGTACGCCCCCGAGCGTCGCTTCCGCGAAGGCCGCCCCGCCATCCCGCAGCGTGGAAACCCGAGCCGAAGCCAGCGCGCTCAGCAGCGGGATGCCGACGGTCAGCCCCACCTGCTGGGAGCTGGTGACCAGCCCCGTCGCCAGCCCCTGCGAACCGTCCGGCAGCCCCGACGTCGCCGTCACGCCGTACGCGACGATCGCCCACAGATGGCCGACGCAGCCCAGCGAGCTCCCCACCAGCGCCAGCCAGGCGCCGGCCGGGCCGTCGCCCAGGCCCAGCAGGGCCGCCGTGCAGACGGCCTGCACCAGCAGACCCGTCACCAGCGTGGCGCGTGCCCCGAAGCGGGCGATGATCCGGGGCGCGGTCATCCCGGCGAGGGCCGCCGCCACGCCCGTCACACCGAAGATCAGGCCGGTGCGGACGGCCGACAGCTCCAGGACCTCCTGGAGGTACAGGGTGAGCAGGAAGATCACCGAGGACATCATCGCGAACGTGGTCAGCCCGGCCAGGTTCCCCCAGGCCACCGTCCGCCGACGCAGCATCGGCAGGGACACCAGCGGCTCCGCCGCCCGGGACTCGACGACCACGAAGGCCACCAGCAGGACCGCGCCGGCGATCAGCGCGAGCACGACGTCCGCGCCACCGAAACCCCGCTGGGCGGCGGTCGACAGGGCGTAGATCACCGCGAGCAGACCGCCCGTCACCGTCACCGCCCCCGGCAGGTCCAGCCGGGGGCGCTCCGCACGCCGGGACTCGGTCAGCAGGTTGGGCGCGGCGAGGAGCACGCCGACGCCCGCCACCGCCAGCAGCCCCATCGTGGAGCGCCAGCCGAGGGTGTCGGTCATGACGCCGCCGAGCACCATGCCGATGGTGAAGCCCAGGGACATCAGGGTGCCGCTGATGCCCAGCGCCCGCTCGCGCTGCGGGCCCTCGGCGAAGGTCGTGGTCAGCAGGGACATCCCGGTCGGCACGATCACTGCCGCGCCCAGCCCCTGGAGGGCCCGGCCGGTGAGGAAGGTCGTCGGGTCCCAGGCGACGGTGGCCAGCGCGGAGGCGACGGTGAAGAGGACGAGTCCGGTCAGGAAGAGCTTCCGGCGCCCGTAGAGGTCGGCGATCCGGCCGAAGAAGAGCAGGAAGCCGCCCGACGGCAGGGCGAAGGCCGTGACCGCCCACTGGAGGTCGGCCTGGCTCATGCCCAGGTCGTCGCCGAGGACGGGCAGCGCCACGTTCAGGATGGAGAAGTCGAGGGCGACGATGAACTGCGCCGCGCACAGCACCATCAGGGTCAGCTTGTCGCGGCCGGACATGCGCGGGGACGCGGCCTCGTCGGGGGAGGTCAGAGGTGGGGAGTCGATCGCCATGCGACCACCCTCCGCCGGGCGGAACAACCCTGGGGAGTGCGCGCTTATCGTGGTGGTCGCACCACCAGCCAAGGGGGAGAGTTGACCGTAGCGTTGCGGGAGAAGCCGCGCCGCCGTCCTGAGCTGCGCGAGTTCTTGATGAGCCGTCGGGCGAGGGTGTCCCCGGCCGAGGCGGGACTGCCCGACGGCGGGAGCCGCCGCCGGACGCCGGGGCTGCGCCGCGAGGAGGTCGCGGTCCTCGCCGGGGTGGGCGCCTCCTGGTACCAGTGGCTGGAGCAGGGCAGGGACATCACCGTCTCGCCGCAGGTCCTCGACGCCGTCGCGCGGGTGCTACGGCTGGCCGGGGCCGAGCGCCGGCATCTGTACGTCCTGGCGGGGCTGAACCCGCCGCTGCCCGAGGCCGAGTACGACGCGGAGTACCTGTGCGACGGGCTGCGCCGGCTGATCGACGGCTGGCTGCCCTCCCCGGCGCACATCATGGACCCGTACTGGAACCTGGTCGCCTACAACGAGTCCGCCAGGCTGGTCCTCGGCTTCCGCCCGGAGAACCGGCAGAACTGCCTGATCGACTTCTTCACCGACCCCGTCTACCGCTCGCGCGCCGCGAACTGGGCGGAGAACGCCCCGCGCGTCGTCGCCTCCTACCGCGCCGCCTGCTCGGAGCGGCCCGGCGACGAGGGCTTCGAGGAGGTGCTGGCCGACGTCTCCGCCGCGAGCCCGGAATTCACGGAGCTGTGGGCCCGCGGCGACGTGTGCCCGGCGGGCCTGGTGCGCAAGGCCCTCCACCACCCGCTCGTGGGCGACCTCCTCTTCGAGAGCACCCAGCTGCGCGTACCGGCCCGCCCGGACCTGACGATCGTGCTGCACAACCCCGCCCCCGACACCGGCACGGCCGAGAAGGTGGCGTGGCTGACCTCGCCCGAGGGCCGGCGCGGCGCGATGTACTCGGTGGCCGGCTGAGGCCGCCCGGGGGCGCCTCCGGCAGCGCCCCTATGCTCCAGGCATGACGGATGCCCTGGACCCCGAAGACCGCAAGCTGATCACGCTCGCCCGCGCCACCCGCGCCCGTAACGCCGTGCCCGAGGGCGCGGCCGTCCGTGACGAGACCGGCCGTACGTACGTCGCCGGGACGGTCGCCCTGGAGTCGCTGCGGCTGAGCGCGCTCCGGACGGCCGTGGCCATGGCCGTGGCCGGCGGGGCGACGTCCCTGGAGGCCGCCGTGGTGGTCTCCGAGGCGGAGGCCGTCACCGACGAGGACCGCGCCGCCGTGCACGACCTGGGCGGGCCCGCGACGCCCGTGCTGCTGGCGGGCCCGGACGGGACGCCGGGGCCGGTGGTGACGGCCGGCTGAGCGCCGCGCCCGCCCGTTGGTCGGAGGCCGCCGGGGGATCGGGGAGAATATGGGGTATGGATAGAGCTTCCTCCCCGTCCCCGGCCTCCCACCGCGCGGGCTTCGCGTGCTTCGTCGGCCGCCCCAACGCGGGCAAGTCGACCCTGACCAACGCACTGGTGGGGACGAAGGTCGCGATCACCTCCAACCGTCCGCAGACCACCCGGCACACCGTGCGCGGCATCGTCCACCGCCCGGACGCCCAGCTCGTCCTGGTGGACACCCCCGGTCTGCACAAGCCGCGCACCCTGCTGGGCGAGCGGCTCAACGACGTCGTCCGGACCACCTGGGCCGAGGTCGACGTGATCGGTTTCTGTCTGCCCGCCGACCAGAAGCTCGGCCCCGGTGACAAGTTCATCGCCAAGGAACTCGCGGGGATCAAGAAGACCCCGAAGATCGCGATCGTCACCAAGACGGACCTGGTCGACTCCAAGCAGCTCGCCGAGCAGCTCATCGCCATCCAGCAGCTGGGCGACGAGCTGGGCATCCAGTGGGCGCAGATCGTCCCGGTCTCGGCCGTCGGCGACAAGCAGGTCTCCCTGCTGGCCGACCTGATCGCTCCGCTGCTCCCGGAGAGCCCGCCGCTCTACCCCGAGGGCGACCTCACCGACGAGCCCGAGCAGGTCATGGTCGCGGAGCTGATCCGCGAGGCCGCCCTGGAGGGCGTGCGCGACGAGCTGCCGCACTCCATCGCCGTCGTGGTCGAGGAGATGCTGCCGCGCGAGGACCGGCCCAAGGACAAGCCGCTGCTCGACATCCACGCCAACGTCTACATCGAGCGGCCCAGCCAGAAGGGCATCATCATCGGCCCCAAGGGCGCCCGTCTGAAGGAGGTCGGCATGAAGTCCCGCAAGCACATCGAGGCGCTGCTGGGCACGCCGGTCTACCTCGACCTGCATGTGAAGGTCGCCAAGGACTGGCAGCGGGACCCGAAGCAGCTCCGGAAGCTCGGCTTCTAGCCGGGCCGACACCGCCGGCCGGAGGCTGGCGCAGCCGTCCGAAGCCCGTGAGGCCCCCAGGGCCGAGCGGTGCGAGGGCGGCGGGGAGGAGGGGTCCCGAAGCAGCTGCGGAAGCTCGGCTTCTAGCTGTTACGGTGCCGCGCCCCGCAGGGGCGCGGGGAACTGCGCGATCAGCCCCCACCGGCCCGCAGCCGCTACGCGCCTTCCTTCAGCACCGCGCGGATCAGCTCGCGCTGCTCCTCCGTGAGGTGGGGGTCCGCGAGGTGGACAGAGCGGCCGTCCACGTCGATGACGTAGTGGAAGCCGTCCGGGACGCCCCGGGTATGACCGGGCGGCTCCCGGCCCGGCGCCAGCGCGCGGTGGGCCAGGGCCTCCAGATGCGTGGCGTCGGGCCGGCCGCACGTGTCCAGCTCGGCCCGGCGCTCGATGCCGGCGAAACCGCCGGTACGGGTGATGGCGATACGCATGCCGTCATCCCTACCCCATGGCTCGCGGTCATTCCCGGTCCGGGAGACCCGCTTCCGGGACCGGTCGGCCCTACGCCGTGGGAACGCCCACCTGGCTCCACGCCTTGAGCACGGCCTGGACCGCGTCCCCCTCGCCGTACAGCGCCCGCGCCGACGCCGCCGTCAGCCGGGCGAAGGCCGCGAAGTCGGCGTCCTGGGCCAGCTCCCCGCCGGTCAGCGTGGCGTACCAGATGTTCCCCGCGCGCTCCCACGCGTGCCCGCCGAGGGCGGTGGCCAGCAGGTAGAAGGCGTGGTTGGGGATGCCGGAGTTGATGTGCACGCCGCCGTTGTCCCGGCTGGTGCGCACGAAGTGGTCCATCGTGGCGGGCTGCGGGTCCTTGCCGAGCTTGTCGTCGTCGTAGGCGGTGCCGGGCGCCTTCATCGAGCGCAGGGCCTTGCCGGTGACGTCCGGGGCCAGGAGGCCCTCGCCGATCAGCCAGTCGGCCTGGTCGGCGGTCTGCCCGAGGGCGTACTGCTTGATCAGGGAGCCGAAGACGTCCGAGATGGACTCGTTGAGCGCGCCGGACTGGCCGTAGTACTCCAGGTTGGCGGTGTGCTGGGTCACCCCGTGGGTCAGCTCGTGACCGATGACGTCCACGGGCAGGGTGAAGTCCAGGAAGAGATCGCCGTCCCCGTCGCCGAAGACCATCTGCTCGCCGTCCCAGAAGGCGTTGTCGTACTTCTCGCCGTAGTGGACGGTGGCGTTCAGCGGCAGGCCGGCGCCGTCGATGGAGTGCCTGCCGTAGACCTTGAGATAGAGGTCGAAGGTGGCGCCCAGCCCGGCGTTCGCCCGGTTGACCGTGGCGTCCTTGCTGGGCGCGTCGGCCTCGGCGTGCACCTTGCGGCCCGGCAGGGTCTCCACGTGCCCGGCGTCGTAGATCGTCCGCTGCGGGGTGTCGGAGGGGGCGCCCGCCGAGGAGTCCACGGTCGCCCGCAGCGCGGTGATCCGGCGACGGGTACGCAGGACGCCGTCGTGTTCCAGGGTGCGGCGCGCCGGTTCGAAGTGCCGGGGGTCCTCGGACTGGGCCAGGCGGTCGAGTACGTGCGGCGGGACGATGCCGCAGAAGATCCCGTGCTTCTGGGTAGTCATGGGCCGAATCTGACACCCGGCCCCCGCCTTGTCAGGGCCCGGTGCGGGGATTAACACAAACGAGTGTCACGGTTCCGCGTGCCCCGGCCCCCGTCCCGCATCCCGTCCCGCATGCTGAAACGCCCCTGCCCCGCCCCGCGCGTCTCGGCTAATCTGCTGAGCACCATGCGTGACGTGCTGCTTCTTCTTAGCTGCCGCGGCGAGGGTCTGTAGCGAAGGCCGACCCCCTCCCCGCGGAGTCCGGTGCTGCGCACCCACCGATCAGCAGCAGCCCGCAGCCCCGTCGGCCTCCCCCTAGCTCTGAACGAGCAGGGGGGACCCCCATCGCAAGGCCATCCGAGGAGCCTTCCGCGCCATGCCCCAGCAGCCTTCCGTATCCGTCGGCCGTCCCACGCCCGTCACCGCCGCCACCGTGACCCAGCGGCCGTCCGGGATGCCGGTGCGCAAGTACCGCCCGTACGACGCCGTGGAGATCCCCGACCGCGCCTGGCCGGACCGGCGGATCACCAAGGCGCCCCGCTGGCTGTCGACCGACCTGCGTGACGGCAACCAGGCGCTGATCGACCCCATGTCGCCCGCCCGCAAGCGCGAGATGTTCGACCTGCTGGTGCGCATGGGCTACAAGGAGATCGAGGTCGGCTTCCCCTCCTCCGGGGCCACGGACTTCGACTTCGTCCGCTCGATCATCGAGGAGGGCGCGATCCCCGAGGACGTGACGATCTCCGTCCTCACCCAGGCCCGCGAGGAGCTGGTCGAGCGGACGGTGGAGGCCCTGCGCGGCGCCCACCGCGCCACCGTCCACCTCTACAACGCCACCGCGCCCGTCTTCCGCCGCGTGGTCTTCCGGGGCTCGCGCGAGCAGGTCAAGCAGATCGCCGTGGACGGCACCCGGCTGGTGATGGAGTACGCCGACAAGATCCTCGGCGATGACACCGTCTTCGGCTACCAGTACAGCCCGGAGATCTTCACCGACACCGAGCTGGACTTCGCGCTGGAGGTCTGCGAGGGCGTCATGGACGTCTGGCAGCCCGAGGAGGGCCGCGAGATCATCCTGAATCTGCCGGCGACCGTGGAGCGCTCCACCCCCTCCACCCACGCCGACCGCTTCGAGTGGATGTCCCGGCACCTGTCCCGCCGTGAGCACGTCTGCCTGTCCGCGCACCCGCACAACGACCGGGGCACCGCCGTCGCCGCCGCCGAGCTGGCGGTCATGGCGGGCGCGGACCGGATCGAGGGCTGCCTGTTCGGCCAGGGCGAGCGCACCGGCAACGTCGACCTGGTCACCCTGGGCATGAACCTGTTCTCCCAGGGCGTCGACCCGCAGATCGACTTCTCGCAGATCGACGAGGTCCGCCGGACCGCCGAGTACTGCAACCAGATGGAGGTCCACCCGCGCCACCCCTACGCGGGCGACCTGGTCTACACCTCCTTCTCCGGCTCCCACCAGGACGCCATCAAGAAGGGCTTCGAGGCGAGGGAGGCCGACGCGGCCGCCGCCGGGAAGACCGTGGACGAGATCGAGTGGGCGGTGCCCTATCTGCCCATCGACCCGAAGGACGTCGGCCGTTCGTACGAGGCGGTCATCCGCGTCAACTCCCAGTCCGGCAAGGGCGGTATCGCCTACGTCCTCAAGCACGACCACAAGCTGGACCTGCCGCGCCGGATGCAGATCGAGTTCTCGAAGATCATTCAGACGAAGACCGACGCCGAGGGCGGCGAGGTCACCCCGCAGGAGATCTGGGGCGTCTTCCAGGACGAGTACCTGCCGGTGCACGACAACGCCTGGGGCCGGATCGCGCTGCTGCGCTCCACGCAGACCTCCACCACCGCCGAGGGCCTCGACGCGCTGACCGTCGAGGCGGTCGTCGACGGCGAGCAGACCGTGCTCACGGGCACGGGCAACGGCCCGATCTCGGCCTTCTTCGACGCGCTGGCCGGCATCGGCGTCGACGCCCGGCTGCTGGACTACACCGAGCACACGATGAGCGAGGGCGCCAGCGCCCAGGCCGCCTCGTACATCGAGTGCGTGATCGACGGCAAGGTGCTGTGGGGCATCGGCATCGACGGCAACACGACCCGGGCCTCGATCAAGGCCGTCGTCTCGGCGGTGAATCGCGCCTACCGCCGCTGACGGTCCGTAACCTCCGTCGCTCAGCGTCAACCTGGCGCCGGTGAAAACACCGCATCCGGTGGGCTCATCGGCGCCTTCGGCCAATACCCACCCCAACTCGGCCGTCGGGGTACTGACGCGGCATCAACGATGTGGCTAACATCACGTCAACGCGGCACCCCGGCCGTGGCGTTATGGAGGTGCGCCGTGATGCACGCGCAAGGCCGACACAGCCCGGACCGGTGTGTGGTGGGCGTACGCACCGTATGGCGCACCGTCGGAGACGGCGAATTCTTCTGCCCCGGTTGCGGTGGCGACCGCAATTACCACCGTCGCACGGGCCGGCGCCGCCTTGTCGCGTTCGGGGTACCGCTGCTGCCGCGCGGCCTGGTGGGGCCCATCGTGGAGTGCACGGCCTGTCGCGGCCGCTACGCCATGGACGTCCTCGACCACCCGACCACCACTCGCTTCTCCGCGATGCTGCGCGACGCCGTGCACACGGTGGCGCTCGCCGTGCTGGCCGCGGGCGGCACCGAGGCCCGTACGGTCCGCCGCGCGGCGGTCGGCGCGGTCCGGGCGGCCGGCTTCGCCGATTGCAGCGAGGAGCAGCTCGTCACCCTGATCGAGGCGCTCGCCGCGGACACCGGACGGCTGCCCGGGCGGTACGCGACGCCGCCGGGCGACGCGAGCCGTGACGGCTTCGACCCCTGCGGCACGGCCCTGGCCATCGAGCTCCACGAGGCCCTGGAGCCGCTGGCCCCGCACCTGGCACCCGCGGGCCGTGAGCA
This sequence comes from Streptomyces sp. NPDC037389, assembly GCF_040636475.1. NCBI lineage: Bacteria > Bacillati > Actinomycetota > Actinomycetes > Kitasatosporales > Streptomycetaceae > Streptomyces > Streptomyces sp. NPDC037389. Next base: position 50,409 of record NZ_JBEZUS010000001.1, read on the forward strand.
GATCCTGCTCCAAGGGGCCCGGATCGCCCTGGCCGACGGCCCCTACCGGCCCGCGGAGCGGGAGGTGCTGGCGACGGTGGGGCGGGCGCTGCTGATCCGTCCCGAGGACACCGACCGGCTCCTCGCGGCGGCGCGCACACCGTCCTGAGCGCCTACGTTTCGGGGACCGGCCTGCCGATCTGATCGCGCAGGTCGAAGCGGCGGACGAACCACGCGAAGCCGTGCGGAAGCGTCGCCGCCAGCTCCTCGCGGCGGCGCCAGGCGCCCCGCTCCTCCAGCATGACCAGCGCCTCGCGGATGTGCTCCGGGAACTCCAGGGCGTGCAGCCGCACCATCTCCAGGATCATCGACTCCGGCAGATGGGCCGTACCGAAGCGCAGACAGTTGTGGACCATCGCGGTGCGCGCCGCGCCGACGAAGGAGGCCACCTCCTCCCTGGGCTTGAACCGGTGGGTGATCTCGATGTCGGTGGTGTGCGCGATCTCGGCGCCGGCCCGCCACGCCCGGACGCTGAACTCGGGCTCGAACCCGCCGTAGTGCACCATCCCCTCGTCATAGCCGCCGAGGCGGTCGAAGAGCGCGCGTTCGACGACCGTGCCGGCCGAGGAGGCCACATGGACGTGGTGCGCCGGGCCGGGCGGGGCCGTGTTCCAGCGCGTGCCCATGTACGGGACGACGAGGCGGCAGCCGTGGCCGCGCCAGGCCGAGGTGCTGTCCAGGATGGTGACGGACAGGATCCGCCCCGGGGCGAGCAGCCGGGCGGCCGCGCGGTCCCAGCCGTCGGAGAAGCGGGTGTGGGCGTCCGTCACGAACAGCACCCGGCCCCGGGCGTGCCGGGCGGCCAGATTGCGGGCGGCGCCCACGCCGAGGTGCCGGGCGGAGCGGATGACCGTCGTACGGCGCCGGGCCGCGGCGTCGCCGACCCAGGGCCGTTTTTCGGGCGCCGAGCAGTCGTCCACGACGACGAACTCGACGCCGTCCCGCCCGGCGGCGGCGTCCAGGGCCGAGGCGATGGTCGCCCCGACCCTGTCGCCCTCGTCCCGCGCGGGCAGGACCACACTGATCCCGGGCGGGGCGGCTGTCACAGGCCGGGGCCCGCGGTGATGGTGATGGTGTGGAGGGTGATCGTCGAGAGGCCGTACCCGTCCGGTGAACGGGGGGCCAGCCGGTCGGCCAGGGCCAGCCGGTCGTGCTCCTCGGGGGAAAGGCCGAAGCGCTCGGCCAGGGCGGGGGTGTCCTCGCGCAGCTCACTCAGGGCGGTGGGGTCCTCGGCCACCGCCGTCATGATCTGCCGCAGTTTCCGGCTCATTCCGGGTTCCTTCCTCTACTGGATCCTTTACCGGATCCGCTGCTGGGTTCTCTGCTGGGCCCTCTGCTGGATTCGGGACGGAAGAGGTACGGGGCCCACGCCAGCGGACGGTCGGCGGGAGCCGGTCGGCGTGGGCCCGTACGCGGCCGGCGTGCGGCAGCAGATCGCCGATCATCTGCCGCAGCTCGGTGCCGATGGGCGCCGAGGGCCTGAAGCCCAGCTCCCGCAGCTTCTCGCTGTCGGGGTTGTAGTGGTGCGCCTCCGCCTCGTCGCGCGGATTGTCGACGGTGGCGATACGGGCGTCGATGCCCAGCGCCCGCGCGGCGTCCCGGACCAGCTCGGCGAGCCGGCCGACGGTCAGCACGTCGCGGAGCTGGTTGAAGACGCGGTACTCGCCGGGGGCGGGCGGGTGTTCCAGGGCGAGGGTGAGGCACTGGAGGGAGTCGGCCAGCGACAGCAGGCCGCGGCTCTGGGTGCCGTTTCCGTAGGGGGTGATGGGGCGGCCGATCACCGCCTGACAGCAGAAACGATTGACCGCGGTGCCGAACGCCTCGTCGAAGTCCAGGCGGCTGTTGAGCCGGGGGTCGGCGGGCGGGCACCAGCTCCCGTAGACGACCCCCTGCATGACATCGGTCGCCGCGAGCCCCCACAGCCGGCAGGCGAAGCCGACGTTCTGCGAGTCGAAGACCTTGCTCCAGTGGTACCAGGAGCCCGCCTGCCGGGGGAACGGCAGCCGGTCGCGCCGGCCGCGGAACTCCACGTCGAAGAAGCCCTCGGGGATGTCCAGATCGGGCGTGCCGTACTCGCCCATGGTGCCGAGCTTGACCAGATGGGCGCCGGGGCAGTGCTCGCGCATCGCGAACAGCAGGCTGAGGGTGCCGGAGACGTTGTTGCTCTGGACGAATTCGGCGTGCCGGAAGTCGATCATCGAGTACGGCGCGGACGGGCACTCGGCGAGGTGCACCACGGCGTCCGGCGCGAAGCCCGCCAGCGCCCGGCCCAGCGCGGGGTGGTCCCGCAGGTCCAGGGGCGAGAACGGCAGGGGCCCGCCGGTCAGCTCACGGAACGCGGCGAGCCGCTCGTGCACCGGGGCGATCGGCACGGCGCTGACCGAGCCCCGCTCGGCGACCCAGGCCCGGCGCAGCAGCGCGTCGGCACCGGCGACGGTGTGCCCCCGGGAGGCCAGGTGCTGGGCCAGCGGCCAGCCGAGATATCCGTCGATCCCCGCGATGAACACCCGCACGCGCCGGCACCCCCCTCTTCCCTCCCGGAGGCGGGCCACGATGTCGTCACTCCGATGTCGTTTCGATGTCGTGGCTTCTGCTCCAAAGAGAGCACATGTCGGGCGGGCGCGGGAGGGATTTCACCACATCGTGTGTATTGCGGATCGGGGGACGGTGGCCCATGGGGCCCCGGTGGCGATGGCGCCCGGCACGTCACCCGTACGGGAGAATGGCTCCATGAGTCTGTTCCGCGACGACGGCATAGTGCTGCGCACCCAGAAGCTGGGCGAGGCGGACCGGATCATCACCCTCCTCACGCGCGGCCACGGCCGGGTGCGGGCCGTCGCCCGGGGAGTGCGCCGCACCAAGTCGAAGTTCGGGGCGCGGCTGGAGCCGTTCTCCCACGTCGACGTGCAGTTCTTCGCACGCGGCAGCGAGCTCGTGGGACGCGGGCTGCCGCTGTGCACCCAGAGCGAGACCATCGCTCCGTACGGTGGCGCGATCGTCACCGACTACGCCCGCTACACCGCCGGCACCGCCATGCTGGAGACCGCCGAGCGCTTCACCGACCACGAGGGCGAGCCCGCCGTGCAGCAGTACCTGCTGCTCGTGGGCGCGCTGCGCACCCTCGCCTCCGGGGCCCACGCCCCCCATCTGGTGCTCGACGCGTTCCTGCTGCGCTCCCTCGCCGTCAACGGCTACGCGCCCAGCTTCGGCGCCTGCGCGAAGTGCGGCATGCCCGGGCCGAACCGGTTCTTCTCCGCGGCCGCGGGCGGTGTGGTCTGCGGGGAGTGTCGGGTGCCCGGATGCGTCGTACCCTCCTCGGAGTCGATCGAGCTCCTGGGCGCGCTGCTGACGGGGGACTGGGCGACGGCGGACGCGTGCGAGGCGCGCCACGTCCGGGAGGGCAGCGGGCTGGTGGCGGCCTATCTGCAATGGCATCTGGAGCGGGGGCTTCGCTCGCTCAGGTATGTCGAGAACTAAGCGAAACAGGGATCAAGGAGTAGTGGCACCCATGGTTGTACGCGGGATTCTTGGCCGGGCGCGACGCGAGTACCGCATCCCCGACCCGCACCCTTCGGGCGCCCGCCCCCCGAAGATCCCCGGCGAGCTCGTCCCCGAGCACGTGGCGATCGTCATGGACGGCAACGGCCGCTGGGCCAAGGACCGCGGCCTGCCGCGCACCGAGGGCCACAAGGTCGGCGCCGAGCGCGTGCTCGACGTCCTCCAGGGCGCGATCGAGATGGGCGTGGGCAGCATCTCCCTCTACGCCTTCTCGACCGAGAACTGGAAGCGCTCCCCGGACGAGGTCCGCTTCCTGATGAACTTCAACCGCGACTTCATCCGCAAGACCCGCGACCAGCTCGACGCACTCGGCATCCGGGTCCGCTGGGTGGGCCGCATGCCCCGGCTCTGGCGCTCGGTGGCCAAGGAGCTCCAGATCGCCCAGGAGCAGACGAAGAACAACGACAAGCTCACGCTGTACTTCTGCATGAACTACGGCGGCCGTGCCGAGATCGCCGACGCGGCGCAGGCGCTGGCGGAGGACGTGAAGGCGGGCCGCCTGGACCCGTCGAAGGTCAATGAGAAGACCCTGGCCAAGTACCTCTACTACCCGGACATGCCGGACGTCGACCTCTTCCTGCGCCCCTCCGGCGAGCAGCGCACCTCCAACTACCTGATCTGGCAGAGCGCGTACGCCGAGATGGTCTTCCAGGACGTCCTGTGGCCCGACTTCGACCGCCGCGACCTGTGGCGCGCCTGCCTGGAGTACGCCCAGCGCGACCGCCGCTTCGGCGGGGCGATCCCGAACGAGCAGATGCAGACGCAGGAGTAGTGACAAAGCCTGTGGGGCGCTCCCGGAATCTTCCGGGAGCGCCCCACAGGCTTTTCACGATGGCCGGCGGTCAGCCCTTCGCCGCGCAGTCCCCGCAGGTGCCGAAGATCTCTATGGTGTGGGCGACGTCCACGAAGCCGTGTTCCTCGGCGATGGCGTCGGCCCACTTCTCGACGGCCGGGCCCTCGACCTCGACCGCCTTGCCGCAGGCGCGGCAGACGAGGTGGTGGTGGTGTCCGCTGGAGCAGCGGCGGTAGACGGCCTCGCCCTCGCTGGTGCGCAGGACGTCGACCTCGCCGGCGTCGGCGAGGGACTGGAGGGTGCGGTAGACCGTGGTCAGGCCGACGGAGGCGCCGCGGTGCCTGAGCATGTCGTGGAGCTCCTGCGCGCTGCGGAACTCGTCCACCTCGTCGAGCGCTGCCGCGACGGCGGCCCGCTGTTTGGTGGCTCGGCCGCGTACCGGGGGACCGGCGGTCACCACAGTTGCCTCCTCAAGCTCGCCTGAACACTCGTGGCAACATTCCCACCGTGGGTGTTGCCACGACAATTGTGCCAGGCCCTTGGATCAGACCCGGACGTCGTCGGTGGCCGGGCCCATGGTGGGCTCCTCCAGGGTGCAGCGTTCCTCGGCGGCCGCCCGGTCCGCGCGTTTCCTCGCCAGGGGGGTGGCGAGCGCGGTGAGCGCGAGGAAGACGCCGATGGCCATGAGGACGATCGTCGCGCCCGAGGGGACGTCCACGTAGTACGAGGTGACCGTGCCCGAAAGGGTGACGAGGACGCCGATGGCCACGGCCATGGCGAAGGTCGTCGCGAAGCTGCGGGCGAGCTGCTGGGAGGCGGCCACGGGGATCACCATCAGGGCGCTGACCAGCAGCAGGCCGACGACGCGCATGGCGACGGTGACGGTCAGCGCGGCGGTGATCGCGATCAGCAGGTTCAGCAGGCGCACCGGCAGGCCGGTGACGCGCGCGAACTCCTCGTCCTGGCAGATCGCGAAGAGCTGCCGGCGCAGCCCGACCGTCGTGACGATCACGAACGCGGCCAGCAGGCAGATCGCCATGATGTCCTGCTGCGAGACGGTGGTGATCGAGCCGAAGAGGTAGGTGGTGAGGTTGGCGTTGGAGCCGCCGGGGGCGAGGCTCATCAGCATCACGCCGCCCGCCATGCCGCCGTAGAAGAGCAGGGCGAGGGCGATGTCGCCGCGTGCCTTGCCGTAGGAGCGGATCAGCTCCATGACCACCGCGCCGATCACGCAGACGATCGTGGCCACCCACACCGGGCTGGCGTTGAGCAGGAAGCCCAGGCCCACACCGGTGAGGGCGACATGGCCGATGCCGTCGCCCATCAGCGCCTGGCGGCGCTGGACGAGGTAGATGCCGATCGCGGGCGCGGTGACGCCCACCAGCAGCGCGGCGAGCAGCGCCCGCTGCATAAAGGCGAGTTCGAGAATGTCCATCAGCTCAGCAGCCCCGTTCTGATCGGTTCCGCGGACGGGTCGGCGTGCGGGTGCACATGGTCGTGGCCGGGGAGGGCGTGCTGGCCCACGGCCTTGGGCGGCGGGCCGTCGTGGACGACGCAGCCGTCGCGGAGCACCACCGCGCGGTCGATGAGCGGCTCCAGCGGGCCCAGCTCGTGGAGGACGAGCAGGACGGTGGCGCCGCGGCCGACCTCCTCGCGCAGGGCGTTCGCCAGCACCTCCTGGCTGGTGAGGTCCACGCCGGCCATCGGCTCGTCCATGATCAGCAGCTCGGGTTCGCCGGCCAGCGCGCGGGCGATCAGCACCCGCTGGTGCTGGCCGCCGGAGAGGGCGTTCACGGAGTCCTTGATCCGGTCGGCCATGCCGACCAGGTCCAGGGCGCGTACGACGGCCTCGCGGTCGGCCTTGCGGGTCGGGCCCAGCTTCGTACGGGCCAGCCGGCCCGCGGAGACGACCTCGCGCACCGTCGCGGGCACCCCGCCGGCGGCGGTGGTGCGCTGGGGGACGTAGCCGACGCGGGCCCAGTCGCGGAAGCGCCGGCGCGGGGTGCCGAAGAGCTCCAGCTCACCGCCGGTCAGCGGCACCTGGCCCACGATGGCCCGGACGGCCGTGGACTTGCCGGAGCCGTTGGCGCCGAGCAGGGCGACGACCTCGCCGCGGCGCACGGTCAGGTCGACGCCGCGCAGGACGGGGCGTGAGCCCAGCGAGGCCGTGGCCCCGCTCAGGGATATGACAGGCTGCTCCATGGCTGCCTCCTCCTCGGAGGTACTCGCTGTGCTCACTTGGTGCCGAGCGCCTTCTTCAGGGCGGCGAGGTTGGACTCCATGACCTCGAAGTAGTCGTGGCCCCTGGACTTGTCCGTGATGCCTTCCAGCGGGTCGAGCACGTCGGTCTTCAGGTTCAGGTCCTTCGCCAGGGTCTTCGCCGTGGCGGGGTTGGCGAGCGTCTCGAAGAAGACCGTGCTGACGTGGTGGTCCTCGGCGAGCTTGTGGAGGTCCTTCATCCGGGCGGCGCTGGGCTCGGACTCCGGGTCCACGCCGCTGATCGCCTCCTCGGTCAGCCCGTAGCGCTCGGCGAGGTAGCCGAAGGCGGCGTGGGTGGTGATGAAGGTGTCCGAGGCGCGGTTCTTCAGGCCCTCGGCGAACTTCTTGTTCAGCGCGTCCAGCTTCGTCGCGAGCGCGGCGGCGTTCTTCTCATAGTCCGCCTTGTGGTCCGGGTCCGCCTCGCCGAGGGTCTTGGCGACGCCCTTGGCGACCTCGGCGTACTTCACCGGGTCCAGCCAGATGTGGGGGTCGGCGCCGCCGTCCTCGTGGTCGTGCCCGTCACCGGAGCCGGAGGGGTCCGAGTGGTTGTCGCCGGTGGTGTGGTGGTGGCCGTCGACCTCGCTGCCGTGCTTCTCCAGGGCGGTGAGGGAGGCCGCGTCGGCGACGTGCTTGTTTCCGGACTGCTTGATCGCCGTGTCCACGGCGGGCTGGAGGCCCTTGAGGTAGACGATCGCGCCCGCGTCGGCCAGCGAGCCGGTCTGCTTGGGAGTGAGCTCGAGATCGTGCGGTTCGACACCGGGCTTGGTCAGGCCGGTGACCTTCACATGGTCTCCGCCGATCTCCTTCGCCAGGAATTCCAGGGGGTAGAACGACGCTGTGACCTGCAACTTTCCATCCGGGGTCCGGCCGTCGGAGCTCATGGCCGAGCAAGCGGAGAGGGAGACCAGGCCGAGCGTCGCGGCGATGGCGACGGCGGGGCCGGTTATTCGGCGGCGGGAGCGAACGGGGCGGATCGGACGTACGTTCATGACACTCATTTTCAACAAAAGTGGAAACGATTGTCAACAGCAGCCCGGCTCGTCCGGTTGTGGAGGATTGGGTCAAGCCAAGGCCATAGCCGATTTGATGAGAGGGGGTGGAGCGCCGGTAACCTGAACCATTCGCTGTTCGTCGTCGCAATGAAGAGAGCACCGTGGCCGCCGACAAGATCGACACCATCGTCAGCCTGAGCAAGCGCCGTGGCTTTGTCTATCCGTGCAGTGAGATCTACGGCGGCCAGCGCGCCGCCTGGGACTACGGTCCGCTCGGCGTGGAGCTCAAGGAGAACATCAAGCGCCAGTGGTGGCGCTACATGGTCACCTCGCGCGAGGACGTCGTGGGTATCGACTCGTCGGTGATCCTGGCCTCCGAGGTCTGGGTCGCCTCCGGCCACGTCGCGACCTTCAGCGACCCGCTGACCGAGTGCACCTCCTGCCACAAGCGCTACCGTGCCGACCACCTGGAAGAGGCCTACGAGGCCAAGCACGGCAAGCTGCCCGAGAACGGCCTGGCGGACATCAACTGCCCGAACTGCGGCAACAAGGGCCAGTTCACCGAGCCCAAGCAGTTCTCCGGCCTGCTCTCCACCCACCTCGGCCCGACCCAGGACTCCGGCTCGGTCGCCTACCTGCGCCCCGAGACCGCCCAGGGCATCTTCACCAACTTCGCCCAGGTCCAGCAGACCTCCCGGAAGAAGCCCCCGTTCGGCATCGCCCAGATGGGCAAGTCCTTCCGCAACGAGATCACGCCGGGCAACTTCATCTTCCGCACTCGCGAGTTCGAGCAGATGGAGATGGAGTTCTTCGTCAAGCCGGGCGAGGACGAGCAGTGGCAGGAATACTGGATGGAGCAGCGCTGGAACTGGTACACCGGTCTCGGCCTGCGCGAGGAGAACATGCGGTGGTACGAGCACGCGAAGGAGAAGCTCTCCCACTACTCCAAGCGCACCGCTGACATCGAGTACCGCTTCCAGTTCGGTGGCAACGAGTGGGGCGAGCTCGAGGGCGTCGCCAACCGCACCGACTACGACCTCGGCGCCCACGCCAAGGCGTCCGGCCAGGACCTGTCGTTCTTCGACCAGGAGGCCGGCGAGCGCTGGACCCCCTACGTCATCGAGCCCGCCGCCGGTGTCGGCCGCACGATGCTCGCCTTCCTCCTCGACGCCTACATCGAGGACGAGGCCCCCAACGCCAAGGGCAAGCTGGAGAAGCGCACCGTGCTGCGCCTCGACCCGCGCCTGTCCCCGGTGAAGGTCGCGGTCCTGCCGCTCTCCCGCAACCCGGAGCTGTCCCCGAAGGCCAAGGGCCTCGCGGCGGACCTCCGCAAGAACTGGAACATCGAGTTCGACGACGCGGGCGCCATCGGCCGCCGCTACCGTCGCCAGGACGAGATCGGTACGCCGTTCTGCGTCACGGTCGACTTCGACACGCTCGAGGACAACGCGGTGACGGTGCGCGAGCGCGACACGATGAAGCAGGAGCGGGTGTCTCTCGACCAGATCGAGGGCTACCTGGCCAGCCGCCTGATCGGCTGCTGACGTCCGGATTCTCCGGCCGAGGCCCCGGTTCCCCGCGTGGTGCGGGGGCCGGGGCCTTCGGTCTGGGTCAGGCCCTCTGGGTCAGGCCTTCCAGTTCGAGGTGTCGAGTTCGAAGTCGAAGGGGGCAGGGATGTGGACCTTGTCGCCGAACTTGACTTCAGTGCACCGCCCATATCCGCCCTCGGAGGGGGACGAGTAGACGCTCACCGCCGAGTTGAGGATGTCAACCAGGACGTACACCGGTACCCCTGCCTTGCCGTAGATCTCGACCTTGTCCCGACGGTCGAAGTCGGCCGTCGAAGCGGACGTCAGCTCACCCACCAGGGAGAGCGACTCACCGGGCGTGTGGATGCTGTCGACGTCTTTCGTCAGCTCTTCGTCCGACACGTGGACGTCGGGGCCGTAGCTTCTGCTGTGGCCCTGGAACCTGAAGAGCAACGGACACCTATCGGCGATGTGGCCCTCGGGCACGTGTGGCCCCAACTGGCGCGTCAAGCTGACCAGAATGGACCGGTATTTGGCCTTGGACCACGGCGACACGACGATTCTCCCCCTGATGATCTCCGATCGAAAGCCATCCGGGAGGTTCTGGTCGACGATCTCCAGGACGTGGCACAGTTCCTCGAACCCGTAAGGGTCTCGGGCGGGGCTTATGGTCTGGGGCAGTGGCGTCTCAACCATGACTGCCATGATGCGCCTCCTTGCTCAAGTAAGCGTGGCACCACGCACCGTAGCCACCCCCACTGACAATCACCCCGGGTCCAGCCCTCCCCAGCCCATCCGCCCCGCGATCGCCACCCCCGCGCCCGCGCCCGCCCCCGCCAGGGCCCGCCCGGGGTGGCACTGTCTTCACCCCCGGTCCGGGCAGCACCGCCATCGACCCCTCTGACCTGCGCGCATACCGTTTGACGCATGAGAATTCCCCGCCCGCTCCAGCAGCTTCTCCGGCCCTTCGAGGGTGCGGCCCGTTCCGCCGCCTTTCTCACTGTCGGGGCGCTGATCCAGGTCGGCTCGCTCTTCACGCTCTCCGTGCCGTGGCTGAACGGGGGGCCGACGCGGGCGTTGAGCTGTGTGGCGGCGGTGCTGGGGATGCTCGCGGTGGTCGGGGCGGCCTCGCCGGTGCTGAGCGTCGCCCAGCGGAGACGGTTCCGGACGCGGCTCGGGGTGGAGATCCCCGCACCGGCGGCCGCCGGCGGCGTGCTGCGGTGGCTGCGCTCGGAGTCGGCCTGGCGGCAGGTGCGGTACCACCTGGTGATGGGGCCGCTGATCGCCGCGGGCGGGGTGTGCGTCCTGCTGCTGTGGGCGGCCTCCTTCGTGGCAGCCACCATCTACGTGTGGGTGTGGGTCGTGCCCCCGGAGTACCGGCCGACGGGCTACGCGACGCAGGGCGGCTACCTCACCGCCGTCGGCATCGCAGGGCTCTACGGATCCGCGTGGCTGTCCGGCGCGCTCGCCCGCGTCGACACCCGGGCGGCGCTCACGCGCCTCGGGCCCAGCCGGGCCGAGCAGCTGGAACGCCGGGTGGAGGAGGTCACCGAGGCCCGCGCCGGTGTCGTGGACGCCGCCGACGCCGAGCGCCGGCGCATCGAACGGGACCTCCACGACGGTGCCCAGCAGCGGCTGGTGTCCCTGGCCGTCAACCTGGGCCTGGCCAAGGTGACGATGCCCGATCTGCCCGACGATGCCCGCAAGGTCATCGACGCCGCCCACCGCGAGGCCAAGGAGGCCATCGCCGAGCTCCAGGACCTCGTGCGCGGACTGCACCCCGCCGTCCTGGAGGACCGCGGGCTGGACGCCGCGCTGTCCGGGCTCGCCGAACGGGCGCCACTGCCCGTGCGGGTGAAGGTGGACCTCGCCTCCCGGCCCGCCCAGGCGGTCGAGGCCGTCGCCTACTTCGTGGTGTCCGAGGCGCTCGCCAACGTCGTCAAGCACGCGCAGGCGTCGAGGGTGGATGTCACCGTCGAACGCTTCGGGGGCATACTGCTCGTCGTCGTCTCCGACGACGGCGTGGGCGGTGCCGACCCCTCGGGCGGTACCGGGCTGGCCGGGCTGGCCAAACGCGTCGCGTCGGTCGACGGCACGTTCTCCTTCAGCAGCCCCGTCGGGGGCCCGACCGTCGTGACCGTGGAGCTGCCGTGCGCGCTGTGATCGCCGAGGATTCCGTCCTGCTCCGAGTGGGCCTGGTGAAGGTCCTGGAGGCGGCCGGATTCGAAGTGGTCGCGGAAGCCGGCGACGCGGAGTCGGCGCTCGCCGCCGTCGAGCTGCACCGGCCGGACCTCGTCGTCCTCGACGTACGGATGCCGCCCGGCTTCACGGACGAGGGCGTACGAGCGGCACTCGTACTGCGCGAGCGGTGGCCGGACACGGCGGTGCTGCTCCTCTCCCAGTACGTCGAGGAGCGCTACGCCACCGAGCTGCTGATCGGCGACACCGCGGGATTCGGCTATCTCCTCAAGCAACGGGTCGCCGACGTCGAGGAGTTCATCGAGGCGCTGCGGCGCGTGGCCGCGGGCGGCACGGCGCTCGACCCGCAGGTGGTCTCCCAGCTGCTGACGCGACGTCACAGCGATCCGCTGGACCGGCTGACGGCGCGCGAGCGGGAGGTGCTCGCCTCCATGGCCGAGGGCCGTTCCAACGCGGGCATCGCCGAGCGGCTGGTCGTCAGCGAGAGCGCCGTGGCCAAGCACATCAACAGCATCCTGGCGAAGCTGGACCTGCCGAAGGCCGATGCCGACCATCGGCGGGTCCTCGCCGTTCTGCGGTTTCTCGGGGTGGGGTGACCCCCGCCCCCTTATGCGTGGAGGCCGCGTAGGACCAGGTCGCAGACCGCCTCGAAGGCGGGCTCGATGCCGGGCCGCGACCACTCCGCCGCGTACGCGGGGTCGTGGAAGCGGTTGCTCGCGTCCCAGACGGCGCGGGCGGCCGTCGTGGGCTCGACGGGCCTGAACTCGCCCTGGCCGACACCGCCGTCGATGATCCGGGCGAGCTGTTCGATCATCGTCGCGATGTGGCGCTCCACGGTGCTGCTGTTCTCGCCTGCGAGGACCATGTACGTGGCGAACAGCTCCGGGTCGTCGCCCGCCTTGCGGCGCTTGGCCGCGAAGAGCGCGGCCAGCCAGTCGCGCAGCCGGGTCTCGGCCGGGCCCTCCGCGTCGGCCAGCGCCGACAGCTCGGCGTGCGACTGGTCGAGCCAGCGATCGGTGACGGCCTCCCGCAGGGCGGCCTTGCTGCCGAAGTGGCGGTAGACGCTGCCGTGGCTGACCCCCAGCGCGCGGGCCACGTCGACCACGGTGGCCTTGGCGGGGCCGTAGCGGCGCAGCACGTCCTCGGTGGCTTCGAGGACGCGGTCGGAAGTCAGCGGTTCGGGGGGCATGAGGGGGCGGCTTCCCTTCGGGGGACGGTGGTACGGGCGCGCTTGGTTTGTACGACGACCGTACCCGGGTGCGGGCCGGTGGTGGTTGTGCCCACCCTCCCCCAGCTACCGCTGGGAGGTGCCCCCAGCCCTGCGGAACGCCTGCCCACAACCAGGCCAATGCCTCAGCGCTCGCTGTCCAGGTGGGTCATCTGGGAGTCGGGGTAGCGGGCGCCGGAGGCGGACCCGGCGGGGATCGCCGCTTCGATGGCCGCGAGGTCGTCCGCGTCCAGGGTGAGGTCCAGCGCGCCCAGGGCCTCCTGGAGGCGGTCGCGGCGGCGGGCGCCGACCAGGGGGACGATGTCCTCGCCGCGCGAGAGGACCCAGGCGATGGCGGTCTGCGCGACCGTCGCGCCCCGGTCCTCGGCGACCTTGCGCAGCGCGTCGGCGAGGTCGAGGTTGCGCTGGAGGTTCTCGCCCTGGAAGCGCGGGCTCATGCCGCGGAAGTCATTGGCGGCGAGCTGCCGGTCACGGCCGAAGTGGCCGCTGATCAGGCCGCGCGAGAGCACGCCGTAAGCGGTGACGCCGATGCCCAGCTCGCGGCAGGTGGGCAGGATGCGCTCCTCGATGCCGCGCGAGAGCAGCGAGTACTCGATCTGGAGGTCGGAGATCGGGGCGACGGAGGCGGCCCGGCGGATGGTGTCCGCGCCGGCCTCGGAGAGGCCGATGTGGCGGACGTGGCCGGCCTCGACCAGCTCGGCGATGGCGCCGACGGTCTCCTCGATCGGGACGTCCGGGTCGACGCGGGCGATCCGGTAGACGTCGATGTGGTCGACGCCCAGTCGCTGGAGCGAGTAGGCGGCGAAGCTCTTCACGGCGGCGGGGCGGCCGTCGTAGCCGGACCAGCCGCCGTCCGGGTCGCGCAGGGCGCCGAACTTCACGCTGGTCAGGGCCTTCTCGCGGTGCGCCGCGGGGGCCGAGCGGAGGGCCTCGCCGATGAGCATCTCGTTGTGACCCATGCCGTAGAAGTCACCGGTGTCGAGCAGGGTGACGCCCGCGTCGAGGGCGGCGTGGATGGTGGCGATCGATTCGGCGCGGTCGGCGTCGCCGTAGAGGGCGGACATGCCCATGCAGCCGAGGCCGAGGGCCGAGGCCTGGGGGCCGGTGGTGCCGAGAGTGCGGTGCAGCACGGGGACTCCTTCGGAGGGGAGGAGGAGGGGGAGGAGGTGGAGCGGGTACGCCAACCACAGTGACACATGGACTGACAGATTTCAATATCTGTCAGTCCATGCTTGCTCCGCTCCTGAGTCCTCAGGCCCTCACGCCACCGAGCGCGGCAGCCGCAGGCTCAGCCCCACCGTGACGACCACCAGCACCAGCTGCACCCCCAGCGTGATCCCCAGTCCCTCCCGCATCCCCGCGCCCGGCGCCAGCGACAGGAACAGCGAGCCCATCGTGGCCACGCCCAGCGCCATGAACGCCTGCTGGGTGGTGACCAGCACCCCGCCGCCGACCCCCGCCTGCGCCACCGGCACCTCGCTGAGCACCAGCCGCATCGTGATCGGCATCAGCAGGCCCTGGCCCAGCCCCTGGACGGCCAGCCCCGGCGCCAGCCCCAGCGCGCCCAGGCCGTCCCAGCCGAACCAGAACGTCGCGCCCACCGTGATCAGCCCCAGCCCCTGGACGAGCGCCCCCGCGGTCACCAGCCGGCGCCCGAACCGCGAGGCCAGCCGGGGACCCGCCAGCGAGCCGATCAGGAAGGTCGCGCACATCGGCACCAGCGCCGCCCCGGCCGCCATCGGGCCCAGCCGCAGCCCCTCCTGGAGCGCCACCGCGAGGACGAACATGAAGCCGCCCCAGCCGATGGAGAAGGGGACGATCACCGCCAGGCCGTCGCGCACCGAGGGCACCCGCAGCAGCGAGGGCGGCACCAGCGGGGTCCGCCCCGCGCGCTCCTCGCGCCGCTCCACGAGCACGAACGCCACCGCCGCGACCGGGAACGTCGCCAGCAGCAGCCACGACCACAGCGGCCAGCCCGTCGAGCGGCCCTCCGTCAGCGGCACCAGCAGCGACACCAGCGTCAGCGACAGCAGGAGCGTGCCCCGGCCGTCCACCCGCGTCGGGTTGTCCGAGCGGGTCTCCGGCACCGAACGGACCGCGAGCAGCAGCGTCACCGCCGCGATCGGCGCGTTGATCAGGAAGATCGACCGCCAGCCGGTGCCCAGCAGATCGACCGACACCAGCACGCCACCGAGCACCTGCCCGACCGCGCTCACCACACCGGCCGTGCCGCTGTACAGGCTCAGCGCCCGGGTGCGCTCCGCGCCCCGCGTCGTGGCCTGGATGGTCGCCAGCACCTGCGGGAGCATCAGCGCCGCCGACGCGCCCTGCGCGATCCGCGCCGCCACCAGCGTCCAGGCGTCCGGGGCCAGGCCGCACGCCACGGAGGTCACACCGAAGGCGGCCGTGCCCCACAGGAACAGCCGGCGCCGGCCCACCATGTCGCCCAGCCGTCCGCCGAGCACGAGCAGAACCGCGTAGGCGACGCCGTAGCCGCCCACCACCATCTCCAGCAGCGCCGGACCGGCGTCCAGGTCGTGGTCGATCGTCGGCAGGGCGACGTTGACGATGAAGAAGTCCAGGAACGGCAGCGCCGCCCCCAGGAGAACGGTCGCCAGCCCCAGCGGGCTCAGCGCGGGCGAGGAGGCGGGCACACGGACGGAGGCGGAGGCGGAGTCGGGAGTCGTCGGGACGGGGACGGGGGCTATGCGGGGTTCACTCACGGATACGACGATGGCGGTGCCCGGAGCCTGGTACCAGAGTGTTCTTATCCTGGTACCGGCACTACCTGGAAACTGCCTGCCTGGGCCCGCACCCTTGGGTTATGACGACGATGATGTTCGAGCGCTCCGCCGTAACCGTTCCTACGGCCGATGACGTACGCCGTCGGGAGCTGGCGGCCTTTCTGCGCTCCCGCAGGGAGCGCATCACACCCGAGCAGGTGGGGCTGCCGCGCGGTCCGCGCCGCCGTACGCCGGGCCTGCGCCGGGAGGAGGTGGCCCAGCTCGCCGCCGTGGGGGTCACCTGGTACACGTGGCTGGAGCAGGCCCGGGACATCCAGGTCTCCAGCCAGGTGCTCGACTCCCTCGCCCGGGCGCTGGTGCTCGACCGGGGCGAGCGCGGCCATCTGTTCGCCCTGGCCAACTCCGTCGACCCGCTGCCCGGCACGGACGGCGCCGGCATCACCCCGGCACTGCGCGAGGTGCTGGAGGGCCTTGAGCCGCTGCCCGCCTGTGTGCAGAACGCGCGCTACGACATCCTGGCCCACAACCGCAGCTACGGCCGTCTGATGGGCGACCTGGACGCCCTCCCGCCGGAGAACCGCAACTGCCTGTGGCTGCACTTCACCGACCCCGTCTGGCGCGCCTCCGCGCTCAACGGGGAGGAGGCCAGACGGGCCATGGCCGCCAAATTCCGTGCCGCCATGGCCGAGCACATCGCTGAGCCCGCCTGGAAATGCCTGCTCAGACGGCTGCTGGAGGCCTCGGCGGACTTCCGGGAGCTCTGGGCGCGGCACGAGATCATGCCGGTCGACGACCACCGGCCGGCGATCCTCCAGCACCCCCGGGTGGGCCTGCTGCGGCTGAACCACACCAGCCTGTGGACCGGGCCCAACCCCGGCACCCGGCTGATCACCTTCACCCCCGCCGACGAGGACACCCGTGCCGCGCTGCACCGGCTCCACACCCTGGCGCTCACCGAGGCACGGGGAGTCTGCGCCGAATGAGGGACAATGGACGGTCAGCCCGAACGTCCGCACCACTTCGAGGAAGCTCCCCCATGACGCTCCAGATCGGTCCGCACTCCGTGCAGCCGCCGGTGGTCCTGGCCCCCATGGCGGGGATCACCAACGCTCCTTTCCGCACGCTGTGCCGTGAGTTCTCGGGTGGCAAGGGGCTCTTCGTCAGCGAGATGATCACCACGCGCGCGCTCGTGGAGCGCGACGCCAAGACGATGCGGCTGATCCACTTCGACGGGACCGAGAAGCCCCGCTCGATCCAGCTCTACGGCGTCGACCCGGTGACCGTCGGCAAGGCCGTCCGCATGATCGTGGACGAGGACCTGGCCGACCACATCGACCTGAACTTCGGCTGCCCCGTCCCCAAGGTCACCCGCAAGGGCGGCGGCTCCGCCCTGCCCTACAAGCGGAACCTGCTGCGCTCGATCCTCCGCGAGGCCGTCGGCAACGCCGGCGCGCTCCCGGTGACCATGAAGATGCGCAAGGGCATCGACGACGACCACCTCACCTACCTCGACGCCGGCCGGATCGCCGTCCAGGAGGGCGTCACCGCCATCGCCCTGCACGGGCGCACCGCCGCCCAGCACTACAGCGGCACCGCCGACTGGGACGCCATCGCGCGCCTGAAGGAGGCCGTGCCGGAGGTCCCGGTGCTGGGCAACGGGGACATCTGGTCGGCCGAGGACGCCGTGCGGATGATGCGGGAGACCGGCTGCGACGGCGTCGTGGTCGGCCGCGGCTGCCTGGGCCGCCCCTGGCTCTTCGGCGACCTCGTCGAGGCCTTCGAGGCGCGCGAGGAGGGCCGGGAGCCCTCGTACGCGCGGCCCACGCTCCGCGACGTGGCGCGGGTGATGGTGCGCCACGCGACGCTGCTGGGGGAGTGGCTGGAGGACGAGGCGCGCGGGGTCATCGACTTCCGCAAGCACGTCGCCTGGTACACGAAGGGCTTCTCGGTCGGCTCGGAGCTCCGGAAGAAGCTGGCAATCGCCTCATCTCTGGAGGAACTGGACGCTCTTTTGAGCGGGCTGGACCTGGACCAGCCCTGGCCGGCCGGTGCCGACGGCCCGCGCGGACGGACCTCCGGGCGCGATCGAGTGGTGCTTCCGGACGGGTGGCTCGATGACCCGTTCGATGCCGCAACCGTGGGTACGGAAGCGGAACTGGACACTTCCGGCGGCTGACGGGCCGGTGGATACGGCGTGATTCTCGCCACCTCTGATAGGTGACACGCTCAGATGAGCGGCGAAATCAGGGGTGCACCTTTCCAAGGGGTGGCACTGCGTGCCACCCCTTTTGGCTTCAAGTCCTGATGGCACTCGGCGCCAGATGGCGGGAATCGTCGACGAAGCGTGATCGAACGATGATTTTCGGTCATCTTCCCTTCAAGGGTTAAAAGAGGTGGGGTCAAACCTCAGATGAGCGCTCGACTTTCGATCTGCTGGCGGATGGGTGGTCACGCCCCCAAGTTGGCGGAGTAGACCTCCAAATCGGCCTTCGATCTGGGTACGCTCCCCGCCGTCAGGGCAAGACCTCCCCGCTCTGCGTCCGGGAGGCCCCAGTGAGGAGTCGATTCCCGTGCCGGTATCCGAAGATCGCCAGAAGTTCGTCTACGACTTCACCGAGGGCAACAAGGACCTCAAGGACCTGCTCGGCGGGAAGGGTGCCAACCTCGCCGAGATGACCAACCTCGGTCTGCCGGTGCCGCCCGGATTCACGATCACCACTGAGGCCTGCAAGGTCTACCTGGAGGGCGGCGAGGAGCCCCCGTCCATGCGCGACGAGGTCACCGCCCACCTGGAGGCCCTTGAGGAGCGGATGGGCAAGAAGCTCGGCCAGGCCGACGACCCGCTGCTGGTGTCGGTCCGTTCGGGCGCCAAGTTCTCCATGCCCGGCATGATGGACACGGTCCTCAACATCGGCCTCTCCGACGAGTCCGTGGCCGGTCTCGCGGCCCAGGCCGGGGACGAGCGCTTCGCCTGGGACTCCTACCGCCGCCTCATCCAGATGTTCGGCAAGACCGTGCTGGGCGTCGACGGCGAGCTCTTCGAGGAGGCGCTGGAGGAGGCCAAGCGGGCCAAGGGCGTCACCACCGACGTCGACCTCGCCGCGGCGGACCTCAAGGCCCTGGTCGCGCAGTTCAAGGACATCGTCGCCAAGGAGACCGGCCGCGACTTCCCGCAGGCTCCCCGCGAGCAGATGGACCTCGCCATAAGGGCGGTCTTCGACTCCTGGAACGGCGACCGCGCCAAGCTCTACCGCCGCCAGGAGCGCATCCCCGGCGACCTGGGCACGGCCGTCAACATCTGCTCCATGGTCTTCGGCAACCTCGGCCCCGACTCCGGCACCGGCGTCGCCTTCACCCGCGACCCCGCCAGCGGCCACCAGGGCGTCTACGGCGACTACCTCCAGAACGCCCAAGGCGAGGACGTCGTCGCCGGCATCCGCAACACCATGCAGCTCGCCGAGCTCGAGCAGCTCGACAAGGCCTCGTACGACCAGCTGATGCAGATCATGGAGACGCTGGAGACGCACTACAAGGACCTGTGCGACATCGAGTTCACCATCGAGCGCGGCAAGCTGTGGATGCTTCAGACCCGCGTCGGCAAGCGCACCGCGGGCGCCGCCTTCCGCATCGCCACCCAGCTGGTGGACCAGGGCCTGATCGACGAGGCCGAGGCGCTCCAGCGCGTCACCGGCGCCCAGCTCGCGCAGCTGATGTTCCCGCGCTTCGACGAGAAGGCGAAGACCGACCTGCTGGGCCGGGGCATCGCCGCCTCGCCGGGCGCCGCCGTCGGCCGGGCCGTCTTCGACTCGTACACCGCCGTCAAGTGGTCCCGCTCCGGCGAGAAGGTCATCCTGATCCGCCGCGAGACCAACCCCGACGACCTCGACGGCATGATCGCCTCCGAGGGCATCCTGACCTCGCGCGGCGGCAAGACCTCGCACGCCGCCGTCGTCGCGCGCGGCATGGGCAAGACCTGTGTCTGCGGCGCCGAGGAGCTGGAGGTCGACACCAAGCAGCGCCGGATGACCGCCCCTGGCGGCGTGGTCGTCCAGGAGGGCGACGTCGTCTCCATCGACGGCTCCAGCGGCAAGGTCTACCTGGGCGAGGTCCCGGTCGTCCCGTCCCCGGTCGTCGAGTACTTCGAGGGCCGCATGCACGCGGGCGCCGACGACGCGGACGAGCTGGTCCAGGCCGTGCACCGGATGATGGCCTACGCCGACCGCATGCGCCGGCTGCGGGTGCGCGCCAACGCCGACAACGCCGAGGACGCCCTGCGCGCCCGTCGCTTCGGCGCCCAGGGCATCGGCCTGTGCCGCACCGAGCACATGTTCCTCGGCGAGCGGCGCGAGATGGTCGAGCGGCTGATCCTGGCGGACACCGACACCGAGCGTGAAGAGGCACTCAGTGCCCTTCTCCCGCTCCAGAAGGCCGACTTCGTGGAGCTCTTCGAGGCCATGGACGGTCTCCCCGTCACCGTCCGCCTCCTCGACCCGCCGCTGCACGAGTTCCTCCCCGACATCACCGAGCTGTCGGTGCGCGTCGCGCTGGCCGAGGCCCGCGAGGACGCCAACGAGAACGACCTGCGCCTGCTCCAGGCCGTGCACAAGCTGCACGAGCAGAACCCCATGCTGGGTCTGCGCGGCGTCCGCCTCGGCCTGGTCATCCCCGGCCTGTTCGCCATGCAGGTCCGGGCGATCGCCGAGGCCGCGGCCGAGCGCAAGAACGCCAAGGGCGACCCGCGCGCGGAGATCATGATCCCGCTGGTGGGCACCGTCCAGGAGCTGGAGATCGTCCGCGAGGAGGCCGAGCGCGTCATCGCCGAGGTCGAGGCCGCGAGCGGCACCGGGCTCAAGCTGCCGCTGGGCACGATGATCGAGCTGCCGCGCGCCGCGCTGACGGCCGATCAGATCGCCGAGGCCGCCGAGTTCTTCTCCTTCGGCACCAACGACCTCACCCAGACCGTCTGGGGCTTCTCCCGCGACGACGTCGAGGCCAGCTTCTTCACCGCCTACCTGGAGAAGGGCATCTTCGGCGTCAGCCCCTTCGAGACCATCGACAAGGACGGCGTGGGCTCCCTCGTCCGTTCCGCCGTCGAGGCCGGCCGGGCCACCCGCCCCGACCTCAAGCTGGGCGTCTGCGGTGAGCACGGCGGCGACCCCGAGTCGGTGCACTTCTTCCACGAGGTGGGCCTGGACTACGTCTCCTGCTCCCCGTTCCGGGTGCCGGTGGCGCGACTTGAGGCCGGACGCGCGGCGGCGCTGAACGGCAAGGGCGGCAGCGACAGCCGCTGAGTGCCGGCCGGCCGGAGCCGGCCCATTGAACTCCGGAGCCGTCATTGGGATGACCTCGACCCTCGGACCTTCGACGGCTCCGGTGAACTCCGGAGCCGCTATTGGGATGACCTCGACCCTCAGACCCTCAGCGGCTCCGGACCGACGGAGGGGCAGCACCCGTGCGGGGGGCTGCCCCTCCAGCACGTCTGCCCCGGGTGGTCCGGTACGTTCGCGGGCGGCCGCGCGCCGGTAACCCCGTCGTAACGGGCCGGACGGGCGCGGGACATGGCGAAGGGGCGGCGCCCGTGCGGGAGCGCCGCCCCTCTTTACTCCCCCACCGGGAGTTGTTGCCGCCCGCATCGGCTCGGGCGGCAACTCGCGTACTCAGCGGCCGCTTTTTCGCTCGCCACCCCCCACGGGAACGAGCGGGGCGGCCCTGAGTGCGTGAATAGCATTTCGCTTCTGCGATGTTCGCCGCGAGTCCTTTCAACTGTGGCCAAAAGGGCGTGGTAACAGCTCGTATCGGTGTGCATACTCAGTGAGCGGGGGGTGGTGACGGATGTCTCATGTGGGGGTTTGGTGCTGCGTGTCCATTTCACTGGACTCGATCTGGCCCGGTTGCGCCTGGCCGGCGACCCGGACGTGCTCTGGGAAACCGTATTGAGCCTGCACCGGCTGCGGGACAAACAAGGCGAGTCGATCTTCGGAGATTGGCGCTCGGAAACCCGTGCTCGGTTGAATGGTGAAACGCGGCTGCTGGCGCCGCTGGTTCCGCCCCGGGGATATTTCCCCGACTTCCTCACACCGCCCGAAGGGTTACTCGGACTCGAGTCCGGCATGGAGGCGCTGCGGGCCACCCCCGCCGACCGGGTGCACGACGAACTCGGCCGGCTCTCCACCGTCCGCACCCTGCCGGCTTGGATACGATCGCTGGCCGAGGGGGACTCCCGGGCGTTCGGGAAGCTGATCGGCGCCCTCCACGCGTACCACCAGGCCGCCATAGCCCCGTACTGGGCACACATCCAGGCCCAGATCGAGGCGGACCGCGCCGTACGCGGCCGGGCGCTGCTCGACGGT
This sequence comes from Streptomyces sp. NPDC037389, assembly GCF_040636475.1. Taxonomy (NCBI): domain Bacteria; kingdom Bacillati; phylum Actinomycetota; class Actinomycetes; order Kitasatosporales; family Streptomycetaceae; genus Streptomyces; species Streptomyces sp. NPDC037389. Next base: position 72,100 of record NZ_JBEZUS010000001.1, read on the forward strand.
GGGGCGGACGCGCTGCTGTCCTCGCTGCCGCCGACGATGCGCTGGCAGGCGCCCGTGCTGGAGGTCGACTACCCCGTCGACCGCGATCTGTACCTGAACGGGCGCGGTCTGGTGCTGCTGCCCTCGTTCTTCTGCCGCCGCACCCCGGTGACGCTCCAGAACACCGAGCTCACGCCCGTGCTGGTCTACCCGGCCCGGACGATGTCGGAGACTGCGCCCGTCGTCCCCGAGGCCCCGCGCTCGCTGGGCAAGCTGGTCGGCCACACCCGCTCGGCGGTGCTCGGCTCCATAGGCGGCGGCTGCACGACGAGCGAACTGGCCCGCAGGGTGGGCGTGTCGGCGGCCTCGGCCAGCCAGCACGCGGGCGTCCTGCGCGAGGCCGGGCTGGTGCTGACCCTGCGGCACGGCAGCGCCGTGATGCATACCCTCACCCCGCTCGGCGCCGCGCTGCTGCGCGGCGGCCACCGCGGGCCGGGCCGCGCCCGGGCCGGTCAGTCGTCGATGCCTCAGTCGCCGCTCTCTCAGTCGTCGATCCCCGACCGTTCCACTCCCGCCACGATGTAGCGCTGGAGGAAGAGGAAGACCAGCAGCAGCGGCAGGATCGAGACCGCGGCCGCCACGAACAACTCGTGAACGGTGACGGTCTGCGCCGTGGTGAACGTCGACAGCGCCACCTGGACGGTCCATGAGCTCCGTCCCTGGCCGATGACCAGCGGCCACAGGAAGGAGTTCCAGGCGCCGATGAACACGATGGTGCCGACCGCCGCGAACACCGGCCGTGAGTTGGGCACGACGACGCGCCAGTACGTGCGCCAGTAGCCCAGCCCGTCGACCTGCGCGGCGTCCTCCAGCTCCCGGGGGAAGCCCAGGAAGTACTGGCGGAAGACGAAGCACGCGAAGGCGCTGAAGAGCGTCGGCACGATCAGCCCGCGCAGCGAGGAGACCCACCCCAGCGAGGACACCAGCACGAACGTGGGCACGAACGTGACCGCCGCCGGGACCATCAGGGTGCCCAGGATCGCGTAGAAGACGGCGTTCGCGTGCCGGTAGGGGATCCGGGCCAGTCCGTAGCCCGCGAGGGAGGCGAGCAGCAGGGTGCCGGCCGTCGTCGCCACCGCGATCAGTGCCGAGTTCAGCAGGGAGTGCGCCATCGGCACGTCAGGGTCGGTGAACAGGTCCCGCACGTTCGACCAGCGCGGATCGTGGGGGAACAGCGTCCAGCCGGGCGCGGTGATCTCCGCCTCGGAGGCCAGTCCGTTCCGCAGCAGCAGATAGAACGGCAGCAGGAACAGCGCGGCGAGCGCGATCAGCAGCGCCAGGCGCAGGGCGCGCCCCGCGCGGACGAGGGCGTCGTGCACGGCTATGCCTCCTCCGTGCGGCCCAGCCCCGCCCAGCGGGCCTGCACGATCGTGACGACGGCGATGACCAGCGCCAGGACCACCGCTCCCGCGCTGCCCAGGCCCAGGTCCTGACCCTGGCCGAGGGCGAGGTAGTAGAGGTGGACCAGGGGCGGGCGGGCGTAGGGCGGATAGCCGCGCGCGTCGGAGAGCAGGTTGTAGAACTCGTCGAACGCCTGGAAGGAGTTGATCACCAGCAGCAGGGCCACGGCCACGGACGTCGCCCGCAGCGCCGGGAAGGTGATGTGGCGGAAGGTCTGCCAGCCGGGACGGGCGCCGTCGAGCGCGGCCGCCTCGTAGAGCCGGACCGGGATCCGCTGGAGCCCGGCCAGGAACAGCACCATGTAGAAGCCGGTCTGGAGCCAGAGCCGGACGGTGACGACGACCAGCCAGTACCAGGGCGGGTCGGGGGTCGCCAGCCAGGCCACGGGGTCGGCGCCGAACCAGTCGAGGACGGTGTTGGCCAGCCCGAAGCGGACGCCGTTGAACACCGACAGCTTCCACACCAGCGCGGCCACGACGTACGAGCAGGCGGTGGGCAGGAAGAACACCGAGCGGAAGAACGCCTGGGCGACGCGCAGCCGGTTCACGGCCAGGGCCAGGCCGAGCGAGAGCGCGTAGGTGGCGGGGACGATGAACGCGGTGAAGACCACGAAGGTCACGAGCGAGGAGCGGAAGGCCGGGTCGCCCAGCACCGTCGCGTAGTTGTCCAGGCCCACGAAGTCGGTGGGGGAGACGGTGTTGTGGGCGTCGAAGAAGCTGAGCCGGACGCTCCACAGCAGCGGTACGTACGTGAAGAGCGCGAGCCCGGCCGCGAACGGGCCCACGAACACCCAGAACCAGAGCGCGCGGCTGTTCCGCTGCCGCATCTCAGGCCTTCTTCCGTACGCGCGTGAGCTCGGCCTCGGTCCTGCGGACCGCCGCCCTCAGCTGGGCGGCCGGGTCGGCGCCCTCCTGGATGATCCGGTGCAGCGCGTCCTGGTAGGCGACCTGGCTCGCGGGCGTCCACAGCAGGGGTTGCGCGTAGCCGTGGTCCTTGGTGAACCGCACCACCTCGGCCGCCGGCCCGGACGCGAGCCTGTCCGCCTTCGCGGCGAGGGAGGCGCGGGCGGGGATGTGGAAGCCATAGGAGAGTGCGAAGTCCAGCTGGTGGTCGGTGCGTTCCACCCACAGCCACTTCGCGAAGGCCTTGGCCGCGTCGCGGTGGGTGCTGCGGGTGTTCACGGCGGCCGCGTACGCCCCGACGGGCACGGCGGGTCTGCCGGCCGGGCCGTCCGGCGGGAAGGGCAGTACCCCGAAGTCGTCGCCGAGCTCCTTCTTGATCCGCGGCAGCGCCCACAGCCCGGACCACTGCATGGCGGTGAGCCCCTGGACGAAGGAGGAGGGATCGGACCAGTCGGTGGGCGCGCCCAGCAGCAGCGACTTGGCGGCGTACAGCCGGTGGAGCTTGCCGAGGGTGCGGGCGGCGGCCGGGTCGTCGAAGCCGACCCCGCCGTCCGGGGTGACGAGGGACAGCCCGGCGGCGTACAGCGGGGTGCCGGCTAGGACGCCCGCGCCGCCGTCGTTGCCGAGGAAGAGGCCCTTGGTCCTCGTCTTCCGGTCGGTGAGCCGGGCGGCGGCGTCGATCAGTTCGTCGAGGGTGCGGGGTGGGCTTACGCCGGCGGCGGCGAGGAGGCTCTTGCGGTAGTAGAGCAGTTGGGTGTCGACGACCTGGGGGACGCCCCAGATCCGGCCGTCGTGGGTGCGGGGCGCGAGGGCGGCGGGGAGGAAGTCGTCCCGGATGTTCTCGATCAGGCCGGTGACGTCGGTGACCTGGCCGCCCCGGATCTGGTCCAGGGTGGGCCCGGTGGTCTCGAAGACGTCGGGCCCGGAGTCGGTGAGCAGGGCGGCCGCCGTCTGCTGGTCGTAATTGCCGGGCCGCCACTCGACGTGGACGTCGGCGGCGGGGTAGGCGGCCGCGTACCGGCCGACGGCCTGCCGGGTGCCCACCTCGCCGTACTGGTGGTACCACTGCGTCAGCCGGACGCGTGAACCTTCGCCGCCGCGGCCGGTGTTCGAGCCGCACGCGGTTGCCGTGGCGGCGGTGAAGGCGATGCCGGCTCCACCGGCCATGAGCTGTCTGCGGCCGATCGACATGACGACTCTCTCCCTCTCTCCCTCGCGGATCGGGATCGCACGGATCAACGATCAGCGATGGAGGGGGATTACGACAGAGGGCGTCGGAGGCGTGGGGTGCCGGTGGGAAGCTTCTGTGGATGTCAGTCCGCTGCCGGGCGGTCGCAGATCAGATAGGGGATGCGTTGCTCGCAGGGGCCGCAGGAGTGGGCCGTCCACGAGCCCGGCCCCTTCCCGGAGGAGCCCTCGCCGCGCCAGGCGATCTGCTCCTTGGGCTTGCCGGTCCTCTTGTCTATATCGGGGACGAAATCAGGTCCCCGGTAGTACTCCTCGGCGATCCGTACATACTCCACGGGCCCCCATGGATTCGATCCGGCGACTTTGTCGGCAAGCGCGAGCAGAAGTTTCATGGCGGCGCATTGGCTGGTGACGCCGGTGATTGTCTCCGGCAGGTCGATGCTGCCCCACCGGATGTTCTTCCACCCCTTGCGGCTGTTGGGGAGCGGGCGGTCCGTGAGGGTCCATATCCTGGGGCGATCCAGGCTCTTGAGGTGCTTCTGCTGGATCCACGGCGGGTTCTGGTTTCCGCTGCAGGCGACGAACCGGTGCTCGACGCCGCGTATTCCGGCCTCCAATACCCCGATCATGAACGCCTCTTTTTGCAGAGTCGTCTGCTCCTCCTTCCCGTCTTTCTTCTTCGTGCGCGTCGACGTGTCCGCCCGGACCTCCGCCACTATCTGGCCGAGCACCTTGCGGAGTTCCGGGCTCTCGGGCACCTCCGGGACCCCGTGGGCGTTCTTCCCTGCCGCGCCCCGCCATTTGCCGCACCGCAGGCAGGTGTCCTTCCGGCTGCCGCCGTGCAGGAGGTTGTCCTTGGGGTCCGGGTCTCCGGGCTTTCTGAGTTTCGTGTCGGGCATGCGCCTCGTCCTGGAATCGTCGACTGGTCCGGCAGAGCGGCACGGTACGCGCGCGCGGGCGGGTGGCGGCTGTTTTCGGACGGGCTGGCGCAGGCCCGCCACGAGCGCGTTTCGGACTGTCATGACCATGAGGAAAGGCAGGTCGTGGCCGGTTTTCGACAGGGTGTGGCCACAAAGCGCGGTACATCATGACAAAACAGCCGACAGGAGGACTGGCTCGATAGTCGCCGACCATGATCCAGACGCTGCTACCGTCCCGCCGGATTTGGTGATTCGACATCCATGACGGCCCGTGCCCAGCGCGGCCCGAACAGTCGGGAGGGAATGCGTTGTGGCGATGACCGTCGGCGAGCTCAAAGAATGGCTCACCGGTCTGCCCGCGAAGTCGGAGCTGGCCGTTCCGGACGGCCTTCCCGATGAGTTGGGAGACCTCAAGGGTGCGATCGAGCCCGGCGCTCTGGAGAAGTGGTTCACTTTAGGCTCCGAGCTCACGGGCATCGATACGGATCCCGCGAAACTGCGGCTCAGCGGAACCTTGTTCACCGATGCGCCGGCCGTGTCCTTGTGGTTCTTCGCCGATAAGGACGCACCCGCCGACGGGGACGAAGTCATCGGTGTCCAGATCGCCGTGTCACTGAGCGAGAATCCCATTCTCGGGGCGTTGTCCGGCATCGGCCTCCAGGGCCTCATGCTGGTTTACGAGATCCGTATGCTCGACGGCGCCGCCGTCCGTAAGCTCTCCGCCCAGGCGGACATCGAGCTTTCGGAGACCGAAGCGCTCACCATCACCTGCGCGCTTGATTTCGAAGCCGACCGCACAAGCTACGACTTCACGATCGAGCCCGAGGAAGGCAAGCAGTTCCACGTCGCCGAGGCGTTCTTCGGGCTGTTCGGCGCCGCGCCGCCACCCGTGCTCAAGGGCGTAGAGCTCGAACGCCTGGTGCTGGGGTTCGACCGGGGCAAGAGCCCCGGGTTCCGGGTCGAGGCGGACGCCGCGTTCCCGCTGGGGGACGTCGCCGCGGACTTCGGCGTCAAGGCCGCCCTGACCAAGCGGACGGGCGAGGGCGCGACCGGCTACGACCAGGAGTACGAAGCCCGTCTGTCGCTGGCCCTCCCCGCCCCCGAGGGCACCGACCCCCGCGTCCTGACCTTCACCGTCAAGGACGCGCAGCACGCGGACTTCTCCGCCACCTGCGAGGACAGCAAGGGCGTCACCCTCGCCGATCTGGCCGGCCTGCTGGGCATGGCGGACGGCGCGAGCGCCGATGTCCTGGACCTGCTGAAGGTCACCATCAACAAGCTCACCGTCGGCTACTCCGCCGCCCGCAAGTCCATCGTGCTGGCCGCCACGAGCGACCAGGACAAGGGCGGCGGCTCGCTGGTCGTCGTGTCGGACAAGCCGGTCGCCACCGAGGCGCGGGCCTGGGCCGTGCGCGTCGGGGTGACGCTGGAGGCCATGCTCTCGCAGGTCCCGCTGCTGCACGGGCAGATACCCGACGGGCAGGACGCCGGCCTGCGCGGCCTGGGCGTGCTGATCGCCTCCCAGAACCTGACTGCCACCCGGATCGGCGAACTCAACAAGGCGCTGGCCGCGAGCGACGAAACGCTGCCTCTGCTGCCCGCCGACGGGCTGACCAAGGGCCTGGCCTTCCTCGTCGACCTCCAGCTGCCGGGCCGTTCCGGGACCACCTCGCTCGTCGTGCGCGGCGGCGCGAGCGCCAAGACCCCGGCCCCCGTGCCCGCCCCGCAGCCGCCCCGGCTGATCCGCGAGGACGGCAGCCCCGTCGAGGACCGTGGCACCGTCGCCGCTCCCGCCGTTCCCGCTTCCCCGGCCACCGGCCTGCCCCTGGTCGCCTGGGCCGACGTCCAGCGCTCCGTCGGCCCGCTGCGCCTGCGCCGGATCGGCGCGGGCCTCGCGGGCGGGACCGTCTGGGTGCTCTTCGACGGCTCCCTCGGCATGGCCGGGCTCGAACTCGGCGTCGAGGGACTCGGCGTGGGCATCGACCTGAAGACCGGCACGCTCGACTTCCGGCTCGACGGCATCGCCGTCGCCTACTCCCGCCCGCCGCTCGCGATCACGGGCGGGCTGGTGTTCAAGGAGGACTCCAAGTACGACCCGCTGGTCGAGGGCGTACTGGCCGTCTCCGCCGAGAAGTTCGGGATCACCGCGCTCGGCGCTTACGCACGGCAGAAGCCCGACGGCGAGTCGTCGATGTTCCTGTTCGGCGAGGTGACGGGGGAGTTCGGCGGACCGCCGCCGGTGCAGATCACCGAGATCATGGCCGGATTCGGCTTCAACACCGATCTGCGGCTCCCCGACGGCGACGAGGTCCTCCAGTTCCCGTTCCTCAAGGACATGGCCAAGCAGGATCCGGACGCCGACCCCATGGCCGTCCTCCAGACGCTCATGGGCAGCGGCGACGACGCCTGGGTGCGTCCGGCGACCGGGCAGCTGTGGTTCGCGGCCGGACTGGGCTTCAAGGTCTTCGAGTTCCTGGAGGGGAAGGCCCTGCTCGTCCTGGAGGTCGGCGACGACTTCGCCGTCGCCGTCCTGGGCACGGCGGAGGCGCGCTTCCCCAAGGACGTGGGCCTGAAGGCGTACGCGCGGGCACGGCTGGGGATCTCCGCGAAGTACCGCGAGAGCGAACGCACCCTGAAGATCGCCGCGCAGCTCGCGCCGGGCTCGTTCCTCATCGACGAGGCGTGCGTCCTGACCGGCGGTTTCGCGCTGTACACCTGGTTCGACGACGCCCACGCGGGCGACTTCGTCCTCACGCTCGGCGGCTACCACCCGGACTTCCCCGTACCGGCGCACTATCCGCAGGTGCCCAGGCTGGGCTTCAACTGGCCGGTCACCTCCGAGCTGACGATCAGCGGCGGTTCGTACTTCGCCCTCACCCCGGGCGCGGTCATGGCCGGTGGCGCGCTGGACGTGAACTACCGCTCCGGCGACCTCCACGCCTGGCTCAAGGCGGGCGCCAACATGCTCATCGAGTTCGCCCCGTTCCACTTCGATGTCGGCATCGACATCAGCATCGGGGTCAGCTTCGTCCTCGACCTGTGGCTGGTGCGCGAGACGATCAGCGTCGAGGTCGGCGCGTCCCTGCGGCTGTGGGGACCGCCGACGGCCGGTGAGGTCACCGTCCACCTGTGGTTCATCTCCTTCACCATCGCCTTCGGCGACGGCAGCGCGAAGGACGGCCGCGCGGCCACCTGGGACGAGGTGCTCAAGCAGCTGCCGGACGCGAAGGACGCCGTCCGGCTGACGCCCATGGCCGGTCTGTCCCCGGCACGGGCCAAGGACGCGCAGGGCGAGGAGCTGTGGGTCGTGGGCCCTGGTGCGTTCTCGTTCGCCGTCCGGACGGCCGTCCCCGTCTCCGAGCTGCGGCTCGGCAAGGAGACGGGCGCCAAGGAGATCACCGGACACAAGGTCGACATCCGCCCCCGGCGCAACGACGGCAAGGACCTGGACTCGGTCCTCACCGTTTCCCTGACCAAGGACCACGGCACCGACCAGCCCGACCTGGGCGCCTGGACCGTCGTGGAGAACAGGGCGAGCCTTCCCGCCGCGCTGTGGGGCCCGTACGAGGACGAGCTCTCCGCCAAGGACGCACCGCGTGTCCCGGATCAGCTCATGGGCGTCGACCTGCTGCTGCCGCCGCCCACCGAGGGCGACACACCGGGACCGATCAAGGCCGGGGTGCTGGCGCACGATGACCGCAAGCCGGACGGGACGCTGCCGCTGCACCCGCCGGCGCCGGCCCTGCGGACCATCGCCGCCGAGCTGTTCACGGAACCGGCCCGCGACGTCGCCCGCGTGGGCGCCGCCACCGGCGCCACCTCCGGGACGCTGATCGACCAGTCCCGCGACCGGCTGTTCGCGGCCATGGGCTACCTGGGCGTCAGCCCGGGCACCGACAGCAACGACAGGCTGACCGCCGAGGACAGCCTCGTGGCGGGCGACGTCACGGCGAAGATCGCCGACACGGTCCCGGGCAAGCCGACCGTCAGCGAGCGGCTGTACGTGCTGGGCGCAGGGCAGACCGTCACCCCGGTCGACGCCCAGGGGCTGACGCCGTACCCGCCCTTCGCCCTTCAGCACGAGAAGCCCACGCACCTGGCCGTCAGCCCGGACGGCAGCCGCCTGTACGCGGTCGGCGGCTCGGAGCACATCGACGTCTTCGACACCTCGGCCGATCAGCCCGACACGGCGATCCCCATGGACGCGAGTTCGTTCACGCTGGCCAAGGACGCGCGCGGAGCGGTCTTCTCCCCCGACGGCAAGTGGGCCTACGTCACCTACCCGGAGCCGAACCAGATGGTGATCCTCGACCTGCGGGGCAAGGCGGCGCAGCGCGTACACGAGTACGGCGTGATGACGAAGGACTGGGGGAAGGCGATCCCCGCGGACGTGGCCCCCGCCTTCCCGTGGGACGAGAAGCACCAACAGGTGTACATCGCCCTGCCCGCCGAGGACAGGGTCGTGAGGGTCGACGTCTCCAGCCTGGCCAACCCCACCGGGCAGGCATGGCCGTACGCCGGCCCCTCGCCCACCCGCCTGGCCGCCGACCCCAAGGGCCGCTGGCTCTACGCGCTCAACGCCGGCAGGTCCACCGTCACGGTCGTCGACGTCCACGCCGCCACCGACGAGGCCGCCGACACCGTGGTCACCACGCTGCGCACCGGCACCGACCCCAGTGCCCTGGTCGCCTCCCCGGACGGCCACTGGCTGTACGTGGCTAGCGCCACCACTGGCACGGCCTCGGTGTTCGACACCTCCGGCGCCAAGCCCGTGGAAGCGGGCGAACCCGTCTGGGTCGGCCCGAAGCCCGTCGCGCTCGCCGTGTCCACCACGGGCGACCGGCTCTACGTCGCCCTGGACGAGGACCGGACGCTCCGGGTCGTCGACGTGGCCGCGAACCCGCCCGTCCTGCTGCCCGACACGGTCCCGCTCACCGACGACCCGCTGGCGCTGGCCGTCGTCCTCCCGGCCGCCGACAACTCACGAACCAAGGAAGGCGGTGCGGCGTGAACCGGCCCGAGCACCTTTCCGACCCCGACCCCTCGCTGAACGTCGAGTTCCGCGACTCGCTCGTCCCGCGGATCACCGCGGGCGGCTACACCCTCACCGCGTCCCAGACGCTCACCGGCGCCCCGGAGTACCTGCCCACCGCCGACAAGCCGGTGACCCGGCACATCGAGGTGCGGGCACCCCGCTTCACCGTGGAGGCCGAGTGGGTGCACGGCGCTTACCCGCCGCCCGGCGCCACCGGCCTGTACGACGACGTGCTGCCGCACCTGACGCTTGGCCGGCCCACCCTGCCCTGGGAACGGGAAGAGCACATCGGTGCCAACCGCGAGCGGGTGCCCTGGCTGGCCCTCCTCGTCTTCGGCGAGGGCGAACTGCCCGGCGACCCGCACTGCCTGGGCCAGACGGACCCGTTCACCGTGGAGCAGCTGAAGCGCGGCGAATGCACAGGCGTACCGCCCAAGTTCGACAGGACCACCGAGCCGATCGCGGACGACGAGATGAAGACCGTCTGCCGCACCGTCCTCGTGCCCCGCGCCGTCTTCCACGCCGTCGCACCCGCGCAGCATGAACTTCCCCTCCTCACCCACGTCCGCCACGTCAACGAGCAGCACCAGGGCGTCACCCTCACCGAGGACCGCGTCCAGATCGGCGACTACGCCGTCGTCACCGGCAACCGGCTGCCCAGCCCCGACGGCGGCCGCTACATCGCCCACCTCGTATCCCTGGAGTGCTGGCTGGACCACCTGCCCGACGGGAGCGAGGACAAGGAGGCGTACACCGGCCCGGCGGAGCAGCTGCGACTGATCTCCCTGTGGTCCTGGTCCTTCGAGACCCTCGCCGACCACGCGCCCGGCTTCGCCGCCCTCACCGAGCACTTCGTCGACACCGAGGGCAAGGACGGGACCGAGCTGCTGCTGCGCGTCCCCGTGACCGACCTGCCGTCGCCCAGCGCCGAACAGCGGGAGGTCACCGAGCGGCTGCACGACGGATACCTGCCGGTCTCGTGCCGTACGGAGTCCGGGCGCGCCACGTTCGGCTGGTACCGGGGGCCGCTCGTCGCGCAGCCCGTCAAGGAACAGTCCGCGACGGACCGGCGCCGGTGCGCGGCCGAGGCCCTGATCCACCTGGAGCAGTACGGCGTCTTCGACGTCAGCCTCGCCACCGCCTTCACGGCGGGCCGGGGTGTGGCCCTTTCCGACCACCAGTTCGCGGCGGCTTTGCTGCGGCTGCGCGGCAAGGTGCGCACGGCGGCCGAGCAGGCCCTGAACCCCACGCCCGCGGCCGGTGCCCGGGCGCGGGTCGAGCAGCTCGTGGCGGGCGGTCTCACCGGCCACCTGCGAGAGCTCCACAGGCAGCCCGTGGCCACCGCCGCCGCGAACGCGGTCCGCACGACGATCACCCCCGTGGCCGACGCGACCGCCCTGCCCGCCCTCGCCGACATCACCGTCGAGAAGCTGCGTGACGACGCCGCCCTGCGCGACCGGCTGGGCAAGGGCGTCGAGGGCATTACCGGCGGCGGCGAGAAGCCGACGACCCCGGACGAGGACTTCACCGCCGTACGCGACTGGCTGCTGCGCCTGCGGAACCTCACGGGCGTCCCCTTCGCCCACCTCGTGCCGGATGCCCGCATGCTCCCGGCGGAAAGCCTGCGCTTCTTCCACGTGGACGCCGACTGGACGACCACGCTGGTCGAAGGCGCCCTGAGCGTCGGTCTCGCCCACCGCTTCGACTTCACCGGCGACGACCTGCTCTTCGGCCCCCAGGGCGCCCTGCCGGAGCCCTCCGCCCCCGTCACGGGCATGCTGCTGCGGTCCCGGCTCGTCAGCGGCTGGCCGGCGCTGGAGGTCCGCCCGTACGCGAACCCCACCGAGACCGGCGGCGAGACCCCGCTGACCGTCCTGCGCCGGGAGGCGCTGGCCGAGGACGTGCTGCTCGTCCTCTTCGAGGGCGTACCGGGCCGGGTCGAGATCGCCGAGCCCCAGCAGGGCGTCCACTTCGGCATCGACGAACCGGACAACGGCCGCAGCCCCGCCCCCCTGGGCGACGGCATCATCCGGCTCCGGTCGGTCAAGGCGGAGACCGGGCCCATCGGGCAGGAGATCAAGGGCGCGTACTTCCCGAAGGACGGCGGCGGACTGCGGGACTACGTGCGCAAGCCAGGGGAGGGGAGCCCCGACACCGTGCTGCGCACCGCCAAGCTCGCGAACGGGCTCGCCGGAGCGTTGGGCCTGCAACCGCCGCTCAGCCCGGCCCGATTCGCCATCCAGATGATCAACGCGGCCCAGCGCCGCACCTTCACCACCGCACCCGTCACGACAGGAGACCACCGCAATGGCTGACCGAGACGAGACACTCGTCGTCCCGGTGAACGTGGACGCCCTGGTGGTCAACGAGAGCCTGCGCGTGCGGGGCGGCCAGGGCTTCCGCCGCTGGCAACCGAACTTCAACCTGCTCCGCCACAACCGCACCCCCGAGCCTGACCCGTTCACCAACGACGACCCGTGGAACGCCACACAGGAGGGCGAGGGCAAGCAGTACGACGGCGTGTACGTGCGCTGGGAGCTGCCCGAGGCGCTGCGCCGGGGGGCGTCCCGGACACAGGGCGGCCGCACCGAGTTCCCGCTCGTTCCCAACCGCTGGCTGGTGGTCCGGTACGTCAAGGACCGGCCCGAGCACCTGGCGGCCTGGGTGGTGGAGAGCGACTTCCTCGACCCGGAGGAGGGCACTTCGCGCTTCGTGCACCCCTTCGACAAGGGCGTCAGCGACCCCTCGAACACGCCGTTCCGCTCCACGATCATCACGACGAAGGCGGGACGGGCCCTCGGTATCGGCCCGGACGGCACGGAGTGGCACGAGCCCACCGAGGAGTCGCGCAAGAAGCTGTTCCTGACGGCGGTCGGCCCGGGCCTGATGACCTTCCACGCCTACCAGCCGTACCACCAGAACGTCTTCTCCTTCCACGACCCGCTGACCGGTATCGACCTGGAGACCGTCGACTACCAGGTCGTCGGCTGGTACTCGGACGCCGCGCAGGAGGAAGTGCGCCGCCTGCTCGCCGCGCCGGACACGACCGTCGAGGGCGTGCTGGCCGGGCTCGGGTGGACGGTGAACGGCCTGCCGCAGGGCTGGACGCCCGGCAGCACGACCTACTGCGGCCGTGTCGCCGGCGTGGCCTGGGACCGCGACGGCGCGGCCCCCGACTCGGACCGCCCGGGCAAGAGTGCCGACGTCACGGTCGCCGTCGGCAGCAGCGCGGACGAGGCCCACGCGGCGCTGACGCCCCTGGCCCGCGCCGCTTCCCTGCCCGACGGTTCCGGCAACGCTTTCGAGGACACCGACCACGCCCTGCTGCACGCGCTGACGAGTGGCCTCGCCGACACCCTGGACGGCCCGGACGGCACGGTCCGTACCGCGCAGGAGCTGCACAAGGGCTGGTTCAGCCAGGTGCCCGGCGGCTACGTGTGGCGGCTCGCCGACAGCGGCGGCGACGGCAACGCCTCCGGCGACCCGAAGTCCGTCACCTGGTCGGGGGTGTCCTCCGAGCACGAGCAGTGGCTGGCGGGGCTCAACACCCGCCAGCGCGACCACGACACGAAGGTGCGGGAACTCGCCTACCTCCAGCAGCGGTTGTACGCGCTGTGGTGGATGCACGGCCTGCCCCTCATCCCGCGCCACTTCACCCGTGAGCAGTTCCGCGCCGAGATCGACCGGGACAACCCGCGGGGGCTCGCCGCCGAGGTGGCTCAGCGGAAGGCGGACCTGACTGAACGGGAGAGCGCCCTCACCGCGTACGCGGCCGCCCCTCCCAAGGGTTGTGAGCTGCGCCGTGAGACCCTGCCCCCGTTCTGGCAGGTGACCGACCCGTCGGTGGTGCTGTCCGGGACCAAGGGTCACGCGGCGCCGCACGCCGCGCCGGCGAGCGGCAAGGACGGGCTGCCGGTCCGGCTGCCCGGGCAGATCACCGGGGGCGTCCCTGTGGGCGGGCAGCTGCCCGCGCCGTTCGCCGCGCTCAAGGCGGCCGGACTGCCCCCCGTCGTGCCGGCGCTTCTGGGTGAATTCCTTGAGGCGCTCGGGGGGAAGACGCTGCCGGAGTGGCGGCAGCCGTGGAAGCCCCTGCTGTACCAGTGGCAGGTCCAGCACTGGAACGTCCCCTACGAGGGCTGGGAGTTCGACGGCACCCGCTACCAGTGGCTGCGCGGCGAGGCCGACAAGGACCACATCGCCGACGCGATGGGGCGGCGCTTCCTCGTCCCCCTGATCCAGCACAATCTCAACGGCGCTCTCGAACGCCACGGCGCCGCCGCCGAGGCCGGGCAGGCCGGGGACCTGGACCTGCTCTCCCAGAAGCTGGACGGTCTCACCGGCCGGCTCGCCTGCCGGGACACCGCGCCCAACCTCAGCCCGCCGGGCGAGATCGGTGACCTCATCGGCGACGTCCGGGGCCACCTGCCGCACACGGGACCGCTGCCGGTGCCGTTCGAGGGCTGGCTGCCGTCCGGGTTCGCCCAGATCCGGGCCGGGCAGTTCGCCATGGCCGCGCTGAGCATCGTCGACGAGTTCGGGCAGACCCTGGACGTCCTGCTGTCCGGTGACAAGGACTACCTGCGGCCCGTCGTGGGCGACAGCCTGCTGCCGGGCGAGAAGCGTGCCGATGACCACCTGCCGGACCGCTTCGTCCAGCTGCCGCCACGCCTCCTCCAGCCCGCCCGGCTGCGCTTCGACTTCGTCGACGAACGGCAGGACGACAAGCTCGTCGACCTCGAAGCCGGCACCACCCCGGTGTGCGCCTGGATCATCCCCAGCTACGTGGACCGCTCGCTGCTCTGCTACGCCCCCGACGGCACGCCGCTCGGCGAGCTGCGCCTGAAGCTGCGCGCGGACGCGTCCTCGCCCGACGGCGTCACCACGGTGCTGGGCTGGGACGCGCTGCCGGACTCGTCCGTCCGCACTCTCGACGACCTGGCCGCCGCGCGGCCGCAGCTGTACGCGTTCCTGCGGGAGCTCGTCGCCAAGGGCCCGGACGCCTTCGCGGACCTGCTGTCCACCGTCGACCGGTCGCTGACCGGCATCGACCCGGGCAACCCGTACGGCGACGAGGTGCTCGGCGCGCTCCTCGGCCGGCCGCTCGCCCTCGTCCGCGCCCGGCTCGGCTTCGAACTGGACGGGCCGCCGGCCGCCGACCCGGGCTGGCAGTACGCGCTGGACTGGCGGACGCCGCTGGAGTGGGACGAGGGGAAGCCCGTACCCCCGCAGATGGCCCACCTGGCCTACCAGTGGCCGGTACGGCTCGGAAATGCCGGGCAGCGGGGCGACGGCCTGATCGGCTACTTCACCGAGACCGACTACACGGCCTTCCACGCGGTGGCCACGCCGGACACCGAGCGTCCCACGGACTACGTGAGCGAGATCGGCGAGGCGAACTGGCCGCGCCTGGCCGCCGACTCCCAGCAGCACACGCACCTGACGCTGCTGCTCGACCCCCAGGCCGCCGTCCACGCGACGACCGACCTGCTGCCCGTCACCGAGCTGCGCCTTCCGGCCCGTTTCACCCGCAACGCGATGGCGGCCCTGAAGCCGGCCCTGCGGCTGAGCCCCGTGCTGACCACGACGCGCAAGCTCCCGGCCGCCCCCGCCCAGGCGCCCGCCCCCGCCCCGCTCGCCCTGCCGCACCCCACGTCCCCGCAGGGCACCTGGGACTGGGCCGAGCTGACCGTCCCCGACGGGGCGGCGGACCCCCAGTGGGCCCACCAGCCGATCGTCCAGATCGACCAGAAGGCCCGCTTGGACGAGGACGGCCCTGTCGTCCGCACGGGCTTCCTGCGCCTGACCAACCCCTTCGACGGCGGTGCCGCCCAGTGACCTCTTCCCCGAAAGGAACCACCCCCGTGACCGACCCGGCCCCCCTCGGCCAGACGCTGCTGGACTACGACGTCATCACCGAGCCGTTCCCGCTGTACGCGGCGACCGACGGCGCCCCGCCGACCACGCTCCACATCGTCGCCTCCAACGGCGGCGCCGAATCCGTCTATGTGCGGGAGATCATCTTCTCCCTCCCGCACGGCGACCTCGCCCAGAGCCTGGTGGGCGGCGACAAGGACGGTGACGGCAGCGCCGACGGCTGGACGGTGGAGCAGATCCAGCAGGGCGCCGTCGTCGGCCTGCCGCCGGGCGACTACGAGCACTTCCGCGCCACGCGCCAGGACGAGAAGACGCCGGTGGACCGTTCCGGCATCGTCTTCACGCTCAAGGACCTGAGCATCAGCAAGCAGCCGGGCGTGGCCAGGATTGAGATCCGCGAGACGGCGTCGAAGAAGCAGGGCGCCTGGCCGACCAGCCCCGGCTACACGACGTGCGCGATCACGAAGTTCCCGGTGCCGGAGATCCCCGTCCAGATAGTCAACGACTTCCGCGCGGAGAAGCCGGAGGCCGCGTCGGGCGGTGACGTCCACCTCACGTGGCGCGGCCCGAAGACGCTCGACTACACCGTCTCGTACGGCTCGGGCGCGAAGGCGGCCGACAAGCAGCAGGCCACGGTTCGTAACCTGGAGTGGAGGGGGACGGTCACGCGTGACACGACCTTCTACCTGACGTATGTCGTCAACCAGGCCACGCACTGCCTGACGACGACGGTGACGGTGCCGGACCCGGAGCTCACCGGGCTGAAGGTGACCGGCGCGGCCACGGTGACGGGCGATCTGACGGTCGGTGGAAATGCGGGCGTCACCGGCACCGTCGAGGCCACGGACGACATCACGACCCACCAGCACTTCCTCGACCCCAAGGGCACCCCGCTGCGGGGAGAGCTGAAGTGACGGGAAAGTTCGTGGTCAAGGGGCGCATCACGGCCTCGGGTGACATCGGTACCAGCGGTGGCCGCTACAAGATCGTCAATCCCGCCGGCAGCCAGGGCTTCGACCAGGAAGGGGACCATCAGTTCACCGTCCCGGACGACGTCACCATCCTCGACCTGCGCCTCCAGGGCGCGGCGGGCCGGGACGCGGGCGGTGCGAGCGGCGGCAAGGGCGCGGACATCAAGGCCCTCCTCTACGTGAACCCCAAAGACACGCTCACCGTCCGGATCGCCCGTAACGGCGCCTCGGGCGCCTCGGCGCAGGTCTTTCACGGGGACACCCTGATCGCGGGTGCGGGCAGCGGGGGAGACGCCGGTGAGGCCGGTGGTGGCGGCCAATCCGGGGACGAGGGCGGTACGGGTGGCCCCGGCAAGGGCTCCGGTGCGCAGCGGTCCAGTGGGGGATCCGGAGGCAGCGGAGGCAGCGGAGGTCCGGGCGGCGCCGGAGGCGACGCCGGCCTGGTTCAGCCCGGTGGCGGGACAGCCGCAGGCGCTTCGGGGTCGGTGGGAGGCCACGGCTCCTCCGGTGGCAGCGGCGGAGGCGGCGGAGAAGGCTGGGGCTACTGGGGGCAGAGCGCGGGCGACGGTGGTGGCGGAGGCGGTGCGGGAAGCCCTTCCGGCGCCGGCTCCGGTGGTGGAGCCGGCAGTGATGCGGCGCACAGCGGCGGCAATGGCTCGGGGATGTCGGGTGGTTCGTCAGGGGCGCCCGATACGTCGGACGATGCTGACAACAACCGGGGTGGATACGGCGGTACGGGCGGCGACGGCGGATCCGGCGGCAGGGGAGGCACGGGTGGCGCGAACGGCAGCAGCGGAGCCCGCGCCGCTGACGGCGGTTCCGGCTCCGACGGTTGTGGTGGCGGAGGTGGTGGCGGCGGAGGCTCGGGCACAGGGTTCGCGGCGAGCTACGCCGGTGGAGGCGGTGGCGGAGGCGGAGGTGGCGGCGCCGGAGGCGGAGGCGGCCAGGGCGGCCATGGCGGCGAGAGCTTCTTCGCCGCCGACAAGGCCACGCTGATGTCCGCGAGCGCGGACCACTCAAGCCCCGCGCACGTCACCATCGCATGGGGGAACCACACCTTCCCCGCGTGAAACACGAGGGCCGGGCTATTCGCCGAGCTCGCCGCGCTCCGCTACGCGGCGGCGGACCTGGTCCTCCTGCGC
>NZ_JBEZUS010000001.1:89581-330342 GCF_040636475.1 Streptomyces sp. NPDC037389
TCCCCGCTCCTGGCGGGGTCCCCCCCCCCCCGCGCCCCCGACCCCCCCGGGCCGGCCGGCGCGCTGCCCCCCCCCCCCCCCCGGGGGCCCCGGCCCTCGCGCCGGTCAGCCCTGCTGCGCCCCGATCCGGAACCGCAGTCGGCAGATCACCGCATCCGTATCCCGCCGCACCGCGTGGGCGACGACCGCGCCCCGCTGGTTCTGGAGCAGCCGCTGCCACAAACGCGCAGGCTCCACCTCGGGTATCAGCACCGTCACCCGCGTGTCCGGGTGGCGGTCCGACAGTTCGCGGACGTAGTCCACGATCGGCCGCCCCAGCGCCCGTGTCGGCGCCGGCAGTTCGACCAGATCAACCCCCGGCCGCCACAGCTCCCAGTCCCGCCGCAGCGACTCCGCGGCACGGCGGCCCTCCGCGTCCGGCTGGGTGACCGTCACGGCCACGACCTCGTCGCCCAGCGACACCGCCGCCGTCAGCGCCTTGCTCGTCAGCCGGGACAGCGACGACACCGGCACCACGACCACGGAGTGGCAGCGACGCGGCGCCTCCGGCACCCGGCCCAGCTCCAGCCGCTCGCCGATCCGCTCGTACGCCCGGTGGACCACCTCGAAGGCCAGCACCAGCACCGGGAGCGCCACCACGATCAGCCAGGCGCCCTCGGCGAACTTCGTCGCCGTGACGACCACCGCCGACACACCCGTCAGCACCGCGCCGAAGCCGTTGAGGAGTGCCTTGCCCTTCCATCCGGAGGAACGTTCCTGCCGCCAGTGGCGCACCATACCGACCTGGCAGATGGTGAAGCCGACGAACACGCCGATCGCGAAGAGCGGCACGAGCGTGTTGACGTCGCCACCGGAGAAGACCAGCAGCAGCGCGGAGACGGCGGCCAGCGCCAGTACGCCGTGGCGGTGGACCTGGCGGTCGGCCTTGAGGCCGAAGACGTGCGGCAGGTAGTTGTCGCGGGCCAGCAGGCCCATCAGGACCGGAAGCCCACCGAAGGACGTGTTCGCGGCCAGCGCCAGCAGCACGACGGTGGCGAACTGCACCACGTAGAAGGCCCAGTTGTGGCCGAGCGAGGCGTCCGCGAGCTGGGCGAGGACGGTGACGCCCTCGACCGGCTGGAGGTGGAAGCGGCCGATCAGCACCGACAGGCCGATCAGCATGACGCCGAGCAGCGCGCCGAGGGCGACCTCCGTGCGCTGCGCCCGCCGGGTGGCGGGGGCGCGGAAGGACGGGACGGCGTTGGCGACGGCCTCGACGCCGGTGAGGGCGGAGCAGCCCGCGGCGAAGGCCTTCAGCAGCAGGAGCGCGCCGACGGCGGTGGCGTTCCCGGCCAGCGCGGAGGCGTGCCCGGTGGCGGCCTCGGTGCTCGCGGGGGCGGAGCGGAAGAGCCCCACGACGATCATGGCGAGAATCGAGCCCACGAAGACGGCGGTCGGCACGATGAACGCCTTGGCGGATTCCACGATGCCGCGCAGATTGACGCCGGTGACCAGGACCAGCACGGCCAGGCAGATCCACAGCCGGTCCGCGTAGAGGGAGGGGAAGGCGGAGGTCAGGGCGGCGACGCCGGCGGTGACCGAGACCGCCACGTTCAGCACGTAGTCCAGGACCAGGGAGGCCGCCGTGAACAGACTGGTGCGTCGGCCCAGGTGCCGCTTGGCGACCGCGTAGGAGCCGCCGCCGTCGGGGAACGCCGCGATGACCTGCCGGTAGGAGGCGACGAGGACAGCCAGCAGGGCGGCGATCGCGAGCGTGACCGGCAGCGTGAACCCGAGGCCGTGCGCCCCGGCCGCCGCCAGTACGAGAACGATCGACTCGGGCCCGTACGCCACCGACGCCATCGCGTCGAGCGACAGGGCCGCCAGGCCCTGGACGGCCGTCAACCGGTGCCGGTCCTCGGCGGACCGCGCGGCGCCGGTATCAGGCGGTTCCTCGCCGGTGCCGGCGGCGTTCTCCGAATTGGCCAGCATGGACATGTTTTGTCGTACCTCCGTGGTGTCCGAGCGCTCAGCGTGCGCTCGGGCAGAGAGGGTCGCGACCGGCCTTGGCGGCCTCTTGGCGCGCTTTGGCGGTTTCCATACGCGTTATTGACGAGGGAGGAGGGAGGGGCGTCAGGGCGGCGCAAGGATTGGCCAACGCCACGTCAGCACGCCGTCAACATCCCGCGCCGCGTTCGGTCAGCGGTTCTAGCGTCAGGAGCATGGGACGGCGACAGACGTTACGAGCGCGGCACGGTGGCTACGTACGACGGACACACGCCGGGAAGCCCGGGAAGCCCGGGGCGTCGGGGCGCGTCCTCGCCCGGGACCTCGGCTGGCGGCGCGAAGCCCACTCGGCCTGGCTGTGCGGGCTGGGGCTCGGCGGGGCGCTGCTCCTCGCCGACGTCGCCCGGGGCAGCGTCAACTGGCCGCGCGGCGGCTGCTGGACGGTCATCGCCATGACGCTCGTCGCCGTGCTGTGGCCCGCGCGCGTCACCGCCGGCGAGAACTGGCTGGCGGTGCGGGGCCTGCTGCGCGAGCGCCGGGTACGCACCGATCTGCTCACCCGGGTGCGCAGATCGGACGGCATGTCACCGAGGCTGGTGCTGCGGGATGTGGCGGGCAACCGCGTGGAGTTCGACCCCAAGGTCCTGACCGCGAACCCACTGCTCTGGCACCACCTCGACACGGGCGCGCGCCGCGCCCGCGAGAGCGGCCTGCTGCGCGAGGGCGCGATGCCCCTGGGCGCGCTGGCGGACCGCATCGACAGCGAGGGCGCGCGCAGGCTGCTGCGGTCGGCGGGGCTGGAGTAGGGACGGGAGCGGAGACGGGAGCGGAGGCAGGGCCCGGCGGTGTCCAGGCCGCCCCCACCCCCACCCCGGCGCGACGCCCTACTCAGGGATACGTCACGCCCGTCAGCCGCTCCGACACCGCCCACAGGCCCGCGCTCGCCCGGTCGTCGCGTGTCCACCACGCTCGTACCGAGCGCGTCGGCGCGCCGCGCAACAGCTGGACGCGCGGGCCGATGAAGTCGTCCTGGCGTACGCCCGCCGCCGTGGCGGCGTAGAGCGACGGCAGCGCCCCGTCCTCCGCGCTCTGCGCGACGACACGGTTCAGGAGCTCCGCGCCCCGCTCCATCCAGGCCCGCTCCTCCATCCGGGCACCCGCTGTCTGGAGATTGGTCGCCGCGTACCCCGGGTGCGCGGCCGCCGCCACGACGGACCCGCCCTCGGCCGTCAGCCGGCGCGACAGCTCGTGCGTGAACAGCAGATTGGCGCTCTTCGAACGGCCGTAGGCGATCCAGCGCCGGTAGCGGCGGTCCATCTGCACATCGCGCGGGTCGACCGTGCCGAGGAGGTGCAGCCCGCTGGAGACGGTCACCACCCGCGCCCCGGGGCCGGCGGCGCGCAGCCGGTCCAGCAGCAGGCCCGTCAGCGCGAAGTGGCCGAGGTGGTTGGTGCCGAACTGCATCTCGAAGCCGTCCACGGTCCTGCGCTGCGGCAGCGCCATCACCCCGGCGTTGTTCATCAGCAGATCGACGCGCTGGTCCGGGAGTTCCTTCGCGAAGGCCCGTACCGACGACAGGTCGGCGAGGTCCAGTGTCGCCAACCGTAGGTCCGCGTCCGGCACCTGAGCTCGCATCAGCTCCTCGGCCGCCTTGCCCCGGGTGGCGTCCCGGCAGGCCAGCACCACCCGCGCGCCCCGCCGGGCCAGTTCCCGCGCCGTCACATAGCCGATGCCGCTGTTGGCGCCGGTGACCACGGCGGTGCGGCCGCTCTGGTCGGGGATGTCCTCAGCTCTCCAGCCAGTCATGCGGCCGACAGTACCCGTGCGGCGGCCGGAACGCGCTTCTTACGGACGTTCACCCTTTCCCCTTACGGTGGCTCACCTCCATCACCTCATGGGGGGATATCGCTGACATGATCATGCGAAGAAGAAACGTGCCGGCGCGGGTGCTCCTCGCCCTGCTGGCCGCCACCGGGCTCGTCCTGGGCGGCACGGCCCCGGCCCACGCCACCCAACGGGACTCCGCCCCGGCGGCCACGCCCGGCGGCATCGACGAGACGATCGTCTTCGGCCGGAAGCTCATCGTGCCCCAGCCGTACACGCCCGACCCCACGACCGGCATCGGGCCGAACGCCTGCCTGCTCAAGTACCACGAGTACGACCCCACGCCCGGCTGCGGCGGCTTCACCCTCGACGTGACCCTGCACAACGTCCGTTCCCAGCCCGGCTACCTCGCCGGCAAGTACGGCGGGCACAACTGGTTCAAGGCCACCGCCGACACCGCCCGCACCTTCGGCTGCCGCACGGCCGACGGCACGTTCGACTGGTCCACCGCCTTCGTGGTGCGGACGGAGCGGACCCCGCTCCTGTCCTGGTACTACTACGCCGACCCGGGGTGGATCACGAACATGTTCCGCGGGAACCCGGAGCGGGACTTCGGGCCGCAGTTCTCCATGAACTTCCCCGCCGTGAAGGTCGACTGCGCCCCGGGCACCACTCCCGTGCAGTACGGCCTCAAGGTCACCGACATCGACGTCTCGATCGAGGGCTCCGACGTCTATGGCACCACGAGCTGGCACCACGACGGGCCCTTCTACGGCTGATTCAGCCGATCCAGCCGATCCCGCACGGACGGTACCGAGGGAATTCATCGGTCATTCGCACTACCGACCTTCCGGAAAGCTGCTCGGTGCGCTGCGATCCCGGTTGTTGCGGTTAGCCTGTCGACAGCCTTCCTGACGTGGTGGGGGTGCTCGTGCCTTTCCTCCGGTGGTCCAGGGTCCCTTGGGTCCGGGCCGTGCTCGCGGGCCTGTACGTCGTCGCGCTCGCGGCCGCCGTGCCCAGGGGGGCCGGCGGTCACGGGCGGGGCGGCAACTGGTCCAGCGCGGAGGCCCGCCGCTTCTGGGGGCCCACCCGTACGGCGGACACCGCCGACGGCGCGGACGGCGCCGCGAGCGGGGTCCGGCGGATCTCCGGCAGCGCGCGCCACTTCGACGGGGTGCCCTCGGTCGGCGTGCTCTTCTACGCCGGCGAGGACATGAAGGACCACCACTGCACGGCCAGCGTGGTGCACAGCCCCAAGGGCAACCTCATCGTCACCGCCGGCCACTGCGGCTTCAGTGAGGGCGCCTCCTTCGTCCCGGACTACCAGCAGGGCGCGGGTGCCCAGCCGTACGGGGTGTGGACCGTGGACCGCGCCTTCGCCGACCCCCGGCGCGACGACTACGGCGACGGCTCCGACCTGGACTTCGCCTTCGCCACGGTCAGACCCGACGGCCGGGGCCGCCAGATCGAGCGGGTCACGGGCGCCAACCGGCTGGTCCGCACGCCCGGCTTCACCAATCTTGTCACCGTCATCGGCTACCCGAGCGCCGACAGCGACCCCGCCGACCAGGCCGTCCGCTGCGCGGCCCTGACCGCCCGGCTGGCGGGGCACAACCAGCTCAAAATGCGCTGCGACGGGTTCACCTCGGGCACCTCGGGCAGCCCCTGGCTCCTCCACTTCAGCGAGAAGGCCGGAACGGGCGACCTCGTCGGCGTCCTCGGCGGCCTCAACGGCGGCGGCCCCGACGGCGATGACGCCGACCGGGTCTCCTACAGCCCCGTCAACGACGACGAGATCTTCAAGCTCTACCTGGACGCCATCAACGGCCGTGAACCCCGGCGGTGACGCGCCCCCGGCGGTGACGGGAAACCGCCAGTGACGGCGTTCCGGGAGCGCGTCGGTCGGGTGTGCGAGCACGGTGTCCTCCTCCGCAGTCGAACAAAGGGAGGGCAACCATGCCGAGGAGTTGGGGCCGTGCCGCCGTCGCCACGGCGGTGCTGCTGGGAGCGCTGGTCCCGGCCGGAACGGCCACCGCCGGGGGAAAACGTGTCCACGCGCGCGTGGTCGCCGAGCTGGCGGGCGAGCACGTCGCCTCCGCCGTGAACAGACACGGCGAGCTCGTGTTCAGGACCAAAGAGGGCGAGCCCACGCTGTGGAACCCGGAGACGGGCGAGCGCCGGGCACTCGGAGGAGCGCCCGGTACGAATCCCACCGGCCTCACCGACGACGGCCGGGTCGTGGGCGCGCACTACAAGGACGGCCTGGTCCTGTGGGACGCCGACGGGAACGTCACCAAGCCCGGCATTCCCGCCGGCGAGACGGCGGTCGACGAGAACTCCGCCCGGATCGGCGCGGACGGATCCGTGATCCTCAAGGCCTACCACTGGATCGGCCCCGGCCCCGGACCGCGCCCGCGCCCCGAGCCCGTCCTCACGTACTACCGCTGGAACCCCGGTGCCGGATTCCGGTCACTGGGCCCGCTGAAGGGCGGCACGACCGCCGTGGCCGTCAACGACGAGGGCCTGATCGCCGGGAGCCTCGGCAACACCGCCGCCGTCTGGCACCCCGACGGCCGGACGGAGACCTACGCGCCCACCGTGGAGGGGACGACCTCGACCTGGGCCCGGGGCGTCAGCAACCGGAACGTGCTCGTCGGCGGGCAGCTGCGCCCGGGCGGGCTGAGCGTCGTCCCGACCCGCTGGGACGAGCCCACCGAGCCACGGGAGCTGCCGGACCTCGGCTTCGGCGGTGAGGCCACCTCCGTCAACAGCCACGGCTGGATCGCCGGTGTCGCCCGTACCTCCGCGAGCGACTACCGCACCGTGCCGGTGGTGTGGGAACCGCACGGCGGCATCCACCGCCTCGACGAACTGCTGGACCTTCCGGGCGGCGACAGGCCGGTGACCGTGGAGGCGCTCAACGACCGCGACCAGATGCTGGTGAGTACGTACAAGGACGACTGGACGCCGCTGGCGTGGGTGGTGCGGCTCACCTGACCGTAGCTGCCGTATGACCGTAGCTGCCGTATGACCGTAGAGGTCGTACGGCCTACCGCCCCGCCGTCTCCAGCGCCCGCTCCACGCCCGGCTCGTGCGGGCCCAGGAAGACCGGGCTGGGCCGTACGACCGCGTCCAGCGCGGCCTTGCCCGCGGCGAGGACCTCCCGGGCCCCGCCCGCCAGCCAGGTGATGTCGTGCTTCTCGCCCGCCCCGACGCCGTACGCGTCGATGCCGGCCGCCCCGCACAGCGCCACCGCGCGCCGTATGTGGAAGTCCTGGCTGATCAGGACCGCCCGGTCCACCCCGAAGACCCGTTTGGCGCGGGCGCACGAGTCCCAGGTGTCGAAACCGGCGAAGTCGCTGACGATCCGGTCGCCGGGCACCCCGCGTCTCGTCAGATACGCGCGCATCGCGTCAGGTTCGTCGTAGTCGTCACGGCTGTTGTCGCCCGTCACCAGCAGCACCCGGACCTTGCCCGCGCGGTACAGGTCCACCGCCGTGTCCAGCCGGTGGGCCAGGTACGGGGACGGCTTGCCGCCCCACAGGCCCGCGCCGAAGACCATGGCGACCGGGGCCGCCGGGACGTCACCGGCGGTCCGCACCCGGGGCGTGCCCGCCGCGTGCACCCAGGTGACGGGCAGGAGCGCCAGCACACAGCCCGCCATCACGCCCCGCACCGCCCGCCGCCGCCCGGCGACGGTCGCGGGCAGCCGCAGCCGTGGCCGCGCCCGGCGCAGCCGGTACCGCAGTCCGGGCAGCCCGGCACCGCTCGTCACACCCATATGGACCTCCCCCGTATCGCGAAGGGCCAACGTCGCGGCGGAGCCGCGGGTTCCCGGAGCGCCCCGGCACCGGCGGAGGCCCCCGCGAAGAGCCCCTCGAAGACCCCCGCACGCATCGCTGCTGTCACACCCTGGGGCTACCGTCGGGGGTATGAACGGCAGCGCAGCAGGGCCCGTGACAGAGCAGGACGGCATCGCCGGATACGACCCGGCCGACCTGGAGCGGTGGGCGCCCGAGCCCGACAAACGGCCGGGCCGCACCGCCTTCCAGCGCGACCGGGCGCGGGTGCTGCACTCCGCGGCGCTGCGCCGGCTGGCCGGCAAGACCCAGGTGGTCACCCCCGGCACCAGCGCCCGCGCCTGGGACGCCAGCCCCCGCACCCGGCTGACGCACTCCCTGGAGTGCGCCCAGGTCGGCCGGGAGCTGGGCGCCGCCCTCGGCTGCGACCCCGACCTGGTGGAGGTCGCCTGCCTGGCCCACGACCTCGGCCATCCGCCCTTCGGCCACAACGGCGAGCAGGCGCTCAACGAAGTCGCCGGACCCTGCGGCGGTTTCGAGGGCAACGCCCAGTCGCTGCGGCTGCTCACCCGCCTGGAGCCCAAGCGCTTCGTCACCGTCCCCGCCACCGGCGAGGTCGTCAGCGTCGGCCTCAACCTGACGCGCGCCGCCCTGGACGCCGCCACCAAGTACCCCTGGCCGCAGGGCGGCCACCCCACCGACCCGGACTCCCCGAAGTTCGGCGTCTACGCCGACGACATGCCCGTCTTCGCCTGGCTGCGCCAGGGCGCCCCCGGCCACCGCCGCAGCTTCGAGGCCCAGGTCATGGACTGGGCCGACGACGTCGCCTACTCCGTGCACGATGTCGAGGACGGCCTCCACGCCGGCCACCTCGACCCCCACGTCCTGCTCGCCGAGTCCGAGCGCCGGGAGATCTTCGCCGTCGCCGCCGGCCGCTACGCCCCGGGCGCCGCCCCCGACGAGCTCGCCGATGCCCTCGACCGGCTCCTGGAGCAGGAGTGGTGGCCGCACGGCTATGACGGCTCGGCCGTCTCCCAGGCGAGCCTGAAGGACGCGACGAGCCAGCTCATCGGCCGTTTCTGCCTGGCGGCGGAGGAGGCCACCCGGTCCACCCACGGGCCCGGTCGGCTCACCCGGTACCGGGCCGAACTGGTCGTCCCCCGGGGCACCCGCCTGGAGTGCGCCGTGCTCAAGGCCGTCGCCGACCGCTATGTGATGCAGCGCGAGGACCAGGAGAAGCTCCGCGCCGAACAGCGCGTCGTCATCGCCGAGCTCGCCGAGGCCCTGGTGGCCCGCGCCCCCGACGGCCTCGACCCGCAGTTCCACTCCCTGTGGACCGAGGCGAAGGACGACGCCGGGCGGCTGCGCGCGGTCGTCGACCAGATCGCCGCCCTGACCGACAGCTCCGCCCGCTCCCTCCACGCCCGGCTCGTCGGCGGCGGGGCCGCCCGGCCCCGGACGTGACCCGCCCGACCCCTTGCGGGGGCCGCCCCGTCCGGGGTACTCCCTCTACCGGCGGCACGCGGGGTACGGCACGCTCGGCGTTGGCGCCTTCCGCGGTGGCGCGGTCCGCCCGGAGGCGCGGCCCGCGGACGTGAGACCCGATGGCCGTACCACGCACGGCGTGGCACGGCGGCAGCGAGGAGGCAGCAAGTGGTGGACGCGAACCAGACGTTCGTCATCGTCGGAGGAGGACTGGCCGGCGCCAAGGCGGCCGAGACCCTCCGGCAGGAGGGCTTCACCGGCCGGGTGATCCTCATCTGCGACGAACGCGAGCACCCCTACGAGCGGCCCCCGCTCTCCAAGGGGTACCTCACGGGCCGCGACGCCCGGGACAGCGTCTTCGTCCACAAGCCCGACTGGTACGCCAAAGCCGACGTCGAGCTGCATCTCGGCCAGCCCGCCGTCCACCTCGACCGGGCCGCGAAAACCGTGCGCCTGGGCGACGGCACCCTCGTCCACTACGACAAGCTGCTGCTGGCCACCGGCGCCGAGCCCCGCCGCCTCGACATCCCCGGCACCGGCCTCGCCGGCGTCCACCACCTGCGCCGCCTCGCCCACGCCGAGCGGCTGCGCGGCGTGCTGTCCTCCCTCGGCCGGGATAACGGCCACCTCGTGATCGCCGGAGCCGGCTGGATCGGCCTGGAGGTCGCCGCCGCCGCCCGCGGCTACGGCGCCGAGGTCACCGTCGTCGAGCCCGAGCCCACCCCGCTGCACACCGTCCTCGGCCCCGAACTCGGCCAGCTCTTCACCGACCTCCACGCCGAGCACGGCGTCCGCTTCCACTTCGGCGCCCGCCTCACCGACATCGCCGGCCACGACGGCATGGTCCTGGCCGCCCGCACCGACGACGGCGAGGAGCACCCCGCCCACGACGTCCTCGCCGCCATCGGCGCCGCCCCCCGCACCGCCCTCGCCGAAGCCGCCGGCCTCGCCCTCGTCGACCGCGCCGACGGGGGTGGCATCGCCGTCGACGCCTCCCTGCGCACCTCCGACCCCGACATCTACGCCGCGGGCGACGTCGCCGCCGCCGAGCACCCATGGCTGGGCACCCGCCTGCGCGTGGAGCACTGGGCCAACGCCCTCAACGAGGGCCCCGCCGCCGCCCGCGCCATGCTCGGCCAGGAGGTCTCCTACGACCGGGTGCCGTACTTCTTCTCCGACCAGTACGACGTCGGCATGGAGTACTCCGGCTACGCACCGCCCGGCTCCTACGACCAGGTCGTCTGCCGGGGCGACGTGGGCAAGCGCGAGTTCATCGCCTTCTGGCTCGCCGAGGGCCGGGTCCTCGCCGGGATGAACGTCAATGTGTGGGACGTCACCGAGGACATCCAGAAACTCATCCGCGCCGGTGCCCGCCCGGACCTCGACGCCCTCGCCGACCCCTCCGTGCCCCTGCGGTCCTTCGTGCCGTAGCCATGAGGGCCCGCGCTGTCGGTGCCCGGCCGTAGAATTCACGGCGTGGCAGGCAGGATCAACGATGACGACGTGAAGGCGGTCCGGGACGCGGTCCCGATCGACGCCGTCGTGTCCGAGTACCTCCAGCTGCGCAACGCGGGCGGCGGAAACCTCAAGGGCCTCTGCCCCTTCCACGACGAGAAGTCCCCGTCCTTCCAGGTGAGCCCCGCCAAGGGGCTCTTCTACTGCTTCGGCTGCCAGGAGGGCGGGGACACCGTCGACTTCATCATGAAGATCGACCACCTCTCCTTCTCCGAGACGATCGAGCGCCTGGCCTCCCAGGCCGGCATCACCCTGCGCTACGAGGAGGGCGGCTACACCCCGGGCCGCCAGCAGGGCGAGCGCATCCGCCTGATCGAGGCCCACAAGATCGCCGCCCGGTTCTACGCGGACCAGCTGGCGAGCCCCGAGGCCGAGATCGGCCGGAAGTTCCTGGCGGGCCGGGGCTTCGACCAGGCCGCCGCCGAGCACTTCGGCGTGGGCTACAGCCCGGCCGGCTGGGATCACCTCACCCGCTTCCTGCGCGGCAAGGGCTTCTCCGACAAGGAGCTGCTGCTCTCCGGCCTCGCCCAGGACAGCCGCAGCGGCAAGCCCATCGACCGCTTCCGCGGCCGTCTGATGTGGCCCATCCGCGACATCACCGGCGAGGTCATCGGCTTCGGCGCCCGCAAGCTCCGCGACGACGACAACGGCCCGAAGTACCTCAACACCCCCGAGACGGCGATCTACAAGAAGTCGCACGTCCTCTACGGCATCGACCTCGCCAAGAAGGACATCGCCAAGACCGACCGCGCCGTCGTCGTCGAGGGCTACACCGACGTCATGGCCTGCCACCTGGCCGGCGTCACCACCGCCATCGCCACCTGCGGCACCGCCTTCGCGGGCGACCACATCAAGATCCTGCGGCGGCTGCTGATGGACAACGCCGCCTCCGAGGTCGTCTTCACCTTCGACGGCGACGCCGCCGGCCAGAAGGCCGCCCTGCGCGCCTTCGAGGACGACCAGAAGTTCGCCGCCGAGACCTCCATCGCCATCACCCCCGGCGGCATGGACCCCTGCGAGCTGCGCCTCGCCGAGGGCGACGCCGCCGTGGCGGCCCTGGTCGAATCCCGCACCCCGCTGTTCGCCTTCGCCATCCGCCAGGGCGTCGCCCGCCACAACCTGGACACCGCCGAGGGCCGCGCCGCCGCCCTGGAGGCGGCCGCGCCCATCGTGGCCAACATCAAGAACAGCTCCATCCAGCACGAGTACGCCGTCCAGCTCGCGGGCATGCTCGGCATCCTCGACACCCAGTTCGTGGTCCGCCGCGTCGGCCAGCTCGCCCGCTGGGCCCGCGAGCGGGGCCAGCGCCCCGACGGCCGTACGCCCACCCGGCAGAGCGCGCCCCCGGCCGCCGCGCCGCAGCCGCAGGCCGCGCGCGGGCCCGCGCTCAATCTGCGCAGTCCGGCCGCGCTCACCGAGCGCGAGCTGCTCAAGCTCGCCCTTCAGCACCCCCACCTGGTGGCCCCGGCCTTCGACGCGTACGGCGAGGACGAGTTCACCGCCGCGCCGTACGTGCTCGTGCGCCGCGCCGTCGAGGCGGCCGGCGGCGTCACGGGTGCCGACGCCGGCTATCTCGCGAAGGTCCGCGACGCCGCTCCCGACGACACGGTGCGTTCCCTGGTGACCGAGCTCGCCGTCGAGGCGGTGCGCGCGAAGACCGTCGACGAGGTCTACGCGGGCGTCCAGCTCGTCCAGGTGCGGCTGCGGGCCGTCGAGCGGCGCATCCAGGACGTCCAGGCCGGCCTCGTCCGCCTCGGCGACCGCCCCGACCCCGAGCACCTGGCCGCCGTCCAGAACGAGCTGTGGGTCCTGGAGCAGTACGGGCGTGCCCTGAAGGACCGCGGGGCAGCGGCGCTGTAGTAGCCGGCCCGTTCGTGGGCAGGCGTTCCGCGGGGCTGGGGGGGCACCTCCCAGCGGTA
The DNA here is from genome assembly GCF_040636475.1 of Streptomyces sp. NPDC037389. NCBI lineage: Bacteria > Bacillati > Actinomycetota > Actinomycetes > Kitasatosporales > Streptomycetaceae > Streptomyces > Streptomyces sp. NPDC037389. Next base: position 102,111 of record NZ_JBEZUS010000001.1, read on the forward strand.
GCTGGGGGAGGGCGGGCACAAACCGGCCACCGGGCCGCACCCGAAAACGTCGGTACGGCACCGCCGGGCTCCCCGGCGGGGGCTGAGCGCCGTCGCGGCGGGAGGAAAACGTAAGCGCCCGGTCACGACCCGGGCTCAGAAAGTGAGCGCACGCCCCTCGTGGCGGGCACGCGTCGTGCCCCACACTGGTGGGCGGTGCCTCTAGGGGGCCCGGAGCGCGGGAGGTCCGGTGTGCCGGACCGGAATCCCCCGATGTCCGACGCCGCGCCGGCTCCCCGGCCGCCGTACGTCCAGCCGCTCGTTCTGCCGCCTCAGCAGCGATCACCTGGAGGTCGCCCCCGTGCAGACCCGGACCCCGACCCTGAAGGCCCCGGCACACCCGCTGGCGGCGGTGCCCCAGCAGGCCGAGCCGCCAGCGTCCGAGACCCTGGCCCTCCCCGACGATCCCGCCCCGGAGCCGGTCCCCGAACGGGCCGCACGGGCCGCACGGGCCGATACGAGCAGCCCTTCCTCCGACCTCTTCCGCCAGTACCTGAGGGAGATCGGCCGGATCCCGCTGCTCTCCGCCGCCGAGGAGGTGGAGCTCGCCCGCCGTGTCGAGGCGGGCCTGTTCGCCGAGGAGAAGCTCGGCAGCACCCCGGACCTCGACACCCAGCTCGCCCTCGACCTCGACCGGCTGGTCGTGCTCGGCAGGATGGCCAAGCGCCGTCTCATCGAGGCGAATCTGCGCCTCGTCGTCTCCGTCGCCAAGCGCTACATCGGCCGCGGGCTGACGATGCTCGACCTCGTCCAGGAGGGAAACCTCGGTCTCATCAGGGCGGTTGAGAAGTTCGACTACGCGCGCGGCTACAAGTTCTCGACGTACGCGACCTGGTGGATCCGTCAGGCGATGTCCCGGGCGCTGGCCGACCAGGCCCGGACCATCCGCGTCCCCGTCCACGTCGTCGAGCTGATCAACCGGGTGGTGCGCGTCCAGCGGCGGATGCTCCAGGAGCGCGGCTGCGAACCCACCGCCGAGGAGGTCGCCGCCACCCTCGACCTGTCCGAGGAACGCGTCAGCGAGGTCCTGCGGCTGGCCCAGGAACCGGTGTCGCTGCACGCGCCCGTCGGCGAGGAGGACGACGTCGCCCTCGGCGACCTCATCGAGGACGGCGACGCCGCATCGCCCGTGGAGTCGGCCGCCTTCCTGCTGCTGCGCGAGCACCTGGAGGCCGTGCTCTCCACCCTCGGCGAGCGCGAGCGCAAGGTCGTCCAGCTGCGCTACGGGCTCGTCGACGGCCGGCCGCGCACCCTGGAGGAGATCGGCCGGATCTTCGGCGTCACCAGGGAACGCATCCGCCAGATCGAGTCCAAGACCCTCAACAAGCTGCGCGACCACGCCTTCGCCGACCAGCTGCGCGGCTATCTGGACTGAGCGGGCCCACACGGGCACACGGGTCATTGGCCCGCGTCTCACCGGCCCGCGTCGAAGGCTCCCGGGTGGGTCTGCTCGCGCACGGTCGCGTACTGCCGGCGCACCGCCTGCCCGACCGGCAGGTCCTCGCCCGCGACGTCGAAGACCTGACTGGCCGCCGCGGGCCACAGCGGGGGCTGCTGCGGGGACAGCACGCCCTGCTGCGCGCCCAGCGCCCAGGCCGCCTGCCGGGCCGCGCCCAGCGCCGCGTAGTCGGCCGGCTGCGGCACGACGACCTGCGCCCCGAACAGCGACGGCGCGATCGCCTGCACGGCCGGCAGTTCGGCGGCCGCGCCCAGCAGGAACACCCGGCGCACCTCGACGCCGCGCCCGCGCAGCACGTCCAGGGCGTCCGTGAGGCCGCACAGCATGCCCTCGAAGGCCGCCCGGGCCAGGTGCTCGGGCTTCATGCTCTCGCGCCGCAGGCCGGCCAGCGTGCCCGCCGTGTGGGGCAGGTGCGGGGTCCGCTCGCCCTCCAGGTAGGGCAGCAGCACCAGCCCGTAGGAGCCGGCGGAGGAGCGCAGGGCGAGCTCGGAGAGGCCCGGCAGGTCCGTGCCGAGCATCTCGGCGGTGCCGCGCAGGACCCGCACGGCGTTGAGGGTGTGGACGACGGGCAGGTGCATGCCGGTCGCGTCGGCGAAGGACGTGATGGTGCCGGTCGCGTCCGCGAGCGCGGAGTGGTGGACGGCGAAGACGGAGCCCGAGGCGCCCAGCGAGACCACCGCGTCGCCCGGCCCCACGCCCAGCCCGAAGGCCGCCGCCATCGTCTCGCCCGTACCGGCGGAGATCAGCAGCCCCTCGGGGGTGTGCCCGGCCGGCTCGGCGGGCCCCAGCACGTCCGGGAGCGTCGCCTGGCGGCCCAGGGCCAGCTCCACCAGATCGGGCCGCCACTCGCCCGTGGCCGCGGACCAGAAGCCCGTGCCGGAGGCGTCGCCGCGGTCGGTCGCGCACCGTACCGGGCGGCCCAGCAGCTGCCAGACCAGCCAGTCGTGCGGCTGGAGGACGGTTGCCACCCGGGCCGCGGACTCCGGCTCGTTACGGGCCAGCCAGCGCAGCTTCGCCACGGCCTGCCCGGCCTGCGGCACCGAACCGACGGCCTCCGCCCACGCGGCCCGGCCGCCCAGGGCGTCGGTCAGCTCGGCCGCGGCGGCCTGGACGCGCCTGTCGTTGCCGAGGAGGGCGGGGCGGACGAGGACGCCGCCCGCGTCCAGCGTCAGCAGCCCGTGCTGCTGGGCGGCGACGCCGATGGCCTGGACGCCCTCCAGGACTCCGCCGGTGGCCGCCTCGCCCAGCGAGATCAGCCATGCCTGTGGGTCACCCTCGGGAGCGGACGCCGGATGGGGCGCGTAGCCCTGCCGCAGCACGGCTCCCGACTCCGCGTCGCAGACGACGACGCTCGTGCCCTCGGAGGAACTGCCCAACCCCGCGACTATGCCCATGCCGAGATGATGCCAAACCTTTTGGCCCCGGCGGCATCCGGACGGCCATTCGGGGGACGGTCAGGTGTTGCTCGTGCCCCAGTCGTCCTCGACGCCGCCCTGTCCCCGCTCGCGCAGGGAGCGGACCCGCTCCGCGACGGAGCCGGGCAGCCGGTCCCCGACCTTGTCGAAGGTCCGGGTGACGAGGGCCCGGCCGTTGACGGCGGCGGTCTCGGCGGTGTTGCGCACCGCCGGGTTCTGCGCGATGCGCCGCGCGCCCTTGCGCAGCTCCTCGTACCGCTCGCGCCCGGCGCGCGCGCCGAGCACGTACCCCACAGCCGCGCCGGTGATGAAGGTCAGCCGGTAGCGCATCGCGCCCGTCCTTCCGTTGGGTTCCGCTGAGCCCGCCGCCAGCCGCCTACCCTGCCGGGCCGAAGGTCACTCCCGGGGCCTGCGGGGATACCGATTGGCGGAGCACCCCCCTGCTTGCGCTAATGTATGTCTCGCAGCGAACGCGCGCCGCCCGGGAGACCGGCCGGAGGAGCATTCGAGGCAAACGCGACAATCCCCTGTAGCTCAATTGGCAGAGCAGCCGACTGTTAATCGGCAGGTTACTGGTTCGAGTCCAGTCGGGGGAGCGCGGTCCCCTGTAGCTCAATTGGCAGAGCAGCCGACTGTTAATCGGCAGGTTACTGGTTCGAGTCCAGTCGGGGGAGCAGTGAGATCAGGACCCCTCGGGGTCCTTTTTTCATGCCGGAAACCGCCGGAAGCGGGAACCGAACCGGCGTGATCGAAGTCCTCATGGTCAGACCGATCACACGATACGGACCCACCGGGGCAGCAGATCGTATGAGCGGCTATGCTGCGGCAGACGGCGCGCACAGTTGTGCGCGACGCGCCGTGAACGGGGCGGTAGCTCAGCCGGTTAGAGCAGCGGACTCATAATCCGTCGGCCGTGGGTTCGAGTCCCACCCGCCCCACACGCGCGGTTCAGGTGCAGAAACGATCTCGCCTGCCGTTTCGACGCCCCGACCGGGATCTCCCGGCCGGGGCGCGGTGTTTTCCGGGGGCGTACGCGGTCGCGGCACCCGGTGTGACACCGGTCTCGCCCCGGCCGTCCGCGGGTCGGCACGGGGCGGCCGGCACGGGGACGGCCGCCGGAATAGGCCGCCTTCCCCGCCTGTTGGCGTGCTTGGGCCACACTGGCCCGGACGCGACGGACAACCGGAAGCGGGAAGGCGCTCATGAGCAGCAGCACCGTGGAGCTCACCAAGGACAACTTCGACGAGGTCGTCTCCGGCAACGGATTCGTGCTCATCGACTTCTGGGCCGAGTGGTGCGGCCCGTGCCGGAACTTCGCCCCCGTCTTCGAGCGGGCGGCCGGGCGCCACCAGGACCTGGTGTTCGCGAAGGTGGACACCGAGGCACAGCCCGAGCTCGCGGCCACGTTCGAGATCCGGTCGATCCCCACGCTGATGATCGTGCGGGACAACATCGCCGTGTACGCCCAGCCCGGCGCGCTGCCGGAGGCCGCGCTGGAGGACATCATCGGGCAGGCGCGCGCCCTGGACATGGACGAGGTGCGGGCCTCGGTGGAGCAGGCCCGGACCGAGGGGGCGGCGGCTCCCGGCAACGATGGGTGAGCTGCTGCTGATCCGGCACGGCGAGACGGCCTGGAGCCGGGACGGACGCCACACCAGCTGGACGGACCTCCCGCTGACCGGGCACGGGGAGCGGGAGGCCGAGTCGCTGCGGCCGGCGCTGGAGGGGCGCGACATCGCCTTGGTGCTCACCAGCCCCCTGGCCAGGGCCGTGCGCACGGCCGAGCTGGCGGGGCTGAAGGGCGCGGAGACCGAGCCGGATCTGCGGGAGTGGGACTACGGCGGCTACGAGGGCGTCACCACGGCCGCCATCCAGCGGGACCGGCCGGGCTGGTTCCTCTTCGACGACGGGGTCGCGCCCGGTCCGCCGGAGCACCCCGGCGAGTCGCCGGCGGAGGTCGGCGCCCGTGCCGACCGGGTGCTGGCCCGGATCGCCTCCCGCCTGGCGGACGGTGTCCCCGGCGACGTCGCGCTGGTCGCCCACGGGCACTTCCTACGGGTGCTGACGGCTCGTAGGCTCGGGCTGCCGCCGTCGGCCGGCGCGCTGTTCCGGCTGGACACCGCCACGGTCAGCCGCATCGGCACCGAGCACGGCCGCCCCGCCCTGGTCGCCTGGAACGGGCGTGTCGGAGCCTGAGGGCGGCCGCCGGGCGCAGGATGATCGGGGCGGTTTCCACTGCATAGAGTCGTCCACGTCACAGACCACTTCATAGAGGAGACAGCGTGGCCACCAACCGCATCGCCACCACCGTCTGGAACGGTGAGCTGATCAAGGGCAACGGCGAGATCGCCTTCGAGTCGTCCGGCATCGGCACGTACCCGGTCACCTGGGCCTCCCGCGCGGAGCAGGCCAACGGCAGGACCAGCCCGGAGGAGCTGATCGCGGCCGCCCACTCCAGCTGCTTCTCCATGGCCCTCTCGCACGCCCTGACCGGCGCCGGCACCCCGCCCACCCGGCTGGAGACCAAGGCCGAGGTGACCTTCCAGCCCGGCGAGGGCATCACCGGCATCCACCTCTCCGTCCGCGGCGAGGTGCCGGGTCTGGACGAGGAGGGCTTCGCCGCGGCGGCCGAGGACGCCAAGAAGAACTGCCCGGTCAGCCAGGCGCTCACCGGGACGACGATCACCCTGGCCGCCGAGCTCGCCTGACGTCTCCCGTGCGCCGTCTACGCGAGCTTCGCGTAGACGATCAGGTCGCCCGCGCAGGTGACCAGGCGGAGCGCCTTCTCCCGGGTCTCCCCGTAGACCTTCCGCGTGGGGAAGGCGCTCTCGGCGACCTTCTCCGTGCCGGTGACCGTGAAGTGCAGTATCTTGCCGTCGCCGCGCTCGACGTCGATCACGTCGCCCTCCTTGATCCTGTGCAGGTCGCGGAAGACGGCCTTGCCGTCGGGGGTCGCGTCATGGCCGATGATCACGGCGGCGCCCCGGGTGCCCGGCTTGGCGCTGCCCCGGTACCAGCCCGCGGTCCTGCCCTTCTCCGGCGGCGGCACCCGCGCGGTGCCGTCGTCGCCGCGGCCCAGCCGCATCAGCGGGCTGTCCACGCCGAGGGACGGGATGGCGACCCGGGACGGCTCCTCGGCCTGCGCCGGACCGCCGATGGCCTTGCCGGTCCCGCCGCCCGGCGTGCAGGCGCAGGCGCCGGTCAGCACGGCGGCCACCACCAGCAGCAGCAGGGCCGTCAGGGAACGGCGGATGCGGGGTGTGGACGTGGACATGGACATGCGCCCCAACCTAGGACCCGCCCCCGCGCCCCCGCCTCGGCCGAACGGCCACTCCGCCCTCCGCCGGGAGACGGACCGGCCCGCCGCCGCTAGGGAATCAGCCGCTGGAACAGCCCCCACGTGAACTCCGCGACGTACTCCCCGGGCACCCCGGCCGCGTCCGGTGCCGTGAAGGCCAGCCGCCAGCGCGTCGGGGCGGTGCCCTCCATCGGCCGGGCGGGCGGGAAGGCCCGGGCGACCTCGTCCACCGTGCAGGACCAGGGCAGCAGCTCCTCGACCGTACGCGGCACGGCCGGGCCGGCCCCGGGCGCGCGGACCAGCCACTCGTTCCACACCGCGCCGCCGGGGGCGCTCAGCACCTCGAAGCGCAGCCCGGGCCAGAGCGGCACCGGCCAGGACGCCGCCTCGAAGGTCAGATCGCCGACGCGGCGCTCCCCGGTGCTCTCCGGCGGGCCCAGGACGGAGCGGTAGCGGGTCCCCGCGCCCCGGCCACGCGGGGAGCGCGTCATGGCCTGCCAGCGGCGGTTGGCCTCACGCATCTCGGCGCGCCCGACGCCCAGTTCGCGCAGCGCGTCCTCGACCAGCCCGGGCTGGTGGTCGGCCATCCGGCGCAGCAGCACGAGCTGGAACTCCAGGGGCCCGAAGGCGGCGACGGGACCAAGGACGGGGTCGGAAGACGGTCTCATGCGTGCCATCGTGACGCACCCGCCCCGCCTTTCGGCAACGCATCGGAAAACCTCGGCGAGTTGCCGGCCGCGCACCCCGAAGTCGCCCTTCGCGGAAGCTTTACCTACCGGCAGCCGTGAGCCCGCCCGGAGGCCGCCCACGCCGAGGTCGCGGCCGGTACGGTCTGGGGCCATGACGGAACTCGACCCCCAGCGCACCGCACTCGTCCTCGTCGACCTCATGGAGCGCCTCGTGGCGTTGCCCCTCGCGCCCCACCACGGCGACGAAGTGGCGCGGGCGGCGGCGGAGTTGGCGCGTTCCTTCCGCAAGGCGGGGGCGCCGGTGGTGGTCGTCCGGGTGGAGCGGCCCGGCCTCGCCGAACAGCCTCCCGGCAGCGGGCTGCTCGCGGGGATCGCGGAGCCGGGGGACATCGAGATCGTCAAGCGGACGGTGGGCGCGTTCCACGGCACCGGGCTCGACGACCGGCTGCGCGAGCGCGGGGTGCGGACGCTGGTGCTCGCCGGGATCGCCACCAACCTCGGGGTGGAGTCGACCGGCCGGGCGGCCGCCGACCACGGCTACGACCTCGTCTTCGTCGAGGACGCGATGAGCGCGCTGACGGCCGAGGAGCACCGGGCGTCGGTGGCGCTGGACATGCCCCGGCTGGGGACGGTCGTCACGGCGGGGGAGCTGCGGCTGCCCGCGTAGCCCTCGCCGGGCGGGCCGGGGCGACCGGTGCCGGTGCTCGCGACGCCCGGGCCGCACGCGCCCTCCGGCGCCGCCGCGTGTCAGCCGGCCGTGGGGGGTGCGGGCGGTTCCTCGCCCAGCATCCGCTTCAGCAGGTCCCGCAGCGCGGCGCGCTCCTCCTCGGACAGCCCGGCCAGCGGCTCGCGCGCGAAGTGCAGCGACTCCCGCAGCCGGGCGGCCGTCCGGCGGCCCTCCTCCGTCGCCGCCGCGAGCTTGACCCGGCGGTCGTCCGGGTCCGGGCGGCGCTCGACCAGGTCCCGGGCCTCCAGCCGGTCGACGATCCCCGTGATGTTCGACGGCTCGCACTTCAGCTTCAGGGCGATCTTCCGCATCGGCAGCGGCTCCCGGGCCAGCAGGGCCAGGACCCGGGCCTGGGCGCCGGTGAGCGAGTGCCGGGCGGCCGCCTCCTCGTACTCCTCGTGGTAGCGCGCGACGACGGTCGCGATGAGGTCGACCACCTCGAGGGTCAGGGCGTCGGCGGGTCGTGGAGGGGGTGTCATGCAAACCAGACTACTCGGTTACTTGACATAGTGAAATATCGAGGCACATGATTGGTTGAGGTTCTTAAGTATCTGGAGGGTTGTTTCCCATGACCGCCACAGCCGCCCGCATCCCCGAGACCGCCCGGGAATGGCACCTCGTCGCCCGCCCCGTGGGCTGGCCCGAGCCGGAGGACTTCGCCCTGCGCGAGGTCGCCCTCCCCGAGGTCGGCGAGGGCCAGATCCTGGTCCGCAACGTCCACCTGTCCGTCGACCCCTACATGCGCGGCCGCATGGACGAGCGCGAGTCCTACATCCCGCCGTACCAGCTGGACCGGCCGATGGACGGCGGCGCGGTCGGCGAGGTCGTGGCCTCGCGGGCCGAGGGCTTCGAGCCCGGCGACCACGTCCTGCACGGCCTCGGCTGGCGTGACTACGCGGTGGTCGACGCCGCCCGCGCCGCCAAGGTCGACCCGAAGATCGCCCCGCTCTCCGCCTACCTCGGCGTGCTGGGCATGCCCGGCATGACCGCCTACGCGGGCCTGCTGGAGGTCGCCTCCTTCAAGGAGGGCGACACCGTCTTCGTCTCCGGTGCCGCCGGCGCCGTCGGCAGCCTCGTCGGCCAGATCGCCCGGCTCAAGGGCGCCGCGCGCGTCATCGGCAGCGCGGGCTCGGCCGAGAAGGTCCGCGTGCTGCGCGAGGAGTACGGCTTCGACGCCGCCTTCAACTACAAGGACGGCCCGGTCGTCGACCAGCTGAAGGCGGCGGCCCCCGACGGCATCGACGTCTACTTCGACAACGTCGGCGGCGAGCACTTCGAGGCGGCGCTGAGCGCCCTCAACCTCCACGGCCGCGTCACGATCTGCGGCATGATCGCCCAGTACAACGCCACCGAGCCCGTGCCCGGCCCGCGCAACATGGTCAACATCCTGGCCAAGCGGCTGCGCGTCCAGGGCATGATCGTCTCGGACCACAACGCGCTGCGCCCGCAGTTCGTCGAGGAGGTCGGCGGCTGGATCCGCTCCGGCGAGCTCAAGGTCCGCGAGACCGTTGTCGAGGGCATCGAGCACAACGTCGACGCGTTCCTCGGTCTGCTGCGCGGCGAGAACACCGGAAAGATGATCGTCACGCTCTGACGGCACGGGGCCGCCCGCCCCGGCGGCTACGATGTGCCGCCATGCGAGATCTTGTGACGGGCATGTCGTACCTGGTCAAGGGCCAGCGCTGGGTGGGGCGCAACCGCCGGCAATGGGGCTTCGGGCTGCTGCCCGGGCTGATCACCCTGATCGGGTACGCGGCGGCGATGACCGCGCTCGTCTTCTGGGCCGACGACGTCGTCGACTGGGCCACGCCCTTCGCCGACGGCTGGGGCTCACCCTGGCTCGGCCTCTTCCGCGGCGCGCTGACGGCGCTCTTCTTCGGCGGCTGCCTGCTGCTGGCGATGCTCTCCTTCACCGCGGTGACGCTGCTCGTCGGACAGCCCTTCTACGAGGCGCTGTCCGAGCGGGTCGACCTGGCGGAGGGCGGCAGCGCCCCGTCGTCCGGGCTGCCGCTCTGGCGCGAGCTGTGGATCTCGGCCCGCGAGAGCCTCGCCGTGCTCGTCCGGGCCGCGCTGTGGGGCGTCCTCTTCTTCGCCCTGGGCTTTGTGCCCTTCGTCGGCCAGACGGTGGTCCCGGCCATCGGATTCTGCTTCTCCGGCTTCTTTCTGACGGAGGAACTCTCCGCCGTCGCCCTCCAGCGACGCGGGGTGCCGCTGCGCCGGCGGCTGGAGCTGCTGCGCTCCCGCAAGCTGCTGGTGCTGGGCTTCGGAGTGCCGCTGACCCTGCTCTTCCTGGTGCCGCTCGTCGCGGTGTTCGTGATGCCGGGGGCCGTGGCGGGGGCGACGCTGCTGGCGCGGGACCTGACGGGGGAGACGGGGGAGGACGAACCCGAGCCCTCGCCGTGGGAGGGGGAGTCTCCCCAGCCCCACCCCTTCCCGTAGCCGGGGCTCCGCCCCGGACCCCGTTCGACGTAAGGGTTACTCCCGGCCCGCCGACGTGAACCTCATGTCCGGGTAGCGGTCGCCGGCCACCTTGCCGGCGATGGGCTCCAGGGCCGCGAGCTCGTCCGCCGTCAGCTCGACGCGGGTGGCGCCCACGTTCTCCTCCAGACGGGAACGCTTGCGCGTGCCCGGGATCGGAACGACCGTCAGGCCCACCACCACCGCCCGCTGCTGCACCCACGCCAGCGCGACCTGGGCGAGCGTGACGCCCCGCGCCTCGGCGATCCGCCGCAGCGGCTCCAGCAGGGCGACGTTCGACGACGCGTTGTCACCCGTGAAGCGCGGCTGGGTGCGGCGCCAGTCGTCGGACGACAGCTCCTTTTCGGCGTTCGCGAAAGAACCCGTCAGGAAGCCGCGGCCCAGCGGTGAGTACGGCACGAGGGCGACGCCCAGCTCACGGGCGACCGGGACGACGTTCTCCTCGATGTCCCGGCTGAAGAGCGACCACTCCGATTGCACGGCGGCGATCGGGTGCACGGTGTGCGCCTCGCGCAGCTCGTTGCCCGTGACCTCGCTCAGGCCCAGGTGCTTGACCTTGCCCTCCGCCACCAGCTCGGCCATCGCGCCCACCGACTCCGCCAGCGGGACCTCGGGGTTGCGGCGGTGCATGTAGTAGAGGTCGATCTGCTCGACGCCCAGCCGCCGCAGGCTGCCCTCGACCGCCTCACGGATGTACGCGGGCTCGTTGCGGATGGTGCGCTTCGCGGGGTTCGTCGGGTCCTCGGGGTCCGGGGAGATCGCGAACTTCGTCGCCAGCACCACGTGTTCCCGGTTGGCCTGGATGAAGGGGGCGATGAACTTCTCGTTCTCACCCATCGCGTACATGTCGGCGGTGTCGTAGAGGGTGACGCCCAGCTCCAGCGCCCGCTCCAGCGTCGCCCGGGCCTCCGCCTCGTCCGTCGTCGGGCCGTAGGCGAAGCTCATGCCCATGCAGCCCAGGCCCTGGACGCCGACCTCCGGGCCGCCGTTGCCGAGGGCCACACGTGCGATCTTCTCGTTGCTCATCTGTCATGCCCCTTCGGACGCCCGGCGGGCGTCGGCATAGATGTCGATCTTGTAGTCCAGTACTTCCAGCGTGCTGCGCAGCTCCGCGATGCGCATCCGCACGTCGTCGCGGTGCGTGCTCAGCAGCCGTTCGCGCTCGGGGAAGGTGTGCTCGCCCTGGCGGACCAGTTCCGCGTAGCGGACCATGTCGGCCACCGGCATCCCGGTCAGCCGCAGCCGGCCCACCAGGTCCAGCCAGTCCAGGTCGCGGTCGGTGTAGCGGCGCTGCCCCGTGTGGGAGCGGTCGACGTGCGGCATCAGCCCGATCCGCTCGTACCAGCGGAGGGTGTGCGCGGACAGCCCGGCGTACGCGGCCACTTCGCTGATCGTGTAGCGCTCCCGGCCCTCCGGGCGGCGCTGGCGCTCGCGGGCGAGCGGGGAGCAGGGGTCGGGCACCGCTCCGGCCGGCGCGCTCTCGGTGTCCATCAATGTCATTGCCGCTTCCCCCTCGCTCGCCCCGTGCGGTGCGTCCCCAACGCTAGAGAGTTGGAGTGCACTCGAAGCAAGCGGGATTCCGACGTGATCCGGCCCGATCCCGCCGCGCGTTAGGCTCCTTGCCATGGAAAGCCTGCGGATGATCGAGAACTGGCCCGTCAAGACCGCGGCGGCCGCCGTCGTGCGCGCGGACGGTACCTACGCGGGTGCGCACGGCCCGACCCGCCACCGTTTCCCGCTGGCCTCCGTCACCAAACCGCTGGCCGCGTACGCCGCGCTGATCGCCGTGGAGGAAGGCGCGATCGAGCTCGACGAGCCGGCCGGCCCGCCCGGTTCCACGGTGCGCCATCTGCTCGCCCACACCTCCGGTCTCGCCTTCGACGAGTACCGCTCCATGGCCGAGCCGGGCTCCCGGCGGCTGTACTCCAACGCCGGCTTCGACGCCCTGGGCGACCACATCGCCAAGGCCACGGAGATCCCCTTCGCCGAATACCTCCGGCAGGCGGTGCTGGAGCCCCTCGGCATGGCCTCCACGGACCTTCCCGGCTCGCCCGCCAAGGACGGCGTGTCGACGGTGGACGACCTGGCCCGGTTCGCCGCCGAGCTCCAGGCGCCGCGACTGCTCTCGCGCACCACGCTGGACGAGGCCACGACGGTGGTCTTCCCCGGTGTCACGGGCGTCCTGCCCGGATACGGGCATCAGCGGCCCAACGACTGGGGCCTCGGCTTCGAGATCCGGGACGGCAAGTCCCCGCACTGGACGGGCACGTCGTCCTCGCCGCGGACGTTCGGGCACTTCGGCCAGTCCGGCACGTTCCTGTGGGTCGACCCGGACCTGGGCGCGGCGTGTGTAGCCCTCGCGGACCGGGCCTTCGGCTCCTGGGCGATCGAGGCCTGGCCGCTCCTGACGAACGCGGTCATCGCGGAGCTCCGCCAGGCATAACGGTTCGGGGCAATCGGGCGGGAGGGTGGGCGAATCCCGGCGCGCAGCGCCGGGCTACCCGAAACGCGGCTCCGCGTGCATCTCCCACGCGAGCACCTCGGCGCGGGAGCCGATCGCCTCGACCGTCGCACCGGAGGCGTCGAGAACGCGAGCCGCGTCCCCCTCCCGCAGAACGTCCTCCCCGAGCCGGACGGCTCCTCGTGCCACATGCACGTACAACCACGGCGCGTCCGGCAGCGCGGCCTGCCCGCCCGGGGGAAGGCGCCGGACATGCAAGACCGCCTCCGCCCTCCCCAACGCATACGGTGTCCCGTCGGCGATCCCCCGCACCACCTCGTACGACGGTTCGCCCCCGAAATCGGATGGCGTCAGCCACATCTGGACGAACCGCAGTGGAACGGACCCCGCGTTGCGCTCGGTGTGCCGGACGCCGGAGCCGGCGCTCAGCCGCTGGAGGTCGCCGGGGCGGACGGTCACGACCTGCCCGGTGGAGTCCTCGTGCGTGAGCTCGCCCTCGACCACCCAGGTGACGATCTCCACGTCCCGGTGCGGATGCTCGGCGAAGCCCGCGCCGCCCGCCAGCCGCTCCTCGTTGCAGGCCGCGAGCGGGCCGAACCGTACATTGTCGGGGTCGTAGAAGCCCGAGAAGGAGAAGGCGTGCCAGGTCTCGATCCCGGCCGCCGGATCGCCGCCGCGGAAGCGATCGGCGGCCCGCTGCACGTACGTCATCGGCCCACCGTAGCCCCGCCGGGCGCCCCGGAGGGGGCCCGGCGGCTCCGTATCGCACCCGAATAAGGCAGGCTTGTCCCCGTGCCCGAACCAGCCGCTCATCCCCCCCACCCCCACCGCGCCACCCTCCGCAACCTGGAACAGTCCTCCGGGACGCTGGCCGCCGCGGCCATCGCCCGCATGGACGCCCAGCTGCCGTGGTACCGGGCGATGCCCCCGGAGAACCGGTCGTGGATCGGCCTGGTCGCCCAGGCCGGTATCGCGGCGTTCACGGAGTGGTTCCGGCATCCGGAGACACCGCAGGCCATCAGCACGGACGTGTTCGGCACGGCGCCGCGCGAGCTGACCCGGGCGATCACCCTGCGCCAGACCGTGGAGATGGTCCGGACGACCATCGAGGTCATGGAGTCGGCCATCGACGAGGTGGCCGCCCCCGGCGACTCGTCGGCGCTGCGCGAGGCGCTGCTGGTCTACGCCCGGGAGATCGCCTTCGCCACGGCCCAGGTGTATGCCCAGGCCGCCGAGGCGCGCGGCGCCTGGGACGCCCGGCTGGAGTCGCTGGTCGTCAACGCGGTGCTGTCGGGCGAGGCGGACGAGGGCGCCCTGTCGCGCGCGGCCGCGCTGGGCTGGAACGCGCCGGCGCATGTCGCGGTGGTGCTGGGCACGGCGCCCAACGGGGACAGCGAGCTGACCGTCGAGGCCATCCGCCGGGCGGCGCGCCACGCCAAGCTCCAGGTCCTCACGGGCGTGCTGGGCGACCGGCTGGTGGTGATCGCCGGCGGTTCGGACAATCCGCTCCAGACGGCGAAGTCGCTGATCGGCCCGTTCGCGGCGGGCCCCGTGGTGGCCGGGCCGGTGGTGCCCGATCTGCTGGCGGCGACGAAGTCCGCGCAGGCCGCGGCGGCCGGCCTCAAGGCGTGCGCGGCCTGGCCGGACGCCCCCCGGCCCGTACTCGCGGACGATCTCCTGCCGGAGCGGGCGATGGCCGGAGACCCGGCCGCCCGTGACCAGCTGGTGGAGGAGATCTACAGACCGCTGGAGGAGGCGGGCTCGGCCCTCCTGGAGACGCTGAGCGTCTATCTGGAGCAGGCCAGCAGCCTGGAGGGCGCGGCGCGGATGCTGTTCGTCCACCCCAACACCGTGCGATACCGGCTGCGACGTGTGACGGACGTCACCGGATGGTCACCCTCCGATGTCCGCTCCGCCTTCACCCTGCGCATCGCACTGATCCTCGGGCGGCTGGCCGACGCGGAGTGACCCACTTACGCTTTTGTTGAACGCCAACAATTCCCCTGGCGGTTCTTGGTCCCTGTCCTCACGGGTGGGCGGAGCCGTCCACGAGAGAGAGTGTGAGGGTGCTCGTACTCGTCGCTCCCGGCCAGGGCGCTCAGACGCCCGGCTTCCTGACCCCCTGGCTCGACCTCCCCGGTGTCGCCGACCGCCTTCGTGCGTGGTCGGACGCCATCGACCTGGACCTTGTCCACTACGGCACGGCCGCCGACGCCGACGAGATCCGTGACACCGCCGTGGCCCAGCCGCTGCTGGTGGCCTCCGCGCTGCTCTCCGCCGGGCAGCTCTTCCCGGCCGGCGACGAGCTCGCCGCCCGGGTGGGCGCCGTGGCCGGGCACAGCGTGGGTGAGCTCGCCGCCGCCGCGCTGACCGGTGTGCTGTCCGAGGAGGAGGCCATGCGGCTGGTGCGCAAGCGCGGGCTGGCCATGGCCGAGGCCGCCGCGGTCACCGAGACCGGGATGTCCGCCCTGCTGGGCGGCGAGGCGGACGTCGTCCTGCCGCACCTGGAGAAGCTGGGCCTGACCCCCGCGAACGTCAACGGCGCGGGCCAGATCGTGGCCGCGGGTACGGCCGGGCAGCTGGCGGCGCTGGCCGAGGACAAGCCCGAGGGCACCCGTCGTGTGGTGCCGCTCAAGGTGGCGGGCGCCTTCCACACCCACCACATGGCACCGGCCGTCTCGGTCCTTCGGGCGGCGGTCGCCGAGCTGACCCCCGCCGCCCCCCGCACCCGCTATGTCTCCAACAAGGACGGCGCCGTCGTCGCCGCCGGCCCCGAGGTCGTCGCGCGGCTGGTCGGCCAGGTGGCCAACCCGGTCCGCTGGGACCTGTGCATGGAGACCTTCAAGGAGCTGGGCGTCACGGCCATGATCGAGGCGGCGCCCGGTGGCACCCTCGTGGGGCTGGCCAAGCGCGCCCTGCCGGGGGTCACTACGCTCGCGCTCAAGACCCCGGAGGACCTCGACGCCGCCCGCGCGCTCATCGCCGAGCACGCCGGCGCCGAAGTCACCCCGGCCGAATAAGGAGCCCGAGAAGCATGACCGCGAAGATCAAGCCCGCCAGGGGCGCCGCGTACGCGCGCATCATGGGCGTCGGCGGCTACCGTCCCGTCCGGGTGGTGCCGAACGAGGAGATCCTCAAGCACATCGACTCCTCGGACGAGTGGATCCGCTCGCGCTCGGGCATCGCCACCCGCCACTGGGCCGGGCCGGAGGAGACCGTTGCCGCGATGTCCCTGGAGGCCGCCGGCAAGGCGATCGCCGACGCGGGCATCACCGCCGACCAGATCGGCGCCGTCATCGTCTCGACGGTGTCGCACTTCAAGCAGACCCCGGCCGTCGCGACCGAGATCGCCCACAAGGTGGGCGCGGGCAAGCCCGCCGCCTTCGACATCTCGGCCGGCTGCGCGGGCTTCGGCTACGGCCTGGCCATGGCCCGGGACATGGTGACCGGCGGCTCCGCCGAGCACGTCCTGGTCATCGGTGTCGAGCGGCTCTCGGACCTCACCGACCTGGAGGACCGCGCGACGGCCTTCCTGTTCGGCGACGGCGCCGGTGCCGTGGTCGTCGGCCCGTCCGCCGAGCCCGCCATCGGCCCGGTCGTCTGGGGCTCCGAGGGCGACAAGGCTGAGACGATCAAGCAGACCGTCGCCTGGGACGTCTACCGCGAGGAGACGGACGTCCGCTTCCCCGCCATCACCCAGGAGGGTCAGGCGGTCTTCCGCTGGGCCGTCTTCGAAATGGCGAAGATCGCCCAGCAGGCGCTGGACGAGGCGGGCGTCAGCCCCGAGGACCTGGACGTCTTCATTCCGCACCAGGCCAACATGCGGATCATCGATTCGATGGTGAAGACCCTCAAACTGCCGGAGAGCGTCACGGTCGCCCGTGACGTGGAGACCACGGGCAACACCTCCGCGGCCTCCATTCCGCTCGCCATGGAACGGCTCCTGGCCACCGGCGCGGCGAAGAGCGGGGACACCGCGCTCCTCATCGGCTTCGGGGCGGGTCTCGTGTACGCCGCCACGGTCGTTACCCTCCCCTAGGCGAGATTCCCGGACCGGCACCCACCGGGGCCGGTCCGCACAGGACCTCGCCGCACCAGCAGTTCCCTTAATCAGCAGCACATCGCAATACATAGAAGGAGCGCGCACATGGCCGCCACCCAGGAAGAGATCCTCAAGGGCCTCGCCGAGATCGTCAACGAGATCGCCGGCATCCCGGTCGAGGACGTCAAGCTCGACAAGTCCTTCACCGACGACCTGGACGTCGACTCGCTGTCCATGGTCGAGGTCGTCGTGGCCGCCGAGGAGCGCTTCGACGTCAAGATCCCGGACGGCGACGTCAAGGACCTCAAGACGGTCGGCGACGCCGCCAGCTACATCCTGAAGCACCAGGACTGACCGTAGCGTTCGTCGCCACCCCGGCGGTGGCGGTTCCAGCACCTCTACACGTGGAGACAGAATCCCGATGAACTCGACCAATCGCACCGTGGTCGTCACCGGTATCGGCGCAACCACACCGCTGGGTGGCGACAGCGCTTCGACCTGGGAAGGCCTGCTCGCGGGCCGCTCGGGCGTCAAGCCCCTGGAGGGCGAGCGCTTCGCCGAGCTCCCGGTCCGCATCGCCGCCCCCGTGGCGGTCGACCCGGCCGACGTCCTGCCCCGCCCCATGCTGCGCAAGCTGGACCGCTCGGCGCAGCTCGCGCTGATCGCGGCGCGCGAGGCCTGGGCCGACGCGGGCTTCGCCGACAAGGCCGGTGACGACACCGGCGTCACCCCCGAGCGGCTGGGCGCGGTCGTCGCCTCCGGCATCGGCGGTGTGACCACCCTGCTCGACCAGTACGACGTGCTCCGGGAGAAGGGCGCCCGTCGCGTCTCCCCGCACACCGTGCCGATGCTGATGCCCAACAGCCCCTCCGCCAACGTCGGCCTGGAGGTGAACGCCCAGGCGGGCGTCCACACCCCGGTCAGCGCCTGCGCGTCGGGCGCCGAGGCCATCGGCTACGCCTACGAGATGATCCGCTCCGGCCGTGCCGACGTCGTCGTCGCCGGCGGCACCGAGGCGGCCATCCACCCGCTGCCGGTCGCGGCGTTCGCCAGCATGATGGCGATGTCGAAGAACAACGACGAGCCCGGCAAGGCCTCCCGCCCGTACGACAAGGCCCGTGACGGCTTCGTCCTCGGCGAGGGTGCCGGCATCGTCGTCCTGGAGTCGGCCGAGCACGCCGCCGCGCGCGGCGCCCGCGTCTACTGCGAGGTGCTGGGCCAGGGCCTGTCCGCCGACAGCCACCACATCGCGCAGCCGGAGCCGACCGGCCGCGGCATCGCGGCGGCGCTCCAGAACCTGCTCGACAGCAGCGACCTGAAGCCGGCGGAGGTCGTCCACCTCAACGCCCACGCCACCTCCACGCCGCAGGGCGACGCCGCCGAGATCAAGGCGCTGCGCAAGGTCCTGGGCGACGACCTCGACCACGTCGCGGTCTCCGCGACCAAGTCGATGACGGGCCACCTGCTGGGCGGCGCCGGCGGCATCGAGACGGTCGCGACCGTCCTCGCCCTGTACCACCGCACGGCCCCGCCGACCATCAACATCGACGAGCTGGACGAGGACATCGACGCGGACATCGTCCGCGACGAGCCCCGCCCGCTGCCGCAGGGCACGATCGCGGCGATCAACAACTCGTTCGGCTTCGGCGGCCACAACGTGGTGCTCGCGCTGCGCACGGTCTGACGATCCCGACGGGAAGGGCCCGCCCCGGCTGTGACAGCCGGGGCGGGCCCTTCCCGCTTGTCTCACTTGGTGAAGCTGGCGAAGTACGAGGCCGCCATGTCCTCGTCGCCGTGGCCCTGCTCGATCGCCCGGCGGAAGCGTTCGGCGCCCGCCGCCGCGACGTCGAGGCGCACCCCGGCGGCCTCCCCGGCGGCGACGATCAGCCGCGCGTCCTTCTCGGCCGTGGTGGTCGCGAAGGACGGCGGGGTGAGGGCGCCGTCCCTCAGCAGCCCGGCCTTGGCGCGCAGATAGCCCATGTCGAGCGGGCCACCCGCGACCGCGTCCAGGAAACGGGCCGGGTCCACGCCCAGTCCGTCGGCCAGCGCGAGGGCCTCGGCGGTGCCGTGGGTGACGGCCAGCACCCAGCTGTTGATGACGAGCTTGAGCCGGGTCGCGGCGCCGCCCGCCGCGTCGTCCCCGACCCAGACGGTCCGGGAGCCGATGGCGTCGAAGACGGGCGCCAGGGTGTCGCGGGTCTCCTCCGGCCCGGCGGCCAGCACCGTGAGCGTGCCCTCCTCGGCGGGCCGCCGGGTGCCCAGGACGGGGGCGTCGACCAGGACGAGGCCGTGCTCGCGGGCGAAGTCCGCGAGCACGGCGGTGCCGTCGAGCCCGGCGGTGGTGGACTGCGCCCAGACCGTCCCGGGGCGCAGGGCGGGGGCGGCGGCGCGCATCACGTCGAGGGCGGCCGGGCCGTCGTACAGCATGGTGACGACCACATCGGCGCCGGTGACCGCCTCGGCGGGCGTGTCCACGACTGTGACACCGTGCGCGGCCAGCGGTTCGGCCTTGTCGCGGCTACGGTTCCAGGCCCGGACGGGCAGCCCGGCCCGGGCGAGACTGCGGGCCATGGCGAAGCCCATGATGCCGGTGCCGAGGACGGTGACGGTGGCGGTGCTGGGTGAGGTCATGCGCCGACGCTAGGGCTTGGAGCGGGCTCCAACGCAAGGGCGCGTCGTGCGTGGCCGCCGGCCGTTGCGGGGGCCCGGCCCGGGAAGGGCCCCGATCCCGAGGGCTTCGCCCCGGGCCCGGGCGGGGGCGAAGCCCCTCGCCCTGCCGGGGGCTGGGGGCTTGCCCCAGGAAACGGTGAAAGGGCGGGTCCGGGGCATCCCTCCCGCCGTGTCGGCGTCCCGCCCCGGCGGCGCACCCCGAGGTGCCCAACGGCGCGGGCCGTGGTCAGACCACCTGGTGGAGCCACCGCACCGGCGCGCCCTCGCCCGCGTGGCGGAAGGGTTCCAGCTCGTCGTCCCACGGCTTGCCCAGCAGCTTCTCGACCTCTGCCCGGAGGTCCGTCTCCCCCCGGTCGGCGCGGGAGAGCGCGGCGCGGAGGCGGTCCTCCGGGATCAGGATGTCGCCGTGGATGCCGGTGACGGCGTGGAAGATGCCGAGGTCCGGGGTGGAGCTGTAGCGCTCGCCCTCGGCCGTGGCGCACGGCTCCGCGGTCACCTCGAAGCGCAGGAGGTGCCAGCCGCGCAGCGCCGAGGCGAGTTTGGAGGCGGTGCCCACCTGGCCCTGCCAGGAGAGCTCGGAGCGCCAGGTGCCGGGGGAAGCGGGCTGCCGGATCCAGTCGAGGGTGACGCGCGCGCCGAGGACGCCGCCCACGGCCCACTCGACGTGCGGGCAGAGCGCTCGGGGCGCGGAGTGCACATACAGAACTCCACGTGTCGTCACCGGGTCCTCCAGTGCGGTTCGAGGTTCGCCTTCCCCAGCGGCCTCGCAGCCGAACCGGTCCCGCCCGGGACAGCAGCAGACATTCTGCCCCAATGGCCACTCCCGCACCAGCCCGCGAGGTTACCAACAGTAAACACCATCGGGAGCAATTCTCCTGAAAAGGGACAGGATGTGACGTGTTGTGATTTGGTGCCGTCGTAGAGCGAAAGGCGGAGCGAAAGATGCCGGACCGACCCGATCACCCGGGAAAAAGCTACCGTGCGGGCGTGTCGCGGGCGTGACGTACCGTCGGTCCCGGACAGATATCACCCGGCCGGAGGGGATCACGAGCATGAGCGTCGCACGGGGGAAGAGGCGAGGGGCGGTCGGCAAAGCGGCCGTGGCGGTGGTCTGCGCCGCCCTGCTGGTCTCGGGCTGCGAGAGCGCGGGTGGCGCGGACGCCGGCGCCGAGAAGCCGGCCGCCGCCCCGGCCAAGCCCAAGCCCGTCCGCCCGGCCTGGAACACCCGACCCGAGTCGATCGCCTCCCTCGGTGACTCCATCACCCGTGGCTTCGACGCCTGTTCCATGCTCAAGGACTGCCCCGAGGCGTCCTGGGCCACCGGCACCTCCGTCGACAGCCTCGCCCGGCGGCTGCTGGCCTCGCCCGGGACCAGCAGCTGGAACCACGCCCGCACCGGCGCCCGGATGGCCGACCTGCCGGAGCAGATGCGCTCGGCCGTCGTCGACAAACCGCAGCTCGTGACGGTGCTGGTGGGGGCCAACGACGCCTGCCGCAAGAACGTGGACGACATGACCACCGTGGACGACTTCCGCGCCGACTTCGAGAAGTCGCTGCGGGAGCTGCGCCCCGCCCTGCCGAAGTCCCAGGTGTATGTGGCCGGGGTGCCGGACCTGCGGCGGCTGTGGGCGGAGGGGCGCAAGAGCCTGATCGGCCCGGAGATCTGGAAGCTGGGCTCGGTCTGCCCGTCGATGCTGGCCGACGCGGGCTCCGACGACGCGGTGGCCGAGGCCCGGCGCGTACGGGTCGAGCAGCGGGTCCTGGAGTACAACACCGTGCTCAAGAGCGTCTGCGAGCGCGACGGGCTGTGCCGCTTCGACGGCTCGGTCCACGGCTACGACTTCAGCGGCCAGGCGCTCAGTAAGTGGGACTGGTTCCACCCCAGCAAGCAGGGGCAGGGCGAACTGGCGGCCCTCGCCTACCGCACCGTCACCGCCGCCGAGCCGCCCGCCGCATAGGCCGCCGCACAGGCCGCAGGGGCGGGATCCGTCAGGTGACCCCGCCCCCGCCCCACGCACGGCCCGCCACCGGCGTACCGGGCGCGGAACCTCCGGCACCGGGGCCCGTACCCTCGCCCCGGACTCCCGGTGCCTCCCGCGCCCGCGCGATGGCGCCCGGGCCGTGACCGAAGGCGGGCACGGGTGACCGCGACCGGCCCGTACCGCCTTCCGCCCCGCACGTTATCCGATGAACGAGCGCTTCTCATAAGCGAGTTCACCCGCGCGGGGGCATGCCGTACGGATCGCCGCGCCCGTCAGTCCGTGCTCTCGCGATGGGCGTGGAGATCGATGTCGAGGATGCCCTCCCATTCGGCGAGCTCCTCCATCAGCGGATGCGCCGATCCCTTGCCCTCCAGGCTCAGCACCACGCCCGCCTCCCTGACCTTGCCCCTGGCCCGTTCCGTGCCCTCTTCCTGTCGGGCCCGGGCGTGGACCTGGACGTCCGTGACCCGGAAGCCGGACCGGGTGCACAGCTCCAGCACCCGCCCCAGCAGCCCCTTGCGGGTGCGGTAGGACAGGCTCAGCTCGACGTACTCCAGCGAGGGCGTCGCGGCCAGCCGCCGGGTCACCACCGGGAAGCCGCGCACCACCAGGAAGTGCACCGCGGCCGCCATGCCGCCCAGCAGGGGCAGCCCGCCGCCGCACGCCATGCCCACGGCGCAGGTCAGCCAGATCGTGGCGGCCGTCGTCAGGCCGCGCACGGCGTCGCGGCGGACGAAGATCAGGCCACCGCCGATGAAACCGATGCCCGAGACGATCTGCGCCGCGACCCGGGAGCCGTCGAACTGGCCCGCCCCCGTGAATCCATGGATCGAGACCTCCATGAACAGCGCGCTGCCCACGCCGACCAGCGTGTGGGTGCGCAGCCCCGCGCTCTTCTGCTGGAGCTCCCGCTCCAGCCCGATGAGCGAGGAGAGCAGCAACGCGAGTGCCAACTCGGCTAACTGGCGGGTGCCTTGACCCGTCCCGGGATCGAACAGTGGGGCGGCATCGGCTCGTCCGGCGGATATCAGCGGGTCCATCAGGAACTGCACTGTGTCCATCTCGCCATTGTGGCCTGAAATCGCCGCCACCCGAAGGGTGTTGACCACCCTCTATCGCTCCATGCGGTCACGGTGATTTCCTTCCGTCCCATGAGACCCCGTGATATATCCCGGACGCCGGGCCCGCTCCGGCTGGCCGTCCTCGGCGCCGTCCTGCTCGCCTGCTCCCCTCCCCCAGACTTCGTCCGGGGGGACCCCCATCTCGCTCCGCTCACCTTCGCCGCCCCCGCCGGGGCCGTGCCCGCCGCCCCCGCGCCCACCGTCGAGGAACAGCGGCTCCCCGGAGCCGTGCCGCAGGAGATCCTGCGCCGCAGCGGCTTCGACGACGTCGCCCCCGGCTTCGCCCGCGCCCTGGCCCGTACGCGCGGCGCCGCCGAGGCCGAGCGCCTGGCGGCCGCCGACGGCCGGCGGCTGTGGCGGCGGGCCGTGGACCGGGCCCAGGGCCGCGGCCCGGACGGCGGCGATCTGAGCCGGGACGACGACCGGCCGCTGTACTGGGCGCGGCTGGGCATGACGCGGGCGCTGCGCGAGTGGCGGCCGGCGTTCCCGCTGCCGGAGCGGCGGCGCGCGGCCCTGGAGGCCGCCGTGGAGCGCGCCTCGCGCGGCCAGGACTCCCTCGACCTTCCCCCACTGCCTGAACGGCGTGGGAGGTACCCCCACGCGGGCGAGACGGTGAAGCGGGTGCTGATCACCGGCTTCGACCCGTTCCAGCTCGACTCCGACATCCGTCGCTCCAACCCCTCCGGGGCGGCCGCGCTGGCCCTGGACGGGACCGTGATCGACACCCCGGCCGGCCCGGCGCGCGTGGAGGCGGCCGTCTTTCCGGTGCGCTGGACGGACTTCGCCGACGGCACGGTCGAACGGACCCTGCTGCCGTACTTCCGGCCCGGCCCCCGGAAGGTCGACCTGTTCACCACCATCAGCCAGGGCCGCCCCGGCCGCTTCGACGTCGAGCGCACGAACGGCGCCTGGCGCGGCGGCGCCCCGGACAACGCCAGGCTCTCGCGCACGGAGACCGTGCCGGTGCCGCCGGGCGTACCGACCGTGACCCCGCAGCCGCAGTGGACGACCACGACCCTGCCGTACGCGGCCATCACGGCGGCCACCACCGGCCCGTTCCCGGTGCGTGACAACACCTCCGTCACCGAGATCCCGGCGGGCGGCACCGAGCCCGTCGCCCGGCCGGACGGTCCCACCCCGGGCTCGACGGCCCGCGCGGGCGGCGGGGGCGACTACCTGTCCAACGAGATCGCCTACCGCGCCACCCTGCTCCGCGACGCCGTGGGCCTGAAGGTCCCGGGCGGCCATCTCCACACCCCCGTGCTGAACTTCGGCGCGGGCAACACGGACCCCGCCACCGGGCGGATCACCGACCCCGCGTTCGTCCGCGCGCGGATGGCGATCACCGCGCAGGTCAGGGCCGTGCTCGCGGTGGCCGTGGGAGCCACGGCCGGGTCATGATGTGCACATGATCATCGCAGCAGCGCAGTTCACCGCCCGGCCGTGCGACGTCGCTGCCAACGTGACCCGCATGGCCGGCCTGGTCGCCGAGGCGGGCGAGCGGGGCGCGGCCCTCGTCGTCTTCCCCGAACTCGCCGTCACCGGCTACGAGCTCGACGCCATCACCGGCGACCCCGGCCGGCTGACCCTGGCCCCGGACGACCCCCGGCTCGACCCGCTGCGCGCGGCCTGCCGGACGGCGGGCGTCGCGGCGGCGGTGAACTGCGCCGGCCGCGCCCCGGCCGGCCCGACGATCAGCACCTTCGTGTACGGCCCCGACGGGGAGCTCCTCACCCGCTACGACAAGCGCCACGTCACGGAGACGGAGACCGCCGCGGGCTTCAGGGCGGGCACGGAGGACGGCCGTTTCACGCTGGCCGGGGTCGCCTTCGGCCTCGTCATCTGCTTCGACGCCCACTTCCCCGACCTCGCGTGCCGGGCAGCCGCCGACGGCTGCGACGTGCTGCTGGCGAGCTCGCTCTACGGCCGGGGAGGCGGCGCCCGCGAACGGATGGAGATCTTCCCCGCCCTGGCCGGCTCCAACGGCCTCCACGTCCTGCTCGCCAACCACGTCGGCACGGCGGGCCCCTACGACGCCTGCGGCCTGAGCGCGGTATGGGGCCCGGACGGCGGCTTGCTGGCGGAGGGCCCGGGTGACGCGGAAGGTTTGGTCCTGGCAACGGTGAGGTAGCGCCCCGAAGGGGCGCGGGGCAGTGTCGATATGCGGCTGCCGCCGTGTGGGCGCGACAAGCCCCCACCGGCCGTCAGTGGCAAATGAACCGCCGCTCCCCACCCCGATGCTCCGTGATCGGACTGCGGCACCCCTGCGGGCAGGCGGCCGGCACGGCCGCCGCGTTGACCGCCCGCTCCGGCGGATGCGCGCACACCGAGCAGTACCAGGACGGCTGCTGGCCCGGCGTCACATCCCACCACATGGCGTTGTGACAGCGATTGCACCGCACCAGCGGGGCGCTCCGGGCGAGATGAAGGTCGGCGGACATCCCCGCATCGTCGCGCGCCCGGCGCCTCCCCGTCCCGGTTTCGGGAGCGCTCCCACCCGTACCGGGGGGCGGTCAGCCCTCGCCCGGGGTGACCAGCCCCGATTCGTAGGCGAAGATGACCGCCTGCGCACGGTCCCGGAGGTTCAGCTTCGCCAGGACCCGCCCGACGTGGGTCTTGACCGTCTGCTCGGCCAGGATCAGCCGGTCCGCGATCTCCTGGTTGGACAGGCCCCGCGCGATCAGCTCCAGCACCTCCGTCTCCCGGGGCGTCAGCCCGCCGGGGCGGGCCGTGCCCGAGCGGCGGCGGGGGGCCGGGCGCTTGGCGAAGTCCGCGATGAGCCGGCGGGTGACGGAGGGCGCCAGGAGCGCCTCGCCCGCGGCGACCACCCGGACCGCCGAGATCAGGTCGGCCGGCGGGGCGTCCTTGAGGAGGAAGCCGGAGGCGCCCGCGCGCAGCGCCTCGTAGACGTAGTCGTCGACGTCGAAGGTCGTCAGCATCAGTACCTTGGGCCGGTGCGCAATTCCGGGATAGGGGCCTCCCCGCGAAGCAGGGGAAGGGTCGAGGATCTGCCGGGCCGCCTCCAGGCCGTCCATCTCCGGCATCCGGACGTCCATCAGCACCACGTCCGGGTGGGCGGAACGGCTCAGGGCCACGCCCTGCCGGCCGTCCGCCGCGTCGCCGACGACGTCGATGTCGGACTGGGCGGCCAGCAGTGCGGCGAAGCCCGCCCGCACCATGGCCTGGTCGTCGACGATGATCACCTTGATGGTCATGCGGTGGGGGGTTCCTCTTCTGTACGCAGCGGGAGCCGGGCCGCGACCCGGAAGCCGCCCTCCGGCAGGGGGCCGGTGTCGAGCGTGCCACCCACCAGCCGGACCCGCTCCCGCATCCCGACCAGACCATGGCCGGTGTCACCGGTCTCCAGCGGCGGAGTGTCCTCCTCCGGTGCCGCGTTGACGACCAGGACCACCAGGCCCGTCCCGTCCGGGTCCGGCGAGACCGAGACGCGGGTGACCGAGCCCGGGGCGTGCCGGACGACATTGGCCAGGGCCTCCTGCACGATGCGGTAGGCGGACAGGTCCACGGCCTGCGGGAGCGCGGGCAGTTCGGGCATCGACAGCTCCACCGGCACCCCCGCCCGTACCGTCGCCTCGACCAGTTGCGGGATCCGCTCGGCCCCCGGCTGCGGGGCCCGCTCGGCCGCGCCGGGGCCGGCGGCGGTGTCCTCGCTGCGCAGCACGCCCAGCAGCCGGCGCATCTCCGTCAGCGACTCCCGGGCCGTGGCCGCGATCGACCCGAACTCCTCGCGGGCCGCGTCCGGGAGGCCCTCGATGCGGTACGGGGCGCTGTCCGCCTGCACGGTGATGACGGACATGTGGTGGGCGACGACGTCGTGCAGCTCACGGGCGATCCGGGCGCGCTCCTCCAGCAGCGTGCGGCGGGACCGTTCGGCCTCGCTGATGGTCTCCTGCTCTGCCAGCGCCCGCTGGGTGACGGCGCGTTCGCGCAGCAGGCCGCCGATGACGAGCAGCACCCCGCCGATGACGAACAGGGCCACCCAGGAGCCGTTGCTGCGCCCCGGGGCGATGGACTGGAAGACCAGGCTGACCGCGCCCGTCAGCGTCCACACCGCGACCAGGGTGCGGTTGCGCTCGCGCAGGCCGACGGCGAGCAGGAGCAGCAGCTGGCCGATGATGCCCATGGGCGTCCACGGCCAGGGCTGGGGGTTCGGGCCCGGCGGAAAGCCCAGGATGGCCGCCGCGCAGACCGTGTGGGCGGTGAAGGCGACGCCCCAGGCCGGCAGCGGCCGCCGCACGGCGAACAGCAGCGGCAGCACCTGGAAGAGGCCGAGCACCAGCGCCAGGTCGGGGTTCAGGTGGTAGCCCTGGCCCAGGAACATGACCGTGACCGGCAGCAGGATGGCGACGAACACGATCGCCACGGCATACGGCAGCCGCCGGACGAAGCGGCGCGGGGAGTGGCCGAAGAGCGGGGTGGGCGGCCCGGCGGGGGTGAAGGTCTCACGCAGCCGGGCGAGCGGGGTCGAGGTCTTGGTGGACATGGCCCGACCAGCGTAGATCGCGGGCCCGCCGCCGGGCGTCACACCACGGTGCCGACCCCGGGGGCCGGGTCATACCGTGGTATCACGTGCTCCGGCCGCCCCTGGAGCTCCGCCCTAGAGCTCCGCCAGCAGCTGTGCCTTCTTCGTGCTGAACTCGTGGTCGGTCAGCAGCCCCGCCTCGTGGAGCTCGCCAAGGTGCCGGATGCGCTCGGCGATGCCGGCGGGGTCGGGCCGGGCGGCGGAGCGGTGGTGGCCGGGGGCGGCGGGCACCTTGGCCCGTACGGCGGCGAGGACGGCCGCCGCGAACGGCAGGGACTCGTGGACGAGCCCGTAGCCCATGCCGAAGGTCACGGCCGCCGGGTCCTGGTCGGGGTCGGGGCGCCGGTCCCCGTCGTCCCCCCGCAGCACCAGGCGCAGATGGCCGCCGGCGGCCTCGGGGGAGCGCCACTCGACACCGGTCAGCTCGTCGAGGGGGAAACGCTGGTCGCCGGCCTTCCACTTGGTGGAGGAGGCGCCGGTCCAGAACCAGCGGAAGGAGACGGCCCGGCCGTCGAAGGACGCCTTGCCGTCGTAGGCCTTGAAGGTCAGCGGGGGCGTCGGCGCGGTCACCAGGTGGCGCTCGGCGGGCTCAGCGGCCAGGGGGCCGAGCCCGTCGCGTATCCGCTCGGCGTAGTACTCGGCGAGCAGCTCGCGCTCGGCCGGGAGCACCAGCCGGTAGGGGTCGTTGCCCTCCTTGAGCCGGCCGTCGGCCACGTCCATCAGCGGATCGGCGCCCGGTCTGGGCACGGCGCGCAGCACCACCGTCCCGTGCTTCCCCGGGGCCTGCTCGACGGCCGCGAGCGCCTCGAAGGGAATGCGTCGCTCGCCGAGCGCCTGGAGCAGCTTCGGTGTGCGGATCCCCCGTTCGAAGCGGATGAGCACGGAGTCGGTGCCGAACTCCCAGACGGTGTGGAAACCGGCCAGCACATCACCCATGCCGCTCATCGTAAGCGGCGCCCGCCCGCCCGTCCCCCCTCGTGGCGCTACGCGCGTCAAGCCCGTCACATCGCGGTGGCCTCGGCGTCCGGGCCCAGCCCGTCCGCGCAGCCACCGCTGTCGCTCGCGCACCGGACGGAGGCGGGGACTCCGATGCCGATCCCGGCGAAGTTGGCGAGGCTGGTGGTGCCGGGCGCGAAATAGCCGGTGTGGCCCTGGGCGTCGCCGGCGGACAGCACCCGCGCCCCGAAGCCCGCCGAGACGGGGTCGGCGCCGTGGCCGAGGCCGCCGACCTCCATGTGGGGAACGCCCTGGATCCAGTCGTCCGCGTCGCGCATCGCCCATATCCGGGCGGTGGTGTCCAGGTCGGAGACGCTCTGGGCGCGCATGCCGGGGCTGCCGGCCACGGCCACGTCGGTGACCCGGGGGGAGAGCTCGCGGGCGGCGACGCCGCACACCACCGAGCCGTAGCTGTGGCAGAACAGCGCGGCCTTCGAATCGCCGGGCAGGGCCGTGACGAGCCGGCGCAGCCGCAGCGCGCCCTCGGCCGCGAGCTTGCCGGTGGCGGCGTCCATCCCGACGCCGACGGGCGAGGTGTAGTCGGCCCAGGCGATGACGGCCGTCCTGGTGCCGGGGCTCGCCTTCCGCTCGGCGGCGTAGAGGGAGCGGGCCATGCCGACGGGGGCGCTGTAGGCGCGCTGGGTCTTCTCGAAGGTCAGCACATTGGTGTCGACGCCCGGGACGACGACGGAGACCCGCCGCGCCGTGTCGAGGTCGCCGAAGACCTCCGCGACCCGGCCGTCCCCGGCGGGGTCGAAGGCGATGATCTGCCGGTCCGGACCGAGCAGCGACTCGAAGCGGTGCATCCGGCGGGAGGCCTCATAGCGGCCCGCTGGGGTCAGCCCGGCATCGTGGGTGCGCTGCTCCTCGACCGTACGGGCCTGGGCGAGCGCGGCGCGGTTGGCGCGGTAGCGCAGCTCGGTGGGGGCGCCGCCGAGGTTGCCGACGACGAGCGGATAGCGGTCGGCGAGCCGCTCGCGCTGGTCAGCGGTGAGCGCGGTGAAGAAACGGGACAGCGCCGAGGGCTCCGCGTCGGGGGAGGGCAGCGGCCGGCCGTTCACGGAGCCGTGCCGCCAGGCCTTGAGCGAGACGGCCCGGGGGTCCGGCGCGCCCTTGTGGCTTCTGACCGCCGTCCAGCCTGTGGTCGCCAGCATCACGAACACCACGGCCAGCGCCAGAGTCGCGCGCCAGGCCGTGGAGGCGTTGGTCCAAGGGATGGAGGAGGAGCCGAGCTCCGGGAAGGAAGTCACCGCCGACCACCCTAGGAGAAATCGGCTTGCGTCCGGGGGGCCGGTGAGCTATCTCACGTTTCAATGGCCGTGATTGAGCGCACTCGTACATCTACGGCTCAAGAACGCCAGTTTTCCGCCAGTGCGGGACCGATCTGATCCAGATAAGCGGCCGTACGCTGCCGGAACCCCTCCATGTCCCCGTCCAGCAGATCGCCCCAGCGCTTGCCCACCTCGCGCATCACCCCGCTGAACGCCGCGACCAGGATGCGCGGCCGGGGGTCCTCCGCCGGCAGCCCCTCCCGGCGGGCGATCTCGTCGGTGAGCCGGTCCTCCAGCTCGGCCAGCCGGCGCAGATGGGCCGCCAGCAGCTGCGGGGTCTCCTGGATCATCCGGTACGTCCGGACGTAGAGCTCCAGCGGGACGACCGACTCGATGGCCTCCCCGATGCCGTCCCAGCCCTCGACGACGGCCGTGCGCAGCGCGGTGAGCGGCGGCTCCGCCGCCGGGCGGGCGCGGACGGCGGCGAAGATGTGCGACTCGATCGTCCGCTGGACGGCGAGGGCCACGTCCTCCTTGCCCGCGAAGTAGCGGAAGAAGGTGCGCTGCGAGACGTCCGCGGCGGCCGCGATCTCGTCGACCGTCGTGCCCTCGTACCCCCGGAGGGCGAACAGCTCCTGGGCGCACCGGACGAGGGTCTCGCGGGTGCGGCGCTTCTTGCGCTCACGCAGGCCCGTGGTGCTCTCGATCGTCTGCATCGCCGCCTCTTCTCGGTGCGTTTCCGCTGCTCAGGATAGTTGTGGCCAAGATGACAGACTGCGCCTCCTGGCATTGATTGTCGATTGTCAGCGGCTGCCATAATCTCGGTGGCATGACTCGTGGCATGACTCGGACCACCGTCGCCGAGGCGACGCCGGACCAGAAGCCCCGCAGCGGCTTACGGGGCAATCCCTGGCTGACCCTGTTATCCGTCGCGATCGGCGTGATGATGGTCGCGCTCGACGGCACGATCGTCGCCATCGCCAATCCCGCCATCCAGAAGGACCTGGGCGCCTCGCTCGCCGACGTCCAATGGATCACCAATGCCTATCTCCTCGCCCTCGCCGTCGCCCTGATCACCGCGGGCAAACTGGGTGACCGCTTCGGTCACCGGCAGGTCTTCCTCATCGGTACCACCGGATTCGCCCTCTCGTCCGGACTCATCGCCCTGTCGGGCAGCGTGTCGCTCGTCGTCGCCCTCCGGGTGCTCCAGGGCCTGTGCGGCGCGCTGCTGATGCCGACGGCGCTCGGCCTGATCCGCGCCACCTTCCCGGCCGGGAAGCTCAACATGGCCATCGGCCTGTGGGGCATGGTCGTCGGCGCCTCCACGGCCGGCGGCCCGATCGTCGGCGGCCTGCTGGTCGAGCACGTCAACTGGCAGTCCGTCTTCTTCATCAACGTTCCCGTCGGGGCCCTCGCGCTGGCGCTCGGCTCGGTCTTCCTCGCGGGCCACCGGGCCAAGGACGCGCCCCGGTCCTTCGACATCCCGGGCATCGTCCTGCTGTCCGCCGCGATGTTCTGCCTGATCTGGGCACTGATCAAGGCGCCCGCCTGGTCCTGGAGCGACGCCCGGACCGTGATCTTCCTCAGCGCCTCGGCCACCGCCTTCCTCCTCTTCGCCGTCCGGCAGACCCGCAGCCGCGAACCGCTGCTCCCGCTGAGCCTGTTCCGCTCCGTGCCGCTGTCCGCCGGGGTGGTCCTGATGGTCCTGATGGCCTTCGCCTTCATCGGCGGGCTGTTCTTCGTGACCTTCTATCTCCAGAACGTGCACGGGATGTCCCCGGTGGACGCGGGCACGCATCTGCTGCCGCTGACCGGGATGATGATCGTCGGATCGCCGTTGGCGGGCGCGCTCATCACCCGCATCGGCCCGCGGATCCCGCTGATGGCGGGCATGATCAGCGCCGCCGTGGCCTGCTTCGGGCTGTCCACGCTGGACGCCGGCACCGGCACGCTCACGATGTCGCTGTGGTTCGTGCTGATGGGCGTGGGCCTCGCGCCGGTCATGGTCGGCGCGACCGAGGTGCTCGTCGGCAACGCGCCCCTGCGGCACGCGGGTGTGGCCGGAGGGCTCCAGCAGTCGGCCATGCAGGTGGGCGGCTCACTGGGCACGGCCGTCCTCGGCGCGGTGATGGCGTCCCGGGTCGAGCACCTGCTCCCGGAGAAGTGGGCCGCGGCGGGACTCCCCCGGCTCGCCCCCGAGCAGCTCGCCCGGGCCACCGACGCGGTCTCGGTCGGGGTGGCCCCGGTGCCGGCGGGTACGCCGCCGCAGTACGCGGAGAAGATCTCCACCGTCGCGCATGACACGTTCGTGTCGGGGATGCAGGTGGGATTCCGGGTCGCCGGGTGCGTGGCGATCGTGGCGGCGCTGGTCGCGGTGCTCACCAAGCGGGGGGAGAACGCGGGGGCCTCTTCGGCCGGGGCCGGGCACCTCTGAGTGCCGGGGGACCTTCCCCCTATCAGGGTGGGAGCGGGCGGCAGCCCTTGGCAGCGACGATCACGGAGCGTGAGACTTTTCCCACCATCGGACTGGGGGAGTGATTTCTGTGGTGCGTGCTGTTGTCCTCGGGCTCGCCGCCGTTCTGGCCCTGGCGGGGGCGCCTGCCGCGCAGGCCCGGGCCGCTACGGGCACCTGCTCTGCGGGGCAGCTGTGTCTTTGGCCCAAGCCGGGCTATCGGGGGGCCGTCCATGCCAGTGAGCTGGCGGGCATCGACATCGAGAGCTGTACGGCCCTGCCGGCCGGGGTGACGGGGGCTTCGCTGGCCAACCGGACAGGGCACCCGGTCACCACGTATCAGAGCGCCACGTGTGCGGAGACGGGGGAGTTCGACACGTATCCGTCGGGGACGTGGACGCCGGAGTCTCCGTATGTGGTGCGGGCGTACAAGGTGTGGGAACACTAAAAAAATTTGCCCCCGGCCGGCGAAGCCGGTCGGGGGCAAATCTTCATGCGTTACGCGTCGCCGCCCGCGGCGCCCGGGTCGGCCGCCGCCACGTCCAGGAGCTGGTAGCGGTCGATGGCCTGCTTCAGGGCCGAGCGGTCGATCTTGCCCTCCTTGGCGAGCTCGGTGAGCACCGCCAGGACGATCGACTGCGCGTCGATGTGGAAGAAGCGACGGGCCGCGCCACGCGTGTCCGCGAAGCCGAAGCCGTCGGCACCCAGCGAGGTGTACGTGCCGGGGACCCAGCGGGAGATCTGGTCCGGGACGGCGCGCATCCAGTCGGACACGGCCACCTTCGGGCCCTCGACGCCGGTGAGCTTGCTCGTCACGTACGGGACGCGCTGGTCCTCCTCCGGGTGGAGCAGGTTGTGCTCCTCCACGGCGATGGCGTCGCGGCGCAGCTCGTTCCAGGAGGTCGCCGACCAGACGTCCGCCTTGACGTTCCACTCCTCGGCGAGGATGCGCTGGGCCTCGATCGCCCACGGCACGGCCACACCGGAGGCCATGATCTGCGCCGGGATGGCGCCCGCCTCACCCTGCTTGAACCGGTACAGACCCTTGAGGATGCCCTCGGCGTCCACGTTCTCCGGCTCGGCCGGGTGCTGGATCGGCTCGTTGTAGACGGTGAGGTAGTAGAAGATGTCCTCCGCGTTCTCGCCGTACATCCGGCGGAGACCGTCCTGGACGATGTGGGCGATCTCGAAGCCGAACGCCGGGTCGTACGCGACGACGCCCGGGTTGGTCGAGGCCAGCAGGTGCGAGTGGCCGTCGGCGTGCTGGAGGCCCTCACCGGTCAGGGTGGTGCGACCGGCGGTGGCGCCGAGGACGAAGCCGCGGGCCAGCTGGTCGGCCATCTGCCAGAACTGGTCACCCGTGCGCTGGAACCCGAACATCGAGTAGAAGACGTAGATCGGGATCAGCGGCTCGCCGTGCGTGGCGTACGCGGAACCGGCGGCGATCAGCGAGGCGGTGCAGCCCGCCTCGGAGATGCCGTCGTGCAGCATCTGACCGGTCGGGGACTCCTTGTACGCGAGCAGCAGCTCGCGGTCCACGGCCTCGTACTGCTGGCCCAGCGGGTTGTAGATCTTCGCCGACGGGAACAGCGAGTCCATGCCGAAGGTGCGGTACTCGTCGGGGGCGATCGGCACGAAGCGCTTGCCGATCTCCTTGTCCCGCATGAGGTCCTTCAGCAGGCGGACGAAGGCCATGGTGGTGGCGATCGACTGCTGGCCGGAGCCCTTCTTGGTGGGCGCGTAGGCCTTCTCGCCCGGCAGGACGAGCGGCTTGGAGCGGTCCACACGCGACGGTACGTAGCCGCCCAGCGACTTGCGCTGGTCGTGCATGTACTGGATCTCCTCCGAGTCGCGACCCGGGTGGTAGTACGGCGGCAGGCCGGACTCCAGCTCCTTGTCGGCGATCGGGATGTGGAGACGGTCACGGAAGCGCTTGAGGTCCTCGACCGTGAGCTTCTTCATCTGGTGGGTCGCGTTGCGGCCCTCGAAGTTCGGGCCGAGCGTCCAGCCCTTGACCGTCTGCGCGAGGATCACGGTCGGCTGGCCCTTGTGGGCCTTGGCCGCCGCGTAGGCCGCGAAGATCTTCTTGTGGTCGTGGCCGCCGCGACCCAGGTGGAGGATCTGGTCGTCGCTCATGCCCTCGACCATCTTGCGGAGACGCTGGTCGTCGCCGAAGAAGTGCTCACGGATGTACGCGCCGGTCTCGGTGGCGTACGTCTGGAACTGGCCGTCGGGGGTGCTGTTGAGCTTGTTGACCAGGATGCCGTCACGGTCCTGGGCGAGCAGCGGGTCCCAGGAGCGGTCCCACACCAGCTTGATCACGTTCCAGCCGGCGCCGCGGAACTGCGACTCCAGCTCCTGCATGATCTTGCCGTTGCCGCGGACCGGGCCGTCGAGGCGCTGGAGGTTGCAGTTGACGACGAAGGTCAGGTTGTCCAGGCCCTCACGGGCGGCCAGGGACAGCTGGCCGAGCGACTCGGGCTCGTCCATCTCGCCGTCGCCCAGGAACGCCCAAACGTGGGACTTGGAGGTGTCGGCGATGCCGCGCGCCTCCATGTAGCGGTTCATCCGGGCCTGGTAGATCGCGCCGAGGGGGCCGAGGCCCATCGAGACGGTCGGGAACTCCCAGAAGTCCGGCATCAGACGCGGGTGCGGGTACGACGACAGGCCGTAGGGGGCCTTCGACTTCTCCTGGCGGAACGCGTCGAGCTGCTGCTCGGACAGTCGGTCCAGCAGGAAGGCACGGGCGTAGACACCGGGGGAGGCGTGGCCCTGGAAGAAGATCTGGTCGCCGCCGTCGCCGCCGTCCTTGCCGCGGAAGAAGTGGTTGAAGCCCACGTCGTAGAGCGAGGCGGAGGAGGCGAAGGTGGCGATGTGGCCGCCGACGCCGATGCCCGGGCGCTGGGCGCGGGAGACCATGACGGCCGCGTTCCAGCGGGTCGCGTTGAGGACCTTGCGCTCGATCTCCTCGTTGCCGGGGAAGAACGGCTCGTCCTTGGTCGCGATGGTGTTGACGTAGTCCGTGCTGCGCATCTCGGGCACGGCGACACGCTTCTCACGCGCCCGCTCGATCAGGCGAAGCATGAGGTAGCGGGCACGTTCCCGGCCCCGCTCGTCGACGGCAGCGTCGAGCGAGTCGAGCCATTCCTGGGTCTCTTCGGGATCGAAGTCCGGGACCTGGCTGGGCAGACCGCCAATGATGATCGGGTTGCGATCGGATCCGGAAGCCACGCTGTTCCTTCGCTGTTCGGTCGTGTCGTGCTCTGCGCGCACGGGATGCTGCGCACGGGGTCAACACTGTCTTTGCTTATATGTCGCGCCGGCTCCCATCGTGGACCTCGGCGGCGCAAACGTCATCTCTACTGGGCGGTAACCACCGCACATGAGACGAATCGTCGAGGGTTGGTCGCCTGGGGCGGCCAAATCGCAACCATACGCTCCCATTGGGAGTCGCTCGCGTACGGCCGTTCGGGCTCGACCCCGGTCATCGCAAGGAGTAACTTCGCAAACCCGGCAGAACGCTGTGGTGTGAATCACTCGCGCTTGTTGCCTCATGGTTGGAGTTGCCATAAGACGTCCGCGTCCGTCAACGTTTCGGCGGGCCTGGCGGCCGGGTACTTGCGCGATCGGTCCGGCACGTGTGGACTACGCCCAATGCCTCGCGTACGCGAGGAACACAAGACAATTTCTCGAAACATGACAGGAGGCAATCCGTGAGCGCGACCGCGGACCACGCGGAGGAGCGGACCCTGGCCGTGAGGCTGGGTTTCCAGCCCGGACAGGTGGTCCAGGAGATCGGTTACGACGAGGACACCGATCAGGATCTCCGTGAGGCCATCGAAGAGCATGCCGGCACGGAGCTCGTCGACGAGGATTACGACGACGTCGCCGATGCCGTCCTGCTGTGGTTCCGCGATGAGGACGGCGACCTCACAGACGCGCTGGTGGATGCCATCGGCTGCTTGGAGGAGGACGGCATGATCTGCCTCCTGACCCCCAAGACGGGCCGTGACGGCTACATCGAGCCGAGCGAGATCAACGAGGCCGTGCAGACCGCCGGCCTCTCCCAGACCAAGTCCATCAGCGTGGGCAAGGACTGGAACGGCAGCCGTCTGGCCACCCCGAAGGGCGCCAGGAGCGTCCGCCGTTAGTCCACCCGGACCCGGCACACCGGACGCCTCGGAGCCCCCGGCGACAGCTGTCGCCGGGGGCTCGCGCGTTCGCGCCCTGTTCGCGCGGGGCGAACCCGCACCGGCGGTATCCGGACGGCATCCGGACGCGGGGATCACCCGCCGCGTGACGGCCGTGACGGCAGTGACAGACTGGGCCCGCCGACAGGCTCCGTCACCAGAGAGGTGTTACCCCCATGGCTATCGCCGCAGGCGACAAGGCGCCCGACTTCGCGCTGAAGAACCAGCACGGTGAGACCGTCCGGCTCTCCGACTTCCGCGGTGAGAAGAACGTCGTGCTGCTCTTCTACCCCTTCGCCTTCACCGGCGTGTGCACCGGCGAGCTGTGCGCCCTGCGCGACAACCTGCCCACCTTCGCCAACGACGAGGTGCAGCTGCTGGCCGTCTCCAACGACGCCCCCTTCAGCCTGCGCGTCTTCGCCGAGCAGGAGGGCCTGGACTACCCGCTGCTGTCCGACTTCTGGCCGCACGGCGAGACCAGCCGCGCCTACGGCGTCTTCGACGAGGAGAAGGGTTGCGCGCTGCGCGGCACCTTCATCATCGACAAGGAGGGCGTCGTCCGCTGGACGATCGTCAACGGCCTGCCCGACGCGCGTGACCTGAACGAGTACACCAAGGCTCTCGCCGCGCTCTGAGACCGCCGTTCGAGCATGTTTCCGAGCCGCCCGGGGCAACCCCTACAGGTGTCCCGGGCGTCTGAAGCGCAAGAGCCTGTTTACGGTGGGAACCGGTCACTAGGATCAAACCGTTGATCGGGTGCCATCGAACAACCGGGGGCGCGGGAATCGCCTGGCCCCCCGAACCAATGGAGGACTCGTGGGAGTCAGTCTCAGCAAGGGCGGCAACGTCTCCCTGACCAAGGCGGCCCCGAACCTGACGGCCGTGGTCGTCGGTCTCGGCTGGGACGCCCGGACCACCACCGGCACGGACTTCGACCTGGACGCCAGCGCCCTGCTCACCAATGACCAGGGCAAGGTCGCCAACGACCAGAACTTCGTCT
Organism: Streptomyces sp. NPDC037389; assembly: GCF_040636475.1. Lineage (NCBI taxonomy): Bacteria > Bacillati > Actinomycetota > Actinomycetes > Kitasatosporales > Streptomycetaceae > Streptomyces > Streptomyces sp. NPDC037389. The sequence goes on from NZ_JBEZUS010000001.1 coordinate 138,944, forward strand.
TCTTCAACAACCTCAAGAGCCCCGACGGCTCCGTCGAGCACCAGGGTGACAACCTCACCGGTGAGGGCGAGGGCGACGACGAGGTCATCAAGGTCAATCTGGCCGGTGTCCCGGCGGACGTTCACAAGATCGTCTTCCCGGTCTCCATCTATGACGCCGAGACCCGCCAGCAGAGCTTCGGCCAGGTGCGCAACGCCTACATCCGCGTGCTGAACCAGGCCGACAACACCGAGCTGGCCCGCTACGACCTCAGCGAGGACGCCTCGACCGAGACCGCCATGGTCTTCGGTGAGCTCTACCGCAACGGTGCCGAGTGGAAGTTCCGGGCCATCGGCCAGGGCTACGCCTCGGGTCTGCGCGGCATCGCCCAGGACTTCGGCGTCAACGTCTGACGTTTCGCGTCCGAGCCGCCCGTCCGGCGCCGCAGCCCCGCCTTTCGCCGGGGGTGCGGCGCCGGACGCGCACCGGCGGCACACCGCTCCGGCCGGCGAGCAACGGGCCGCCGCCGGGCAGCACCACAACTCGGGGAGGAAAAGACCATGGGTGTCACGCTCGCCAAGGGAGGCAATGTCTCCCTCTCCAAGGCCGCGCCGAATCTCACCAACGTCACCATCGGCCTCGGCTGGGACGCGCGCTCCACCACCGGAGCCCCCTTCGACCTGGACGCCAGCGCGCTGCTGTGCTCCGCGGGCCGGGTGCTGGGCGACGAGTACTTCGTCTTCTACAACAACCTCAAGAGCCCCGACGGCTCCGTCGAACACACGGGTGACAATCTCACCGGTGAGGGCGAGGGCGACGACGAGTCCATCCTCGTCGACCTCACCAAGGTGCCGGTCACCTGCGACAAGATCGTCTTCCCGGTCTCCATCCACGAGGCCGATGTGCGCGGTCAGAGCTTCGGGCAGGTCAGCAACGCCTACATCCGCGTGGTCAACCAGGCCGACGGCTCCGAGCTGGCCCGCTACGACCTCAGCGAGGACGCCGCCGGCGAGACCGCGATGATCTTCGGCGAGGTCTACCGCTATGGCGGCGAGTGGAAGTTCAGGGCCGTGGGCCAGGGGTACGCGTCGGGCCTTCGGGGTATCGCCCTAGACTTCGGGGTCAACGTTTCGTAAAGCCGCGTCCGCGCGGAGACCCGGACAACGAAGGATTGGGTGGCCAGTGCTCCTGAAAACCTTTGGTTGGTCGTTCGCCATCACGGCGGCCGGACTGGCCTTGGCAGGCGTTCTCTGGGGATGGCAGGGGCTGGCGATCGTCGCGATCCTCTCCGTCCTGGAGATCTCGCTCTCGTTCGACAATGCGGTGATCAACGCCGGAATCCTCCGGAAGATGAACCCGTTCTGGCAGCGGATCTTCCTGACCGTGGGCATCCTCATCGCCGTCTTCGGCATGAGGCTCGTCTTCCCGGTCGTGATCGTCGCGATCACCGCCAAACTGGGGCCGATCGAAGCGGTCAAGGTCGCCATCCAGGACCACGACCGCTATGAGCAGCTGGTCACCAGCGCCCACCCGGCCATCGCCGCCTTCGGCGGAATGTTCCTGCTGATGATCTTCCTGGACTTCATCCTCGAGGACCGGGACATCAAGTGGCTGAACTGGCTGGAGAAGCCGCTGGCCCGGCTGGGCAAGCTGGAGACCCTCTCCACCGTCGTCGCCCTGGTCGTGCTGCTGATCGCCGCGACCACCGTCGCCACCACCGTCCCCGTCCACGGCGGCGAGGGAACGGTCGACAAGGCGGCCACCGTGCTGCTGGCCGGCATCGGCGGCCTGGTGACCTATCTGATCGTCGGCGGCATCTCCGGCTTCTTCGAGGACCGCCTGGAGTCGGCCGAGGAAGAGGAGGCCGAGGACGGCGTCCGGGACGCCGCGCCCGCGAAGCAGGACAAGGGCCCGTCGGTCGTCGGGCTGGCCGGCAAGGCCGCCTTCTTCATGTTCCTCTACCTTGAGGTCATCGACGCCTCCTTCTCCTTCGACGGTGTCATCGGCGCCTTCGCCATCACCAACGACATCTTCGAGATGGCCCTCGGTCTGGGCATCGGCGCGATGTACATCCGTTCGCTCACGGTCTTCCTCGTCCGCAAGGGCACCCTGGACGACTACGTCTACCTGGAGCACGGCGCCCACTACGCCATCGGCGCCCTGGCCGTGATCCTGCTGATCACCATCAAGTACGAGATCAACGAGGTCATCACCGGCTCGATCGGCGTGGTCCTGATCGGCCTGTCGTTCCTGTCCTCCGTGGTCCGCAACCGCCGGGAGGCGGCCACGGGCGACGGCTCGGGTTCAAAGGCCGAGGTCTCCTCCGGGGTGTGACAGCGGCACATTTGAGGAACGCTCTCACCGGGGCGGTCACGAGGATCATCCTCGGGCCGCCCCGTGGCATGTGTGCTCAAAGTGGGGGTGCTCGGCAATGATCAGGGAGAAGTTCTTCGGCAACTGGGGATACGCCGCCACGCGTCAGTTCGACGCGAGCGGCACCAACGGCGCGGTCGAGCTGACCAAGCGCCATCCCACGTTTTCACTGACCAAGCAGGGTGCCGTCACCGGCAATCTGCGGGTCAACCTGTCCTGGCGGATGCGGACCTCGGACTTCGACGACCGGGGCTCCTCCCTCGCCGCCTCGCTGCGCCATCCGCTGCGGAAGTTCACCCCCGACGTGGTCCAGGCCCAGGGCCAGGCGATGGTCAACGTCGACCTCGACCTCGCCTGTATGTACGAGCTCCAGGACGGGGCGAAGGGCGTAGTCCAGCCGCTCGGCAACATACTGGGCAGCATCAACGCCCCGCCGTATATTCAGCTCAGCGGTGACGACCGTTTCGGGTCGGGGTCGGGCGAGACGATCTACATCAACATGGACCACCGCGATCAGTTCAAACGCCTGCTGATCTTCGTCTACATCTATGACGGCACACCCGCGTTCGACCGTACCCACGCGATGGTGACCCTCTACCCGGGCAACGGCCCCCGGCTGGAGGTCTCGCTGCACGAGCGGGCCCCGGAGGCCCGGTCCTGCGCCGTGGTGCTGATCGAGAACATCAAGGGCGAGATCCTCGTGCGGCGCGAGATGAAGTACGTCTACGGCTTCCAGTCCGAGCTCGACCGGCTGTACGGGTGGGGCCTCCAGTGGGGCCGGGGGTACAAGAGCAAGGTCTGAGTCCGAGGCCCGGCCCCGTTCCTCTCGGTGGCGGGCCCGTCAGCGGCCGGGCAGGAACTGCGGACCCTGCGGGGGCAGCCGGAAGGCCGGATCGGGCACGGGCTGGTGCGGCGGGTAGCCGTAGGACGGCTGGGGCGACTGCTGCGACTGGTGCTGCTGCTGCGGATAGCCGTAGGCGGGCGCCGGGATCGAGGGCGGGCCGGCCGGGGGCGGGGGATAGGCATAGCCGCCGGAGGACGCCGGGGGCGCGGCCGGCGCGGGTGCGGGCTCGGGCCGGGCCCCGTCGCCGGCGGCCGGCTCGGGTACCGGTACGGGCGCGGCGGTGTCGTCCTCCCCCGGCTCGTCCACCGAGATGCCGAACTCCGTCGCCAGCCCCACCAGCCCCGAGGCGTAGCCCTGCCCGAGCGCCCGGAACTTCCAGCCGTCCCCGCGCCGGTAGAGCTCGGCGCAGAGCATGGCCGTCTCGTCGCCCGTCTCGGCCGTGACGTCGAAGCGGGCGACGGGCTCCGCGTCGGTGGAGCCCGTACCGCTTCGCGCGGTGTCGTAGAGCAGTACGCACAGGTCCCGGACGAGCCCGAAGGGCCCGCCGTCGGCGGACGCGGCCAGCACGATGCGCGTCACGGAGGGGTCGAGGGCCGACAGATCGGCCTCGACCGAGTCCGTCGCCCCCTCCACCAGCCGTTTCTTGGGCAGATGGCGGACCAGGCCGGAGGGGTGGCGCGGCTGGTTGTAGAAGACGAAGTCCTCGTCCGAGCGCACCCGGCCCTCGTCCCCCAGCAGCAGGGCGGAGGCGTCCACGTCCGGGATGCCCGGGCCGGGTGTCCAGCGCAGCACGGCCCGCACGGTGGGGGCGTCCAGCGGGATGTTCGACCCCTTCAGCATGGCGTGCGTCATGTCCGCAATCCTGCCTTCCCGTGCCGCTCCGGGACAACGCAGGGGTCCGGGAGCGGGGAGTCGCGCCCCGTTCCCGCGCCGCCCCGCGCACCGAAGCATTTACCTGAAGGAACTGTGCAGGTCATGAGCTTGTCTCAGACTTGGGGAACTCTTGACCCGTCCCCGGACGTACCATAATCGGCCACACTTCCGCGTCGTTCGACCGGCGGGAAGGCGCCCACACCGTGGCATTCGGGGAGAACAATGAGGCATTTCGGATACCTGCCGCCCACGGTGCGGAGGGGACTGTTCCATAGGGAGCCGGGCGAGTTCACCGCCGGTTCCCCCGCCCGTACGCTCTCCGTCGCGCTCGGGGCCACCCTCTACTGCCCCGCCACCCGGCCCTCCCTCGCCCTCGACGTGCGCAAGCAGGCACGCCGCGGAGTGGTGTCCATGGTGCTCTGCCTGGAGGACTCCATCGACGACGCGGACGTCACCCGCGCCGAGGAGAACCTCGTCCGGCAGCTCACCGAGCTCGCGAGGGCCGAGGAGGCCGAGGAGGACCTCCCCCTGCTGTTCGTCCGCGTCCGCGAGCCCGGCCAGATCGGGGATCTCGTCCGCCGCCTCGGCCCGGCGGGCCGGCTGTTGTCCGGATTCGTCCTGCCGAAGTTCACCGAGGAGCGCGGACTGCCGTTCCTGGAGGAGCTGACCGCCGCCGAAGCCGTCTCCGGACGGCGGCTCTTCGCCATGCCCGTCCTGGAGTCACCCGATCTGCTCCACCTGGAGAGCCGCACCGAGACGCTGACGGGCATCGCCAGAACCGTCGAGAAGTACCGCGACCGCGTCCTCGCCGTGCGGCTGGGCGTCACCGACTTCTGCTCCGCCTACGGGCTGCGCCGCGCTCCCGACATGACCGCCTACGACGTCCAGCTCGTCGCCTCCGTCATAGGCGACGTCGTCAACGTCCTCGGCCGCGCCGACGGCAGCGGCTTCACCGTCACCGGCCCGGTCTGGGAGTACTTCCCGCAGCCCGAGCGGATGTTCAAGCCCCAACTGCGCCGCAGCCCCTTCGCCGGCCCCGCCGAGGCACTGCGCACGGCCCTCATCGAGCACGACATGGACGGCCTCCTGCGCGAGATCCACCTCGACCGCGCCAATGGCCTCCAGGGCAAGACCTGCATCCATCCCTCCCACGTCGCCCCCGTCCACGCCCTCTCCGTCGTCAGCCACGAGGAGTACAGCGACGCGCGCGACATCCTGCGGCCCGACCGCGACGGTGGTGGAGTCCTGCGCTCCGCCTATACGAACAAGATGAACGAAGTGAAGCCGCACCGCGCCTGGGCCGAGCGGACCATGCTGCGCGCCGAGGTGTTCGGCGTCGCACGGGAGGACGTCAGCTTCGTGGAGCTGCTGTCGGCGGGGTTGCAGAGCGGATGAATCACATGAATCACATGAATCACGTGAAAGGCGCGGAAGAAGTGATCTGGTCGGGGCAGTGGGTCGCGGACCGGCTGGGTGTGGCGCTGGAAGGCGACGCCCGGCTGCCGGAGTTGCTGGGGCTGGCCCTGCGGCGCAACCCCAAGCGGGCGCATCTGCTGGTCTCCAACGTGCTGGGCAAGCACGTCCCGGCGTCGCCGGCCGCGGTGTACGAGGCGGGGGCCGGCCTCGGCCGCCGGGTCCGGGCCCTGCTGGGCGACGCGGACGCCGCCCGGGCCGTCGTCCTCGGCTACGCCGAGACGGCCACGGGCCTGGGCCACGCTGTCGCGGACGGCCTCGGCCTCGCCCCGTACCTCCACTCGACCCGGCGCGCCGTGCCCGGGGTCGCCTCCGTGGGCGGCTTCGAGGAGGAGCACAGCCACGCCACGTCGCATCTGCTGCTGCCGGAGGACCCGGCGTTCTTCGCGGGCGACGGCCCGCTCGTCCTCGTCGACGACGAGTTCTCGACGGGCCGCACGGTGCTGAACACCGTGGCGGCTTTGCACGCGCGGTTTCCACGTGAGCGGTACGTGGTGGTGGCGCTGGTCGACATGCGGTCGGGCGACGACCGGGCGCGGCTGGACGCCTTCGCGGCGGAACTCGGCGCGCGGGTGGAGCTTGTCGCGCTGGCGTCGGGCACGGTGTCCCTCCCGGAGGGCGTGCTGGAGCGGGGGAGGGAGCTGGTGGCGCGGTACGAGGGGGAGGCCTGTACGGCACCGCCGGGCCCCTCGGCCGGGGCTGAGCTCCCCCGGCTACCGCTGGGAGGTACCCCCGATTTCCCGGGGGCGAGCCCCCGGAACCCCGCACCGGCCCGCGTCGAGCTCCGCTGGCCCGCCGGCCTGCCCGACGGCGGCCGGCACGGCTTCACGCCCGCGCACCGGGCGTGTCTGGACGCGGCGCTGCCCGGCATGGCGGCGCGCATCGGTGAAGCCATCCCGCGGGGAGCGCGGCGCGTGCTCGTCCTCGGCACCGAGGAGCTGATGTACGCACCCCTGCGCCTCGCACAGGCGCTGGAGAACGAGGGCGCCTTCGAAGAGGTCCGGTTCTCGACCACCACCCGCTCACCCGTCCTCCCCGTCGACGACCCCGGCTACGCGATCCGGTCGCGCATCGCCTTCCCGGCGCACGACGCGCCCACCGACGGTCCCGGCGGCCGCTACGCCTACAACGTCGCGGGCGGCGGCTTCGATGCCGTCGTCGCCGTCGTCGACTCCACCGCCGACACCCCCGCCCTCCACGCCCCCGGCGGTCTCCTGGACCGGCTCGCCGGTCACACCCCGCACGTGGTGCTGGCCGCCATCCCCTCGTACGTACCCGAACGACAGGCTCCCCCCATGCCCGACCCCCTCCGCGGCCCCGCGTTCTCCTCGTACGACCCCGAGGACGTCGGCTGGCTGCTCCAGGACCTCTCCTCCGTACGGCTGGAGGCGCCCACCGAGGAGCGGGAGGAGGCCATCCAGAGCGGCGGCGCGCACTACGCGGAGTCGCTGCCCGTGGAGTACCAGCCCGACGAGCGCTACCAGGCCCTCTACCGCTCCGCCCTCGACGCCTCCGCGCACCGGATCGCGCTCGCCGTCGGCACGGTCACCGAGACCGTGCTGGCCGAACGCTCGCCCCGGCCGGTCCTGGTGTCGCTGGCCCGCGCCGGTACGCCCGTGGGCGTGCTGATGCGCCGCTGGGCCCGGCACGCCCACGGCCTGGACCTGCCGCACTACGCCGTCTCCATCGTGCGCGGCAAGGGCATCGACCCCAACGCCCTGCGCTGGCTGGCCGAGCACCACGACCCGGCCGACGTCGTCTTCGTCGACGGCTGGACCGGCAAGGGCGCCATCACCCGCGAACTCGCCGAAGCCCTGGGCGCCCATGAAAGAGACCAAGGGGGCCCCGGCTTCGACCCGCGCCTCGCCGTGCTCGCCGACCCCGGCCACTGCGTGACCACCTACGGCACCCGCGACGACTTCCTCATCCCCTCCGCCTGCCTCAACTCCACCGTCTCCGGCCTGATATCCCGCACCGTGCTCCGCGACGACCTCGTCGGTCCGGGCGACTACCACGGCGCGAAGTTCTACCGCGAACTCGAAGGCGCCGACGTCTCCCGGGCCTTCGTCGACACCGTCGCCGCGCGCTTCGACGACCCCGGCCTCCTTGACGACGTGACCCGCGCCGCCAAGGAGCTCGCGGCCGCCGACCGCACCGCCACCTGGGCCGGCTGGGCGGCCGTCGAGCGGATCAGCGAGGAGTACGGCATCCACGACGTCAACCTCGTCAAGCCCGGCGTCGGCGAGACCACCCGAGTCCTGCTGCGCCGCGTGCCCTGGAAGGTCCTCGCCGCACGCGGCGCGGGCGCCGACCTGGACCACGTACGGCTCCTGGCCGGACAACGCGGCGTGCCAGTGGAGGAGGTGGACGGCCTGCCGTACCGCTGCGTCGGCCTGATCCACCCCCGCTACACCCGCTGCGCCACCGGCGCCGACGGCAAGTCGGTGGCCGTCTGATGACCGCCGCCACCGCCACCGCCCCCATGCTCGTCGCCAGCGACCTCGACCGCACCCTGATCTACTCCACCTCCGCGCTGAGCCTGTCCATGCCGGACGCCGAGGCCCCGCGCCTGCTGTGCGTGGAGACGTACGAGAGCAGGCCGCTGTCCTATATGACGGAGACGGCCGCCGGGCTCCTCGCCGAGCTGGCCCGTACGGTCACTTTCGTCCCCACCACCACCCGCACCCGCGAGCAGTACGAGCGGATCCGGCTGCCCGGCCCCGCGCCGGAGTTCGCGATCTGCGCCAACGGCGGCGAGCTGCTGGTGGCGGGCGAGCCCGACGCCGGCTGGCGGGCCCGAGTGGGCCGCGCGCTGGCCGCGGAGTGCGCCACGCTCGCCGAGGTCCACGCGCACCTGCTGCGCGTCGCCGACCCCGCGTGGCTGCTCAAGGCGCGTACGGCGGCGGACCTCTTCGCCTACCTCGTGGTCGACCGGCCGCTGCTGCCCGCCGGCTGGCTGGAGGAGCTGACGGACTGGGCCGGTGAGCGGGGCTGGACGGTCTCGCTCCAGGGCCGCAAGGTCTACGCCGTGCCGAAGCCGCTCACCAAGAGCGCGGCCGTCGCGGAGGTGGCCCGGCGCACCGGGGCGGCCGAGGTGCTCGCCGCCGGGGACTCGCTGCTGGACGCCGATCTGCTGCTGGCCGCCGACCGCGCCTGGCGGCCGGGCCACGGTGAGTTGTCCGACGTGGGCTGGACCGCGCCGCACGTCACCGCGCTGGAGACCCGGGGGGTCGCGGCGGGGGAGGAGATCGTCCGGGCGTTCCTGGGAGGGCGGCGGCGGGAGCGCTAGTCTCGGGGGCGCGTCACCAGGTGGTCCAACCACGTTCCACAGCCGAGGAGATCGCGTGCCCGAGACCAAGAGCCCTCCGCTCACCGACGAGCTCTACACGTACGTCCTGGCCCACAATCCGCCGCTCGACCCCGTCCAGCAGGCCCTGGTCGCCTCCACCCGCGCGCTCTTCCCCGACCACGCGATCAAACAGGTGGCCGAGGAGCAGGCGTCGCTGCTGGCGTTCCTCGTGCGGCTCACGGGCGCCCGGCACATCGTGGAAGTCGGCACGTTCACCGGACTGTCGGCCCTCGCCATGGCCCGGGCGCTGCCCGCCGACGGCAGGCTGATCGCCCTGGACATCTCGGAGGAGTGGACGGCCCACGCCCGTACGGCGTGGGCCGAGGCCGGGGTCGCCGACCGGATCGACCTGCGGATCGCCCCCGCGCTGGACTCGCTGCGGGCCCTGCCCGCCGAGCCGCACATCGACCTCGCCTTCCTCGACGCGAACAAGGACGGCTACATCGCCTACTGGGAGGAGCTGGTGCCCCGGCTCCGCCCGGGCGGGCTGATCGCCGTGGACAACGTCCTGTTCTTCGGCTCGGTCGTCGACCCGGCCGTCACCGACGGACCGGGGGCGGCCGTACGGGAGTTCAACGCGCACGCGCTCGCGGACAAGCGGATGGAGTCGGTGATGCTCACGGTCGCGGACGGTCTGACGCTGGCGCGCCGGGTGGGCTGACCGCTTCGTTCATCCGGGCGGTCAGCCGCAGCAGCCGCCCCCGCAGCACCCGCCGCCGCTCGGGCGCGGAGCGGCCGAGGGGGCGGCGGAACCGGTCATGGCGACGGTCGACAGCAGCTTGACGGTGTCCGTGTGCCCGCCGGGGCAGGTGGCCGGGGCGGCGGACTCGGCCATGGGGCGGGTCAGCTCGAAGGTGTCGCCGCAGGACTTGCAGCGGTATTCGTAACGAGGCATGCGGGCAGCATAGGTCAGCGGTTCTCGCCCCGGCCCCGCTCGTCGCGGATCTCCTGGACGACGCGGGCGGCGGTGTCCCGCACGGCCTCCGTCTCGGTCAGGAAGTGCCACCAGTCCGGATGCCGGCCCTCCAGCCCGTCGACCGCCCGCTCCAGCCGGGCCACCGCGTCGTCGAGGGGGCGGGCGTGCCGGGGGTCGGGGGTGCTGCGGCCGTCCATCGCCAGGCGCTGGGCGTCCCGGAGGGCGAAGCGGGTGCGCTCGACCTCCTTGCCGTGGTCGAAGGCCACCTCGTCCAGCCGCCGCAGCCGGTCGCCGGCCGCGGTGATCCCCCCGTCGGTGGTGTTGAGCAGCGCGCGCGTGGTGGCCAGGAGCGCGGTGGCGTCCGCCCAGCGCTGCTCGTCCCGGGCGGTACGGGCGTCCGCGAGCTTCGCCTCGGCCGCGGCGACGGCCTGCCGCGTCTCGTCGGGCACCCGCTGGAGGTCCTGCCAGCAGGCCGCGCTGTAGCGGCGGCGCAGCTCGCTGAGGACCGGGCCGACGGCCTCCGCCCGGGTGGTCAGGGCCTGGGCGCGGGTGCGCAGGGAGACGAGGCGCTTGTCGAGGTCGGCGGCCCGCTGCGGCAGCCGTTCGGCCTCGTCGCGGATGGCTTCGGCCTCCCGCCGTACGTCCTCGGCGCGCTGGACGGTCCCCTGGACACCGTGGCGTCCGGCGCCTTCGTTGAGCTTGGTGAGCTCGGGGCCGAGCGCGGCCAGCCGGGCGGCCAGGTCGTCGGCGCGCAGGCCCGTGGCCCGGGCGCCGTCCAGCGCCTCGCTCGCCGCGCGCAGCCCCTGCCGGGCCCGCTCCACGGCGGGGGCGACCTGCACGAGCTGGCTCTCGGCCCTGGTCAGGACGGGGGCGAGGCTCTGCCCGAACCGCTCCAGGTCGTCCTTGACCCGGACGAGCTCGTCCTTGGCGCGGGTCAGCTCGCCCCGGGCGCGGGAGGCGGCCGAGGACTCCAGGTCGTCGCGGTCGAGGTCGTGGGAGTCGACGGTGGCGATATAGGCGGCCGAGACCTCGTCGATGCGCCGGCCGAACTCCTCGAAGTCGGCGGCCGCCTTGCGGGCGGCGGGGGAGGAGTCGACGGCCGTGATCGTCTCGATGGTGATCCGCAGCTCGCGCTGGGCGGTGTCCAGCTCGTAGAAGGCGGCGGCCGCCGCGTCCTTCGCGGCCTGCGCCTCCTCGCGGCGGCCGTCGCCGCGCCCCCAGCCCCAGCGGCGGGTGCCACCGCCACCGCCACCGCCGGTGAACGCGGCGGGCGCGAACGCCACGGCCGCGGCGATCAGGGGGAGTGGCAGCAGCGCCAGCGCGAGGGCCTCACGGGTCGCAGCCGTCACCGTACGCGAGAACGTCGCCGTCACTTGCCCTCTCCCGATGGATCGCCCCAGGCCCGGGTGCCATTCTCCCACCCGGCCGGAGCGAGCACACGGGCCGGTCAGCCGACGGCGAGGATGTCCACGGCGCCATTGGAGCTGTGCGCGCGGACCGAGTGCCCGGAGGCGTCGTCGCGGGGGACGCCGACCTTGGCGCCACCGGAGTCGCTGCGGGCGTCGACCTTGTAACCGGTACGGGGGAGGGTGACGCGGATGCCGCCGTTGTCGGTCTCGGCGTCGACGCTCTCGGGGGCCTTCGTCGCGCTGATCGATATCCCCCCGTTGGAGGACCTGGCCTTGACCCTCGGCGCGCCGACGCCGTCGGCGTTGATCTCGCCGTTGGAAGTCTCCAGTTCCAGGGCGCCGTTGGAGTCGCGGACGTCGATGCGGCCGTTGCTGCTCGTGAGCGTCAGCGGGGTCTCGAAGCCGCTGGCCTTGATCTCACCGTTGGAGTCGTCGACCTTGACGGAGACGCCGCGCGGCACCTCGATCCGGTGCTTGGCCTCGCAGCCCACGCTGATGCCGCTGCACTTCAGCCGCAGCTTCAGCGTGTCCCCCCGCATCTCCCACGACACCCCGGCCGACCCGCCCAGCGTCCACCCGTCGAACCACCGGGTGACCTTGATGTCCTTGCCGTCCTTGGTGACCGGAACGAGCTCGATCGCGGAGTTGTCGGAGTCGACCGTGAGCTGCTTCCCGCTGATCGAGAACGTCCGGTCCTCGGGCGTGGCGTCGTCCGCGCTGGCCGTACCGCACCCGGTGAGGACCGTCGCGGCGACGAGGGCCCCACCGGCGAGGGCTGATACGCGGACGGCGCGTCGGGCGCGGGCATTCATGGGCTGTCTCCAAGGTCGGTCGGGAAGGCCGGTCGGGAAGGCCGGTGCGGGACGTTCTCGTCGTCGGCTCCTTGATCGTAAGTACGGAGCCCCTGCCCCCGGGATCCCGCTCCCTACCGGATCGGAGGTGGGGTTAACCCCCGTACGCCATGGGTTTGCGAGGACCGGGGTGGGGCAAGGTAGGCTGTCATTTCGTGCCAGGGCGCATAGCTCAGCGGTAGAGCGCCGCTCTTACAAAGCGGATGTCGGCGGTTCAAATCCGTCTGTGCCCACTCTTGACGGAGGCCCCCAGTCGATCATGACTGGGGGCCTTCGGCATCCACGGACGACAACGGCGGGACGGCGCCCGAGCCGCACCGCCCGGTCCGGGCCGAGGGGGAGCGGGCTGCTGCCGCGCTGGGGCTGAGCCCGTCAGGGGCGCATACTGGGGGCGATGACTAAGCCTGCTGCACCGAAGCGTCATTTGCCTACCAGCCCCTTCAAGGAACCGGTCACGCCGGCTCCCAAGCACTTCGCCGTGGGTGACCAGGTCACACACGACATGTACGGACTCGGCCGGGTGACCGGCATCGAGGACGGAATCGCCGCGCTCGTGGATTTCAGCTCGGCGGAGATCCGGATCCTGAGCCCGTACGCGAAGATGACCAAGCTGTAGGTCCGCTGTGCCCGGTCACGGCACGCCAGGCCCCTTCAAGGACCTGCGACGAATCAGAAAGGTCTGTGCCCACCCTCTTGACGAAGGCCTCCAGTCGATCATGACTGGGGGCCTTCGCTGTCGGAGCGGGCCGGGTTCGGAGCGGGGCGAGGACCATGAGGATCTCGTCGCGGGTGGCACGATGAGACCGGACGATCAAGGTCGTAGAGGTCGTACAGGTTGTACAGGGAGGGGTCCGGCATGGCGGACGGACAGGTCCAGAACCCCTGGGGCGACTGGGGAGGTGTCGATGCTCCCGTGCGGCGGAAGCCGGTCGCGTGGGTGCTGGGCGTCGCGGCGATTTTCGCCTGGTTCATCTACTTGACGTGGCTCCTCGCGCCGGTTCTCGCAGTCGCGAGCCTGGTGACCGCCGTCAAGGAGTTCCGCCGGGCCCGGCGCACGGGATACGGGCGGAAGGGCGCGGCCGTGGGACTCGGGGTGGCGTGTCTGGCCGTGGTGGCCAGTGGGTTCGGGTGCTACGGGCTGGCGACGCTGGGCGGCTGAGGCGTATCCGTCCCCCGGTGGCTGCCCGCTCCGTCGACACCGCCCGTCTGTGGAGCCCTGCAGCGCCGGGGACATGCCGGCGGCCATGGTGCCGGCGGCCATGGTGACGATCGATCACGAACGGCAGCCGGTCCCCGGCCCGGGTGCCGGGGGCCGGCTGTCATGCGCCTCGCCGCTACCCCCGGGCCGTCAGCTCCTCGATCCGCTCGGCGAAGCCCGCCGGGGGGAGGGGCAGGTCGAGTTCCTCGACGTATTCGACGGCGTTGGTCACATAGACCGCGACCGCCTCGGCCGTCGCGGGCGGCACCTGGCCCTCCGTCGCCGCCTCCAGGCGGACGCCCCAGACGACGGCCGCGTCGTACGGGTCCACGGCGGGGCGGGCGCCCGGGAGGGGGCGGCGGTCGTCGCCGGGGCCGGTCTGGGCGTGCCACCAGAGGGCTTCGCCGACCTCGGAGAGGGTCAGGTGGTGGAGGTAGAGGCAGTAGGCGGCGGTGGTGTCGCCCGCGCCCGCCGCGTACTGCCACCAGAAGCGGGCGGAGTCCTCGCGGTCGGCGAGTTCGAGTACGCAGGCCAGGACTCGTGCGCCGTCGGGTTCGGGGACGCGGCCGCCGATGAAGGTGGCCATTTGGTGCAGCGCGTCGGGCCGGCCCACCACGAGTCTGCACAGGCGCTGGAGATCCTCCGCGGCCTCGTGCGTCTCCGGCTGCTCCGTCTGGTCCGGCCGTAATCGCTCGGCGGGCTCCGCCCTGACGCCCGTGGCCGCGTGCCGTACCGCGTCGTCGAAGGACAGCGCGCCGTCGCGCATCCGGTCGGCGAGGCGGGCCGCCAGCCGGGTCTCGGCGGCGGCGAGTTCCCTCGCGGTGTACGGGGGCGTGTCCAGGCGGGCCCCGGTCAGCAGCGCGTCCACGGCGGACCGGCGGTGGACGCGCCCCGGGCGGTCCGGTCCCGGACGGTCCGGTCCCGGGTGGTCCGGCCCTGGACGGTCAGTTCGCGGGGTGGTCATCGCCCTCCCCTTCCTCCAGGCCGAAGGTCTGCCTGAGCCGCTTTCGCGCGTAGCGGACGGTCGAGCGGACCCCGGCCTCGGTTATGCCCAGGATGCGGGCGGTTTCCTTCGTGCTGTAGCAGAGGCCGAAACGCAGCACCATGACGTCGCGCTGCCGGTCGGGCAGTGCGTTGATCGCCTGGTAGAGGGCGAGGGATTCGACGAGCGCGTCGATGGGGTCGTCCGCCTGGCGCAGGGTCGTGGTCTCGAACGCGGCGTTGTCGACGAGGACCGGGCGCCGGCCGCGGGCGCGGGCCAGATCGGTGGTGCGATTCTTGACGACCTTCCAGGCGTAGGCCTCGGGCGCCGGCTGCCGCAGCACGTCCGGCCAGGCGACCGCGAGTTGTTCGAAGGCGAGGTCCACGGCCTCCTCGGCGTCCGCCCGGGACTTCAGGTGCAGCTGGGCCCAGCGCACGTACGGGCCGCGGTAGAGCTGGTGAAACGCCTGGAAGTCGGCCGGCATACCGGGCAGGGCGGCCACGCCGGGCGGGCGGGTTCGGTGGTCCTCGCTCAACTGTCGCCCTCCCCGCCCCGCTCGCGGTCGCGCGCGAGCTCGGAGATGCCCGCCCGCACCTGGGCCGCGGCGAGCCGCCGCAGCACTGTCCGTACATCGGCGCCGAATACGCGCCCGACGACCATGGCCATGGCCAGGTCGCGTACGAGTTCCACGTTCACGGACCTCTCTGGTCCTTCCGCTTGTCACCGCGGTGCCTCCCCGCGCAGCACCGGAGAGCTCGGAACGCCCTCTGACCGCAACAGCGTTCAGGAGGGCTCAATCGTGCATTCGAAACACCAGGATTCTTACGTAGTGCTACTCGCCGGTTACATACGGGCGGCCGTACTCCTCAGTGACTGCCCACCGACGGCAGCAACGGGCTGCCGTTGCGGTCCAGCCAGGCGCGGTAGATGGGATTGGCCCCGGCGACGGCCACGTAGGCGTCCATCAAGTCGCCGTAGAGCGCGTCCAGTTCCCGTAGGGGCAGGGAACCGTGGCGGGAGGCCAGGGCGAGCTGGGCGGTGAGCGGGTCGCCGGTCAGGGGGCGGATCACCGTGCCGGGGGCCGGGTCGGCGGTGGGCTGGCAGGGGCGTACGGCCTCGCCGGAGGCGACGAGGTCGGCGGCCGTGGTGTTGTCGCGGACGTGGACGAGGCGGGGGTCCAGGCCGGTGGCCGTGAAGACCCGGCGCAGGGCCGCGGCCTCCTCGTCCGCCGTCGGGTCGACGATCCAGGCGTCGTGGGCGAGCTCGGCGAGGCGGACCAGCGGCCGGGACGCCGCCGGGTGCGCGGCCGACAGGGAGACGAAGCGCGGCTCGCCGGCGATCAGGACGCGCCGCTCCACCCCCGCCGGTACGTGGAGGGGGAAGCCCGCGGCCTCGTGGACGAACGCGACGTCCAGCTGGTTGGTCGCGAGGAGCTGGAGCAGGGTGTTCGAGGACACCTCTATATGAATGGTCGTATCGGTGTCCGGCAGCCGCTGGTGGATCCGGCGCAGCCAGCCCGTCACCGCCCGGCTGCCGATGCTGCCGATGCGCAGCCGCAGCCCCCCGACGCCGACGGCGGCCTCTCGCGCCGCGGTGACGAGCGCCGACATCTCCGCGATGATCGGCCGGGCCCGGGACAGGACGGAGTGGCCGAGCGGCGTGGGGCGACTTCCGGTCTGCCCCCGGGTGAACAGCAGCCCGCCGATGGTGCCTTCGATGCGGCGGAGCTGGGTGGTGAGCGAGGGCTGGGTCATGCCCAGCTGCAACGCGGCCTTCCGTACGCTCCCGGTGTCCGCGATGGCGCAAAGTGCACGGAGGTGCCTGACCTCAAGCTCCACGAGAGGGAGCATATCCGCGCCCCGTACGTCACACCAGACACATCCCGGACGCATATGGGCAGTTGAACGGGTTGGTGTGGCGAGGGTGGCGGAGGATAGGCGATTGGATGGCGTTATGGCCAACTGGCATCATCCGCACCATTGATAACTCGTCAGAGACTCAAGGGGAACAAGAGTTCACCCGGTGAACCCCTGTCGTCACGTCCCACCTCGTGACGGCCGAAGCGGGTTCTCGGCATGAATGGAGTCCCCCACATGAAGCGCTCCACGATGGTGCTGTCGGCCGCGCTCGGCCTCGGCCTCGCCGCCACGATGACCGCCGGACCGGCGGTGGCGGTGGATCACAGCTCCTCGCAGGCCAGCACGGTCGCGTCGCGGTCCGCCTACGTCGGCTCGGCGGCCGAGGAGGCCAACAACAAAGCGTTCTTCGACGCCGTCATGAAGTCCGCGAAGGCCAAGCAGGCCGCCAACCCGGGCCTGAGCACGGTCACGGTCACCTACGACCCGGGCAGCGCGCCGAGCTTCGCGCAGGAGATAGCCAACAGCGCCCAGATCTGGAACAGCTCCGTCCGGAACGTCCAGCTGCGCGCCGGCTCCAACGCCGACTTCAGATACTACGAGGGCAACGACTCCCGCGGTTCGTACGCCAGCACCGACGGGCACGGTCGTGGCTACGTCTTCCTCGACTACCAGCAGAACGAGCAGTACGACTCCACCCGCGTCACCACGCACGAGACCGGCCACGTCCTCGGTCTGCCGGACCACTACTCCGGCCCGTGCAGCGAGCTGATGTCCGGTGGCGGCCCCGGCCCGTCCTGCACCAACCCCTACCCGAACACCACCGAGCGCAACCGGGTCAACCAGCTCTGGGCGAACGGCCTGAAGGCCGGCTCGCTCGACAAGGGTCTCACCAAGATCGTCCGCTGACCCGACGTCGCGTACCTCGCGTAGTCGCGTAGTCGAACGCGCACGGCCCGGCTCCGCCACGGAGCCGGGCCGTCGTGCGTGGCCGTCGCGTATCCGGGCCGTCGTGCGTGGCCGTCGCGCATGTCGCGCACAGCCGTCGCGCATACTGGCGCCGTGACGACCGCGACCACCCCGTTCACCTACGCCGAGGTCGGTGCCACGGCCCGTACCCCGCTGCCCGCCGGCTACCACCACCTGCGCGTCACCACGCGCCTCGGCCGGGGCCACGCCGTCTTCCGGGCCGCCGCCGAGGCCGTGCTCGACTGGCGGATGCACCGCGCGATGACCGGGGTCCACATCCCCGCGGGCACCCCGGCCGTCGCGCCCGGCGTCCGGGTCCGGCCCGCGATCGGCTTCGGGCCGCTGCGACTGTCGGGGGAGTGCGCCGTGGTCCGCGTCGTACGGGAGGAGACGGCGGCCGGATTCGCCTACGGGACGCTGCCCGGGCACCCGGAGTGCGGGGAGGAGTCGTTCGTCGTGGCGATCGACGAGGACGGGAGGGTAACGCTGACCGTCCTCGCCTTCAGCAGGCCCGCGCGCTGGTTCACCCGTGCCGCCGGACCGCTCGTGCGGATCGTCCAGCGGGCGTACGGGCGAGAGTGCGGGCGGGCGCTGAGACGCCTCGTTACGAGGCCTGCGCCTCCGGCTCCTCCGGCCGGCGCATGAGGTAGACCGCCCCGGAGCCCGCCAGGAAGAGCGCGAACACCGACACCGCCGTGCTGAGCCAGCTCGCGCCCAGCCACTGGCCGCCGAAGTAGCCCAGGCTGACGCTGTACGCCGCCCAGGTCAGGCCCGCCAGCGCGGACCAGGGGAGGAATTCGGCCACCCGGCGGTGCATCACGCCCGCGCCGAGGCTGACCACCGAGCGGCCGGCGGGTGCGAAGCGGGCGAGCACCACGAGCGGGCCGCCGCCGCGCAGCAGGGCCGTGCCCAGCTTGGCCTGGGCGGCGGTGAGGCGACGGGAGCGGGCGATCGCGCGGTCGAAGCGGTCGCCGCCGCGCCAGGCGAGGCGGTAGGCGACCATGTCGCCCATCACCGAGGCCGTGGCGGCGCACAGCACCAGCGGGAACATGTCGGCGAAGCCCGCGTGGGCCTGGGCGGCGTCACCCACCGCGCCCGCGGCCGAACCCGCCGCGGCGGTCGCGGCGGCGATCACCAGCACCCCGCTGGGCAGCACGGGGAGGAAGACGTCCAAGAGAACGGACAAGCCGACGATTACGTATATCCAAGGGGTTCCGGCCAAGGCCCCCAACTGCTCCAGCACGTCCTGATCTCCCGGTACGGTCCCCCGCCGCGACGTCGCAGGGGAGCGGCAGGGGCGGCCTTGACAACCGTACAGCGTACGCCTGAAAGCGGCGGGAAATGAGCGCGGGGTGCGTGATGTTGTTCGCATCACGCACCCCACGGACATGTCGGGATGTGTCCGGGACTACCCGGGCCCGGTCAGTTCCGCTTGCCGCGGCCGAGGAACCGGTCCACCGACAGGGCGCCCGGGCCGGTGAAGACCAGCAGCAGGAAGGCCCAGGCGAACATCGCGGAGGCCTCGCCACCGTTCTGGATCGGCCACAGGGCCATGCTCTGGTGGACGTCGAAGTACGCGTACGCCATCGAGCCCGAGGCGATGAAGGCGGCGCTGCGGGTGCCGGCGCCCAGCAGTACGAGCACGCCCGCCACCAGCTGGATCACCGCGGCGTACCAGCCCGGCCAGGTGCCGGCCGGGATCGTGCCGCCGTTGCTGCCCGCTGCTCCGCCGAGGATGCCGAAGAGCGACGCGGCGCCGTGGCAGGCGAAGAGCAGGCCGACGACGACGCGGAAGAGCGACAGGGCGTACGGGCGGGCGGCGTCGAGGCGCGCGGAGAGCGTGCTCCCGGCCGTGGCCGAGGTGCTTGCGCCGGCCGTCGGGGATGCGGCGGTGGGCGTGGGGGACATGGGTGGGGCTCCTCGTATCGGGGACGGGGAAACGACGAGAACCTCAGGTTAGGTGGGCCTAATCAGTACTTGCAAGTTCAATAATTAAGTTTTGGATGATGTCACATTTCCTTCATCGGGGAATAGGAAGTGGGAGGGGCGGGCGCGGTGACCCAGGTCACCGCGCCCGCCCCCCGTGAGCAGTCGTGAGCAGATCGGTCAGCAGCCGCCGAGGATGCCCGTAAGGGCGTTCTTCTCCGCGGAGTCGACGGTCAGCTTGTACGTGTACTTCACGTCGACCCACATCCGCGCGTATGTGCAGGCGTAGGACTTCAGCGGCGGCATCCACTTCGCCGGGTCCTTGTCGCCCTTCTCGCGGTTGACGCTGTTGGTCACCGCGACCAGCTGGGGGTGGGTGAGGTCGTTGGCGAACGCCTTGCGCTGCTCGGTGGTCCACTGGCTCGCCCCCGAGCGCCACGCCTCCGCGAGCGGCACGAGGTGGTCGATGTCGATGTCGGAGGCGTCGTCCCAGGTCGCGCCGTCGTACGGCGAGACCCAGGTGCCCGAGACGGCGGCGCAGCGCTCGTCCTGCTCCACGTCCTTGCCGTCCCGCTGGAGGACGACCTCACGGGTGTTGCACTCGCCGTGCTGGGTGATCCAGTGCGGGAACTTGGCGCGGCTGTAGCCGGTCATCGGCCCCTCGCCGGCGACCGTCAGCTTGCCCAGGTAGGCGCGGGCGGTGGCGGCGTCGACCGGGGCGGGCGGGGCGGCCTGGGCCGCCGGTCCGTTCAGGACGAGCGTGCCGACCAGGGCGGCGAGCCCCGCCGCGATGGCGGAGCGACGCGCGTAGATGCTGGGCATGGGAACTCCCTTGAGGGTGGAGGGGGTATACGGGCCGCTGGAGCGCGGCCAGCTTGCTGGCGGCGGACGTACGGGGGGTGGTCGCCAGATGTCAGGATGGCGACGCGCGCATGTCAAAGCAAGGCTTTGTGGAAGGGACTTGACGAGGAATCTTCCATTCCATGGGGCGCGCGGGTCTTGCGTGACGAAATGGCTGACACGCCGCCAGCTATCGGCTGCGGTGCGGGCGTTGCCGGACCGTAGGGTGGCCGCGTGCTCGCCGCCGCCGTTCTGCTGCCCGTCAACGCCACTCTCGGGGCGGTGCTGGCCGTCCTCCTCGCGGTCGCCGTCACCGTCGCGGCGCTCGCCCGCCTCGCCGACGGCCGCGAGCGCGGCTACGCGCGCGCCATCGCCCTCGCCGGGCTGCGCGCGGCCCTCCAGCTGGCCGCCGTCTCGTTGCTCATCGGCTGGGTGGTCCGGGCCCTCCCACTGCTCCTGGGCTTCCTGCTGCTGATGTTCACCGTCGCCGTCCGCACCGCCGGGCGCCGGATCACCGACAACGACACCTGGTGGTGGGCGGCCGTGCCGATCGCCGCGGGCGTGCTGCCGGTCGTCGTGGCCCTGCTGCTGACCGGGCTCGTACCGGCCAAGGGCGTCGCCCTCATCCCCGTCACCGGCATCCTCATCGGCGGCGCCCTCACCGCCACCGTCCTGGCCGGCCGACGCGCCCTGGACGAGCTGCGCACCCGGCACGGCGAGGTCGAGGCGGCCATGGCCCTGGGCTTCCTCCCCCGCGACGCCCGCCTGGAGATCGCCCGCCCGGCCGCCTCCGACGCCCTCCTCCCGGGCCTGGACCAGACCCGCACCGTGGGTTTGGTCACCCTGCCCGGCGCCTTCGTGGGAATGCTGCTGGGCGGGGCGTCGCCGCTGCTCGCGGGGGTGGTGCAGCTGTTCGTCCTGGTCGCGCTGATGGCGGTGCAGGCGGTCGCGGTGGCGGTCGTCCTCGAGCTCGTGGCGCGCGGGCTGCTCGACCGGTCACCTGCGCGATCACGTACGCGATCACGTACGCTGGGGGGAGCAGAAGGGGAGTAGCTCTTCGCCGGACCGTCGACATACTGCTGGGCCTCGTGCCCGGCCGGCGCCCGGAGGCCGTCTCTTTACGGGACGCGCCAGCGAGACCTTCGGCCGCAGTGTCCATGACGCTGCCGTGCCGAAGCGAACCCTGATTCCCCGACACAGGTGCTGCTCTCGGTGCGGACGCGTCACCGCCCACCGATGACAGAGGAAACCTTTCCCTGTGTTCAGCTTCACCATCGCCGCCCTGGTCTTCGGCGTGATCTTCCTCGCCGAGCTCCCCGACAAGACGGCCCTGGCCTCCCTGATGCTCGGCACCCGCTACCGCGCCTCGTACGTCTTCGCGGGCGTCGCGGCGGCCTTCCTGGTCCACGTCGCCCTGGCCATCGCGGCCGGCAGCCTCCTCACCCTCCTCCCGCACCGCCTCCTCCAGGCCATCGTCGGCGTCCTCTTCCTCGCGGGCGCGGCGATGCTGCTGCTGAAGAAGGACGACGGCGATGAGGAGATCAAGAAGCCCGCCGACCAGTCCTTCTGGAAGGTCTCCGGCGCGGGCTTCATGCTCATCCTCGTCGCGGAGTTCGGCGACCTCACCCAGATCATGACCGCCAACCTCGCCGCCCGCTACGACGACCCGGTCTCGGTCGGCATCGGCGCGGTCCTCGGCCTGTGGGCCGTGGCGGGCCTGGGCATCGTGGGCGGCAAGACCCTGATGCGGTACGTCCCGCTGTCGCTGATCACGAAGGTGGCGGCGCTGGTGATGCTGGCGCTGGCGGGGTTCAGCCTGTACGAGGCGGCGATGGGCTGACGGGGCCCGCCGGGCTGACGCCTCAGCCGTCGCTCAGCAGATTGGTGATCAGCTTCCGTAGCCGCCCCGCGCGCACGGTCGCCACGCCGTGGACGAGCTGGGCGCCGTAGACCACGGCGGTCCCGGTGGGCGGCGCGCTGGTCCAGCGGGTGCGCGGGACGCGGGCGAGCGCGGCGGTGGCCTCAGGCCCCGCGTGGTGCGATATCTCCCGCGCGAAGCGCGTTCCGGGCAGGAAAGCGCTGCCGGGGCCGGCGGTCCGGTCGGTCCACAGCGCTTCGGAGGAGGCGGTCTCGACGTAGAACTCCCCGCCCTCGTCGGCCTCCCACAGGTGGAAGGCCGCCCGCGCGACCCGCTGCGGCCGTCCGCCGGCCGCGTCCATGCCTTCTTCCACGCCGTGGAGATGCGGCTCGATGCGGTCGCCGGGACCGAGGTCGTGGTAGTCCCACGGGGTGGCGGTCGTCACGGACGGGAAGACGCGCCGGACGGCGGGCAGCGCCCGCTCGACGCCGGCCGCCAGGATCTCCTGGACCCCGCCGGGCGCCACCAGTCCGTCACTGGGCCGGGCGGGCCGCCAGCCGGTGGCGGCGAGGTGCTCGTCGAGGAACTTGGTGAGCCGCTCGGTCTCGTCGGGGGTCAGGAAGCCCTCGACGGTCTGGACGGCCAGGGTCTCGGTCATGTGGATCACGATCGGGCTCCTCTCGCGGAACGCGGCACTTCCGTCGGCTCGGCTCCGCATTCCAGTGCGGGGCGCGCGGATTGGCAACAGCGCCGGAGCGCGCCCCGGAAGCACGGGGGCGCGCGTAGGGCGCGGACGAGGGCGCTCCGCTGGGGTTCACGGCCTGCCCGCGCTGCTCCGGCGGTTGGCCTCGTGCAGTCGGCGGAGGAGTTCACGGCGGCGGTACGGCACGGCTTCGTGGGCACGCCCACGGCCCGACGTGGGCGGCGCGCACAAGGCCATCCGCTCGGGCAGCTCCAACGCCTGCCCGAGCGGCCGGAAGTCGAGCATCCGGCGGGTGCCGCAACTGCCGCAGGTGGCGAGGCCGCCTGCGGCCGTCCAACTGCCCGCGGGGTGCGGGCAGTGGCGGGCGGTGACGCCGGGGGCGGTGGCGTGGGTGGCGGTCATCAGTGCGCCGCCCGCTGGTGGCGTCCCATGGCGGTGGCCATCGCCTCGGCGCGGGGCCGGTCGCCCTGCCGGACGGCTTCATAGCGCTTCTGCTTGATTTCCGCGCATTGGGCGCAACACGTCGCCCCGGCGGCCACGCCGTCTGAGCCGCTAGCCTGGATGGGCATCGAACCTCCTGCTGTCTCAGGGGTGAGATGTCGGCCTCGGCAGGGGCTCGATCGGTGATACCAGCACCGTCGAGCCGAAACTGCCGGGGCCTTTTCGTATGCGTGATGCCTTTCGGGCCCCGCGAGTAAGCCCGATGACCGTGCGGCCCGGGGGCCGATCGCAGCGTGACGGGGACGCTACTCGCAGTATTTCTGCGAGTCAAGAAATTCTGCGACTATCCCACCAGTTCGGGTTCTGGGAGTCTTGGTGCGACTTGAGGGGAGTGCAGACATGGCCGCTGGCTTTGGTCTGGTCGTACGTTTCACGCTGCATGACGCGGAATCGGCGGAGGCCTTCGACGAGTTGGTGTCGCGGACTCTGGAGGGAATCCGGCGGTTCGAGCCGGGGACGGTCGTCTACGTGAACCATCGCGTACCGGATGAACCGTACGTGCGGGTGTTCTACGAGCTGTACGAGAGCCGCGCCGCCTTCGAGGCCCATGAGCGACAGCCGCACACGCGGCACTTCCTCGCCGAGCGCGAGAAGTTCGTGTCCGCGACTGATGTGACCTTCTTGGAGCACATCGACGGAAAGGTGTAGACAGTCCGGTGAGTCCCGAAGGTCGGCATGCGTTCGGCGCGCGCGTCGCGGAGTTGCGTGCCCAGCGCGGTCTGACGCAGAAGGAACTGGCCGCAGAGATCGGCCGAACCATGAGCTGGCTCTCCCAAGTCGAGCGCGGTGTCCAGCCCGTCAACAGGCTGGACGTCCTGCGGCTGTTGGCTCGCAGCCTCGGCGTCGAACCGCACGAGTTGCGTCCTGATGCGCCCAGGGCAGAGGAGCCCGGCTTCGTAGCGCGGTCGAACGACCTCGATCGAGTGCGGCTTCTCCTCTCCGGCCACCCGGCTCCCGGCGCGCTTCTCGCTTCCGGTCCCAAGAAAGTCGAGGTGCCGTTTCCCGAACTCCGGGCTGGGCTGGAACACGTCTGGTCCCTGGCGCACGGCGGCATGATGGCGGAGCTGAGCGACTCCCTCTCGAAGCTCGTCCCACGCCTGGAATCCCTGGCCCGGACGGCACGTGGACATGAACGCCCGCAGGTGTACGGCATGCTTGCTCGCGCTTATCAAGCGATGGCCGCCGCGTTCGTGCGTCAGAACGAGGCGGACGCCGCCTGGGTTGCGGCGGACCGGGCCATCGCAGCCGCCGAGATGTCGGGCCGTGTTCTGGACATATTCGCGGGCTCATTCCGGCTCGCTCACGCCTGCCTTCGCCTCAAGCGCTATGACCAGGCCGAGCATGTCGCGCAATCTGCGGTGAACGCTCTTGCTCGGCACCTCGAGACCGGTGATACCGAGGAGACACCGGGGGTGTTGTCGTTGCTGGGTTCCCTGCATCTCGTGCTCGCCCAGGTGCACGCACGCTGCGGGAACCGCTCGGCTGCGCGAGGAGAGGTCGGGTCGGCTCGCCGGGCCGCCGAGCGACTCGGCGAGGACCGCAACGACTTCAATCTCGAATTCGGTCCGACGAACGTCGAGATCCAGGCGGTGTCCGTGGCCGTGGACCTCGGCGACGCGGGTGAGGCCCTGGACATAGGGGCGCGGCTGGACGCCTCTGGCCTGTCCGTCGAACGTCAGGCCAGGCTGGCCCTGGACATCGGGCGGGCCCATGCTCAGCTCCGTCACCTGGAAGAGGCACTCCAGTCGTTCCTGGACGCCGAGCAACTGGCTCCGGAGACGATTCAGTCGCATGTCGCCGCCCGTTCGGCGATCCGGGACCTGATGCGGATCGAAGGCCGCGCCGCGTCACCCGAGCTGCGCGCCCTCGCCCAGCGGGCGGACGCCCTGTCGTGAGCAGGCGCCGAGTGAGTCCGTGAGTAGGGCTTGAAAGGTGGGGCGTAACGGTCTCGACCGGCTGCATCGGGTGTGGAAGAACAGGGCTCCGACGTGAGGAGGGGCACGTGAGCCGTGGAGACTCCGGTACCGACCCTGTCCGGCCGCTCCGGCGGCGTGGGATTCAGCGGCTGGCCGCGGAAACCTGGGGATCCGGCCGTTCGGTCTGGTCGACGGACATCGGGGATCGTGCCCTGGTCGTCGACCGGGTGGAGGTCGGTGAGCGACCGGCGCCCGATGATGTGGCCGAAGTTCTGGGGCTGGAGCGGGACGCGGCCGTCTGCGTCAGGAGCCGGCGCTTCGTGCTCGACGGCAAGCCGGTCCAGCTCTCCGTCTCGTACCTGCCCGCCGCGCTCGTCGCCGGGTCCGCGATCACCCGCGAGGACAGCGGCCCGGGTGGCACGTACGCGCGCCTCGCGGAGCTCGGCCACAAGCCCGTCCGCTTCCGCGAGGAGATCCGCACCCGGATGCCCACCGCCGGGGAGGCCGAACTGCTCGGCCTCTCGTCGGGCACGCCCGTCGTGCACATCTGCCGCACGGCATTCGCCGACGGCGGCAGGGCCGTCGAGGTCAGCGACATGACGCTGGACTCGGCGTCGTACGTGCTGGAGTACGAGTTCGACGCGTAGTGGCAGCGAAACCCCTCCTTCGTAGGCCGGAGTCTGAGAGATTCCATAGAGACAGAGGAGGGGGGTGCGCTCATGACTCCGGGCTTTGGACTGGTCGTTCGTTTCACGCTTCGCGATGCGGCCGCCGCAGCCGGCTTCGACGAGCTGGTGTCGCAGACGCTGGAGGAGATCAGGCGACACGAGGTCGGTACGGTCGTTTACATCAGCCACCGCGTGCCGGACGAGCCGTGCCTGCGGATCTTCTACGAGCTGTACGAGAACCGTGCCGCCTTCGACGCCCACGAACGGCAGCCGCACGTTCGGCACTTCCTCGCCGAGCGCGAGAAGTACGTCTCCGATGTCGAGGTGACGTTCCTGGAACTCGCCGACGGGAAGCGGTGAACAGGCGGTTCATGTGGTCGGCGGTCGGTTGCTGCGGCGCCTTATGGTGGCTGATATGGCAGATGTGCGCGGCCCATCGCCCGTTGACCCATCACGGGCGGCCTACGTCTATATGCAGGTGGCGGACCACATCGCCGCCCGGATATCGGCGGGTGAACTACGCCTGGGCGCCCGGCTACCGGGGGAGCGCGACCTGGCCGGGGAGTACGGCGTGGCCATCGGCACGGCCCGCCGCGCGGTTCAGGAGCTGCGGGATCGTGGGCTGTTGGTCACCCTGCCCGCGAAGGGAACGTTCGTCACCGAGCAGCGACCAAAGGGCGACACATAGCGGCAGCGCGAACCTCATCTCCCGTCGGCCACCGCGTGCGATTCCCGCTGTCGTCAGAGGGGGAGCGAGTTCCAGGGGCCCTACGGCAACTCCTCCCGCACCAGCGCCCGCGCGAACGGTTCGCCCGTGCGGCGGGCGTACGTCATGCGCTCGCGGACCTCGCTGGGGGGTGCGGGGAAGAGCCCGGGCCTCCCGGTCGTACGGGCCGGGGGCCCGGTGAGGGTGTCCGATCAGGCGGCGCGAACGTTCACTTTCCGTACCTGGGGAACTCGCCGGAGTCGACGGTCCATTCACCGATCGTGATGATCTCGCCGAAGTCGTAATCCCTGCTCTTGTCGTAACGGGCCTGGTCGCCGTGGCCCACAGGGCGGGTGTGATGGTGGCAGACGCCGGTGCGCGGGTCGATGATGAGGTAGTGGGGGATCCCCATAGCAGGGTAATCCCGCATTTTTCCTACATAATCGTTCTCGGGGTTTGTGCGGGATACGATCTCGGCGACGAGGAGCACCTCGGACGCATCCACGCTCTCCCCCTCCTCGTCGAGCGATGCTTCCGGGAGGACGACGAGATCGGGACGCCGCATGACCCCGAGCGTCACGGACTCCACTTGAGGCCCTGTCTCGGCGATGTATCCCGGATGGGTTTCACCCACTTGGGGTTCGAGCTGGCGGCGCAGACGGCGAGCGGCGAGTTCCTGCCTCTTGACCGGGGACATCATCATGACGATCTGGCCATGGCTGATTTCCGGGTGATCAATCCCCGCGGCCGGTGTGAGCTCGACAGCGTACCTGCGGAGCTGTTCGTACACGGTGCGCTCGGTCATGTGTCAAGAGTACTGTCGAGCCCCTCCTGGGCACGGCGGGTTTTCTTGCCTGACGCCTGGGCGGAGGGCCTCAGTCGAAGCGGATGTGCTTCACGCCCGTCCACGCCCGGCGCAGGCGGCCCTTCAGCGCGCCGTCCGTGTTCGGCGCGAGCCGCAGGCCCGCCGAGGCCGCGATCGTGTCGGCGACCTGCGCGATCGTGATGTCGTCGGTCCGGATGTGCTCGCCGAATTCCTCCGCGCCCAGCCGCTCCAGGCACACGTCCAGCTTCGACACCGCGAAGGTCTCGCGCCGCAGGGACGCTCCGAGGCCGCGCTCGCGCAGTCGGCGCAGGACCGTCTCCCGGCGCGCGAGGAGCGCGAAGTGGCGGACGTCATGGCCACCCTCCCGTAGGCGGCCGACCGTCTCGGCGAAGTACGTACGGTCCACGATCGTCATCGGGACGATCACCGGGCCGGTGACGTGCCGCGAGAGGGTCAGGTCCAGGACCTCGTGGACGCCCTCGCGCCAGGCCTTGAGGTCCTGGAAGTCGCCGCGCAGCGCCGGCGGCAGCATCCGGTGGAGGCCGAAGCCCGCGTGCTCGGGGTCACAGATGACGCTGCCGGGGAGGCGGCGGTGGAGTTCGTGGGCGGTCTGGGTCTTGCCGCCCCCGAAGGGGCCGTTGATCCACAGGAGCATCCGGCGACCCTAGGGGGCCCGGCGTCCGGTCCGCGTAAGGCGGTAAGCCCGCGTAAGGCGGTAAGGCGGTAAGGCGGTAAGGCGGTGAGCCGCTCGCCCGGCCCCAGGTGGTCGCCCGGCCTCAGCCCGTCGTCGTGATCCGCAGGACGATCCCGCCGTCCGCGCCCGCCTCGACCCGCACCGACGTGAGGTCCGGCACCGCCACGTCCGGGCCGTGGGCGGCCGCGCGCGGGCCGACGCCCACGACGCGCATGCCGGCCGCGCGTCCCGCCGCGATCCCCGCCTCCGAGTCCTCGAAGACGACGCAGTCCGCCGGGGCGAAGCCGAGCTCGGCCGCGCCCTTGAGGAAGCCCTCCGGGTCCGGCTTGCTGGCGCTGACGGACTCGGCCGTCACCCGCACCGCCGGCATGGGCAGGCCCGCGGCGCCCATGCGGGCGGTGGCGAGGCCGCGGTCGGCGGAGGTGACCAGGGCGTGGGGAAGCCGCTCCAGGGCGGCCATGAAGGCGGGGGCTCCGGGGACCGGGACGACGCCGTCCATGTCGGCCGTCTCGGCGGCCAGCATGCGGCGGTTCTCCTCGTGGTTCCGCTCCATGGGGCGGTCCGGGAGGAGGGCGGCCATGGTCGCGTAGCCCTGGCGGCCGTGGACGACCTTCATGACCTCGTCGCCGTCCAGGCCCTGCTCGTCCGCCCAGCCGCGCCAGCAGCGCTCGACGACCGCGTCGGAGTTGACGATCGTGCCGTCCATGTCCAGGAGGAGGGCTCGGGCCGTGAGGGTCGTCATGGGGAGCTCCAAGCAGGCGCGCGGAAGAAGACAAGTGGCTCCACCCACCGGTCAGGGAGTGCGGGTGGAGCCACTTTGTTTCTCAAAGATACAAAACGGACCGGGGGAAACGCCAACGGCCCTGGTCGGCGTAGCCCGACGGGCCGGAATCGCCCATCCGGACGACCATGGGAGGAGCGACCCGAACCCGAGGAGCTGCCCATGGCCCAGGACACCCCGGGCCCCGGAACCACGGCCTCCGACGCCTCCGGCGCGCCCGCCACCCCCGCCATACCCGGCGAAGGCCTGCCGAAGGGCGGTGTGCGCGTCGCGATCGGCGCGCTGCTGCTCGGCATGCTGCTGGCGGCCCTCGACCAGACCATCGTCTCCACCGCCCTGCCGACGATCGTCAGCGACCTCGGCGGCCTGGAGCACCTCTCCTGGGTCGTCACCGCCTACATGCTCGCGTCCACCGCCGCCACGCCCCTGTGGGGCAAGCTCGGCGACCAGTACGGGCGCAAGAAGCTCTTCCAGACGGCCATCGTCATCTTCCTCGTCGGCTCCGCGCTCTGCGGCCTCGCCCGGAACATGCCCGAGCTGATCGGCTTCCGCGCCCTCCAGGGGCTGGGCGGCGGCGGGCTGATGGTGCTGTCGATGGCGATCGTCGGCGACATCGTGCCGCCCCGGGACCGGGGCCGCTACCAGGGCCTCTTCGGTGCGGTCTTCGGCGGTACGAGCGTGCTGGGCCCCCTGCTCGGCGGGCTCTTCGTGGACCACCTCAGCTGGCGCTGGGTGTTCTACATCAACCTCCCCATCGGTATCGTCGCCCTCGCCGTCATCGCCGCCGTCCTGCACATCCCGGCCAGCCGCGTCCCGCACCGCATCGACTACCTCGGCACCTTCCTCATCGCCGTCGTCGCCGTCTGCCTGGTGCTGATGACCTCGCTCGGCGGCACGACCTACCCCTGGTCGTCCTGGCGGATCATCGGGCTGGGCGTGCTGGGCGTGCTGCTGCTCCTGCCCTTCGTGCTCGTCGAGCGCCGCGCCGCCGAGCCCGTCCTGCCGCTCGGGCTGTTCCGGAGCCGCACCTTCACGCTCTGCTCGGTGATCGGCTTCGTCGTCGGCTTCGCGATGTTCGGCTCCATGACCTACCTGCCGACGTTCCTCCAGGTCGTCCACGGCGTCACGCCGACCCTGTCCGGCGTGCACATGCTGCCCATGGTGGCCGGCCTGCTGATCGCCTCGACCGGCTCCGGCCAGATCGTCAGCCGCACCGGGCGCTACAAGGTCTTCCCCATCGCCGGGACCGCCGTGATGAGCGTCGGCCTGCTCCTGCTCCACCAGCTGGACCCGACCGTCAGCACCGCGATGATGAGCGTCTACTTCTTCGTCTTCGGCTTCGGGCTGGGCCTGGTCATGCAGGTCCTCGTGCTGATCGTGCAGAACTCCGTCGGCTACGAGGACCTCGGCGTCGCCACCTCCGGCGCGACCTTCTTCCGCTCCATCGGCGCGTCCTTCGGCGTCTCGATCTTCGGCACGATCTTCACCAGCAAGCTGGGCCCACGGATCGCCGACGCCCTCGCCGGCGTCCCCCTGCCGCCCGGCGTCACCCCCGACGCCCTCAAGTCCGACCCCCGGATCCTCCACCGGCTGCCGCCCGCCCAGCGCACCGGCGTCCTCGACGCCTACTCCCAGTCGATCACCGACGTCTTCCTCTACGCCGTGCCGCCCGCCCTCCTCGCCTTCGCCCTCGCCTGGCTGCTCAAGGAGGAGCCGCTGCGCGGCAGCGTCACCGCGCCCGACACCAGCGAGGTCGTCGCCAGCAACCCCGTCGAACGCTCCTCGCGCGACGAGGTCGCCCGCGCCCTCTCCCTGCTCGGCAGCCGCGAGGGCCGCCGCAAGGTCTACGAGAAGATCGGCCAACGGGCCGGGGTGGACCTCATCCCCGCCGCCAACTGGATGCTGCTGCGCATCAAACGCGACGGCCACGCCGAACCCGCGATCCTCGCCGAACGCGTGGACCTCCCGCTGCGCGTCGTCACCGAGGGCGCCCGCCAGCTGGAGATCCGGGCACTGGTGCGGCGCGAGGGGCTGCGGCTCCTCCTCACCGACGAGGGACGGCAGGTGGCGGACAAACTCTTCCGGGCCCGTGAGGAGATGCTCGCGGAACTCCTGGGCGACTGGTGGACGGCCGCCGACCGCCCCCATGACCTGCAATGCCTCGTCGAGCAGCTCAACGGCGAACTGTGCGGCTCCGACGCCGAACAGCCGCGCGACGGCGAGGCGGCGGGCGACAGACCCGACCACCGCCGCTGAGTCCTCATAAGGCCTATGCCGTCAGCTCCTTGCCGAGCCACACCTCCGAGTACGGCGTCGCGGCCTTGTACGGGGGGACGTCCCCGAAGCCGTGCCGCGCGTACAGCGCCCGCGCCTCCACCAGATCCCGCCGGGTCTCCAGCACGATCCGCGCCGCACCCCACGCGCGCGCCGCCTCCTCGGCCGCGCCCAGCAGCGCGCCCGAGCCACCCAGCCCACGCCGGTCCGCCCGTACGAACATCCGGCACAACTCGGTCGTACGCGCGTCCACCCGCCGCAGGCCCACGCACCCCGCCGGCTCCCCGCCGTACCGGGCCACCAGCAGCAGCCCGGGGTCGTCGTCACGCATCTCGGCCAGATGCCGCTCGATCTCCTCGGGCGTGCACCGGCGCCCGTCGTACAGCAGGTACCAGCGGTCGGCGACGTCGACGAGGTACTCCCGCAGCAGCCCGGCCGACTCGGGGGAGCCGACCGGCTGCGGGGACACGGTCCAGGTGGTCATGGAGGTGGTCATGCGGCGGATGGTCGCACGGGGGCGGCCATCCGCTCAGTTCCTTTTCCGGGAGCCGGTCGGCTTGCCGGGGCTGTTCAGCCCTGCTTCGGCGCGGCCTGCTGGACGACCTCGAACGACCACACCGTCGAACCCGTCGCGGCGGGCTTGTGCTTGGGGGCGCCCTCGCCACCGCCCTGGTGGGCGGCCTTCATCGGGCCCTCCATCCACGCCTGGAAGTCCTCCTCGCTGCGCCAGCGGGTGTAGACGAGGTAGCTGTCCGTGCCTTCCAGCGGGCGCAGCAGTTCGAACCACTCGAAACCGTCGGCACTTTCCACCGTCCCCGCGCGGGACGCGAAGCGCTGCTCCAGGACCTCGCGCTGCTCGGCCGGGACGGTGAGGGAATTGATCTTCACGATGCTCATGGCGTCCATCCTGCCGTAGGCACTCTCAGCGGTTCCCGCCGACGCCCCCGCCCACGTCCGCGAGGACGCCGTCGAGTTGTTCCGCCGTCAGCGGCGGCGCGGGCAGGGCGGAGGCGCCCTCGGCGCGCAGGCCGTCGAAGAGCAGGGCGAGATGGCGGCGCCAGGAGCCGGGGGCCACGGCCGCGGCGGAGGGGACGCAGCGGCCCAGCGCGGCCAGGGCGAACAGCAGGTCCTCGGCGACCACGTCCGGGCGCATCGTGCCCTGCTCCTGCGCGCGGCGGACGAGCGTGCCCACCGTGGCGTGGTTGTGCTCGCGCAGCGCGGCCAGGGTGGGGCCCGCCGGGATGGTCGTCGTCATCAGTTCGATCGCGCCGCGGTCGGCGGCCAGGCCCTCGAAGATCCGCTCCATATAGGCGGTCAGCGACGCGAAGGCGTCCTCGCCCGCGCGTGCCCGCTCGCCGTCGCTCATGCTCGCGCCCAGGGACTCCCCGAAGACCGCCTCGATCAGCGCCTCACGGGTGGGAAACCGCCGGTACAGGGTGGCGTTGCCCACGCCGGCGCGGCGGGCGATCTCGTCCAGGGGGACCTCCAGGCCCTGCTCGGCGAAGAGCTCCCGGGCCGCCGCGACGAGGGCCTCGCGATTGCGCCGGGCGTCCGCCCGCAGGACCGGGGGCCGCCGTTCACTGCTGCCACTGGTGCTCATGACCGCACCCTAATGGCCCCCGAGGCGTTGGACTCAGGCCACTACCAGGAGGCCGCGGGATGTCCTGGGGGTGAGCCGCGTGTGTTCGGGGCGGCTGAGCAAGGTCTCAGAAGGCCCGACGAGCGCGACCGAGCCGGACGACTGGAGGAGCGGCGGAGCGTGGCGGATGCGGAGCGGGGCGGACCGGTGGGTCCGCCGAGGGCGGGCTCGCGGTCCGGCGCGGCCCTGGCGGCGCTGTGGCTGCTCGCCGGGCTGCTGGCCGTGCGTCAGGCGGCGGCCGTGCTGCGGCTCCCCGCGGAACGCCGCTTCACCGACTTCGCCGCCTGGACGTGCGGGAATGGCTTCCCGCACGTGCGCGGCTCCCTCTACGGCTCCCTCCACGACTCCGGCTACGGCCCCGGCGGATTCACCGGCACCCCCGTCGCCGGGCTCGTCCTCAAGCCCCTCGCCGAAGCCGCGGGACACGGCCTCGGCGTCGTCTGGACGCTGGGCACCCTGCTGCTCGTCGTCGCCGTCGCCCTCGTCGCCGCCCGCGCCCTCCCCGGCGGACGTACGAGCGGACGTATGAGCGCCGCCGCACCCGTCGCGGTCACCCTGACGGTGCTCTCCCTGCCCGTCCGCAACACCTTCACCCTCGGCCTCGGCCCGACCGGCGTCGTCCCGGTGCTGCTCGTCCTCCTCGGCTGCTGCCTGCCCCGGACTGCCCGGGGACCCGGGCGCACGACGGGCCTCGTCCCAGGCGTCCTCGTCGGCGTCGCGGCGGCCCTCCAGCCCGCCGTACTCCTCTTCGCCCCCCTGCTGTGGCTCACCGGCCGCCGCCGCGCCGCGATCGCCACCGGCGCCACCTTCGCCGTCTGCACGGCCCTGGCCTGGGCGGCCCTCCCCGACGACTCCTGGACGTACTGGGTCCACCACACTGCCGGAGCCGGCCTCGGCGAGCGGCCCGACGGCCCGGCCAATCAGTCGCTCCACGGACTGCTGCTGCGCACCGGCCTGCGCGGGCCGGTGGAGATCCTGCTCTACGGGCTGTCGGCCGCTCTCGTCGTCCGGACCGGCCTGCGCCGGGCCGCCCGTTACGCGCGCGACGGACAGCCGTTGCTCGCCACGGCCATCACCGGCTGCGTCGCGGTCGCCGTCTCTCCCACCGCCTGGCAGCACCAGCAGCTGTGGATCCTGCTCGCCGTCGCCGGCCGCGTCGGCCGCCGCCGCGCCGACCGGCTCGTCTGGCCCGTGCTCGTCGTGCTCGTCATGACGCTGACCAGCACCGTGCTCGTCCCCCCGAACCCCGTCCTCGGCCCCGTCGGCCGGAACGCGCCGCTGCTCACCGCCCTCGTGGCCGCCTGCGCGGTGCCGTTCCTCACCCGCTCCTCCGCGCTGTGGGACCGGCCCGTGCCCACCCCGGTCGCCCAGCCGCAGCGCGACCGCTTCCGCCGGCTGCCGCTGCTGCGCTTCAAGCGCGCGCTGAACCGCCCGAACGTGCTCCTGGAGCTGATGCTGATACGGGTCGGCTACTGGGCCTACTCCTACGTCCGCGCCCAGGCCCCCGACTCACGCGCCCTCGCCGAGTCCCACGGCCGGCAGATCCTCGCCATCGAGGAGTTCCTGCGCCTGGACGTCGAACACGGCGTCAACCACTTCGTGGCGAGCGTGGACTGGCTCGCGGACGGCATGGACTACTACTACGGCACCTTCCACTTCCTGGTGCCGATGTCCCTGCTGGGATATCTGTACTGGCGCCGCCCGGCCACCTACCGCTGGGCGCGCACGTCCCTGGCCCTCGCCACGCTCGTGGCGCTCGCCGGCTTCTGGCTCTACCCGCTGGCTCCGCCGCGTCTGATGCCCGGCCTCGCCTTCATCGACACCGCCAACGGCCCGCAGGACCTGTCCCACCCCGACTTCGGCGCGCTGACCGAACTGGCCAACCAGTACGCGGCGATGCCGTCGTTGCACATCGGCTGGTCGCTGTGGTGCGGGGTCGTGATCGCGGTCGCGGTCGTGGGGCCGAAGGTGTGGACGAGGTGGCTGGGCATGCTGTACCCGCTGATGACGTTCTCGGTCATCGTCGGGACGGCCAACCACTATGTGCTGGACGCGGTGGGCGGTGCGGTGGTGGTCGCCGCCGGGTTCGGGATCCAGTACGTGCTGACCGGGCCGGGGCGGGTCGCGCTCGCGGCGATTCCGGGGGCGCGGAAGGGGAGCGAGGACGGGGTGGCCACGGAGCGGGAGCCCGTGCGGGCGATGGGGTGAGACCCGGGGGCCGCGCCCCCGGGTGCCTGCGGTGCTGCGGGCCGGTGGTCACGTTGTGCCCACCCTCCCCCGGCTACCGCTGGGAGGTGCCCCCGGCCCTGCGGAGCGATTGCCCGCAACGCAGCGTCAGCCGCCCACCGTGATCTGCGACGACGGGTCGGTGACGTCCGTGACGTCGTAGGTCGCGTTGAGGACCGCCGTCGTCGCCGTCGTCGGGCAGCCGAAGCCGCCCTCGACCTTCACCGGTATCGCCACGTCCGTCACCACGAGCTGGGACGGCGCGCCGTTGACGAACCTGGTGGGGATGGTCGTCGGCCCGTCCGGCGCGGCCGTCACCGTGCAGTTGGCCAGGCCGCTGGACTTGAGGATCATGCCCTGGGTGGGCGCGTTGAGCGTGGCCGTGATGGGGGAGCCGTTCTGTATCGAGACGCTCCAGGCACCGGACGTGGTGATGCTGATCTCCACGCCCGGCAGGCTGCCCGTGCAGTCGCCGTAGACGGGTGAGGTGATGGCGGTGGACACCGGGCCGGAGGCGTTGGCGTTGCCGGGAGCGGCCGGTACGCGGTTGTTGTCGCCGGAGGGCGCGGAGCTCGACGACGTACACGTGATGGTGATCGAGCCGGCCTTGAAGGTGGCCGAGCCGTTGAGCGTGGCCGCGAAGGCGTGGCCGGCGGGCTGGACGGTCGTCGAACCGGCGTCGTTGGCGTGGGCGGCCGCCGGGCCGCCGCCGGTGAGGGTGAGGCCCGCGGTGAGGGCGAGGCCGGCGGTGACGGCGAGAAGGGGACGAGTGCGGCGGGAGATCACGGTGGCTCCTTCGGGGGGAGGAGGGGGAGGAGTGGTGGGGTGTGGCGGCCGCCCTGGGCCAGGGCAGGCAGGCCGGAGCGGGCATGAGCAGATGTCCGCCGCCGGTCATGTGCCGAGGCCGGGTCGGGCCTGGTGCCGGCGGCGGCTACGGGCCCGGGGGCGGTCCGGGCCACTCGCGCGGCGGCAGCACCGTGGTGGGGCTCTCCAGGGCGCCTGGGTTGTCCGGGGGTCCGGAGCGGTCCGGGACGCCATCCGGTTGCGGCGGCCGCTCGGCCGCCACCGGTTGCCAGGCGAAGATCATCGCGCCGCCCACGATGCCGAAGAGGGTGCCGAAGAGGAATCCGCCGAGGTTGGACATCACCAGCGCGGCCGTCGCGATCAGGACGGTGAGGATCCCGGCGAGACTCCGGTACTGCGGGGCGAACCACGCGGTCAGACCCATGACGATCATGACGATGCCCATCAGGACCGACGGGATGCCCGCGATGCCCTGCTCCAGCATGATCTTCAGCGGGGCGAGCGGGAGGGCGCAGATCTCGGCGCCCGCGGCGACGGCCGCCAGGCCGCCCCAGAAGGGGCGCCCCTTGCGCCATCGCCGCCAGGAGGCCCGCATGTCTACGGGCGACCCGGTGCCGTCCCGGCGCCCCGGCACGTCAGAAGCACTCATCCTTGCCGAGCTTGATCTTCAGGTCGAGGCCGGCGAGCTTGAACTTCCCGGCGTTGGTCGCCCAGGCCGTCTGCCGTAGACCGGTCATCTTGATGGACTTGGCCTGCTGGCCGAAGGCGTCCTGGAGGCCCTGTGCCGAGGCGGGACCCTTGTTGAGGGTCGAGGCGTCCCGGCCGATCTCGATGTTCTCGAACTCGGCGTCGCCGGACATCTGGGTGGCGTCGAGGAAGAGGTCGGTGGCCTCGACGGTCTTCGCGCCCTGGCCGGCGTGGAGCTTGAGGGTGATGTCGCCGATCACCGGCAGGGTGGTGACCACGGACTGGCACAGGTCCTTGATCTTGGCGTCCTTGATGGCGGTGACGGCCACCGGCAGCAGCTTGCCGCGGACGTTCCTGTCGATCCCGCCGTACTGGGCGAAGCCCGTGCCCGTCAGGCTGCCCGCCCCGACCTTGAACTCCTGGCCGGAGACGGCGAACGAGGCGGCCAGCGCCCCGTCGGCGAGCGCGACGGCCAGCGCGGCCGTGGCGGCGAAGCCGGGCACGGCCAGGACGGCGAACCTCCGCCACCTGACGCGTCCCGTCACCTGTCTTCCCTGATCGTCCTTCATACGGCTGCCCCCTGGAAGCCCTTGGAGAGTGAAGCCCTTGGACAGTGAAGCCCTTGGAGAGTGCGGTGCTTTGGGGGAGGGCGCACAGCGGTGCGCGACCGAAGCGCTCATGCGCCGTCCCTGAAGGTGTACCCGAGAGTAAGTCGGACCGCTGTACCTGACAAGGGGTCAGGTATAGACCGATTGCCGTGTGGCAAAGGGGAGTTGATCGATCAGCCGTAGCTGACGCGGAGCTCCTTGATGCCGTTCAGCCATGCCGAGCGCAGCCGCCGCGGCGCCCCGGCGAGCCGGATGCCGGGCAGGGTGTCGGCGACGGCGGCGAAGATCAGGTCGATCTCCAGCGCGGCCAGGGAGCGGCCCAGGCAGAAGTGCGGGCCGCCGCCGCCGAAGCCCAGGTGGGGGTTGGGGTCACGAGTGATGTCGAAGGCCTCGGGAGCGTCGAAGACCTCGGGGTCGTGATTGGCGGAGGCGTAGAACAGGCCCACCCGCCCGCCCTCGCGGATCGTCGTGCCGGCCAGCTCGGTGTCGCGCGTAGCCGTGCGCTGGAAGGAGATCACCGGGGTCGCCCAGCGGACGATCTCCTCGGCGGTGGTGCCGGGCCGCTCCTGTTTGTAGAGCTCCCACTGTTCGGGGTGGGTGAGGAAGGCGTGCATGCCGTGGCTGATGGCGTTGCGCGTGGTCTCGTTGCCGGCGACGGCCAGCATCAGCACGAAGAAGCCGAACTCGTCGGAGCCCAGGCTGCCCTCGTCCTCGGCGGCCACCAGCCGGCTGACGATGTCCCGCGCGGGGCGGTCCGTACGGGCGGCGGCGAGGTCCATCGCGTAGGCGATCAGCTCCATCGCGGAGCGACTGCCGGTCTCCTCGGTGACCGCGAGCTCGGGGTCGTCGTAGGCGATCATGCGGTTGGACCAGTCGAAGATCTTCGCCCGGTCGTGCTGGGGGACGCCGATGAGTTCGGCGATGGCCTGGAGGGGGAGTTCACAGGCGATGTCGGTGACGAAGTCGCCGCTGCCCTGCTCCCGGGCGGCCGTGACGATCCGTCCGGCCCGCTCCCGCAGGGCCGACTCCAGGGCCCGGACCGCCCGGGGGGTGAAGCCGCGCTGGACGATCCGGCGGACGCGGGTGTGCTCGGGCGGGTCCATGTTGAGCATCATCAGCCGCTGGGCGTCGATCCGCTCGCGCCGCATGCCGGGGTGGAAGCGGATGACCGAGGTGTTGCGGCCGGAGGAGAAGTCCTCCGGCCGGGTGGACGCCTCCTTGACGTCCGCGTGCCGGGTGACGGCCCAGTAGCCGTCGTCGTCGAAGCCCGCGAGCCCGTGCGGCTGGGGGATCCAGGCCACCGGGGCCGACCGCCGCAGCAGGGCGAACTCCGGCAGGGGCACTCCACGGGCGTTGACGTCCGGATCGGTGAAGTCGAAGCCCTCGGGCAGCGCGGGACAGGACGGCATGGCCACCACTCCAGTTCGGGGAGCCGCCGGGACGGCGAGCTGTGCTGATGGGCCATCAGAAACCTGTCGTCCGACGGTAGTGACGGGGTCGTGGACCGGCAAGCCACGCGACGCCATCTGTCGCACGCGCGGGGCGTGCGCGACCCTTGTGCGGCGGGGGCGGCGCTCGAAAGACTGCCGACGGAAGCGGAAGACGGAAGCGGAACTGGAACGCGTACTCGTTTTGCCGGGGGCGCCGGGACGCCCAGCGGAAGCGCGAGGAGAGGACAGCCGGACATGGCCGCGGAACCCGTGATCGTCGAAGCCGTACGGACGCCCATCGGCAGGCGCGGCGGCGCGCTCGCCAATCTCCACCCGGCCTATCTGCTGGGGGAGACCTATCGCGAGGTCCTCGCCCGCACCGGCATCCAGCCCGACTGCGTCGAGCAGATCGTCGGCGGCACGGTCACCCACGCCGGGGAGCAGTCGATGAACCCGGCCCGGACCGCCTGGCTGGCCATGGGCCTGCCCTACGAGACCGCCGCCACCACCGTGGACGCCCAGTGCGGCTCGTCCCAGCAGGCCAACCACCTCGTCGCCAACATGATCGCGAGCGGGGTGATCGACATCGGGATCGGCTGCGGCGTCGAGGCCATGTCCCGGGTGCCGCTCGGCAGCGGCTCCAAGCACGGGCCGGGCCGGCCCTTCCCCGACGAGTGGAACGTCGACCTGCCCAACCAGTTCGAGGCCGCCGAACGGATAGCCCGCAGGCGCGGCCTCACCCGCGAACAGGTCGACGCCCTCGGCCTGCTCTCCCAGGAACGGGCGGCCCGCGCCTGGGCGGAGGAGCGCTTCAAGCGCGAGACCTTCGCCGTGCAGGTGCCCACCACGGAGGAGGAGCAGTACGCCGGGCAGGGCATGTGGCGCCTGGTCGACCGCGACGAGGGCCTGCGCGACACCAGCATGGAGGCGCTGGCCGGGCTCAAGGCCGTGATGCCCACGGCCGTCCACACAGCCGGCAACTCCTCGCAGATATCCGACGGCGCGGCGGCGCTGCTCTGGGCCTCCAAACGGATGGCCCGGGCGCTGCGGCTGCGCCCCCGGGCCCGGATCGTCGCCCAGGCGCTCGTCGGCGCCGACCCCCACTTCCACCTGGACGGTCCCGTCGACGCGACCCGGGCGGTGCTGGGCCGGGCGGGGATGTCGTTACGGGACATCGACCTGGTGGAGATCAACGAGGCCTTCGCCTCGGTGGTGCTCTCCTGGGCGCGGGTCTTCGAGCAGGACCTGGAGAAGGTCAACGTCAACGGCGGCGCGATAGCGCTCGGGCACCCGGTCGGGGCGACGGGCGCCCGGCTGATCACTACGGCGCTGCACGAGCTGGAGCGCCGGGACGGCGAGTTCGCGCTGATCACGATGTGCGCGGGCGGGGCGCTGGCGGCGGGGACGATCATCCAGCGGCTGTGACGGCCGATGCTTATGCGTCCTCGAACGTCGTCGGTGCGTCGAAGGCCGCGCGGCGGGTGGCCCGGCGCAGGGCCTTGAGCACGGTCGGGCCGAGCGTGAGCGAGGCGACCACGGTCACCAGGGCCCGGGGCAGGTCCCAGCCCAGGGACGTCGCCAGACAGTAGGCGAGGAAACGGGAGAGGTTATCCGCCGGCGGGTCGCCCGGGACGAAGGAGACGCCCGAGACGAGGGAGCCGATGAACGGCCAGCCCTGAAGGTTCATCACCGTCCCGTAGCCGACGGACGCCACCGCCCCGTACGCCGCCAGCATCACCAGCTCGCGCCGCCCCCGCAGCCGGTCCGGCCCCGGCAGCAGCCCCGCGCCCATGGTCACCCACCCCATGGCCAGCATCTGGAACGGCATCCACGGCCCGACCCCGCCGGTCAGCAGGGCGGAGGCGAACATCGACAGGGAGCCCAGGACGAACCCGAAGCCGGGCCCCAGCACCCGCCCGGACAGCACCATCAGGAAGAACATCGGCTCGATGCCGGCCGTCCCCGCGCCCAGCGGCCGCAGCGCGGCCCCGGCCGCCGCGAGGACGCCGAGCATCGCGACGGCCTTGGCGTCCAGCCCGGTGTCGGCGATCGTCGCCATGACCACGGCGAGCAGCAGCGGCAGCAGGGCGGCGAACAGCCAGGGGGCGTCCTGCGAGTGGGCCAGGCCGGAGGCCGAGCCGGCGAGCAGGGGCCAGCCGAAGGCGGCCACGCCGATGGCGCTGATCAGCGCCAGGGCGGTGACGGAGCGCCATCCGAGGCGGATGGCCCGCGCCTGGCGGGTGGCTCGCGCCTCGTGGCCGCTCACGCCGCCCCCAGGGCGTCACGGACCTGCGGCACCGTCAGCCACGGCTGCGGTGCCAGGACCTTCGCGACCTGCGGGGCGAAGGCCGGGGAGGAGACCACGACCTCCGCCGTCGGGCCGTCCGCGACGATCTCGCCCTCCGCGAGGATCACCACCCGGTGCGCCAGCTCCGCCGCGAGCTCCACGTCGTGGGTGGCCAGCACGATGGCGTGGCCCTGGGCGGCCGGCCCGCGCAGGATCTCCACCAGCCGGGCCTTGGCCGCGTAGTCCAGGCCGCGCGTCGGCTCGTCCAGGAGCAGCAGCGGCGGCCGTGCCGTGAGCACCACGGCGAGCGCGAGCGCCAGCCGCTGGCCCTCGGACAGATCGCGGGGGTGGGTGCCGTCCGCCACGTCCGGGAGCAGCCCGGACACCAGCGCCCGGCAGGTGCCGGGGTCGGCCTGCGCGTCGTGGTCGGCGGCCGCGCACTCCGCGGCGACCGTGTCCGCGTACAGCAGGTCGCGCGGCTCCTGCGGGACGAGGCCCACGTGCCGCAGCAGTTCGCGGGGGCTCGTGCGCCGCGGCTCGACGCCGCCCACGCGTACGGCGCCCCGGTCGGGTACGTGCATGCCGACGAGCGTGCGCAGGAGCGTGGACTTGCCCGCGCCGTTGCGGCCCATCAGGGCGACGGTCTCGCCGGCGCGGACGGACAGTTCGACGTCGCGCAGGGCGGTGACGTGGTCGTGGCGGACGGACAGGCCGGTGATGGACGCGGCGTCCGTTGCCGCCGTCGCCTTGGGGGCCTGAGGGACCGGCGGGGTGAGCGGGGCGAGCCGTTCCCGCAGGGACGCGGCCTTGCGCCGGGCGTCGCGCACGGACAGCGGCGGCGGGGACCAGCCGGCGATCCGGCTCAGGGCGACGACGGGCGGGTGGACGGGGGAGACGGCCATGATCTCGGCGGGGTCGCCGACGACGGGGGCCGCGCCGGGGCCGGGCAGCAGGATCACCTGGTCCGCGTACTGCACCACCCGCTCCAGCCGGTGCTCGGCCAGCAGCACGGTGGTGCCCAGGTCGTGCACCAGGCGCTGGAGGACGGCCAGCACCTCCTCGGCGGCGGCCGGGTCCAGCGCGGACGTCGGCTCGTCCAGGACCAGCACCTTCGGGTGGGCGGTCAGCACCGAACCGATCGCGACGCGCTGCCGCTGGCCGCCGGAGAGGGTGGCGATGGGCCGGTCGCGCAGGCCGGCCAGGCCCAGCAGGTCCAGGGTCTCCTCGACGCGGCGGCGCATGGTGGCGGGCGGGACGCCGAGGGACTCCATGCCGTAGGCGAGCTCGTCCTCGACGGTGTCGGTCACGAAGTGCGCCAGCGGGTCCTGGCCCACGGTGCCGACGACGTCGGCGAGTTCACGGGGCCGGTGGGTACGGGTGTCCCGCCCGGCGACGGTGACCCTGCCGCGCAGGGTCCCGCCGGTGAAGTGCGGGACGAGCCCGCTCACGGTGCCGAGCAGCGTCGACTTGCCGACGCCGGAGGGGCCGACGAGAAGGCACAACTCGCCTTCCGGGACGGTGAGGTCGATGCCGGAGAGGGTGGGGTGGTCGGTGCCGTCGTAGGAGACCGAGACGTTCTCGAAACGGATCACTTGGGGGTCTCCTCGGGGGTGGGGGTCCGGGGGCTCGCCCCCGGTTCCGGGAAGGTGGGGGCACCTCCCAGCGGTAGCTGGGGGAGGGGCTGGGGCTCCCCCTCCGCCGCGGCGGCGAGCAACCCTTCTCCGCCGGTCCGGCGGCGCCCATCCGTCGTCGCCCCCTCGCGGGAGGCGACACCCGGCGCGGGGGCCACAAACGCCGGCAGCAATCCCACCAGCACCGACACCGCCGGCCACACCGGCAACTCCGGCGCAGCCAGCGGCACCGCCGGCGGGTGGAGGGCGGCCGGCGCGTAGTCGCCCGCCCAGATCATCAGGGCCGCCACCGCCGTACCCGAAGCGGAGACCAGCCAGGCGCGGGCGCCCCAGCGGTCGGGGCGGTAGCGGGTGCGGACCGAGCGGCGGCCGCCGAGCCACAGGCCCGCGAGGGCCGCGGCCAGGCCCGCGACCAGCACGGGCGCCCCGTAGCCCGCACCGGTGTCGGCCAGCAGCCCGTACGTACCGGCGCACACGCCGAGCAGCCCGCCCAGGGTGAGCGCGCTCGTCGTGCGGCGCACGGCGGGCGGGACCTGGGCGGTACGGCCGTACCCCCGGGCGTCCATCGCGGCGGCCAGCGCCACCGACCGCTCCAGCGCGCCCTCCAGCACCGGCAGCCCCACCTGGAGCAGGGCCTTGAGCCCCCGGTCCGGGCGGCCGCGCAACCGGCGCGCGGCGCGCAGCCGCTGGACGTCCGCGACGAGGTTGGGCGCGAAGGTCATGGCGACGACCACCGCCACCCCGGCCTCGTAGAGCGCGCCCGGCAGGGACTTCAGCAGCCGCGCCGGGTTGGCGAGGGCGTTCGCGGCGCCCACGCAGATCAGCAGGGTGGCCAGCTTCATGCCGTCGGTGAGCGCGAAGAGCAGCCCCTCGGCGGTCACCCGGCCACCGATCCGCACCCCGCGCGCCCACTCCGGGAGCGGAATCTCCGGAAGGGTGAGGACCGTGTGCGTTCCGGGGATGGGCGAGCCCAGGATCACCGCGAAGACCAGCCGGATGACGATCACGGCCAGCCCGAGCTTGAAGAACGCCCCGTACGAACGGGCCCACGGCGCGTCCGTACGGCGGGCGGCGACGACGTACCCGGCGACGCCGGTCAGCAGGGCGAGCAGCAGCGGGTTGGTGGTGCGCGAGGCGGCCGTGGCCAGGCCCAGCGCCCACA
The DNA here is from genome assembly GCF_040636475.1 of Streptomyces sp. NPDC037389. Lineage (NCBI taxonomy): Bacteria > Bacillati > Actinomycetota > Actinomycetes > Kitasatosporales > Streptomycetaceae > Streptomyces > Streptomyces sp. NPDC037389. The sequence goes on from NZ_JBEZUS010000001.1 coordinate 182,183, forward strand.
GCCACCACGCACCGGCGTGCAGCGCGGAGGAACGGTTCGCCACGGTCGTCGTCCGGGTCATTCGCGCCATCCGCGCCCGCGTCATCCGCGTCATCCGCGACGACGCCGCCGGGTCTGCCACACGGCCGCCGCGCCGAGCACGGCAACGGCCGCGATGCCGCCGATCAGACCGGCGGAGGGCCCACTGTCGCCAGTGTCGCCCTTGTCGTCGGCGGCCTTCGGCTCCGTCGCCTTCGTCGGCTTCCCCGCGTCCACCTTCTCGCCGCACCCCGACTTCGGGTATCCGGCGATCGCGCACAGCAGGGCGCCGGAGTCGTACCGCAGCGGCTTGGCGACCGCCGCCAGCGCGTCGGCCGCGCTGCCGTCGGCGCCGACCTTCGCGCACGCCGAACGGGCGGCGGGCGGCGTCTCGCCGGCGGGGCCGTCGGCGGGCGTGCCGAAGTCGAGGACGACGGCGACGCGCTTGCCGCCGTCCTCGGCGGGCGTGCCGGCGCAGACCGCCGCGAAGTCGGCGGCGCCGCGCGGCTTGGCCGCGTCGGCGGAGTCCTTGCTGACGGCGAAGCGGAAGCCGACCACGGAGCCGTCGGCCGGGCGCAGCGTGGCCGGGCCCTGGGTCGCGTACGTCCAGCTCCCACCGGCTGTCGGTGACTGCCAGAAGGACCAGTACCGGTAGCCGTCCGCGTGCGCGGGGGCCGCGCCGAGCACGGCGGCCGCGCCGACGAGCAGGGAGACGAACAGGCCCCTGGCCCGGCCCGCCGTCACGGCTGGTTCTTCTTCTTGCGGCCGCTGATCAGGAAGCCGATGCCGACGCTGGCGACGAAGAACACGGCGACGTACCACCAGGCGCCGAAGCCGCCGCCGTCGTCCTTCTTCTCGTCCTTCTTCTCCGCGGAGGCGGAGGACGCGGGCTCCGGCTTGGGGCCGGTCTCGTTCAGCGCCGCCACCAGGTCGGTGCCGCCGAAGGAGCGCGGGTCGCTGCCCGCCGCGTGCGCGGCCAGGACGAGCTTGGCGAGGCGGCCGGGGTTGCCCTTGGCCCACTCGGCGGTCTTGCTGTCGGCGGACTCCAGCCACTTCAGCGGCTTGCGGGCGGCCTCCAGGTGCCCGCCCGCCGCGAGGGCGAGGGCGGCGTCGGCGGTCGCGCCGGTGTCCGGGCCCTCGGGGGCGCCGGGCATGGACGACTTGAGGTGGTCGCCGCCCGCGTCGAGCTTCTTCACCAGGTAGCCGGCGACGGCCTCGGCCGCGTTCCACTGGGCCGCGTCGGCGCCGTCACCGCAGGCGGCGGGCTTGACGGGCCGGTCGGCGCCCTTGGCGGCGGGCACGAGGAAGCCCTTGCCGAGGGCGGCCGTGGCGGCGGCGGCCGAGGCGAGGTCGTTGGCGGGCAGCTCGCCGTTCTGCGGCATGTAGCCGAAGGCGCCCGCCTGGTCCTCCTTCTTCTCCTGGCAGCGGATCTGGAAGGAGAGCAGCGCGTCGTAGGGGGTCTTGCCGCCCTTGGCGGCGGCCTTCGCCGGGTCCTGGCCGACGGCGGCGAAGGCACCGATGGCGATGGCGGTGGAGTTGGCGTCGCTGGGGTTGCCGGGGCCCATGCCCCAGCCGCCGTCGGCGTTCTGGTGGGCCTTGAGCCAGTCCAGGCCCTTGGTGACGACCTGGGCCCGGCCGCCGACGGCCGCCAGGCCCTGGACGGCGGCCGCGGTCGCGTCGGTGAACTCGCCCGCCTTGGCGTCGCACGGCGCGCCCGTGTCGGCCCGGAAGCCGGCGAAGCCGCCGTCGGCGCACTGCTGGCCGGCCAGCCAGTTCACGGCCCGCTCGGCCGGGGCGACCCCCGCCGCGTTCTGGGCGAGGAATGCCAGCGACTGCCGGAAGACACCGTCGAACTTCGGATCGCCCGTGCCGTAGAGCCCGGGGGCGGCAGGGGAGGGCGAGGTGCCGTCGGCGAAGGCGGCGGGAGCCGCGGCCGTGCCCAGGACGGCCGCGGTGGCCAGGGCCACGGCGCCGCGGCGCGCGAGGACGGCGAAGGAGGTGGCCATGAAAGCGGTGCCTCTCGGTGGATGACGGTGTCGGGCGGCCCCGCCGGGACGGCCCCTGCCGGGGCAGGACGTCGCCGACGTGTCGCTTTGGTGGGGGGCTGAACACTTTATCCGGCCCTCACCGGGCCCTTGCTACCGCCATGGGCGGCCGCCCCCGGCCGCCGCCAGGGTCGCGTATGCGTTCGGAATCCCGTGGCGACTTCCCTTGCCCTCCCCAAGCGGAACTGCTATCTGAGCTGATGCAGCGTCAGATGCGATCGTGTCCTTCGATTGTGTCCTTCGATCGCGTCCTGTGTTCGGTCCGGTCCGGGAGGCCCCGCCATGAGCGACATCGTCGAGTACGGACAGCTCTACATCGGTGGCCGCTGGGCCGAGCCAGCCGCCGGGCCCGGCGGGGCGGCCATCGAGGTCGTGTCGCCCCACACCGAGGCCGTCATCGGGCGCGTCCCCCACGCCGGGCGCATCGATGTGGACCGGGCCGTCGCGGCAGCGCGGAGCTCCTTCGACTCCGGCGTGTGGTCAGGGCTGCCGCTGGCGGAACGGATCGCCGTCGTCACCCGGATCAAGGACGGCATAGCCGCCCGCCACGAGGAGCTCGCCCGGCTGATCTCCGCGCAGAACGGCTCCCCCTACTCCTGGAGCGTCCTCGCGCAGGCGCTCGGCGCGGTGCTGGTCTGGGACAGCGCCATCGCCATCGCCCGGGACTTCCCCCACGAGGAGCGGCGCGCCGGCGCACTGGGCCCGCTGCTGGTGCGGCGGGAGCCGGTGGGCGTCGTGGCGGCCGTGGTGCCCTGGAACGTGCCGCAGTTCGTGGCGGCGGCCAAGCTCGCCCCCGCCCTGCTGGCCGGCTGCTCGGTGGTGCTCAAGCCCGCGCCGGAGACGCCCCTGGACGCGTACGTCCTCGCCGGGATCGCCGACGAGGCGGGGCTGCCGGAAGGCGTGCTGTCCATCCTCCCCGGGGGCCGGGAGACCGGTGAGTACCTCGTCGGCCACCCCGGCGTCGACAAGGTCTCCTTCACCGGCTCCGTCGCGGCCGGCAAGCGCGTCATGGAGGTCGCCTCCCGCAACCTCACCCGGGTCACCCTGGAGCTGGGCGGCAAGTCCGCCGCGATCGTCCTGCCGGACGCCGACCTGGACACCGCCGTCGCCGGGATCGTGCCCAGCGCCTGGATGAACAACGGCCAGGCCTGCGTCGCCCAGACCCGCGTCCTCGCTCCCCGCTCCCACTACGCCGAGCTCGCCGAACGCCTCGCGGCGGCGGCCACCGCGCTGGTCGTCGGCGACCCGCTCGACCCCGCCACCCAGATCGGCCCGCTGGTCGCGCGCCGCCAGCGCGAGCGGTCGCTCGACTACATCGAGAGCGGACGGCGCGACGGCGCGACCGTCCTGGCCGGCGGCGGCCGCCCCGCCGGGCTCCCGACGGGCTGGTACGTCGAGCCGACCCTCTTCGGCGACGTCACCAACGGCATGCGCGTCGCCCGCGAGGAGATCTTCGGTCCCGTCGTCTGCCTGCTGCCCTACGACGACACGGAGGAGGCGATCGCCATCGCCGACGACTCCGACTACGGGCTCTCCGGCAGCGTCTGGACCGGCGACCTCGAACGCGGCCTGGACGTCGCCCGCCGGGTGCGCACGGGCACGTACTCCGTGAACACCTTCAGCCTCGACCTGTTCGGCCCGTTCGGCGGCTACAAGGACTCCGGGCTGGGGAGGGAAGGCGGGCCCGAAGGCTACGCCGAGTACCTGGAGCAGAAGACGATCCATCTGCCGAAGGGAGCGGGCGGTGGGTGACCTTCCCTGGCGGGTGACCGTCGACCGGACGCGGTGCGTCGGCTCGGGTCTGTGCGCGGGCGTCGCGCCGGGTGCCTTCCGGCTGGACGAGCGCCGTCGCTCCCATCCGGTGGAGGGGGCGACGGCGCCGTCCGAGGCGGTGCTGGAGGCGGCGGAAGGGTGCCCGGTGGAGGCGATCACGATCCGCGGGCGGACGGGGGAGACGCTGTTCCCGCCGGAGGAATAGCGAACTGCCGCCCAGGGCCTGGCCGGGCGGTGTTCTTGGGGTTCAGGTCTTCTCGACCGCGGTCGCGCGTCCGCCGTCCTTGACTGCGTATTTGACCTTGTCCCCTTCGTGCAAAGTCATTCTGTCGCCGGGGTTCGTCAGGTCATTCGAGGAAAAGTTCAGCTTGCTGCCTCCGCTGTCCCGGATGAACCCCTGGCCCGGCCCCGGGTACCAGTCCTCAACTTCGCCTGTAGCCATGGTTCCGTCTCCTTCGTTCGATCGAGGATGTCTGGAAGCCCCGGTTACGAGCCGTGGGCTCGCTGCCATCGAACCCGAACTCATGTGCGTCGGCGATCGCTGTGGGCCGAATGGGTGTCACCTGTTCGGCCCACAGTAATCGCCGCGGTGCGTGAGTTCGGGTTCGATTGCGGCAGGGCCCCGACTCGTGACCGGGGCCTTACGGCATCGTCGAGCGAAGGAGACGCAGCCATGTCCACAGGCAAGGTCCAGGAGTGGAGTTCGAAGTCGGGCGTAGGCAGCATCCAGGACGATACGGGTGGCAAGCCCATGACATTTTCCCATGATGACCTCCGTAATCCCGCTGACCGTGCGAAGTTGCATCAAGGGGACAAGGTCGGATTCAGGACCCTCGGAGACGGATACGCGGTCGACGTTCACAAGACCTGAAGCCTTTGACCTGTCCGGCGGGTCTTGTCCCGCCGGACGCCCCCGGCAACGGCCACCGGCAGCCCGGTGGCCGTTGCCGGCCGCAGCGCTTAGAGGGTGTCGTTGATGACGCCCGCGCGGAAGGCGTTCCATTCATCGGCGGTGTAGCGCAGGTCGGGGCGGTCGGGGTTCTTCGAGTCGCGGACGGCGACGCCTCCGCCGGGGAGGTCGGTTATCTCGACGCAGTGTTCGTTCGTGTTGCTGGCAGGGGACTTGCGCCAGCTCGCACCGGTGAGGTCTATCGCGTAGAGGTCTTCTTTGTGGTTCACAGGTAGTCCTTTTCCAGGGTGGTCTTGATGAGCTCCCGGGAGTCCTCCACGGGAAGCGCGGTCGCGACGGACCGCTCGAATGCGCCCTCGAAGATCGCGACGTCCTCGGTCCCCTCCACAAAGTAGCCGCCCATCAAGTTCTCGGTGAGGACGACGGTCGGCCATGGGGAGGGGAAGCGGATGACTTCGAAGATGCCCATCGTTCCGGGGTTCGGCGGAATATGCAGCGGCATGACCTGGATGGTGACGTTCGAAAGGTCGCTCATGTCTAGCAGGTGCCGGAGCTGCTCACGCATCACGAGTGGATTGCCGATGAACCGCTGGTGCAGAACGGATTCGTGAATGACCGCCCAGAACGTCAGAGGCGGTCGCCCACCGGCCCGGTTCGCCGTCAGGACGGACTGGCGGCCTTTACGGATCTCGGCGAGGGCGTTCACCCCGTCCTGGTCCCGCCAGAACGAACACGCTCCGATGAGCTGCCGGGCGTATGCCCCGGTCTGTAGCAGGCCGGGGATGACGGTAGGGGTGCACAGGCGAACGGACTCCGCGTCGGACTCCTGCGAGAGGTAGTCCTTGTAGCCCTCGATAGCGATGTCGCCGTAAGTCGCCCACCAGCCTTTCTTGCCCGCGTCTCTTGCCAGTCCCTCGATCGCCGCGAGGATGTCCGGCGCGTCCACCCCGTAGACGCCGAGCAGCTGCGACGCCTCGGCCGGGCGGATGTGGGCCTTGGCGTTCTCGATTCTCGAGAGCTTGCTGTTGTCCCACCTCATGGCGGTCGATGCCTGGTCGAGGCTCATACCGGCTTCGCGGCGGTAGCGCCGGAGGGCCTCGCCGAGACGGCGCCTGCGGAGCGTGGGGACCAGCTGCACTGTCGGCATTCTGCTGTTTCACCTTTCGTTCGGCCGCTGAGGTCGCTTGTGGGTGCGAGCACCCCGCCATGGGGTGCTTGGCCGGTCAATGAGGTGCGGGTAAGGGGAAGTTGGGGTGCTCGCATTGCGTCCACGGGTGCAGTGTTCCGCGACCCGGGTATGCAAGTCGATAGAACACATGTTTTTTCCTTGGGAGTTGGACTTCCAATGTTGCGACCTGCCTATTTGGGCGGGCATGCTGCATGAGTCGAGGTGATGCGCGTCACGCAAGCGCTCACCCGGTCATTTCCGCGCGCGGTGATCCGCCGCGCTCACCCGCATCCGCTCATATGGAGCTGCCCCATGCCCCACTTCCCCGGCACCGCCATGTGCCCGCCCCTTCCGCCCCTGGAGCGGCCGACGCTTCAGCAGCGGCTCAAGGCCCGGCACCCGCTCCTCGTGGAACCGCCGGAGGCCGACGCGTCGCCGGACGAGGGCGATGACGAGAAGCCGCACGCCGGAGGCGATTCATGAAGGGGCTCGTCGGACTGGTCCGCCGCCTTCTGCGCCTGGCGGGTCGCGGAGGGCGCGCAGGGGAAGCGATCCGCCATGAGCGAGCCTTGCCGGAGCCGGACCTGGCGGTCCGCCCCCGGCTCTTTCCCGGCCTGCCCGCCGCACCCCCCGTACCCCACACCAGCGGCCCGCTCGCCTGGCCGACCCGGGAGGAGTGCGGTGTCTGCGCCCGTTACCGGAGCGCCGTCGGGCAGGCGGAGGTGCACGGCCACTCCGGGCACGCGGCCTCGTACCGCAGCGCGTGGGCGCGGCACTGCGTGGAGATCCCTCACAAGGGCCCGGCTGCCGCCTCGGCGTAAGACAGCGCGATCCTCCGCGAGAAGGGCCCCAAAAGCCCCACCGGGGGGAGGGTTTCGCTGCCACGCGCAGTCCTGAGGGCGGTGGGGCGGGAGAGGTGTACCCAAAGCCCGCCTCCACCGGGCCCCGAGCCGCGCAGCGGTGAGACGCGCTTCGCGCGGCCTTCCGGCCGCCCGGCCGGAAGGGCCCTCGCCCCGCCCCGCCCCGCCCCGGGCCGGGCCATGGCAGCCGGTCGACGCGGCCTCGGCGTACACCCCACGCGCCCGGCGGATTCCGGACAGCCGCGGAGCGGCGGCGCACGGCGCGCGCCCCCGGAGCGGGCCGCGCCGGAGCGGGCCCCGCCACCCGGGCTGACCTGTGTTCGCCCTGGTCCGTACATATGTTTACGCATGCGTTCCGCACAGCACGTTCATGACAGATGCGACTGTCCCGGCCCCCCGTGGCGTGGAAATCTCTTCCCGTCGCAGCTGAGGGGGGCCGATGGAAAAGCGGTACGAGGTCTACTGCCTGGCCGACAGGCACTTCTACGAGATCCCGGACCGGCTGTCCCGCCCGGCGGGAGGCCGGGCCGAGGACGCTCTGTTCGAAACCTCCCGGCGTCCCGTGCCCGAGGGCTGGACGAGCGGCCGCAACGGCGACTGGCTCCACCTCGCGCCCCTCGGCGCGGGCGGCGATCCGCTCCCCGGGCAGCCCGCGCAGGGCTGGAAGATCCATGTGTCGGCCACGGCCGACGGCGCCGACAAGACCGCCGCCGACGTCTGGGACTACTGCGTCCCCCGCGGCATCCCGTTCAAGTTCGTCCCCGCGCCCCATCTGCTGCATCTCCGCAACAACAAGTACGCGCCCCGGGACGCCAGCGGAAAGTTCGTCACGATCTACCCCGCCGACGAGGAGAGCCTGCGCACCGTCCTCACCGGGCTGGAGGAGATCCTCGGCGGCCGCCCGGGCCCGTACATCCTCACCGATCTGCGCTGGCACGACGGGCCGCTGTACGTGCGCTACGGCGCGTTCGCCCGCCGCTACTGCGTCGACGCGCGCGGCAGCCTCGTCCCCGCGATCGAGGACGCGGACGGCACGCTCGTCCCCGACCCGCGCGACCCCGCCTTCCAGGTGCCCGCCTGGGTGACCCTGCCCGCGTTCCTGGAGCCCCACCTGGCCGCCCGCAACGCGACCACCGTCGCCGACCTGCCCTACCGCATCGAGAAGGCCCTGCACTTCTCCAACGGCGGCGGCGTCTACCGGGGCACCGACACCCGCGACGGCTCGCAGGTCGTCCTCAAGGAGGCCCGCCCGCACGCCGGGCTCGCCGCCGACGGCGCCGACGCCATCACCCGGCTGGAGCGCGAGAAGGACGCCCTCGACCGGCTCGCCGGCCTCGGCGTCGCCCCCGGCGTCCGCGACTGGCTCACCATCGGCGAACACCGCTTCCTCGTCATGGATTTCATCGAGGGCCGCCCCCTCAACTCCTTCTTCGGCGAACGCCACCCACTGCTCGCCGCCGACCCCGACCCGGTGGCCGTCGCCGGCTACACCGACTGGGCACTGCGGATCCACCGGGCCGTGGAACGGGCCGTCGCGGCCGTCCACGACCGGGGCGTGGTCTTCAACGACCTCCACATGTTCAACATCATGGTCGGGCCCGACGAGGAGTCCGTCACCCTGATCGACTTCGAGGCCGCCGCGCCCGCCGCCGAGGGCGGCCGGCAGATCGTCGCCCACCCCGGCTTCTTCGCCCCGCCGGACCGCACCGGCACCGACGTCGACCGCTACGCCCTCGCCTGCCTGCGGATCGCGCTGTTCCTGCCCGTCACCACGCTCTTCGTCATCGACCGGGCCAAGGCCGCGCACCTCGCCGACATCATCGCCGAGCACTTCCCCGCCGTACCGAGGGAGTTCCTCGACGAGGCCGTCGCCGAGATCACGAGGGAAGCGCTGGATGCCGCTCCGTCCGGTCCCGCCTTCGCCGGGCCCGTGTCCGCCGGGTCCGTACCGGCCGCGCCCGCCGTCCTCCCCGCCACGGACGACTGGCCCGCCGCCCGTGACTCCATGGTCCGCGCCATCCTCGCCTCCGCCACCCCCGAGCGCGACGACCGGCTCTTCCCCGGGGACATCGCCCAGTTCTCCGAGGGCGGCGGCCTCGGCCTCGCCCACGGCGCCGCCGGCGTCCTGTACGCCCTCGCCGAGACCGGCGCCGACCGCTACGAGCAGGGCGAACGCTGGCTGCTCGCGCACACCGACCCCGGTGCGACGCCGCCCGGCACCCCGCTCGGCCTCTACGACGGACTCGCGGGCGTCGCCCACGCCCTCGACCGCCTCGGCCACACCCAGCGCGCCCTCGACCTCACCGCCACCCTCCTCGGCGAGAAGTGGCAGAAGCTCACCTCCGCCCTGCGCGGCGGGCTCGCCGGCATCGGCCTCCACCTCGACCACCTCGCCCGCACCACCGGCGAGCGGCACTTCCACGAACGGGCGGTGGAGGCGGCGCAATTGCTCGCCGACCGGCTCGCCGAGAGGCTCTCCGCCGACGACGGGAAGCAGCGCGCCGGACTGATGCGCGGCGCCACGGGCTCCGCCCTGCTCTTCCTCCGGCTCTACGAACGCACCGGCGCCCCCGCCCTCCTCGACCTCGCCGGCACGGCCCTGCGCGCCGACCTCGCGCGCTGCGTCCGCACGGCCAACGGTGCCCTCGACGTGAACGAGGGCTGGCGGACCATGCCCTACCTCGGCGACGGCAGCGTCGGCATCGGCGCCGTCCTGGACGACTACCTCGCCCACGTCCCCGACCCGGACGAGGACCTCGCCGAGGCCCGCGCCGCCATCCTCACCGCCGCCCGGTCCCGCTTCTACGCCCACCCCGGCCTCTTCCAGGGCCGCGCCGGAATGATCTGGCACCTCGGCCGCACCACCGCGCCGGGCGCCGCTCCGGCGGACCTCGCGGCGCAGGTGGCCGCCCTGGGCTGGTACGGCATCCCCTACCAGGGCGAACTGGCCTTCCCCGGCAGCCAGATGATGCGGCTGTCGATGGACCTCGCGACGGGTACTGCGGGCTGTCTGCTCGCGCTCGGGTCCGTCCGGGGCGTGGCCCGTCTGCCCTTCCTCCCGCCCCCGAAGGGGCCCAAGAGCCGGCTCCGCCTCGTCGTGGAGTCGTGACCAACCGCTCCACCGGTTCCATCTGTTCCAACCGTTCAGTTCCGTCCCCATGAAAGGAATCAGAACCATGGCGCTTCTCGACCTTCAGAGCATGGAGTCCGACAGCCACGGCGGCGGCCACGGCGATGGCGGGAACAGCACGGTGAGCCTGCTCTCGTGCATCAGCACGGCCAGCGTGCTGCTGTGCCTGTGACCCACGCTCGCGGGTGACCGCTCAGGGTGGGCCCTCCCCGCCAGGGGAGGGCCCACCCGGCCTGTTGGCCGGACCACGGATGCGAGGACCGCATGACCCTGACGTCCGTCCCACGCGATGGCGGCGACCGCCTCCTCCTCGCCGCGATCCGCGCCGCCGCGCCCCGTACGGCCGCCCTCGTCCTGATCGCCGTCGCGAGCACGGGCGCGGCCCTGCTGCTGCCCGCCGTGCTCGGGCACACCCTCGACCTGCTGCTGGCGAAACGAGAAGGCACCCGCTGGGTCCTCCTCTGCGCCGCCCTCGTCTGCGTCCCCGCCGCCCTCGACGCGCTCGGCGAGTACCTCACCGCCACCACCACCGCCCGCACCACCGCCCGGCTGCGCCGCACCGCGCTGGGCCACGCCCTCGCGGCGGGCCCCCGGGCCACGGCCCGGATGACGCCGGGCGACCTCGTCGCCCGTCTCGTCGGCAACGCCGCCCAGGCCGGCACGGCGCCCGCGACCGTTGCCGGTACCGTCACCGCCGTCGTCGGCCCGATCGGCGGCATCGCCGCGCTCGCCCTCCTCGACCCGTGGCTCGCCCTGGTGTTCCTCGCGGGCGCGCCGCTGCTCGCGCTGCTGCTACGGGCGTTCACCCGCGCCTCCACCGACAGCCTCGCCGGCTACCAGCGGCTGCAGGGCGAGCTCGCCGGGCGGCTGATGGAGGCCGTCGGCGGCGCCCGGACCATCGCCGCCGCCGGTACGGCCGCCCGCGAACGGGACCGCGTCCTCGAACCCCTCCCCGGCCTGTCCCGCCACGGCCACCGCATGTGGCGGGTGCAGGGCCGCTCCTCCGCCCAGGCGACGGCCCTGGTGCCGCTGCTCCAGATCGCCGTCCTCGCCGTCGCCGGACTGGAGCTGTCGCGGGGCGGGCTGAGCGTCGGCGACCTGCTGGCGGCCTCCCGCTACGCGGTCCTCGCGACGGGCGTCGGCATGCTCGTCGGGCACCTGGGGGCGCTGGTCCACGGCCGTACCGCCGCGCGCCGCCTGGCCGAGGTCCACGCCCTGCCGCCGACCGTCCACGGAACCCGGCGGCTGCCCGCCGACGGCGACGGCACGCTCCGGCTGCGCGGCGTGGGCGCCGAGCGCGGCGGGCGGGCGGTACTGCGCGGGGTGGACCTCGTCGTACCGGGCGGCTCGACGACGGCCGTCGTCGGCCTCTCCGGCACGGGCAAGTCCGTCCTCGCCGAACTGGCCGGGCGCCTCGCCGACCCCGACGCGGGCGAGATCACCCTCGACGGCGTCCCGTTGCGCGAGCTCGCCCACGACGAACTGCGCCGCCAGGTCGGCTACGCCTTCGCCCGGCCCGCGCTGCTCGGCGGCACGATCGGCGGGACGCTCGCCTTCGGCTCTTTCGCGCCCCCGCCCGAGGCCGTCGTCCACGCCGCCCGCGCGGCGTGCGCGGACGACTTCGTACGGCGGCTGCCCGACGGCTACGACACGGCGTGCGCGGCCGCCCCCCTCTCCGGGGGCGAGGCCCAACGCCTCGGCCTCGCCCGCGCCTTCGCCCACGCGGGCCGGCTGCTGATCCTGGACGACGCCACGTCGAGCCTCGACTCGGTCACGGAGTCGAGGGTGAGCGACGCGCTGCTCCACGCCGTCGCCGCCCGTACACGACTGATCGTCGCCCACCGGGTCGCGACGGCGGAACGAGCCGACTGCGTCGCCTGGCTGGACGGGGGGCGGGTGCGGGCGGTCGGGACGCACGCGGAGCTGTGGCGGCTGCCGGGGTACCGGGTGGTGTTCGGTGCGCGGTAGCCGGCCACCCGTGGTGGGGCCCCAACCCCGCCCTTTCACCGTTTCCTGGTGGGCAAGCCCCCAGCCCCCCGAGGCGGGCGAGGGGCTTCGCCCCCGCCCGGGCAGGGCCCCGGGCAGGGCGCAGCCCCTGCCCCTGCCCGGGCGAGCAGGGCTCGGCCCGGGGCGGAGCCCTCGGGCCCCCGGGGGCTGGGGCCTCACCCCAGGAAACGGTGAAAGGGCGGGACCGGGGCCCAATCCCGCCGCCACGGCGCGCAACCGAATCGGAGGTACCCGGCGGTGCCGAACCATCCCCTCCTGACCCACCTGTCACAGCAGCGCAGCGTCCTCGTCACCCTCGCCGCCTGGTCCGCCGTAGAGGCCGCCCACACCCTCACCACCGGCTACGCCCTCGCCCGCGCCCTCGACACCGGCTTCCTGGCCGGCCGTCCGGCCACCGGCCTGGCCTGGCTCGCGGCCGCCGCGGTCGCCGTCGTCGTCGGCGCCTACGGCACCGGGCGCACCTTCCGGGGCGTGGCCGCGCTCGTGGAGCCCTTCCGGGACGCGCTCGTCCGCCGCGTCGTGACCCGCGCCCTGGGCGACGGCGACGCCGCCGCCGTCTCGCGGCTCACCCACCAAGTGGAGATCGCCCGCGACACGTTCGCCGGACTCGTGATGGTGACGCGTTCGTTCGTCTTCACGGCCGCCGGAGCCCTGGCGGGCCTGTTCCTGCTGGCGCCCGTCCTCCTCGCCGTCGTCGTACCGCCGCTCCTCCTCGGCCTCGGGCTGTTCCTCGTGACGCTGCGGCCGCTGGCCCGCCGCCAGGAGGCGTTCCTGGTCGCGGACGAGGCGCTGGCGCAGTCGTACGGCGAGGCATCCGCCGCCCTGCGCGACATCGCCGCGGGGGGCGGCGAGGCGCGCGTACGGACGGATACGGGCGCGCTCGTCGACGCCGAGCTGCGCGCCTCGACGGACCTCGCCCGCTGGTCCGTGGCGAGGGCGGCGGCCCTGGCCCTCGCGGGCCGCTTCCCCGTCGTGCCGCTGCTCGTCGCGACGCCCTGGCTGCTGGACCGGGGGGTGACGCCGGGCGCGCTCGTCGGCGCGCTGGCGTATCTGACGCAGTCGCTGCTGCCCGCGCTCCAGAGCCTCATCCACGGGCTGGGCGCGAGCGGTTCACGGCTGGCCGTGGTCGTCCGCAGGCTGACGGCGGGCCCGGTCCCGGCTCCAACCCCGGTCCCGGCCCCGGTCCCCGCGCCCTCCACGGACGACGGCCCCGCCGTCGAGCTGCGCCGCGTCACCTTCGGCTACGGCGCCCACGCCGAGCCCGTCGTCCGCGACCTCGACCTCACCCTCCCGCCCGGCGCGCGGCTGGTCGTCGTCGGGCCGAGCGGCGTGGGCAAGTCCACGCTGGCGGGCCTGATCGCGGGGCTGCTGGAGCCGTCGTCCGGCGAGGTACGGGTGGGCGGCGCCGCGGCGCGCGCCGAGGGGGCGGCGGCGCGGCGCGTGCTCATCCCGCAGGAGGCGTACGTCTTCTCCGGCACCGTCGGCGACAACCTGCGCTATCTGCGCGACGACCCCGTGAGCGAGCGCGAGGTGCTGGCCGCCGTCGAGGCCGTCGGCGCGGACGCGCTCGTGCGGAGGCTGGGCGGGCTGGACGCCCCGGTGACGCCGGACGAGCTCTCGGCGGGGGAGCGGCAACTGATCGCGCTGGTCCGCGCGTACCTCTCGCCGGCCCCCGTGGCGCTGCTGGACGAGGCGGCCTGCCATCTGGACCCCGCCGCCGAGGCGCGCGCCGAGGGCGCCTTCGCGGCGCGCCCCGGCGGCACCCTCGTGGTCGTCGCCCACCGCGCGGGCTCGGCCCGGCGTGCGGATCGCGTGCTGGTCATGGACGGCCCCGGCACGGTCGCCGGTACGCACCGGGAGCTCATGGCGCGTTCGGCGCTGTACCGGGATCTGATGGGCGGTGGACAGCGTTCCTCACACCCAGCCGGCGCCGCGCGAGATGCGGATCGCGTCCACCCGGTTGCGGGCCCCGGTCTTGCGGGTGATGGCGGCCATGTAGTTGCGCACGGTTCCGTTCGACAGGTGGAGGCTGCGCGCGATCTCACCGACGGAGGCGCCCTCGGCGGCGAGTGAGAGCACGCTCAGCTCCCGCCGGGTCAGGGGGATCTCGGCCGCCTGGAGGAAGCCGAAGCCGAGGGTCTCGTCGATGTAGCGCTCGCCCTTCGCGACATGCCGTATGCCCTCGACGAGCCGGTCAGGAGAAGCGTTTTTGCTGAGGTAGCCCAGGGCGCCCGCCTCATAGGCGCGACGCAGTGGGCCGGGCCGCCCGGCGGTCGTCAGCGCCAGCAGCGCGGGCCGGCCGTCGCCGGGCCGGCCGTCGCCGGGCCGGGCGCCCGCGACCCCGTTCGTCCGCCCGGCGGCCCGTTCGGCGCCGCCTTCCGGACATCGTCCCTCCCCCGGCTGGACGCCCCCCGCCCGGACGTCCGTCGGCCGGGCACCTCCAGGCCGGACGTCCGTCGGCCGGAGGCTCACGCACTCGCCCGCGTCCGGGCTGTCCATGTCGGCCACGCACACATCGGGCCGCGTCGTCCGGGCCGCTGTGGCGGCGCCCCGCCAGGAGGTCGAGGACACCTCGAGGTCCGGCTCTCTGCCGAGGAGTGCCGCCAGCGCCATGCGCAGCAGATAGGTGTCGTGTATCAGAAGGACCCGTATCACGGTCTGCCTCTCCCGCTCCGTGTAGCGAAACGCCTCGGACACGTCGGTAAATTCATACCGGCGCGAGCCACCGCTCCGGGTGCAGTTACCCGCTACCCGGGGGGCGTAAGGGCGTAGGAAGCCGACCGGACCCGCCTCAACTGCGAGCGGCATACGCCTGGCGCGACGCTCACCGGCGTTGGCGTCGGGGGTGGCACCGGCGTCGGCTATCGGGCGATGAGCCGGCAGACCGTCTCGATGTCGATCTTCACCTGCGCGATGGACGCCCGCCCCGACAGCCAGGTGATCAGCGCCGAGTGCCAGGTGTGCTCGATGACGCGGACGGCCGACAGCTGGGCCGGGGTGGGTGGGGCCGCCGGGCCCATGGCGTCCAGGATGATCGTGGTGGTCAGCCGGGAGACCGTGTCCACCTCGGCGCTCACCGACCGGTCGGCGAAGGTCAGGGCGCGCACCATGGCGTCGGCCAGATGCGGTTCGCGCTGCATCGCGCGGAACGCCCGCATCAGGGTCTGGGCGACGCGCGCGGCCGGGTCCTCCTCCGTCGGGGGGCGCTCGCGCAGCGTGGTGTGGAGCTGCTCCAGCTGGTCGCGCATGGTGGCGACCAGCAGATGGACCTTGGAGGGGAAGTAGCGGTAGAGCGTGCCGAGGGCGACGCCCGAGGACTCGGCGACCTCCCGCATCTGGACGGCGTCGAAGCCGCCGCGGCTCGCCAGGTGGGTGGTGGCCTGGAGGATCCGGCGGCGCCGGGCGGCCTGACGGGCCGTCAAGGCGGGGGCCCCGGAGCCGTCGGGGGTGGCGGGGGCCGTCGTGGACACGAGGGGCGGCACGGCCGACATGGATTCCGTCGTCCTGGATTCCGTAGTCATATGTCCCGTTTCATCGTGTCGTGCAACACTCCGTCCGGCGGCACCCGGGGGGCCTTGGACGGCACAGCATGACAGGGGTCGGGTCGTGGCGCGAATCACCCGGCGGCGCTCTTTCGGACCCCTGACATCCCGGTAGATTCAAGCTTCTGACGACCCAGTCTGAAACTTGTTCTAGATTAGCGCGACCCGTTACGCTCCGGCGGAACAGCCAGCGAGAAGGAGGCCGGAGTGACCGCTGAGGCCACGGAGGCATCGGTCACGCGAGCCCGCAGCAGCCTCCCGGCCGGGGACGACCCCGCGCGCGGCGAATCGCCGTTGCGCATCGCGATGCTCACCTACAAGGGCAACCCCTTCTGCGGCGGCCAGGGCGTCTACGTCCGTCACCTCTCCCGCGAGCTCGCCCGTCTCGGCCACTCCGTCGAGGTCATCGGCGCCCAGCCCTACCCCGTCCTCGACGAGGGCGTGCCGCTCACCGAGCTCCCCAGCCTCGACCTCTACCGGCAGCCGGACCCCTTCCGCACCCCGCGCCGCGAGGAGTACCGCGACTGGATCGACCTCCTGGAGGTCGGCACCATGTGGGCCGGGCGCTTCCCCGAGCCGCTGACCTTCTCGCTGCGCGCCCGCCGCCATCTCGCGGCCCGCCGAGGCGACTTCGACGTGGTCCACGACAACCAGACCCTCGGCTACGGGCTCCTGGGCGGCCCCGGCGCGCTGGGCGCCCCGCTCGTCACCACCGTCCACCACCCCATCACCGTCGACCGGCAGCTGGAGCTGGACGCCGCGAAGGACTGGAAGCGCCGGGCGTCCGTACGCCGCTGGTACGCGTTCACCCGCATGCAGAAACGTGTCGCCAGGCGGCTGCCGTCCGTGCTCACCGTCTCCGGCTCCTCCCGCCAGGAGATCGTCGACCACCTCGGAGTGCGTCCGGGCCGGGTCCACGTCGTCCACATCGGCGCCGACACCGACCTCTTCTCGCCGGACCCGGCCGTCGCCGAGGTGCCCGGCCGGATCGTCACGACGTCGAGCGCGGACGTCCCGCTCAAGGGCCTGGTCCATCTGATCGAGGCGCTCGCCACGGTCCGTACGCGGCAGCCGGACGCCCACCTGGTCGTCGTCGGCAAGCGCGCCGAGGACGGGCCCGTGGCGGCGGCGATCCGGCGCCACGGCCTGGAGGGCGCCGTCGAGTTCGTCAAGGGCATCACGGACGAGGAGCTCGTCGACCTCGTCCGCTCGGCGCAGGTCGCGTGCGTTCCGTCCCTGTACGAGGGGTTCTCGCTGCCGGCCGCCGAGGCCATGGCCACGGGCACTCCGCTGGTGGCCACGACCGGGGGAGCGATCCCCGAGGTCGCCGGCCCCGACGGCGAGACCTGCCTCGCGGTGCCGCCCGGCGACGCGGGCGCCCTGGCCGCCGGCCTCTCCCGGCTCCTCGACGACGCGGACCTGCGGCGGCGCCTGGGGGCGGCGGGGCGGGAGCGCGTCCTGGCCAAATTCACCTGGCGCCAGGCGGCGATCGGCACGGCCGAGCACTACCGGGAGGCGATCGCGCGGGCCGGGGTGACCGCAGGCCGGCCGGGCACCGCCGGATGACGCCGGTCGGGGGCACCTCTCCCGCCGCAATGGTGCGCAACCACCGTCAACGTGCTCGGCGGTGCCTAACCCACGAGAAAGTGAACACCCCGTGCTGACCGTCGATTTCTCCCGCTTTCCGCTCGCCGCAGGCGACCGCGTCCTGGACCTCGGCTGCGGCGCCGGCCGCCACGCCTTCGAGTGCTACCGGCGCGGTGCCCGGGTCGTCGCCCTCGACCGCAACGGGGACGAGATCCGCGAGGTCAACAAGTGGTTCGCCGCCATGAAGGAGGCCGGGGAGGCTCCGGCGGGCGCCACCGCCATCGCCATGGAGGGCGACGCCCTCGCCCTGCCCTTCCCCGACGCGAGCTTCGACGTCGTCATCATCTCCGAGGTCATGGAGCACATCCCGGACGACAAGGGCGTGCTCGCCGAGATGGTGCGCGTCCTCAAGCCCGGCGGCCGGATAGCCGTCACCGTGCCCCGCTACGGCCCGGAGAAGGTCTGCTGGGCGCTCAGCGACGCGTACCACGAGGTCGAGGGCGGCCACATCCGCATCTACAAGGCCGACGAACTCCTCCGCAAGATGGCGGAGGCCGGCCTCAAGCCCTACGGCACCCACCACGCCCACGGCCTCCACAGCCCGTACTGGTGGCTCAAGTGCGCCTTCGGCGTCGACAACGACAAGGCGCTGCCCGTCCGCGCGTACCACAAGCTGCTGGTCTGGGACATCATGAAGAAGCCCGCCGCCACGCGCGTCGCCGAGCAGCTCCTCAACCCCGTCATCGGCAAGAGCTTCGTCGCCTACGCGACCAAGCCGCACCTGCCCGAGGACGCCGCCAAGTGACCGCCTTCAGCGGCCCCGGCCGCACCGAACGCCTCGTTCTGCCCGGCGTCCTCACCGTCGAGGAGGCGGCCCGCACCGTCGCCGGTATCGCCGCCGTCCAGCGCCCGGACGGCGCCATACCGTGGTTCACCGGCCACCACCTCGACCCCTGGGACCACGTCGAGGCCGCCATGGCCCTGGACGCCGCGGGCGAGCACTCCCGCGCCGAGGCCGCCTACCGCTGGCTCGCCGGCCACCAGAACCCCGACGGCTCCTGGTACGCCTCCTACGCCGACGGCGACGCCGCACGGCCCGTCGACCGCTCCCGCGAGACGAACTTCGTCGCCTACGTCGCCGTGGGCGTCTGGCACCACTACCTCTCCACCGGCGACGACGCCTTCCTCGACCGGATGTGGCCGACCGTCTTCGCCGCCGTCGAGTTCGTCCTCCGGCTCCAGCAGCCGGGCGGCCAGATCGGCTGGAAGGCCGAGGACGACGGCACGCCCGTCGCCGACGCCCTCCTCACCGGCAGCTCCTCCATCCACCAGGCGCTGCGCTGCGCGCTCGCCATCGCCGAGCACCGCGAGGAGCCGCAGCCGGACTGGGAGCTGGCCGCGGGCCTGCTGGCCCACGCCATACGCCACCACCCGGAGCGCTTCCTCGACAAGAGCCGCTACTCCATGGACTGGTACTACCCGGTCCTCGGCGGCGCCCTGACCGGCTCGGCGGCCAAGGAGCGCATCGAGGAGCGCTGGGACGAATTCGTCGTCCCCGGCCTGGGCGTCCGCTGCGTCGTCCCCAACCCCTGGGTCACCGGCGGCGAGAGCTGCGAACTGGCGCTGGCCCTGTGGGCGATGGGCGAGTCCGACCGCGCCGTCGACATCCTTCAGTGGATCCAGCACCTCCGCGCCGAGGACGGCATGTACTGGACGGGCTACGTCTTCGAGGACAAGGCGGTCTGGCCGGAGGAACGTACGACGTGGACGGCCGGCTCCCTGCTGCTCGCCGTCGCCGCCCTCGGCGGCGACGAGGCGACGACGGCGGTCTTCGGCGGCGAGCGACTGCCTTCGGGGCTGGAGCCCGACTGCTGCGACGGGTGACGGGGCGGCGGGTCCGGCACGCCCGCGCCGCCGCGACCGGCGGCGCGGCCACCCGATGCCCCGGCGGCGGACCGGCCGCCCCGGCCTCGCGACACCGCCCGCCGCGTCACGGCCGGCCCACCTCGGGTCGTCGGCTGACCACCCGTCTCCCGCGGTGCGGTGGCGGAACCGCACGCGCTGGGCGACCCTGGGGGCACTACCCCCGGGAGGTACCCGTGTCACAACGCGCCCGACGGGCGGCCGTCGCCCTGCTCCTGGCCTGCGGTCTGCTCCTCACCGGCACGGCCTGCGGCGGCGGAAAGAGCGAGAAGAGCGGGAAGAAGGCCACCGAGGAGGCCACCCCCACCGCCACCAGCTCGGCGGAACGCCAGAAGTTCGCCAAGACCCGCTTCGTCGCCAACGCGGGACTCGCCGCCGGCGCCACCTACCAGTGGATCGTCAAGCCCTTCCGGAACGGTTCCTTCAAGAAGGGCGCCGATGGTCGCACCGGCTCACTGATCAAGGCGGGCCTGGCCGGTACGTTCGCGTACAACCGCCTCAAGGCCGCCGTCAACAACGCCAAGGGCGACCCGACGCTCACCAAGGCCCTGGCCCCGGTGACCGCAGGCATCGAGTCCCTCAAGGGGATGGGGACCAAGCTCCGCAAGGGCGAGGCCGGGGACGCCGACATCAACGACTTCGACAACGTCATCAAGAGCGTCAAGGACGCGGGCAAGAGCGCGGACGCCCCGGTCACCGACAAGGTGCCGTCGTTCTCCGAGGTCCAGAAGGGCTGACGCCCAGGGGAGCGCGTGAGGCGCCCGAACGGACCGACGCACCCTGTGCGTTGTCGTACCCCCGCTCTAAGGTGACGTCATGACCCTTCTGAGCCATGACCGTTACTGTTCGGAGATCCTCGCCCAGACCGGGCTGGTGCGGGACACCCTGCGTGGCGTCGCCCTCGACACCGTCGTGCCGACGTGCCCCGACTGGACCGTCGCCCAGCTCGGGCGGCACCTCGGGAACGCCCATCGCCACGCGACGGGACTGGTGCGGGAGCGGATCGTCGACTACAAGCCGGATCTCTCCACCGACTCCACGGCCGGTGCCGAGACCCTCGACGCCGCCGGGCTCGACGCATGGCTGGCGGAGGGCGCCGAGGAGCTGGCCGCGACACTGCGGGAGGCTGGGCCCGAGACGCCGGTGTGGACGTTCGGGGTGGAGCAGAAGGCGTCGTTCTGGGCCCGTCGCATGACGCACGAGACGGTGATGCACCGGGCCGACGCCGCTTCCGCCGCCGGTGCCCCGTTCACGGTCGCCCAGGACGTCGCGGCGGACACCCTCGACGAGTGGCTGACCCTCATCTCGTCGCCGTTCGCGCAGTCCTTCAAGCCGGAGCTCAAGGAGCTGCTGGGGCAGGGCCGCACGCTGCACCTGCACGCCACGGACACCCCGTCCGAGCTGAACGCCGAATGGTTCGTCGACGCCCGCGGCGAGAGCATCGAGTGGCGCCGGGCGCACGAGAAGGCGGACGTCGCCGTGCGGGGCCCGCTGACCGAGATCCTGCGGGTCCTCTACCGGCGGATCCCGGCCGACAGCGGCCTGGTGGAGGTCGTCGGCGACCGCGCGGTGCTGGAGTACTGGCTGGAGCGGACCGCCTTCTGATGGGGCCCCGTCGATGAGTCCGAGGCGGCCATGGCGCCGCCGGGCGCTGCCCCGCGCGCGGCGCCCGCTCGCGTCGGCGAGTGCCGCGCGGCGGCCCGTCGTGTCCGCGCTGCTGGCGCTGCTGGCCGCCACCGCGTGCGTCGGCGGCGGTGGCGGCGGGCAGGGCCCCCGCCCCGGCGCGCCGGGTGTGGGCGACCCGCTCTTCCCCCGCCTCGGCAACGGCGGCTACCACGTCCGTCACTACGGACTCACCCTCGACTACGACCCCGCCGCCCACCGCCTCGCGGCCACCGCCGTCATCAACGCCCGCGCCACACAGGACCTCAGCTCCTTCAACCTCGACCTGACGGGCCTGACCGTCCGCGCCGCCCGCGTGGACGGAGAGCAGGCCCGGACGCGGCGCTCCGGCACCGAGCTGACGGTGCGCCCGTCCGCGCCACTGCGTAAGGACGCCGCCTTCGAGACGGTCGTCGAGTACGACGGCCGGCCGGAGGAGATCACGGACGCGGACGGCTCGATCGAGGGCTGGGTCCGTTCGGGGTCGGACGACGGCGTGGCCGGCCTCGGCGAGCCGGCGGGCTCGACGGCCTGGTTCCCCGGCAACCACCACCCCTCCGACAAGGCCGCCTACGACATCACCGTCACCGTCCCCGACGGCTACACGGCCGTCGCCAACGGCGAGCTCACCCGGACGGAGCGCAGGCCGGGCGCCCGGACCGCCTTCGTCTGGCACAGCGCGGAGCCCCTGGCGAGCTATCTGGCGACCGTCGCCGTCGGCCGGTTCAAGGTGACGACCGGCAGGACGCCGGGCGGGCTGCCCTACTACATCGCCGCCGCCCCCGAGGAGGCCGCGGCCGTGCCGGGCATGGTGAAACTGCTGCCCGAGGTCGTCGAGTGGGAGAGCGGGCTGTTCGGCCCGTTCCCCTTCTCCTCGACGGGCGGGGTCGTCGACCACAACGCCCGGGTGGGCTACGCCCTGGAGACCCAGACCAAGCCGTACTACCAGGGCGCCCCGAGCGACACCACGGTCGTGCACGAGCTGGCCCACCAGTGGTTCGGCGACGCGGTCACCCCGAGCACCTGGCGGGACATCTGGCTCAACGAGGGCTTCGCCACCTACGCCGAATGGCTGTGGGAGGAGAAACGGGGCGGCCGTACGACGCAGGAGATCTTCACCGACTACTACGACGGCGAGGACCCGAACAGCAAGGGGCCCGGCGGCAGGACCATCTGGGACTTCCCGCCGGACGCGCCCACCCCGCGGCACCTCACCGACCCGCCCGTCTACGGCCGGGGCGCGATGGTTCTCCAGAAGCTCCGGGAAGCGGTCGGGGACCGCGAGTTCTTCGGCATCCTCCGCGCCTGGGTCCGGGAGCACCGCTACGGGAACGCCGGCACGAAGGCCTTCGTCCGGCTCTGCGGGAGCAGGACGGGCAAGGACCTGAGCGGCCTCTTCGACACCTGGCTCCACCGGAGGGGCAAGCCCGCGCCCGACGCCGGGGAGGCCGAGGCCGCCGGTCTCAGGAGTTCAGCTCGGCGAGCAGGGTGAGGGCGTCCGGGTCCGGGGCCATGACCAGAAGGTCGGTGACCGGGCCCGTACGCCACAGCGCCAGCCGCTCGGCGATGCGTTCGCGCGGGCCGACCAGCGATATCTCGTCGGCGAAGGCGTCGGGCACGGCCCCGACCGCCTCCTCCCGCCGCCCGGCGAGGAACAGCCGCTGGACCCGGCGCGCCTCCTCCGCGTACCCCATCCGGCCCATCAGGGCGGCGTGGAAGTTGTGGGACGCGTGGCCCATGCCGCCGATGTAGAAGGCGAGCATGGTCTTCACCGGCCGCAGCCCCTCCGCGAGCTGCCCCGCCGCGCAGACGCGCACCTGGGCCATGGGGGCGACCATGAAGCCCTTCGGCGCCTCGGCGAGGGCGTCGGCGTACATCTCCACCCGGGACGGCGACCAGTACAGGGGGAGCCAGCCGTCCGCGATGCGCGCGGTCTGGGCGACGTTGCGGGGCCCCTCGGCGCCCAGCAGGACCGGCAGGTCCGGGCGGAGGGGGTGGGTGACGGACCGCAGCGGCTTGCCGAGCCCGGTCGCGCCGGGGCCCGGGTAGGGGAGAGGGTGGTAGCGCCCGTCGAGGACCACCGGCGCCTCACGGCGCAGCACCCGCCGGACGACCTCCACATACTCCCGGGTCGCGGTCAGCGGACTGTCCGGGAACGGGCGCCCGTACCAGCCCTCCACCACCTGTGGCCCCGACAGCCCCAGCCCTAGGAGCAGCCGGCCGCCGGAGAGGTGGTCGAGGGTCAGGGCGTGCATCGCGGTGGCGGCGGGGGAGCGGGCGGCCATCTGGGCGACGGCGGTGCCGAGCCGGATGCGCCGGGTATGGGCGGCGATCCACGTCAGTGGGGTGAAGGCGTCGGAGCCCCAGGATTCGGCGGTCCAGACGGAGTGGTAGCCGAGCCGCTCGGCGTGCCGGGCGAGCTCCACGTGCCGGGGGTCGGGGTGGCGGCCCCAGTAGCCGAGGGCGAGACCTAGCCGCATTCGGGTCCTCCTCTGACGCACCGTCAGGCGAAGGACTTTAGGCCCGCCCGGCCCCGGCGACAAGGCCGAACGCACAAGGCCGAACGCGCAAGCCCGAACGCGCGACGGCCCGCCGGGTGGAACCCGGCGGGCCGTGCACATCGAACTCAGGACTTCGGGAATCAGCCGCGCTGAATGCCCGTCGTGTCCTGGAGCAGGCCGCGACGGCCGTCCTGCGTCTGCGCGACGAGCGCGGGACCGCGCTGGTCGACCGCGAGGTACCAGGTGCCGGGCGCGAGCTCGCCGACCTGGTTCGAGGAGCCGTCCTCCGCGAACAGCGGGCGGTTCACCGGGACGGCGAACCAGAACGGGGCGAAGTCGGCGGCGGGCGCCGCCGGCTGCGCGGGGGCGGGCTGCGCGGCGGCCGGCTGGGCCTGCTGCGGCTGACCCTGCGCGGGCTGCCCCTGCTGCGGCTGGGCGGCCTGGCCGCCGAACGGCATGGTGGCCTGCGCGCCGTACGGGGACGGAGCGCCCTGCTGCGGCGCACCGGCCGCCGGGCCGGGGTAGCCGTAGCCCGCGTGCGGCGGCTGCGCGCCGTACGGGGCGGGCGCCGCGGCCTGCGGGGCGGGCATCAGCGGCGCCTTGAGGGCGGGGGTGCGCGGCGTCAGCACCGCGACGGCCGCGAGCAGGATGTTGGCGATCAGCGCCAGGATCTGGCCGGCACCGGGCGAGATCTGCTCCACGTCCGGGCCACCGAAGATCGTCCACAGCGAGGACCAGGCGGCGAACACGGCGAACGCGGTGCCCCACTGGTCGAGGCTGAGGCCGATGAGCTTGCGCCCCTCCGGCTGGAAGCGGGCGGCGACGATCAGAGCGGCGGCGATGATTCCGGCGAGGAAGATCGACGGCAGTACGGGGAAGAGTTCAGGCTTCCAGCCGATCGGCTCCTTGGGGCAGCCGACCGTCGCCTGCCCGCAGTCGTACGAACGGAAGCTGAGGAACGAGGCGATGAACAGCAACACCGCTGCTCCGATCACCCCGCCGTCGCCTCGAGTGAGGGAGCGGATGTTCACCTAAAATCCTTTGTCAGTGCTTGTCGGTGCTGTCGGAAATTGTTCGCTGTCGCCGGTGTCGCCGGTACGTGAGCAGCCGGGAGCGCGAGGGCGCGGGGGGTGGCGGCCACCCATCGTAAGGGGAACCTATCGCCTGGGCGGCCCGGGCGTCCTCTTCGTATCACCGTCGTGACACGCCCGTGGCCTGCTCGTACGAGCCCCGTACCGGTCCGTACCGACCCGGGCGCGCGCGGCGCGCGCCCCTCGTCCTCTTTACCCGCGCAGGAAGTCCGTAATGCCGTTCGCGATCCCCTGCGCCGCCTTTTCGCGCCAGTCCCCGTCGGTGAGCAGAGCGGCGTCCTGCGCGTCGCGCATATTGCCGCACTCGATGAACACCTTGGGAATCGTCGACAGATTGAGGCCGCCCAGATCCCCCCGGGTGTCGAGACCGGTGCCGTGGCCGATGTAATTGGACGGCGCGCTGCCGGTGACCTTGACGAAGTTCCCCGCGACGCGCGCCCCCAGCTCCTTCGACGGCTCCACGATGGGAGCGGTGTCCGCCGCGCCGCCGCGCACCTTCGCGGGCAGGATCACATGGAAGCCGCGCTGGCCGGGTTCCGCGCCGTCCGCGTGGATGGAGACGGCGGCATCCCCGTGCGCCTTGTTGCCGATCTCGGCGCGCTCGGTGACACACGGCCCGTACGGCCGGTCGCCGTCGTGCGTCAGCACGACCTTGGCGCCCCGCGACTGGAGGATCGCGCGCAGCCGGTGCGCGACGTCGAGGCTGAAGGTGGCTTCCGCGTAGCCGGAGTTGGTCTCGGTGCCGGTGGTGTCGCACTCCTTGCTGCCGGTGCCGATGTCGACCTGACGGTTGATCTCGGCGGAGTGCTCGGCGTTGTGGATGTTGTGGCCGGGGTCGACCACGACGACCTTGCCCCGCAGCGGCCCGTCGGCGGCGGGGGCGTCGGAAGGAGCGGGGGCGGGCGCGGAGCTCCTGGGCTCGACGGGCGACGCGCTCTGTGGAGCCGGCGGCGCGGCGCTCGCGGACGAGGACGGCGAGGACGGCGAGGACGACGAAGCGGCGGCCACGGGCTTCTTCCCGTCGTCACCGCCGCCCATGCCGACCGTACCGCCGCCGCACCCGGCCAGCCCGGCCGCCAGGAACACCACTGCCGGCCCGGCGGCAAAACGCCGGGCTATGGAGGAAACACTGCCGTGGGACACGCGGGCGATGCTAGCGCCGCCGCTCAGTTTCCGAGACCCGTACGGCGCAGTACGCGCAGCGAGCGCGTCACGGAGACCTCGGTGAACGCGCCGGACGCGAGCGCCCGGAGATACACGCGGTACGGGGCCTGACCGCCGTCGGCGGGGTCGGGGAACACGTCGTGGATGACGAGCAGCCCCTCGGGCGCGACATGCGGAGCCCACCCCTCGTAGTCGGCGTCGGCGTGCTCGTCCGTGTGCCCGCCGTCGATGAAGACCAGCCCGACCGGCGCCTGCCACACCTTCGCCACCTGCGGCGACCGCCCGACGACGGCGATGACGTGGTCCTCCAGGCCCGCCTTGTAGAGCGTCCTGCGGAACGTCGGCAGGGTGTCCATCCGCCCCACGCCCGGCTCGTGGTCCACGACGGACGCGTCGTGGTACTCCCAGCCGGGCTGCTGCTCCTCGCTGCCGCGATGGTGGTCGACGGTCACCGCGACGGTGCCGCCTTCGCGGGCCGCGTCGGCGAGGAGGATCGTCGAACGGCCGCAGTACGTCCCCACTTCCAGCAGCGGCAGCCCGAGCCGCGCCGCGTCCCGCGCGGCGGCGTACAGGGCGAGGCCCTCGTCCACCGGCATGAATCCCTTCGCGGCCTCGAAGGCGGCGAGTATGTCGGGCGTGGGTGGCATGGCGGGTCCTCACTGTGCGGGGCGGTTGTCCGGTGCCCCATGCTGCCGCACGGTGCTGTGCGCACCGCCGGAGCCCCCGGTCACAGCCACCCGTTCCGGCGTGCCGCCCGCACCGCCTCCATCCGGTTCCGCGTCTGTGTCTTCCCGATCGCCGCCGACAAATAGTTCCGCACCGTCGCCGGTGACAAATGCACCTTCGCCGCGATGTCCGCGACCGTCGCCCCGTCCACCGCCGCGGACAGAACGTCCCGCTCCCGCTGCGTCAGCGGATTCGGCCCCGCGCTGAGCGCGGCCGCCGCCAGGGCCGGGTCGATGACGCGCTCGCCCGCCAGCACGCGGCGGATCGCGGCCGCCAGGTCCTCCACCGGGCCGTCCTTGACCAGGAAGCCGGACGCGCCCGCCTCCATCGCCCGCCGCAGATAGCCGGGACGGCCGAACGTGGTGAGTATCAGCACCCGGCACCCCGGGAGCCGGGTGCGCAGGTCGGCGGCGGCGTCGAGGCCGCTGCGGCCGGGGAGTTCGATGTCCAGCAGCGCGATGTCGGGGCGCGCCTCAAGGGCCTTGGGGACGATGTCGTCACCGTTGCCGACCTGGGCGACGATCTCGATGTCGTCCTCCAGGCCGAGCAGCAGCGCCAGCGCGCCGCGCATCATCCCCTGGTCCTCCGCCAGAAGCACCCTGATCAGCTCGCTGCTCACGCGGCCCGCTCCTCTTCGTCTCCGTCGCTCTCGTCCACCGGAAGCTCCGCCGCCAGGCGGAAGCCACGCTTCCCGTCAGGGCCCGACGTCAGGGAGCCACCGCCGGCGGCAAGCCGCTCGGCCAGGCCCTTCAGGCCGTTGCCGCCCGACCCCGGGGCGGTCCCCGGCGACTCGCCCGGCTCCGACCCTACGCCGCGCCCGTCGTCGCTGATCTCCAGATGAACCCGGTCCTCCGCGCCCCGGACCTCGATCACGCACCGCTGCGCCCTGCTGTGCCGGACCACGTTGGTGACCCCCTCCCGGACGACCCAGCCCAGCAGCGCAGCCGTCTGCGGTGGCAGGGGCGGGCCCGACTGGCGTATGTCGGCCGTGATGCCGGAGGCGTCGAGCACCGAACGGGCGCGGTCGAGCTCGGTGGTGAGACTGCCCTCGCGGTAGCCGGTCACCGCCTCGCGGATCTCGGTGAGGGCCTGCCGGCCCACCGCCTCGATGTCGGCGGCCTGGCCCAGGGCGGCCTCCAGGTTCCGGGGGGCCAGCCGGCGCACCGCCTCCGCCTTGACCACGATCACGGACATGGTGTGGCCCAGCAGGTCGTGGAGATCGCGGGAGAAGCGCAGCCGCTCGCGCTCCACGGCCGAGCGGGCCAGCTCCTCGCGGGTCTCGCGGAGTTCGGCGACGGTCTCGAAGAGCCGCAGGACCGCCGAGGTCACCATGCCGGACATGACGGAGCCGTAGCCGGTGATCATCGCGTTCTCGGCGCCGCTGTGCCAGCCGGCGATCACCCCCGCCGAAGCGGCGATGCCCAGCACCGCGAAGGCCAGCGTCCGGTCGCCGCGCAGCACGATGCCGGCGGCCAGGGACAGCACGGGGAAGCACATCAGCCATTCGCCGCCGTATCCCAGCGACAGCGAGTAGGCGGTCACGGCCACGCCCAGGAGCAGCAGCCGGGGCGTCCGGGTGCCCAGCCGCGCCCGGTCCAGGCCGAGCACCACCGTGGTCGTGTACAGGACGGCGAACGCGGCGACGCCCAGGCCACCCAGCCAGGGATGCGGGAACGCCCCCTTGGCGAGGTCCTGCACATCACCGGAAATCATCAGCAGCCAGGGCAGAAAGGCGAACTTGCCCGGCGGTTTGTGCCGCGCCATGTCGTCGTCGAGCGGGGCCCCCGTGGTCTTTCTCATGACCGGAATCCTAGGGAAGCGCATAACGGACGGTCAGATGCGGATGTCCCCGCCCGCTCATGACATTTGCCCTCCCCCTGTCGTCGAGTGTCTTCCGGCGTCAACCGGAATCGGCTATACATGAGGGCCCGTTGAGTAGAACGCGTTCTAGTCGGTTCTGGTCGGTTCTGGTCAACGGCCCCACGCATTCCGGACGGCGAAGGAGCGCACACCTCCATGCCCATCGACCCGGTCAAGGCCACCACCGCCGCACCCCGGACCGCCTCGCTCGCCTGGGACCACAAGGACGTCCTGCTCTACCACCTCGGCATCGGCGCGGGCTCGCGCCAGGGCGGGCGGAGCCTCGCCACCGACCCCGGCGAACTGCGCTACACCCTGGAGAGCCGGCTCCACGTCCTCCCGAGCTTCGCGACGGTCGCCGGCGGCGGCCGCGCCGTGGCCGGCGCCCTCTCCATGCCCGGCATCGACGTCGACCTCGCCGCCGTCCTCCACGGCGGGCAGACCGTCACCCTCCACCGCCCCCTGCCCATCCGCGCCACCGGCGTCACCCAGACGTCACGCGTCGCCGCCGTTTACGACAAGGGCAAGGCGGCCGTCATCGTGCTGCGCTCGGACACCGAGGACGACGACGGGCCGCTGTGGACCGGCGTCAGCGAGATCTTCGTCAAGGGCGAGGGCGGCTTCGGCGGCGAACGCGGCGTCACCGAGCGCCTCCCCGCCCCCGACGCCGAGCCCGGCATCACCGTCGACCGGTACGTCCGCGAGGACCAGGCCCTCCTCTACCGCCTCTCCGGCGACTGGAACCCCCTCCACGCCGACCCCGAGTTCGCCCGGCTCGCCGGTTTCGACAGGCCGATCCTCCACGGCCTGTGCTCCTACGGCATCGTCCTCAAGGCCGTCGTGGACACCGTGCTCGGCGGCGACGTGACCCGGGTGCGCTCCTACGCCACCCGCTTCGCCGGCGTCGTCCACCCCGGCGAGACCCTGCGCGTACGGATCTGGCGCGACACCCCGGCACCCGGCCGCGTCCAGGTGACCGCCGGCGTCGTCGAGCGTGACGACGCGCCCGTGCTGACCGACACGCTCGTCGAGTACGCGTAACCGTCAACGCCCAGCAAGCGCGTCCGCACCCGCACCCGCACCGCCACCCGTGAAGGGAGCACCGCCATGCGCGCCGCCGTACAGCACAAGACCGGGCAGGAGACCCTCGACGTCCTCGACGGCGTCCAGACCGTCGGCTTCGGCCCCGGCAAGGTCAGAATCCGCGTCCGGGCCGCCGGACTGTGCCACTCCGACCTCTCCGCGATGTCCGGGGTCCTGCCCCAGCGCGCCCCCCTCGTCCCCGGCCACGAGGGCGCCGGGGACGTCGTCGAGGTGGGGGAGGGCGTCACCCACGTCCGCCCGGGCGACCGCGTCCTGATCTGCTGGCTGCCCCCCTGCGGCGACTGCGCCTCCTGCACCCGCGGTCAGACCCACCTCTGCCTCGCGGGCCTGACCAACGCCGCCGCCCCCAACTTCCGGCACCGCTCCGAGGACCTCTACGGCTTCGCCGGCACCGGCACCTTCGCAGAAGAGGTCGTCGTCGGCGCGGGCTGCGCCGTGCCCATCCCCGACGACGTGCCCTACGAGATCGCCGCCCTCCTCGGCTGCGGCGTCACCACCGGGCTCGGCGCGGTGCTCAACACCGCCAAGGTGGAGCCCGGCGCGTCCGTCGCCGTCATCGGCTGCGGCGGCGTGGGCATCTCCGCCATCCAGGGCGCGAAGGTCTGCGGCGCGGCCCGGATCGTGGCCGTCGACCCGGTGGCCTCCCGCCGCGAGGCGGCCCTGCGCTTCGGCGCCACCGAGGCCGTCGCCCCCGAGGGCCTGACCGACGCCTCGTCACGCGTCACCTCCGGCGAGGGCTTCGACTACGTCTTCGAGGTCGTCGGCACCTCCGCCACCACCCGCACCGCCTACGAGGCCACCCGGCGCGGCGGCACCCTCTGCGTCGTCGGCGCGGGCGCCCTCGACGACCACTTCCGCGTCAGCATGTTCGAGCTGTTCTTCGACGAGAAGCGGATCCTGCCCTCCCTGTACGGCGGAGGTGACGTCCGCCGCTCCTACGACCGCGCGATCGCCCTCTGGCGCGCGGGCCGCGTGGACCTCGAAGGCCTGATCACCCACCGGGTGCCGCTCGCCCGCGTCAACGACGCCATCGAGCAGATGCGCACGGGCGAGGCCCTGCGCACCTGGGTGATGCTGTGAGCGCCGGCCGGCCGCTGCGCACCCTCCGCGACCGGACGGCGATCGTCACCGGCGCCGGTCGCGGCCTCGGCCGGGCCGAGGCCCTGGAGCTCGCCCGGCACGGCGCCCGCGTCGTCGTCAACGACTACGGCCGCCCCGGCCGCGACGGCTCCGGCGAGGAGTCCGCAGGCCCGGCCGAGTCGGTCGTCGCGGAGATCCGGGCGGCGGGCGGTGAGGCCGTCGCCCACACCGGCGACGTATCCGACTTCGGGCAGGCCCGGGAACTGGTGGAGCTGGCGCTCGACACCTACGGCTCGCTGGACGTCCTGGTCAACAACGCGGGCATCCTCCGGGACCGGATGGTCTTCTCGATGACCGAGGACGAGTGGGACGCGGTCGTCCGAGTCCACCTCAAGGGCCACTTCAACACGATCCGCTTCGCGGCCGCGCACTGGCGCGACCGCTCCAAGGCGACGGGCGACGCCCCGGTCCACGGCCGGATCGTCACCACCTCCTCCGAGGCCTTCCTGGCCGGCTCGCCCGGCCAGCCGAACTACGCGGCGGCCAAGGGCGGCATCGTCGGCCTGACCCTCTCGACGGCCTCCGCCCTCCGGAAGTACGGCGTCACCGTGAACGCGATCTGTCCGCGCGCGCGGACCCGTATGACGGAGGACGTCTTCGCGGCGGTCGGCCCGTCCGGGGAGGGCGGCGTCGACCCGCTCGCCCCGGAGCACGTCGCCCCGCTGGTCTCCTACCTGGCGTCGCCGCCTGCGGCGGGCATCACGGGGCAGGTCTTCGTGGTCCACGGGGGGATGGTGGCGGTGATGGAACGGCCGAAGGTCGTGGCGCGCTTCGACACGAAGGGGGAGGTCTTCACGATCGAGGAGCTGGATCGGGTCCTGACCCCTTATTACGCGACGCGGGATGCGGGTGAGGGCTTCGCGGCGCTGCTCCCCTGACGGGCTGAATCTCAGCCCCTCCGGCGCTTGAGGAGCGGGGTCCGGGGGCGGAGCCCCGGGAAACTGGGGGCACCTCCCAGCGGTAGCCGGGGGAGAAAGGGCGGGACCGGGGCAGCGAAACGGCCGTCACCACGGCCCCCGCGAGCGCGGGCCCAGGTGACGGCCGTACGGGCCGGTCGGGCGAAACCGACGTCAGTCGGCCTCGCGCCGGTGCTTGCCGTGCGTGGCGGCACTGGCTGCCGCGTTGTCGTCCGGGGACACCGGACCACGGTGCCTGCCGGTGCCGGCGGCAGCGGCCTGTGCGGCGGACGCATCGATGAGCGGGCGCGCCTCGGTCGTGTCGGTTCGGGCATCGGGCATGAGGAAAAGTCACTCCGTCGGATGGGGAAGCGTACGCACGGGGGCCACGGCACCGCCTCACACGACGTAACACCACGTCAGACGCAACCGCCAACACGCCACCCAGCTACGGTCGTTGGAAAGACCGGCTACGGCCGCGCGACCCCCACCCGAAGTTTAACGGGGCCTTGATCACCGGGCCACCCGTCCCCTACGGTGTGTCCGCCTTGTGCCCCGTTACGGAGTACGTGCGCAGGGCACCCGCTAGAGCGGCGCCTGCTGGAGCGGCACAGGCCGGGGCGGCCGCGGCACGGGCACCGGCACCATGGACATGGCCGACGAGGCCGACGGGTCGGAGAAGTCCTCGGCCTCGTCCGACACCGACACCGGCACAGAAACCGGCACCGACGTCGGCACCGGCACCCGCGCCAGCCCGCACGGCACGCTCGTCGTCACGAACGGCAGCCGCAGCTCACCACCCGCCGTCCAGAGCCCGGCCCCCGCGAGCCAGCCCGTCGGGCCGGGGAAGCGCCGCAGCCGCTTGGTGGCCGCGCTCCACACGCCCACCCAGTCGTCGCCCGCCCCCTGGTCGACGCGGAACGCCACCGCGCACTCCTCGGGGGCCAGGCCCTGGCCCGGCCGGGCGGCGAAGGGGGTCAGCTCGGCGTCCGCCGGCAGCAGGCACTCGGGGAAGCGGACGGGCCGTGCCGAGCCCAGTACGCCCCAGCCCAGCCGGTCGACGCCGGGCGCGTCGGAGCGTACGAGCAGCAGACCGCTGTCGGGCTCGGCGAGCAGCAGCCGGTCGTTGCTCTTCTCGGTGATCTGGAGCAGCGGGCTGGTCTCGCCGCCCCGGCCCAGGTCGACGACGACGGCCTTGGTCAGCCCGTCCAGCTCCCGGTCCAGGGCGAGCAGCCGCCCGGAGCGGTCCAGCCAGGCGCCGCCCTCGCACCGTCCCGGCACCGTGGCCAGCAGCTGGGGGCCGCCGCTGCCGCCGTACACCCGCCAGAGGGTGGTCTGTTCCTCGCCGTGGACGAGGGCGTAGGCGGAGGCGCCGTCGGGCGCGGGGGGCAGCAGGCACAGATACGGGCACTCGATGGCGCCGAGCGGCAGTTCGCCGGTGCCGGGCCCGGTGGGGTAGAGGAGCGACAGCGCGTACCGCTCGGCGACGCGGCGGCGGATGACGACCCGGCCGTCGGTCAGGGGGAGCAGCTGGCTGTCCGGCTCCTCGGGCTGGGTGCCGGGCAGGGACACCGCGTAGGGCTCGGGGCCGTCGAGGGTCCAGCGCTCGGGGAACCAGCCGTCCGTGCCGCGGCCGAGAGCGAGCCAGGCCGCGTACGAGCCGTCCACCGTAACGGTGAACGCCGGGCGTCTCAGGTCCTCCGGCGGCGCGCTCCGCGGAAGGCTCTGCGGAGTGCTCTGGGGGCCGTGGGGAGCACAGACCGTCATGGGAAACGTCACCTCCGGCACAGAACGTAGTTATCCGGATTCCCGTGGAGGCCTACGACCCAGGGTGGTTCACCCGTATGGGTGGTTAGTTGTCCGGTTCGCCTGAGAAAGGGGGGTGGGTGTGCTTCCGGGAAGGCGTGGGATTAAGGTAAGGCGATCCTAAGTACCTAGCCAGGAGTCCCCATGTCCCTCCGCCGCCGCGGCACCGCAGTCGCAGCCCTGTCCATAGCCGCCGCGCTCTCCCTCACCGCCTGCGGCGGCTCGTCCGGCGGCTCCTCGGAATCGGGCAAGGACGGTGGCGCCGGTTCGAAGGCGGTGTCCGAGAAGGGCAAGGACTTCGGCAAGGCCGCCGAGCAGACCGCGAAGATGGGCACGGACGCGGCCCCCGGCCAGTTCCCGCGCACCGTCACCCACGCCCTGGGCAAGACGGAGATCAAGCAGCGCCCCCAGCGCGTCGTCGTCCTCGACGTCGGCGAGCTCGACAACGTCGTCTCGCTCGGCCTCAAGCCCGTCGGCTGGGCCCCCAGCGAGGGCAGCATGGACATCCCCGGCTACCTCAAGAAGGACGTCGGCGAGCCCAAGAGCGTCGGCACGATCAACAACCTCAACCTCGAAGCGATCAACGAGCTCAAGCCCGATCTGATCCTCGGCAGCAAGCTCCGCGCCGAGAAGCACTACAAGGACCTCTCGAAGATCGCCCCGACCGTGTTCTCCGTCCGCCCGGGCTTCACCTGGAAGGAGAACTACCTCCTCAACGCCGCCGCCCTCGACAGGACCGCCGAGGCCAAGAAGCAGCTGGCGGACTACGAGGCCAAGGCGAAGAAGCTCGGCGCCGACCTCGGCGACAAGAAGCCGACGGTCACCATGCTGCGCTACCTGCCGCAGTTCACCCGTCTGTACGCGCAGCAGTCCTTCATCGGCACCGTCCTGAAGGACGCCGGCCTGCCCCGGCCCAAGAACCAGCAGGCCGACAAGCTCGCCGTGGAGATCAGCCCCGAGAACATCGACAAGGCCGACGCCGACTGGATCTTCACCGGCGTCTACGGCGACCCGGACAAGACCAAGCGCGACACCGCCGAGGACAACCCGCTCTGGAAGAGCCTGAAGGCGGTCAAGGACGGTCGGGCGAAGAACGTCTCCGACGAGACCTGGTACCTCGGCCTCGGTGTCACGGCGGCCGACAGCGTTCTCGACGATCTCCGAGGCTTCCTGGTGAAGAAGTAGGACCCGGTGAAGAAGTAGGGAAAGAAGTAGGACGGAGCGGCGCAGCCCCACGCGTCAGCGAAGGGTGGGCACGGAGGAAGGTAGCCTTTCCTCCGTGCCCGTACTGTCTGAAGTCATCGCCGCCCTCGAAGCCCTCTGGCCTCCGGAGCGAGCCGAGCAGTGGGACGCCGTCGGTACGGTCTGCGGCGACCCCGGCGCCGAGGTCACCCGGGTCCTGTTCGCCGTCGACCCCGTCCAGGAAGTCGTCGACGAGGCCGTGGAGCTCGGCGCCGATCTGATCGTCGCCCACCACCCCCTCTATCTGCGGGGGACGACGACGGTCTCGGCCGGCACCTTCAAGGGCCGCGCCGTGCACACCCTGATCAAGAACGACATCGCGCTGCACGTCGCGCACACCAACGCCGACCGCGCCGACCCGGGTGTCTCCGACGCCCTCGCCGGCGCCCTCGACCTGCGCGTCGTCGCCCCGCTCGTGCCCGACCCGAGCGACCCCGCCGGCCGCCGCGGCCTCGGCCGGGTCTGCGAGCTCGACCCGCCGCTGACCCTGGCCGCCTTCGCCGAGCGCGCCGCCAAGCGGCTGCCCGCCACCGCCCAGGGCATCCGCGCCGCGGGCGACCCCGAGCGCCTCATCCGCACGGTCGCCGTCTGCGGCGGCTCCGGCGACTCCCTCTTCGACGAGGTGCGGGCCGCCGGCGTCGACGCCTACGTCACCGCCGACCTGCGCCACCACCCGGCGTCCGACGCGCGGGCGCAGAGCCCGCTCGCCCTGATCGACGCCGCCCACTGGGCCACCGAATGGCCCTGGACCGAGCAGGCCGCCGCCCAGCTCGACGAGATCTCCGACCGCCACGGCTGGGGCCTGCGCACCCATGTCTCCCGTACGGTCACCGACCCCTGGACCGCCCACGCGGCGTCGTCCTCCCATCACCAGTAATCAGGAGCCCCCAAATCAACGCCGCGCCCGCCGACCAGATCCGTCTCCTCGACCTCCAGGCCCTGGACGTCCGCCTCACCCAGCTCGCCCACAAGCGCAAGAGTCTCCCCGAGCACGCCGAGATCACCGCCCTCGAAGGTGACCTCGCCCAGCACCGCGACCTCCTCGTCGCCGCGCAGACCGAGGAGAGCGACTGCGCCCGCGAGCAGGCCAAGGCCGAGCAGGACGTCGACCAGGTCCGCCAGCGCGCCGCCCGCGACCAGCAGCGCCTGGACTCCGGCGCCGGCATGTCCCCCAAGGACCTGGAGAAGCTCCAGCACGAGATCGCCTCCCTCGCCAAGCGCCAGGGCGACCTGGAGGACGTCGTCCTGGAGGTCATGGAGCGCCGTGAGGCCGCCGCCGAGCGGGGCACCGAGCTGACCGGCCGCGTCGCCTCCGTCCAGGCCAAGGTCGACGACGCCGTCGCCCGCCGCGACGCCGCCACCGCGACCATCGACGCCGAGGTCGCCACCGTCACCAAGGAGCGCGAGGTCGTCGCCGGCTCCGTCCCGGCCGACCTGATCAAGCTCTACGACAAGGTCCGCGCCCGGTCCGGCGGCGTCGGCGCCGCCCGCCTCAACCAGCGCCGTTGCGAGGGCTGCCGTCTGGAGCTCGACATCACCGAGCTCAACGAGGTCCGCAAGGCCGCCGCCGACGAGATCGTCCGCTGCGAGAACTGCAGCCGCATCCTGGTCCGCACGTCCGAGTCGGGCCTGTAAGCCGGCCATGCCCAACCGCTTCATCGTCGAGGCCGACGGCGGCTCCCGGGGCAACCCGGGCCCCGCCGGCTACGGCGCGGTCGTCCTCGACGCCGTCACCGGCGAGGCGCTCGCCGAGGCCGCCGAGTACATCGGCACGGCCACGAACAACGTCGCCGAGTACAAGGGCCTGATCGCCGGCCTGGAGGCCGCCCGCGCCCTCGACCCCGACGCCGAGATCCAGGTCCGCATGGACTCCAAGCTCGTCGTCGAGCAGATGTCCGGCCGCTGGAAGATCAAGCACCCGGACATGAAGCCGCTCGCCGCCCGGGCCCAGCGCCTCTACCCGGCGGGCCAGGTCTCCTACCAGTGGATCCCGCGCGAGAAGAACAAGCACGCGGACCGGCTGGCCAACGAGGCCATGGACGCGGGCAAGGCGGGCCGCCAGTGGGAGCCGGGCCTCTCGTCGGCGGACCGGGGCGACCGGGGCACGTCCGGAGTCGCGGCCGCCCTGGAGGTCCCCGCCGCCGAACCCCTGGCCGAGCCCAAGGCCGCCCCCATCGGCTGGGCCGCCCCCGCCGACCTCGGCGCCCCCACCACGTTCGTCCTGCTCCGCCACGGCGAGACCGCCCTCACTCCGGAGAAGCGATTCTCCGGCAGCGGCGGCACCGACCCGGAGCTGTCCGCCGCCGGCCGCCGCCAGGCCGAGGCGGCCGCCGCCGCGCTCGCCGCGCGCGGCACCATCCAGGCGATCGTCAGCTCGCCGATGCGCCGGTGCCGGGAAACGGCCGGCGCCATCGCCGACCGGCTCGGCCTGGACGTCCGCGTCGAGGAGGGCCTCCGCGAGGCCGACTTCGGCAGCTGGGAGGGCCTGACCTTCGCCGAGGCCCGCGAGCGCTTCCCCGAGGACCTCGACGCCTGGCTCGCCTCGACCAAGGCCGCCCCGACGGGCGGCGGCGAGAGCTTCGCGACGGTCGCCCGCCGCGTCTCCCTCTCCCGCGACAAGCTCATCACCCGCTACGCCGGCCGCACGGTGCTGCTGGTCACGCACGTGACGCCGATCAAGACCCTGGTACGGCTCGCCCTGGGCGCCCCGCCCGAGTCCCTGTTCCGCATGGAACTCTCGGCGGCGTCGCTGTCGGCGGTGGCGTACTACGGGGACGGCAACGCGTCGCTGAGGCTGCTGAACGACACGTCGCACCTGCGGTAGGCACACCTCCGGCAGGAGGGGTGGGGTCCTACAACCACCCCTCCTCCCAAGCCAGCTCCGCCGCTTCATGACGCGTACGCGCGTTGACTTTGTGCATGGCCGAAGACAGGTAGTTGCGCACGGTCCCCGGCGACAGACTGATCCCTTCCGCGATCGTCGTCACCGCCGCCCCCCGCAGCGTGTACCGCAGCACATCGAGCTCCCGCGCGGTCAGCGGACACCCCGGCCGGGTCAGGGCCAGCACCGCGACCTGCGGATCCACATACGGCTCCCCGGCGCACACCCCCCGCAGGATCCCCGCCAGCTTCGACGCCTCGGTGCTCTTCGGCACATACCCGTGCACCCCCGCCGCGAGGGCCCGGCGCAGCGCCCCGGGCCGGGTGCACCGGGTGAGCAGGACGATCGGCACGTCCCCGGCCCGGCGGATGGTCCGTGCCGCCTCCGCCGCGTCCCGCGCGGGCGGTTCCAGGTCCAGGACGACCAGATCCGGTCGCTGTTCGGTCACCACGCCGACGGCGGTGAGGCAGTCATCGGTCTGTGCGACGACACGGAAGTCCGCTTCGAGCTCCAGCAGCGCGGCCAACGCTCCCCGGGAGAGGAGTTCGTCACCGGTGAGCACGACACGGATCACGGATGCGCGTGACATGTGTCAGTCCCTCCCCGTGCGAACTCCCGGCCAACCGGTGATTTCTCGCACTACTGAGCCAATTCCTCGACGTTCAAGCTGTGTTCGAACGAAACAGCAGCGAACGGGTTCGACAGGGAGGCATCAGTGAGGTCCATGTTCAAGGGCAAGAAGTCCGCGCTGGCCGCAGGGGCCGCTGTGATCACCGCGGCGCTCACCGCGTTCGCACCGGCCGCCGGCGCGAGCGCGTCGTCGGCGCTGGACGGCCCCTTCCAGTTCCAGAACGTGGCGACGGGCAAGTGCCTGGACACCAACGGCTCGTCGATCTACCCCCACGACTGCAACGGCGGCAACTACCAGCGCTGGACGAGAAACGCCGGCGGCAGCGGCTACCAGCTGCAGAACGTCGCGACGGGCAAGTGTCTCGACACCAACGGCTCGTCCATGTACCCGCACGACTGCAACGGCGGCAACTACCAACGCTGGACCTTCAACGGCTACCCGTACCAGCTCCAGAACGTGGCGACGGGCAAGTGCCTGGACACCAACGGCTCGTCCATGTACCCGCACGACTGCAATGGCGGCAACTACCAGCGCTGGACCATCTGACCATCAAGGCCGAGCCCGCGCCCCGCGATCGGTTTCGCGGGGCGCGGCTTTGTCATGACGAGGCGAGAGTCGATCCGACCCGGTCGCAAGTGGGGCACTCCCAGTGGTCGGGCGCGCCCATACGTGGCGGCTTCATATCGACATCGCACTCCGGACACCGCATGGTGATCGGCTCCACGTGCCCGCACGTGCCGCACACCCACAGCGGCCCCTCGGAGTCGTGCTGCCGCCAGGCCGTCCGCAGACACCGGGAACAGCC
The DNA here is from genome assembly GCF_040636475.1 of Streptomyces sp. NPDC037389. Lineage (NCBI taxonomy): Bacteria > Bacillati > Actinomycetota > Actinomycetes > Kitasatosporales > Streptomycetaceae > Streptomyces > Streptomyces sp. NPDC037389. Next base: position 220,655 of record NZ_JBEZUS010000001.1, read on the forward strand.
GGTCGTGACGATCCCGGCCCCCCTGCTTATCACCGGGGGCTCGGGGGTCGTATCGGCGTACTCGATGATCTGTGCCCGCATCCGGTCATCGGTCGTATTGGCCATCCGGAGCAGATGTGCGACTCGCGAGCGTGCTTCGTCAACGAAATCGTTCATGGCGGCAGCAGGTTAGCGCGCCGCCGGTCATGTGTAGGCCATATGTTGTCAGTGAACCGCCCGTTGGTGTCGCCCCATGGCCGCGGCAGCGGCGGCCGCCGTGGTCATGTCCTTGTCCCTGATCGCCTGGGCGCGTCGCTTCTTGATCGCCGCGCATTCGGCACAACGGTTGGTGAGCAGCCGCCGCAGCCCGGCGATGATCTCCTGCGCCACATCCACACGAAGCGGCGGGAACTGCACATACGCGCTGCCGCTCGCGGGTTCGCCGGCGGTGATGTGCAGGGCCCAGCCGTGATCGCGACAGACGGTCTGTAGCTCACGCGCGGTCTGCGCGGAGAGCCGGCGCAGGTCCGCGTCGGAGGGGCGTGGGGAGGTGGAGTAGCTGAGAGGAACCATCGGTTTCCTTGATTTCGGCCGTTGAAACACGCTCGTGTGGGTGACCAACTACTTGTTGTAAGGACAGAGTTGCGGATCGCTGCCTACGCTCTCAACGTTTTGCACGTGCCATGGGCAACCTGGAACAGGGGGAGGACGGTGCGGCGATGCGGCGTGACGGGAGTGGCGGAGCGGGAGCCACGACGGCGGCGGTGTTCGGGGAGGTGCTGCGGCACCACCGGGAGGTGGCGGGGCTGACGCAGGGGGATCTGGCGGTGAAGATCCCATGCGATCGGTCGCTGGTGGCGAGGGTGGAGACGGGGACGCGGGTTCCGCAGCGGCGGTTTGTGCTGGCGTGCGATCGGGAGCTGGGTACGGGGGAGATGTTCGCCAAGCTGTGGCGGAAGATCGACTGGTACCCGGAGGTCAGTCATCCGGACTGGTTCAAACGGCGAGTGGAGATGGAGGAGAAGGCGGTAGCGCTTCGCGAGTACCAGATCGACGTGGTGCCGGGCCTGTTGCAGACCGAGGAATATGCGCGAGCACTGCTCTCGCAATTCTCCTCGGGCCGCGAACTGGACGAGCGGGTGACGGCCCGAATGAGCCGACAGCAGCGCTTCCTGGAGTTCGACGGCCCGCTTCTGGTCGTGGTCCTGGACGAGAGCACCATTCGCAACGTCGTCGGGAACGCGGCGGTGATGCGCGACCAGTGCGCGCAGCTTCTGCTCGCGGGCGAGCGGACGAACATGGGGGTCCAGGTAGTGCCCTTCAACGCGCAGCTGGCCAGGCCAAAGGGCTCAATGTCGCTGATCAGCCTGCCCGACGGGCAGGACTGGGTGTACTCGGAATCCTTGGAGGCGGGCCATTTCATCAACGATCCGGCAATTATCGCGCGCTACACCAAGCTCTACGATGTGCTCAGGGCTGACTGCCTCTCAGGTCCCGACTCCGCCGCCTTGATCAGAGATGCAATGGAAGGGTATGAGCGCAATGGCAACGTGGCGCAAAAGCAGCTACAGCGGCAACGACGCCGGCAACTGCATAGAAATAGCCCCCGGTATCCCCGACTTCGTCCCCGTAAGGGACAGTAAGTTCGCTCCCCAGGGCCCCGCCCTGGTCTTCCGGCCCGCCGCGTGGGCGGCCTTCGTGGACGGGCTGAAGCGGGGCGCCGTCTAGGACACGTTCCGGAACGGCGTTCCAGGAGAGGGCATCACCGCAGGTCAGGGACTATGGAACCGTTCCAGCGTCCCTAACCGCGGCCGGACCGTAGCGCCTGGGACGGGATGCGACGCACGGTTGAGGCGTTCGAACCGATCGCATCGAAAGGCCCCACCGTGTCCATGAAGACCGCTTCCGCCCTCCTCCTCGGCGCCGTCGCGCTGACCGTTCTCCCGTCCGCGACCGCCTCCGCAGCAACCAACCCCGACAACAGCGACAGCTACGCCTACTCCCACCCGTGCTCCACGGAGCAGCTGTCGGTGCAGGTGTCCGGCTGGAACGCGGCGCCCAGCCAGCGGTTGATCGAGGTGCGCAACCTGGGCGCGAATTCCTGCGGTCTGAGCTATTTTCCGCTGGTCCACCTGGGCGACTCGCACTCCGCCGACCAGAGCCGCAATGTAAAGCCCCTCGTCCCCGGTGGGCTCGGCGGCCCGCCCGCCTACGCGCTGCACGCCGGGCAGACCGCGTACGCGGTCGTCGACCTCAACCCCACCGGTGCGACCACCGGCACCGTGCCCGGCATCGACGAGATGAACGTCCTGGCCGACGGCGACCACATGCCCAACGCCGACACGCTCAACTTCCCCCTCGAAGCCGGCACGCGCGTGCTCAACCCGAAGCTCGGCCTGTACCGGGACAACATCGGCGACGCGATCGACTCCGTGAAGGACGCGGACACGCCGCAGTCCTGACCCCGGTGACCGCCAGGCGGCGGCTAAGCGGCGGCGGCGCCCCGCAGCGCCGCCGCCTGCGCGGCGAGCTCACGCACCCGCTCCCAGTCGTGGGTGCGTACCGCGTCGGCCGGCAGCATCCACGTACCACCCACGCACCCCACATTCGGCAGGGCCAGGTACTCGCGGGCGGACTCGGGCCCGATCCCGCCCGTAGGGCAGAAACGAGCCGTCGGCAGCGGCGCGGACAACGACCGCAAGTAGTCGACCCCACCCGCTGCTTCCGCCGGGAAGAACTTCATCTCGCGCACCCCGCGTTCCAGCAGCGCCAGCACCTCCGACGCCGTGGCGACGCCCGGCAGGAACGGCATGCCGGTCGCCCGGAGGCCGTCGAGGAGCCGGTCGGTCCAGCCGGGGCTGACCAGGAAGCGGGCTCCCGCCTCGACGGCGGCCTCGGCCTGCGCGGGGCGCAGAACCGTTCCGGCGCCGACGATCGCCTCCGGTACCTCAGCGGAAATCGCGCGTATCGCGTCCAGGGCGGTGTGGGTCCGCAGGGTGACCTCGATCACCGGCAGTCCTCCCGCCACCAACGCCCGCGCGAGCGGTATCGCGTCGGCGATGTCGTGGAGGACGACGACGGGGATGACGGGCGAGAGATCAAGGAGATCGGTCACGCCCGTCATCCTGCCGAGACGGATCGCTCACCACAATGGACGTTGCACCATGTGCAACGCGAGGGTCAGAGCTCGGTCACGATCACGTCGAGCGCCTGCGGCTTGCCGCGCTTGACGGGGGCGTCGTCGCCTTCGACGACATAGCCCAGCTCCCGCAGCGTGCCGGTGAGTTCGGCGGGGTCGGCCGGGTCGAAGCCGGCGGTCAGCAGGTCGCGGACGAGACGGCCCTTCGTGGCCTTGTTGAAGTGGCTGACGACCGACCGCTTCTCCACCCCTCCCACGACCTTGGAGTGGAGCACCCGCACGGTCGCCGTCCGCTCGGCGAGCTCGCCCTTGGGCTTCCAGGCGGTGGCGTAGGCGGCGGAGCGCAGGTCCAGGACGAGGCCGTCGCCCGCCGCCTCGGGCATGACGTCGGCCATGGGGCCGCGCCAGTACGCGCCGAGGGCGCCGAGGCCCGGGAGCTTGACGCCCATCGAGCAGCGGTAGGAGGGGATGGGGTCGGTGATCCGGACCGCGCCCCAGAGGCCGGAGAAGACGAGGAGGGAACGTTCGGCGGCGCGGCGGGCGGGGCCGTCGAGGGTGGCGAGGCCGAGGGCGTCGTAGAGGACGCCGGTGTAGATCTCCCCGGCGGGGCGGGTGCCGGCTGTCCGCAGGGTGGCGTTCTTGGCGATCTCGCCGCGGAGGCCGGGGGAGAGGCCGAGGACGTCGGCGGCCTTGTCCTCGTCGCCCGCGCAGAGATCCACCAGCTCGGCGAGCACGGCCTCCCGGGCGACCGCGAGGCCGGGCAGCGAGAGCGCCCCGGCGTCCAGCGCGGGCCCGGTGCCACCCGTGGCCTTCCCCTCGGACGGCGGCAACAGCACGAGCACGGTCGATCTCCTTCGGCGAGCGTCTTGCGCATACGTATGCGTATCCGTTTGCGTATCCGTGTCGCACCCTAACGCGGCCGGGTGATCGCCCCGGCGTCAACGGGCCTGGTGGTGGGCCGGTAGCATGGGGGCACGGCGGACGAGCCGGCCGGGCGGCCGCGTGGGACCCTTCAGGGGGTCTCCCGAGGAACGTCCGGGCTCCACACGGCAGGGTGGTGGGTAACGCCCACCCGGGGTGACCCGCGGGACAGTGCCACAGAAAACAGACCGCCGGGGATCTTCGGATTCCCGGTAAGGGTGAAACGGTGGTGTAAGAGACCACCAGCGCCTGGGGTGACCCAGGCGGCTAGGTAAACCCCACCCGGAGCAAGGTCAAGAGGGGCGGTCGCTTCACGGCGGCGGCCCTGCGCGGACGATCGAGGGCAGCCTGCCCGAGTCCGCGGGTAGACCGCACGAGCCTGTCGGCAACGGCAGGCCTAGATGGATGGCCGCCGCCGCGGCTCCCGCAAGGGACCGCGCGCACAGAACCCGGCGTACAGGCCGACTCGTCCGCCTCTAACCCCCTCTGACCTGCGAAAACAGGCTCGGAGGGGGCTTCTTTTTGGGCCCTGGGGAGAATCTGGGGAGAATCCGCCGGAGCGCTCTGCATCCCGGCCTGCGTCTGCACCGCCGCGCGGACGGCGAACGCCAGCAGCGAGCCGAGGGCAGCCATGCCCCGTGCCCCGGACTTCGGCATGAAGTGCACGTAGGTCCGCAGCGTGAACGCCGGGTCGCTGTGACCGAGCCAAGCCGCGAGCTGGACGATCGTCTCGCCGGCCGCCAGGACGATCGACGCGAAGGTGTGGCGGAGACCGTGGAAGCCGTCCTCGCGCGGCATGGACCACTTCACGCGCCTCAGTGGCGGACGACCGGGCCGCGGGACGATGGTGATCTCCGGCTCCGGAATCACACCGGCCGCGACGAGGGCCGGCTTCCAGTGCTTCGCGTCGAACGTGGACCGGTTGATCGCGCCCCCGCTCTTCCCGCCGGTCCGTGTGGTGGTGACCAGCAGGCGCACCGTGACCAGCGGTCGTTTGTCCCACGGCAGGTTCGGCCGGTCCGGGTCGACCCACGGCAGCGTGACCTCCACCGTGCCGAACTCGGCGACGTGCGCGTTGACGGCCTTGGTGAGTTCGGGCGGACAGGGCGCCTCACGGGTCTTGTTGCCCTTCGGCGGGGCGAACGCGAGCTTGCCCTCGATCTTGACGATCTGCCGCGTCACTTGGATCACCTCGCCGTCCATGTCGTCCGGGGAGAAGCCGAACGCTTCGCCCTGCCGGAGCCCTGAGCCGACGGAGAGGTCCACGAGCACGCGGTACCTGCCGGCAAGGGCTTTCCGCACCGCCGTGACCGTTTCGAGCGGCCACGCCTTTGTCTTGCTCTCCGGCTCCTTCGGTGGCTTCAGGTCCGGGTCACGAAAGGGGTTCGCGCCGATGCGCTTCGCCTTGTGTGCGGCCTGCATGATGCTGGAGAAGTGGCGCCACGTCGTCCGCAGCGTGTTGACGTCGATGTCCTCCTCGGCTCGGGTCTGCCACTCCTTGACCTCGTCGAAACCAATCTGGTTCAGCATCAAGTGGCCGACGTGCGGGAGTATGTGCTTGAAGACGCGGGGCCGCATCGACTCCTTTGTCCCCGGCGGCACGCGAAGGGTCGGCCACCACTTCTCCTCGACGTACCACCGGAGCGCGACATTTCCGTCGCGCGGGTCGATGAAGGTGCCGCGGGTGCTGTCGGTCTGCGAAGTGGAAAGCCAAGTCTTGGCGTCTTCAAGGAGGTTGAAGGAGCAGTCCGCGACGCCGGGTATACCGGCCACCTTGTAACGCTTTCCTGTGCCGTAGCGGGCAGTCCGTTTGCGCTTTCCGGTGGCCGGGTCCTTCTTCTTGGTCAGCCAGCGATCCTCAATGTATCCAGGCATTCAAGTTCGTTTCTGTAAAGGCGGAGCCGCACACGAAGCATGTGCTCGGTGACTTGCAGCTCCTGCGCTGCTTCCTCATAGGAGTGCGCCCAGCGCATCGCCGCCTCAAGGGCAGCGGTAGAGATCAGCCGACGGGCCGCGGCCTCATCGGCGCGGCGCTCCTGTCGACGACCCCACGTCCGGGCGGAGGGGTGCTCAATCCCGCGACAGTCGACGTCACCGCGCTGCGCGTGCTCCAGCTCGTGAGCGAGCGCGCAACGCTCCTGGGCGGTCGTAAGGCGGTTGGCGACGATGATCAGGCGACGGGACGGCACCCACCATGCCCACGAGTCGGAAAGCTCAGCGTGCCGAATGTGCAAGCCGAGTTCTTCGGCCCGCTCCCAAGGAGAGTAGGGCTCGCCGCCGGTCTCCGGCACACGGGCACACACGGGGCCGACCAGTGAAAGCCGCGCGAAGCGGCCTTTCCGATCGAAGGCATGGGTCATCGTTCGTCCCCCATTTCAAGCGAGAAGTAGCTATCTGATCATGAATGGCTACACAGATACGTGCAAGTGGCATTCATGGTGGTAGCTGCTTGAAGCGGGGTATGTCTGGAACGGGGTTGTTACAGGTTTTCGTCGTCAAACCGGCGGATGGCTTCTTCCACCGCGTGACGGTCGCTCTCGGGTCCGCCGTCGCCCTTGGGCGAGTGGGCGACCGCTTCGAAGTGTTCTTGCGTCAACCTGGGGCGCTCCGACTGCGCCCGGATGGTGGCAGCGAACAGCCTCTGAGTGGCCGCCTCGAAATCCGCAATCGCCTGCGGCGGGGCCCCGTGCTGTTGGCACGCCATTTGGAACTTCAGTGCGCCGTACATGGCTTGGGACACCTGGTCCAGGTTCGGCTGCACCTCTACGACCGGGACGGTCGGCGCGGGGGCAGGGTTGCCCGACAGGATGTCGTCGATGCAGCTGGGCGCCCAGTCCAGGGCGCCTGCGATGGATGTCAGGGTGTACGGTCGCCGGCCTTTCGGGGCCACGCCCTTCTCGGCGTTCTTCACGCTGCCTGCGGATACGCCCGCCCGGTCGGCGAGCTGCTGCTGGCTCAGGCCCTGACGTTCCCGTTCCTGCCGCAGGGCGGTGCCGAGTCGCTGCCAGCGCTCGTTTGACTCGTTCACGATCCTTGCCCCGTCGTTGGCCCGTGGTTTCCCTGGTCATAGTCAAGGTACGTCCCCTCTATCTGGATCTGCAACGCATGGGAACGCGCTGCAACGCCATGGAACGCCAACGAGCCAACGATGTCAATCGAATGACTTTGATCGCTTGTTTCGTTGCACTTCGTTGTCTAAGTTGATGACGCGGGGAGCAACAAGGTCCCCCGCTAAACCCAGGGGGGTTTTGTGATCACTGGTGCCGTCATCGGCTCATCCGCGGCCCGGGGGGACGTCATCCGGCCCGCCGTGCTGCGCACCGCGCAGGCTGCCGCGTACCTCGGCGTTGCCGTCCCCACCCTGCGCACCTGGCGCCACCGCCGCCGCGGCCCCAAGTCCTTCCGCATGGAGGGTCACGTCGTCTACCGGCTCGCCGAGCTTGATGCCTACCTGGACGCGTGCGAGGCGGCCGACTCCCGATCCAACCCCGAGTTGAATCCGCTCAACCGGGCGCCGCGACCGAAGCGCGACCGGTCCGGTCGCAGGGCAGATGACCGGTGCGCGGCATGAGTGCCTGGATCATCATCGGATTCCTGCTCGTAGGCGGCGCGACCGTGGCATGGCTGCTCCACGTCGAAGGTGTACCGGGCCGCCGGAGGGGCCGGCACCGCGGCGGTGACGTCCGATGACCGCACCATCGGCGGCCGTTCACGTTGCAGAGTTCCGTGCCGAGCGCCGAGCGAACCGACTCTTGCAGCGCATCCGCGCCGCGGCTAGCCGTGACCAACTCCGGTTGGTGCAGGCGCTGATCCTCGACCACGGCCTGACGCAGCCAGAGTTCTCCGCGAACGACTTCCGCGACCTGCTCCCGGACCTGCAGCACGGGCTGCTCGGCGCCGCGGTGCGCGGCCTGGCCGCGTCCGGCGCGATCACCGCCACCGGCCGGACGGCGCCGAGCACGTCGCCGGCGACGCACGGCCACCGCATCAGCGTCTACCGCATCACCGCGGCGCCGGAGGAGACGGCACCCGCGGCGTGAACGCGCCCGCCCGGCGACCAGGGTCGGCGGGCCGCGTGCAGTCAGTCAGTACCAGGGGAGGGAATAGAAACATGTGGGCGCGGCTGGACGATGGCTTCCACTCACACCCGAAGATCATCAGGGCGGGCAATGCCGCCGCCGGTCTGCTCGTGCGAGTGATCTCGTATGCGGGGCAGCACCTGACGGACGGCGTCGTCCCGGGCGCGGTCGTGCGTGAGTACGGGACCGCCCCGCAGATCCGCAAGCTGTCCGCCGTCGGACTGCTGCACGTCGCCGGGCACGAGTGCGCGCGCTGCCCGCAGCCGGACCCGGGCGACTACCTCGTCCACGACTTCCTCGACACCAACCCCTCCCGGGCCCGCGTCAACGCCGACCGCGAGCGCGCCGCGGAGCGCCAACGGGAAGCACGAGCGGCGAAATCCGCCGCCGCTTCGGGCACGAAGCGCACGCGATCCACATCCGATTCACGCCCGAAGCGCACGCGAAACGACGCTGAATCGACCCCGGGTTTTCCGGCGGCGCCGCAGGTCAAGGGGGCGCGTCACACCGGACGCCTCGCGGGCGCGCACGCTGACCCGACCCGTCCCGACCCGAGTTCTATCCCTGACGGGATAGAACAGTCCCCCCTTCACCCCCCACAGCGCACAGCGACCGGGCCGGAGGCGGCCGGCGTCCCCGCCTTCGCGCAGACCCTTGCCGATCAGCTCACCGCGGCCGGATGTCACGTGGGATGGCGGACCGACAGCGGCGACCGAGATGCACTCCGCCGACACCTCGACCGCATCCCCGCCGACCGGCTCGTGGACGCCGCACGCCGCGCATGGAACCCCGCCAACCCGCCAAGGACCATCCGCTACCTGCTGAAGGTCTGGGACGCCCTGCCCGACACCCCCGCCGACGCGCCCGCCGCACCCACCCCCGGCCCCGTCGTGGAACGGCACCAAGCCGCCGCGGACGACCAGTTCGCCCGAGCCATGGAACGCGCCCGCGCCCGCATGGCCGCCGAAGACGCAGCCGAGACCGACGCACAGAAAGCCCTGATCGCGTGACCCCTGAAGAAACGGTTGCCCTGACCCGCTACGTCCGCGCCATCTGCCCCGGCCAGCGCTTCGACGAGTACACCCCCGACGCCTGGCACGACGTCCTCGCCCCCTACAGCCTCGCCGACGCCCGCGCCGCCGTCGTCGCCCTCGTGGACAGTGGCAAAGCCTTCGTGGCCGTCGGCGAGATCACGGCCAAGGTGCGCGAGCTACGCGCCGGCCGCTCCCGCCACATCCACGGACCCGGGCAGCCACCGGAGATCCCCGACGCCGACCCCGACGACATCCCCGCCTACCTCGCCGCCGTCCGGGCGCAGCGCATCCGCGCGGCCGACCCCACCGCCCGCCGCCGTCCCCTGGCCGAACTCCTCGCCGCCACCGGCCGCCACATCCCGAAGGAATCCCGCCTTGCTCCCCTTCAAAATCAGTCCACCGCCCTACGTCCCCCGCAGCGATGACTACCGCGTGCCCTGCACGACCGCCCCTGAGCTGTTCTTTTCCCCCGACCAGCAGGAACGGCCCGATGAGCACGCCGAACGCATAGCCGCGGCAAAGCGCATCTGCTCCGGCTGCACGATCCGTGCCACGTGCGGCGCTTGGGCCCTTGAGAACCGGGAGTGGGGCATCTGGGGCGGCCACACCGAGGCAGAACACGGATACCGCCCCACCACCCGCCGTCTGATCACTCACACGAAGGCCGCCGCCGCATGACACGGGACACCGCGAGCACCATCACGGACGCCCGCCTGGACGACCTGTACGACCGCCTCGCCACCGCCGCCCACATCGCCGACACCCTCCTCAGCACCACTCGTCGGCACACGGAGATCGTCGCCGCCCTCCGCGCCCTGTGCGCCGGCGAGATCACCCCCGACGACGCCATAGCCCAGGCCGCTGCCTGACGGGCCACGACAAGGAGACGCACCCCATGACGGAGACCAACCGCCCTGCGTGCACCATCTGTCACCGCCCCCTGTGGGCCGACGAATGGCACCGATATGCCTGCCGCCCCTGCGAGCGACGCATATCGGAACACCTTGACCAGCTTCCGGACCTGATGCACGACATGCACGGCCTGCTGGCCCCCGGGTCCGGCCACGCACCCGACGGGCCGCGCATCCGCTCCAGCACCGAACCCCCGGCCCCGATCCGCCTCGACATCCTCGACCGCATCACCGCCGCCACAGCCACGCTGGACAGCTGGCTCGCCGACTGGCACGACCACCTCGAATGGGCAGCCCCCACGTACCGTGCAGACCCGCTCACCGAGGCCGCCGCCGCACTGCGTGCCAACCTCCCCTGGGCCGTCGAAAAGCACGCTGCCGTGGGCGACTTCGCTCGGGACATCGCCGAGTTGCACAGCGACGCAACGGGCCTCCTCGACCCCGCCCGTCGCGCCCGTCGCATCGGCCACTGCCCCGCCCCCGCGACCGATGACCCCACGCAGGCGTGCGGTGCCGTCCTGCGCTACGTCCCCGGGGCAACCACGGTCACGTGCCGGTGGTGCGGAACGGTCTGGGACGCCATCGACCTGGGTGCCGCCCTGGCCCTAGCTGTCTGACCAGCACGGGTGTTTGGGGTTTCCCTCCGACCGTGTCACACTCAATCGCAGCACCCCCCGTATGTCCGCATACCGGTGCGAAAGCCAGAAAGCCCCTTCGGCCCCTCCCCCCGGGCCGGAGGGGCTTTCGCGTATCGAGGCGGTGGCAGACGCACGTGTCCCCAACTACCCCCGTCATCTGCGACACCGTCGCCGCCGCCGCTTACGTCAAGGTCACGCCCGCAACGGTCCGTCAGTGGATACGCCGCGGCCACGTCCAACGGACCGGATACGACACCGCCGGCCGGGCCCTGGTCGACCTTCGCGAAGTCCGCTCCTACCTAACCCAGCGGAACGCCACGGCAGCGTGAGCGCCCGGACGAAAGGTCGCGTCGTGTCCCAACTGGCCCTGATCGACGCTGCCTCCGTAATCACCGGGCGTGGCCTGCCGGGCATACAGCCCTTCTCCGTCCTCCGGACAGACCTAGGCAGTGTCCGACGGGTCTGGTGACGGAGCGGTGTCCCAGTCGTTGCGACTCCTGTGGGGCGGGGTGATCTATCCGACGCGGAGTGGGCCCGGCTGAAGCCGCACCTGCCTCGGAACGTTGGGCGGGGCGGGCGGTGGAAGAGCCACCGCAAGGTGATCAACGGCATCCTCTTCCGCCAGCGGACCGGCGTCCCGTGGCGTGATCTGCCACCACGGTTCGGGAAGTGGAAAACGGTGTACGACCGGCATCGACGCTGGTCAGCGGACGGCACCTGGGACAGGCTCCTGCGAGCCGTCCAGGCCGACGCTGACGCAGAGGGCCGGATCGACTGGACCATGGTCGGTGTTGACTCGACTGTCGTGCGTGTCCACCAGCACGCGGCCGGCGCCCGCAAGCACACCCCGAGACTCCAGGGCAAGCGAACCCACCCAGAGCGGCACCAGCCGGACGAAGCCCTGGGGCGCTCCCGGGGTGGTCTGACGACGAAGATCCACCTGGCCAGTGAGGGCGGGCGACGCCCGCTCGCCTTGCTGCTCCCCCCGAGACAGTGGGGTGACGGGCCGCAGATGACCGATGTCCTCGACCGCATCCGCGTGCCCCGCCCAGGCGGAGGCCACCCCCGCACCCGCCCCGAATGCTTGAGCGCCGACAAAGCGTATTCGTCCCGCCGCAACCGCCGCTACCTGCGCCGACGCCGGATCCGGCACGTCATTCCCGAGCGCCGCGACCAGCGGGCCCACCGCCGCAACCGCGGCAGCACGGGCGGCAGACCCACCGGCTTCAACCGGGACCAGTACGCACGCAGGAACGAAGTCGAACGCACCGTCAACGCCCTCAAAGGGAACCGGGCCGTAGCCACCAGGTTCGACAAGCGCGCCTACGTCTTCCAGGGCACGATCACGCTCGCCGCGATCCGGCTCTGGCTACGCCCCTGACCTGCCTGACGTCCCGGCTGCTCAGCACACCACGTCGGGATCAGCGGCTGCGGAGCAAGTCCTTGGAGCTGGCGCCGGCCTTTACGAGGAGGACACTGAGGCCTTCGCTGGCTTTGCTGAGGAGGCCGGTGACGCCGTCGTCTGCGGCCTGAGCGGGAGTAGCCAGCGCGATGCTGGCCAGCGCGAGAAGGGCAATTGCCGCAGTAGCGGCGACCATCCGGCGAACACGGGTCATGACATGCCTCCCAAGGACTGTGTGCGTTGGCGCATGGGCTAGTCGACTAGCAGCATTCCCCGCCCATGCCCGTGCACAGGGCATCATAGAGGCGCACGGAAGCCCCCAGGAGCGCATGAGAACCACCACGGGCCTGCATTCGACGCCGTAACAGACCCGTCAGACAGGCCCTAGGCCCGTGGCGTGACCGCCGCCGCGCCTGGGAAGACCTCGGGCTCCACAGCCGACGAGGGCGGGAGCACGTCACCACCTACAACACGGCCGACCCGTTCGGCCGGCAGATGGCCGCGGTCAACGCTGGCCTCTCTACCTTCGACCCGGTCCTCGACGAAGCCTCGTACTCGTGGTACTGCCCGGAAGGCGGGGCGATCCTCGACCCCTTCGCCGGCGGCTCCGTGCGCGGTCTCGTCGCGGCCAACGGCGGTTACCAGTACACCGGCGTCGACCTGTCCCCCGTGCAGGTCGACGCCAATGAGGAAGCCGCTGCCGACTGGCGAGCCCGTGACCTACTTGCCGCCGAACCCCGATGGATTCACGGCGATGCGCTCGAAGAACTCCCCGAACTGCCGACGGCACACGCGGACTATGTCTTCACCTGCCCGCCGTATCACGACCTGGAGCGGTACAGCGATCACCCGGCTGACCTGTCCACCATGAGATGGCACGAGTTCGCCACGGCGTACAGCGCGATCATCGCGGAGACCGTCCGCTGCCTGGCGCCAAACCGATTCGCCACCTGGGTTGTGGGTGAAGTGCGCGGCAGCACCGGACACCTGCGCGGTTTGGTCCCGCTGACCATCGCCGCCCACGAAGCCGCAGGCGCCCGCCTGCACAACGACGCCATCCTCGTCAACGCGCTCGGCACCGTCCCCATGCGGCTCGGCGCCCAGTGGCGCGCGTCCCGCAAGCACGGCCGCCACCACCAATACGTCCTGACCTTCGTCAAGGGTGACCCCCGGAAGGCCACGGCCGCACTCCCATCCCTGTGACCCCACCGTCCCGCCCGCACGCGGGGACGGTCAGGTCCCGCCACGGAGGCCCCCTGCCGGGGGTAAGCCGGTTCGACTCCGGCCGGGACCACCGGGGAGTCCGCACCGCCCACTAGTAACCGGTCCTCGCTCCCGCTGCCGAGGACGAGCCGAACGGGGTTGCAAGCCCGTGCGGACTCCCCATGCCCGCCTGACCCAAGGGAGAGGTGCGCAGCTACTGCGCTGCGGTTATGCCGCAGAGATCCCGGTTCGAACCCGGGGGCGGGCACCACCTTCACCGTTACTGACCTGCCCGGAGGTGACGCCCTCTGCCCTGGCACACCAGCAACCGGGCCGCCCGCCTGCCGGGGAACTGGTCGTTGATCCGCACCCGCGTCCTCACCCGCGACCCGGTGTGCCGCATCTGCGGCGTTCGCCCGTCGACGCAGGTCGACCACATCAAAGCCATGACCGACGACCACCGCGACCGGGCCCTACAGGGCGTATGCGGCCCCTGCCACGCCCAGAAGAGCGCGGCAGAGGGCGCCGCCGGCCGTGCCCGCCGCCCCGGCCGTCGCCGCCCCGACGACCCTCACCCCGGCAGCCTCGATCACCCTGAGTGACGGTCCCGCCGTCAGGCCCTGGGGGGTGTCCCCCTCCCCGGCTCCGACCCAGGGCGATGGGCAATGCACCTCCATTCCTGTACGGGTTTCCGAGCCCGTGAACGGTGGCCCTTGACCACGTTGCCCGTGCATCACGCATCCTGCCGCTACTCAGGGTGGCCTGCCGAGGTCGTGAGGCAACGTGCGGGAACCGCCTGCCACGACGAGTAGCCCGTCCTCCCTGGACGGCCGACCGGGGAGTCAGCAGGCGGTCTCCCGCCCCCTTCTTTGTCCGAGCACACGAGTAGCCGGAGGTGATCGCGTGGGCGCCCGAGGGCCCGTACCGAAACGGTCGACCGAACGACGTCGCCGCAACAAGGACGGTGGCGAGCCGGTACGCGCAGCGCTGGCACCGGGCACGGCCGAGTGGCCGGAGCCGGACGCCGGTTGGCACGCCATCGCTCGTGACTGGTACTGCTCCCTGGCCGCCTCAGGACAGGCGCAGTTCTACGAGCCGTCCGACGTGGCCACGGCCCGGTACGTCGCCGAAGCCATGAGCCGCAACCTCGCCGCCGGACGGTTCTCCGCCCAGCTCTTCGCCGCCGTCTCCTCCGCCATGACGGAACTCCTCACCACCGAGGGTGCCCGCCGTCGAGTCCGTATCGAACTGGAGCGGGAGCCGGCCGGGCAGGAGGCCCCCGCCGGCGTTACCGCGATCGCCCACTACCGGGCGGCGCTCGGCGCCTGACCTCCGCGCCTTCGGGGGGTGGTCACCGCGACTGCCTCCGTTGCTGAGGAAGACCTTCCGCCGGACGTCATCGAGCCCGTGGCCCTCGGGCCGACATGGAAGCGCGACGAGTCCGGGCGGTTCGTGCTGCCGGAGCTCTCGTTGGGCTGGCACGTCCTGTCGTGGACGGCCCAGTACCTCCAGCACTCCGCAGGCCAGCCGTGGCGGTACACACCGGAGCAGGCCCGGTTCACGCTCTGGTACTACGCGATCGACCCGGTGACGGGCCGCTTCCTGTACCGGGACGCGGTCTTCCAGCGGCTGAAGGGCCACGGTAAGGACCCCCTTGCCGCGACCTACGCCGCTACCGAGTTCGTCGGGCCGTGTCGCCTGTCGGGACAGCTAGCTGGCCCCGGTCATCCGTCAGGCGTACCGGAGGGGCAGCCGCTCGGGCAGCCCCACCCGGAAGCCTGGGTGCAGCTGGCCGCGGTCACTCAGTCGCAGACGCGCAACACCATGACGATCTTCCCCTCGCTCTTCAGCCTGAGGGCCGTCGAAGAGTTCTCAATCGACCTTGGCAAAGAGGTCATTTACGCGCACAAGGGCCGGGCGCGGATCGAGGCAGTCACCTCTTCACCGCGCGCCTTGGAAGGGGCCAGGGCATCCTGGAGCTTGATCAACGAACCGCATCACTGGCTCGCCACGAACTCGGGCCATGAGATGGCGGCCGTCATCGAGCGCAACGCCACCAAATCCGCAGACGGCAGCGCCCGCACGCTTGCGATCACCAACAGCTATGAACCGGGCGAGGACAGCGTCGCCGAGCGGACGCGGGAGGCGTGGGAGGCCGCGCAGGCCGGCCGCGCCGTCGACACCGGCCTCCTCTACGACTCCCTGGAGGCACCGCCCGGCGCGAAGCTGAACGCCGCGTGGGCGCCGAAGGTGATCGAGGCCGTGCGCGGCGACGCCACCTGGTTGGACATCGACCGCATCGTGGCCTCGATCCTGGACGTCCGGAACCCGGCCAGCCGGTCCCGGCGGTTTTGGTACAACCAAGTCGTGGCCGCCGAGGACGCGTGGCTGGCCCCGTATGAATGGGACGCCTGCGCCCGCCCCGACCTGGCCCTGTCCGACGGGGACGAGATCGTCGTGTTCCTCGACTGCTCCAAGAGCGACGACGCCACCGGCCTGGTGGCCTGCCGTATGTCCGACGGCCACGTGGGCACGCTCGGAGTCTGGCAGCGCCCGCCGCAGGTCGACGTGTGGAACGTGCCGCGCGAGGAGGTCGACGGCATCGTGGACGCCACGTTCGCCCGCTTCCGGGTGCTGGCGTTCTTCGCCGACCCCGGCACCGGAGAAGACCAGGACGACGGGCGCCGCTACTGGGACCGCTTCATCGACGCGTGGGCGGAACGTTACGGCGCCCGCCTCCTGGTCCACGCCACGACGACCGGCACCCGCCGGCACGCCGTCGAATGGGACATGGGCGGCGACCGGCGCCGCCAGGAGGAATTCACCGCCGCCGTAGAGCGCACCCACGTGGACATCCTGGAACGCCAGCTGACGCACGACGGCCACAAGGTCGCACGCACCCACGTCCGCAACGCACGCCGCCGCGTGAACGCCTTCGGGGTCACGATCGGCAAGGAACACCGCGCATCCTCCCGGAAGATCGACCTCGCCGTGTGCATGGTCGGTGCCCGCATGCTCCGCCGCCTGGTCATCAACAGCCCGAAGTACGGAAAGCGCCCCCGGGCGCGCGGTAAGGGACGCGTGATCGTCCTCGGATAGAGCAAGGGAGGTCCGCCTCCCTTGTCCACGCCTGCCCTGCCCTCCCTGTCCCTCACGGAGTCCGAGGACATCACGCTCTCCCGGCTGTGCGCCGCGGTCGCCGAGGACACGTGGCGCCTCCACACGCTGGACACGTACTTCACGGGCCTGTCCCGCATGGCGAATCTCGGTATCGCCGTACCGCCGGCGCTCCAGGCCATCCGCACCGTCACGGGCTGGCCCCGCATCATCGTGGACGCCCTGGACGAGCGCCTGGACATCGACGCCGTCCGGTGCCCGCAGGACCCCGGGGCAGAGGAGATGGCGGGCGCCATCTGGGCGGCCAACGACCTGGCCGTGGAATCGCAGCTCGCGCACCAGGACGCGCTGGTCTACGGCCGCTCGTACCTCGCGGTCGGGGTGGACGACTTCGGCGATCCGCTGGTGTCGGTGGAGTCGCCGCAGCACATGACCGTGGACTACGACGCCAGGACCCGCACCATCCGCGCCGCCCTGCGCCTGATCACCGCCGGCTCGCAGCGCTCCGCCACCCTCTACCTCCCCGACCAGACCGTCTACCTGGAAGGTTCCGGGACCGGCTGGACCGTGGCTGACCGGCAGCCTCACAGCCTCGGCGTGGTCCCCGTGATCCGCCTCGCCAACCGGCAGCGCATCGCCGACCGGCGCGGTTCCTCGGAGATCACCGAGGAAGTGCGCGCCCTGACCGACGCCGCGTGCCGAACTCTCCTCGGCCAAGAGGTCGCTCGAGAATTTTTCGCTGCCCCGCAACGGTACGTACTGGGCGCGTCGGAGGGCTCGTTCCAGGGCCCGGACGGCACGCAGCGGAGCGCGTGGGAGACCTACATCGGCCGGTACCTCGCGCTGGAGCGCGACGAGGATGGCGCCGTTCCCGAAGTGGGGCAGTTCCCCGCCTACGACCCGGCCGTCTACGGCCGCATTGTCGACACTTACGCGCGGCTGGTCGCCGGCGTGACCGCCCTACCCGCCCACATGCTGGGGTACACCACCGACAACCCCGCGTCCGCCGAGGCCATCCGCAGCGCCGAGGCCCGCCTGATCAAAAAGGCCGAACGCCGTCAGCGGTCGTTCGCCGGGCCCTGGTCGCGCGCCATGCGCCTCGCCCTCCAGCTCACCGGGACTACCGGTTCCGTGCCCGTGGTCGAGATGCAGTGGCGGGATGCGGCCACCCCGACCGTGGCAGCCCAGGCCGACGCGACCACCAAGTTGGTGGCCGCCGGGGTGCTGCCCGCGGATTCGGAGGTCACCCTGGAGCGGGCCGGTATCGACCGGGCGCAGCGTGAGCGCATCGCCGTCGAGCGCCTCCGCAGCGCGGGCCGTGACGTCCTCGACAACCTCGCCGACACCCTCGGCGCGGCCCCGGAGGGCGCCAGCCTCCGGGATGCGGCATGACGTCCCTCCGGGCGCTGGCCCTGGTCCACCGGCGCCGCCAAGCCGCGCTGCTGCGGCTGATGAACGCTGAGTTCGAGTCCGGGTGGCGCCGGTACGAAGCGGGCTCCGCCGGACCTGAGACCGAAAAGGCGTGGACGGCCGTCGTCGCCCGCCTGGTCCGTAAGTACGGGACGGCGTCGGCGACGCTGGCCGCGGACTACTACGACCACGCCCGCCGCACCGCCGGCCACCACACTCCTTTCACCGTCCCGGTTGCCGAGCCCCCGCCCCTGGACCAGATCACAGCCTCCCGCCGCTGGTCGGCCAATCAGACCCGGAAGGCCGCCGACCGCGCCGCAGCCAAAGCCCTTGCCGACGGCGGGAGCGAGGCCGACGCCGAACATGCCCGCCAGGACCCCGAACTCCGGCGTCAGGCCCGGGACCGGGAAGCCGCCTCCGCCCAGCGTCTCGCCGCTCTTCCCGGCCGCCGTACCATCGAACGCGCTGCCCGGAAAGACCCGGCCGCCCTCGGCTGGGCCCGCGTCACCGAAGGACCGTGCTGCGCTTTCTGCGCGGTCCTGATCATTCGCGGGCCCGTCTACGCCGACCAGCGCACCGCCGAGACCAAGAACGGCGGCGACCCGTACCACGACCGGTGCGACTGCCACGCCGAACCCGTATTCAAGGGGCGGACGTGGGAGCCGACACCCGAGGCCGTCGAGTGGGAAGCGCTCTACAACAGCGCCACCCGCGGCACTTACAGCGAAGAGACGATGCGGGCCTTCCGGCGCGCGTTCAACGAGGCACCAGGCCCGGCCCGGCCCCGCCGCCCATAACGGCCGAAGCGAGAATACCGACCGGTGCTGGTGGGCGACGTACTGCCGCGCCAACCTCCCAGTGCGGCAACGCGCCCCGCTGACCGGGAATCGCCCTGGTGCGGGCGGGAAAATATCCGGCTCGGCTGACCGATTCCCGCAACAGAGTGCGCAGTCACCTACCAGTCTTTAGAAGTACTTCCAGGCGCCACACGACCAGATTTCACCGTTGGCGTAGTTACAGATCCGGGCCTTCTTGACGTTGGAGTCGAACCGACCCTCATTGACCCCTGGGCCCTCGACCGTGACCCACGGGTGCGAGCCGTTGTACAAGTAGATGTCGAGTGCGGCTCCTACGCCGTCCGCGCTGTCGTCCTGGACCTTTGCCCAGTTGCCATTGACCTCGCCGTAGTCGCACATGCGGTTGGAGCAGCTCTGCCATCTCTCATAGGCGCTGGCCGGGACGGCGGTCAGGACCACGGTCGCCGCGAGGACGGGTAATACCGCCCCCACCACTCGAAGTTTGATCATTTGATCCTCCTGTGGTTGCTTCTGGTGCGAGGACCCTAGCGGTCACGGCCTTTCGAAGGGCGCACGTGAATCAGTCAACTGGCATGTGACGCGTACCGATCCATGCGCTGTCGAAAACTATCCACCTTCGGCGACTTGTTTCCGCAACACGGGCCCGAATGCCATCCTGGCCACCTCCTCGTCCTGAACCGTTAACCGCCAACCCCGTCACGCACCGTGGCGGGGTTTTGTATTGTCTGGAGACACTCCGCATGTCCCACCCGGACCACATCCCCGCGCCGGACGGCACTGCCTTGCAGGACGGCGAGGCCCGGCCGTGGGAGAACGCTGCCGCCGCCCGCGCGGAGATCGAACGCCTTGCCGCCGAGCTGGCCGGCCATGCTGCCCGCGTCGCCGAGCTGGAGCCCGCCGCCGCCGAACTGCATCAGCTCCAGGAAGCCGGCAAGACCGAGGCCCAGCGGCTCACGGAGCGCGCGGAGGCCGCCGAGCGGCTGGCCGAGCAGACGCGCGCCGACCTCGTCCGCGCTCAGGTCGCCCACTCGCGCGGACTCACCGAACGGCAGGCCGCACGCCTGGTCGGCGCCACCCGGGAGGAGCTGGAGGCCGACGCAGACGAGCTGCTTGCCGACATCACCCCCTCACCGGCCGCCCACCGCCTGATGCGGCCGGACCCGTCGCAGGGCTCATCCGGCCAGGACGCCGCTGCCGACCCGGCCGCCATGTTCGCCGGTCTCCTCCACAACTCCCTCCACCGCTAAGGACGCTCCACCATCGCTACCGTCACCCCGATACAGACCCGCGGCGTCCCCTCGACACTGCTCCCGCCGGAGATCACCGGGCCGATCTTCGATCAGGCCGTGGAGTCCTCCGCCGTCATGCAGCTCGCGCGCCGTGTCCCTCTCTCCCTGACCGCCGAGACCGTTATCCCCGTATCCGGTGACGTGCCGCTGGCCGACTGGGTCGACGAGGCCGGCGCGAAGCCGCTAGGTTCCAGCTCCCTGTCCGTGCGGACGATGCGCGGTAAGAAGGTCGCCGTCCTGGTCCCCGTCAGCGCCGAGGTGGCGATGACCAACCCGGCCGGTGTGTACGCGCAGCTTCAGCGCGACCTGCCCACTGCTCTCGGCCGCGCCTTCGACTATGCGGCCATCCACGGCAAGACGATGGGCGGCACCAAGGGGCCGTTTGAAGATCACCTGACCGCCACCCCCAACACCCAGGTGCTCGGCGCGACCGCGCAGGCCAAGGGCGGTATCTACGCCGATGTGGTCACCGGTCTGAAGTTCGTTGCCGAGGCGGGATATGACACCACCGGGTTCGTTGCCGACCCGCTCCTGAAGCCCGAACTCCTTCTTTCCACTGACACCACCGGGCGCCCGATCTTCGTGCCCGACCCGGCCGGGCAGGGCACCGTCTCCCGTGGCTCCTTGATCGGCTACCCGATCGCCTACAACAGGGGCGTCGGCGGCAAGCTGAACCGGCAGTCCATCACCGCCGACACCGGCCTACGAGCGGTCGCCGGCGACTGGGACCAGGCCGTCTACGGCGTCGGCATGGACATCACGATCAAGACCACCGACGTCGGCACCTACGTCGACTCGGACGGCCACGTTCACAGTGCCTTCCAGGAGAACCTGATCTTGATGCTGTGTGAGGCCCACTACGGGTTCGCGGTCGGCGACAAGGCCGCATTCGTGACGTACACGACGCCGCCCGTCGCGCCGAAGAGCAAGCCGACGAAGGACCAGTTCACCCTGACCGCGTAACCCCTGCCCGCTGGGGCCTTGAGATCCGGGGGGTGAAATATCGCCCCCCGGATCACCGCACAGCACCTCGCCGACTTCCTCGGCCAGGACGTCCAGGAAGAGCGGGCGGCCCTGATCATCACGCAGGCCGAGGCCCTGTGCCTGGCCGTCGTGAGCCCCCTTCCCGAGGGCGCCGGCGCCGTCGTGCTCTCCGTGGCCGCCCGCGCCTACGCCAACCCGCAAGGCATCGTGGCCGAGACCGTCGGTCCGTACAGCGTCCAGCGGCCCCAGTCGCAGGCTGGCCTTTACATGACCCGCGACGAGCGCCGGTCCTTGAAGCTGATGGCTGGCCGCGGCGGCGCCTTCTCGATCAACCCCACCTCCGCAACAGCGGGACCGCCCCCGGGGCGCCCAGCGTCGTGGGATCTGCCCTGGTGGTACGGACAGTGATCAGTGCGCCCACCCCCGGGTTCGGCGAGATGGTCACCGTCCTGCGGCCCGGCACCCCCGTGCGGGACGTGTACGGCAATGACGTGCACGGGCCCGATGAAGAGCGCCCGGTGCCCGGGTGCTCTGTCGCCCCGCGGTCCGGAAGTGAAACGGTCGGTGGTCAGGACACCGTGGTCGAGCACCTGGTCGTCTTTGCCCCGCCGGCGGCGGACATCCGCCCCACCGACCGCCTCCGCATTCGCGGCCTGACCTACACCGTCCACGGACCGGTGGAGGTCTACCGGTCCCCCCTCACCGGCACCACCGCCGGTGTGCAGATCACCGCCCGCCGCGCCACGGGATAGCCCCTGCACCAGTTCCAGGAAGGGGGCCGTCGTCGTGCCACCGCAGGTGAAGATCAACCGGGCCGGGCTCCGCCAGCTCCTCAACTCCTCCATGATCACAGCGGCGTTGGTGTTGCACGCGGAGGAGATCAAGGCGGTGGCCGAAGCTACCGCCCCGGTGGACTCCGGCACCTACAAGGCGTCGTTCGAGGTGTGGGCCCGGCGCCGGATGGGCGTGCGCAAAGACCGCACGGGCGCCGTGGTACTGAACACCGCGCGTCATGCGCGGTTCGTGGAGTACGGCGGTGACGGCGCCCCGGCGCACCACACCCTTCTGCGTGCCGCGACCAGCGGCCGGGGCACGTGATGTGGCCGGACACTGAAGCGGCACTGGTCGCCTGGCTCACCCCCCGCCTGGGCGTGCGGGTGTGCACCGATGCCCCCGCCGACCTGGACCACGCCGTCCCCCTCCTGCGCCTCCAGCGGATCGGGGGCGGCGATGACGGGTTCCGCCTCGACCTGGCCGTGGTCGACATCGACGCCTTCGCCGCCACCCGGGCCCAGGCTGCCGACGTGGCCGCCCGTACCCGTGCCGCGCTCCTGGGCAACCTGCCCGGGGCCATCGTGCCGACGGCCGCCGCGGTCTTCACCGCCGCCTCTACCGTCTCCGCCCCGGCGTGGCGGCCGTGGGAGGACCCGGCCGTGACGCGGATCGGCGCCACCTACGCGATCCGCCTGCACCGGCACCCCTGAACCACCGCTGTGCCCCGCCCCCACCTTGGCGGCGGCCTGCCCTTTCGAAGGAAGCCCCTCTTGATTCAGATCACCCGTGCGGCCGACCTGGCCATGGTCGGTGCGAACGGCGGCGGTTGGGTCGCGCCGGAAGGCACCGCCGGCCCGATCGCCCTCGGCGTCCCTCCGGCTCCCTGGGCGGGCCTGGGCGCCATCTCCGACGACGGACTGAAGTACGGCATCGACGAGGAGTCGAAGGAGTTCACCCCGTGGGGTGTGACCTCCGCCTTCCGTACCCAGGTCACCAAGTCGGTGCGGACTTTCGGCATGACGATGTGGGAGACGAAGAGCCCCGTCGTCAAGAGCCTGATGTTCCGCATCCCCGCCGCCGACCTCGTCCCCGGCCCTGACGGCGTGGCCAAGTTCGCGGAGACCGCATCGCCATCGCCGGACCGCCGGTCGTTCTACTTCATCGTGGCCGACGGCGACTCGCTCGAAGGCTTCTACGTGCCGTCGGGCGAGATCACCGACAGGACGGACGTCCAGTACAAGGGCGAGGACATGGTGGGCTACGAGGTGAAGATCACCGCCTACCCGGACGCGGCGAACAACACCGTGTACCACCAGTTCACGGCGAAGGCCCCGGTCGTGCCGAAGGACCTGCCGGCCACCAAGAGCTGACCCGCCCCGGCCGTCCGCGCCCGCTCCCCTTTCTCACACCACCCCGGCTCGGCCGGCTGAACTTCTAAGGACCCATGACCGTGACCACGACCGCCCCGTCCACGACTGACCGCGCCACGGCGGGGCAGGAGACCGATGCCACCACCGGCTACGTGCCGGTGGAGCTGGCTGGCTACCCCGTGCGCGCCCTGCCCTCGCAGCGCTGGCGCGCCTCCCACCTGCGCGCCCTGAACGCCGGTGACCTCGACCGCTTCGCCGAAGGCGTGCTCCACCCCGACGACGTCGACGCCTGGTACGAGGGCGACCCGACGCAGGACGAGATCGGCGCGTGGGTCGCGCAGGTCGCCGAGGCCGGCGGCGAGGCGCTGGGAAAGTCCAGTGGACGCACCGGGTCCTCGAAGAGCACGCGGAAGCGGTAGAAGCCGACCTCCGGCGGTACTACCCCGGTACGGACCTGCTGGACCTGCACCGGGGCCGTCTCACCTGGCGGCAGGTACGCGTGATGATCGAGCACCTGCCACCCGAGGCAGCGACCATGACCGCCCTGCGCAACAACGCGCCGCCGGCCGACCTCGACGCGCAGGCCGAGGGCGCCGACCCGTCCCGGGGCCGCTGGTCACAAACTGACCTGCTCCTCGCGCAGACCATCGACGCGGTCAACCGCCTCACGCACTACTACGCCCTGGTCAACACCAGCGGCGGCAAGCGGCCGGACCCGCCCTCACCGGTCCCGCGCCCCGGCGTTCCCCGCACCCGCGACCACCGCCCGCGCATGAGCGATGCGGCGGCGCAGACGCTGTTGCAGATCATCAACGGCACCCCCGGCCCGCCCGCGTAACGCCCGCCTGATCGGCGGCCACTCCCGAACGTAAGGAGGGCCGCCGTGGCGATCGTCGTCGGCTCCGTCGAGGTCCAGGTCATCCCCAACACCCGGGGAATCGGCCAGCGTTTGCGGACCGCGCTTGCCGAACCGGCCACGAGTGCCGGGCAGGAGGCCGGGCGCCTGGCCGGGCAGGCGTTCACGCAGGCCATGACCGCAGGTGTCGGCGGCGGTGCGCAGATCGGCACCACCCTCGGCCGTGACATCGCCGTCGCCCTAGCCCCCGCGATCCGCCGCGCCATCCCCGACGCCGTCCGCGCCGGCGGCACCCGGGCCCGCCAGCAGGCCACCCGCGAGGGCGAGCAGACCGGCGGCGCCTTCGCCCGCAGCCTGAAGACCAGGCTGGAGGCCGCGTTCCGGACGCTGCCGAAGATCACCATCGGCGCGGACACGAACGATGCCGACGCCGACCTTCAGGCCCTGCGCGTGCGCATGGAGGCCCTGGCCGGCAAGACGGTCGGGGTCGACATCGACGCGGAAGCCGCCCGCGCGGAAGCAGAGGCCCTCGAAGCCGAGCTTCTGCGCCTGGGGGCCGCCCACCCGGACGTCACGATTCGCGCGGACACCGCCGCTGCCCGCGCCCACCTCGCCGCGGTCCGCGAGGAGATCGACCGCATCACCGCCCGCCCCGGCGTCATCCGCCTGGAGACCGACGGCAGTTTCGGCGGCCGTCTGCGGGCCCAGGTCCAGGCCGCGCAGGCCGCCCTGCCCGAGATCAACATCGACGCGGACACCGCCCCCGCCCGCGCTCAGCTCGCCGCGCTGCGCGCCCAGCTCACCAGCCTTGCCACCGCCCGGATCGGCATCGATGTCGACGCCGGCGCGGCCATGGCGCAGATCGACGCCGTCCAGGCCCGCCTGGCCGCCCTGGCTGCCTCGGACGCGGATATCGACGTCCGGGTGGATGCCGCGCAAGCATCCGCTGCCCTGGCCGCCGTCCGCGCACAGGCCGACGCCCTCAACGGCACGCCGGTCAATTTCGACTTTTCCCAGGCCCTGCTGGGGACCATGGGCCTCACCCTTGCCCTGGCCGGACTCGCCACCGTCCCGGGCGCCGAGGTCCTCGCCGGCCAGGTGGCCGGCCTCGCCGCCGCAACCGTCGTCGCCGCCTCCGGGTTCGCCGTCCTCGGTGCCGTCGCCGCTCCGGCGATCATCGGTATCGCCCAGGCCCTCCAGGCCAGGAAGGCCGCGGAGGACGCTGCCACGCAGGCCACCGACGACGGCGCCCGAGCCGCTATCGCGGCCACGCAGCGCGCGGCACAGCAGGAAGGCGCCGTTCGCGCACTGGCCACCGCCCAGCGCAACGCCGCCGACCAGATCGCCGCGGCCCACCGGCAGGTCACCCAGGCCGAAGACGGCGTCCGCCGCGCCGAACAGCAGCTTGCCCGCGCCCAGGACGACGAGCGGCGCGCGCAGCAGGAGCTGACCCGGGCCCGCGCGGACGCTGTCCGCCAGCTCGAAGACCTCAACAACCAGCTCGCCGACTCCGCCCTGAACGAGCGGGCGGCCACCCTGCGCCTGACGCAGGCCAAACAGGACCTCGCCAAGGTCCGAGCCGACCCGGCCGCCAGCCAGCTGGAGCGGGACCAGGCCCAGCTGACCTACGACCAGGCCGTCCAGGGCCTGAAGGAACAGTTCCTTGCGCACAAGCGCCTTGAGGCTGACACCCGACGGGCGAACGCGGCCGGCATCGACGGCGCGGAAGGGGTCCGGCGCGCGCAGGACGCCGCAGCCCAGGCCCACGAGCGGGTCGCAGACCAGGCCCGCGCCGTCGCCGACGCGCAGGCCCGGGTAGGCGACGCCGTCCGCGGTGTCGCGCGGGCGCAGGCCGCGGCGGCGGACGCCATCGCCAACGCCGAGCGGCAGGTGGCCGCCGCGCAGATGCAGACGGCCGACGCCACCTCGGCAGCCGACACCGCCGCGCAGAAGTACCAACGCGCGCTCGACGCCCTCACGCCCTCGGCCCGCGCCACCTTCGACGCCTTCGTGGCCCTCAAGGGCGCTTTCAAGGAGTGGTCCGCCTCCCTTCAGCCGGAGGTGATGCCGCTTTTCACCCGCGGCCTCGACGGCGCCAGGGCATCCCTGCCCGCGTTCACGCCACTGGTGCGCGCTGCCGCGGCCGGTACGCGGGAGCTGATGGACGCCACGTCGGCGGACTTCAAAACCCCGTTCTGGTCGCGCTTTCGCGACGACCTGACGAAGGCCATCCAGCCCGCAATCCGCAATACCGGCACAGCGGTTGGGTATTTCTTCAAGGGCTTTGCCGGCGCTCTGGACGCCGCGCTTCCCCACACGGAGGCATTCACTCAGCGCCTGGTCGATGAGGCGAAACGATTCGCCGACTGGGGTGAGCGCCTTCGGGACTCGCCCGGCTTCGCCGCCTTCCTCGCCCGCATCCGCGAAAACGGCCCGGTAGTCGGCGGAATCCTCCGCGATATCGGCACCATCCTGGGCAACCTGTGGACGGCCCTTCAGCCGATGTCCGGGGTCACCCTCCTTTTCGTCGGCGACCTCGCCCGCCTGATCGCCCTGGTTCCCCCGGGTGTCCTGGAGGCCATTGGCGTTGCGCTGATCACCATCAGCCTCGGCCTGCGGGCCGTCGCCCTGGCGGAATGGCTGGTCAACACGGCCACCGGCGCCATGGCCGTCCTCCTCCAGGCGACGCCCATCGGCTGGACGATGGACCTGGTCCTGCTGGTCATCGGCGCCCTCGTCGCCCTCGGCCTGGCCGTCGTCTACCTCTGGAACCGCTTCGACTGGTTCCGCACGGGCGTACTGGCCTGCTGGGACGCCATCAAGGCCGCCTGCCTCCTTGCGTGGCTGACGGTGATCAAGCCGGTCTTCGACTGGATCGCCGGCATCGTCATGGGGCAGGTCGTCCCGGCCTTCCTGTGGCTGTGGAACTCCACGCTCTCCCCCTTTTTTGCCTGGTTATCGGTTCAGTTTTCAACCATCTGGGCGGCGTGCGTCAAGCCCGCGTTCTCCTGGCTCGCCGACTTCATCATGACGCGGGCCGCCCCGGCGGTCCTGTGGCTCTGGCAAAACGCCTTCGCCCCGGCTTTCCAGTTCATCGCGCAGGTGGTTTCGGCCGTCTGGACCGGCGTCCTTCAGCCGGTCTTCTCGGCCCTGTGGTCGGTCATCGCGAACACGTTGTTCCCCGTCATCCGGGACTTCGCGATGACGTGCGTCCTGCCGATGTTCCAGTTCATCGGTCAGGTCATCAAGACCGTCTGGGAGACGGTGATTTGGCCGACGCTTCAGCTGTTCTGGTCCTTCATCAAGAACATCCTGTGGCCGGTCATCGTCCTTCTCTACGACAACGTGGTGAAGCCGGTCTTCGGCCTCATCGGCGCCGCGATCGCCGCCGCCTGGGCCTATGTCATCCAGCCTGCGGTCGACGCGTTCGCGTTCTTCCTGAAGAACATCCTCGGCCCCGCTGTCTCGTGGCTCTACTACAACACCGTCAAGCCGGTGTGGCGCGCGATTGCCGAGGTGATCTCGTGGGCCTGGGAGAACGGCATCAGTCCCGCGTTCGGCGCCCTGAAGGACGGCATCAACAGCGTCTCCAGCGCCTTCGCCCATGCCAAGGACGCCATTGCGATTGCCTGGAAAAAGATCGAGGGCGCCACGAAGGACCCGGTCAATTTCGTGATCGGGACCGTCTGGAATAACGGCGTCCTTGACGTCTGGAATACCCTGACGGGCTGGATTCCCGGCATCGGCGACAAGCTGAAGATGGAGAAACTTCCTCTCCTTGCTTCCGGCGGCCCGCTCCCGGTCCGTCCCGGCGTCTTCAACAGGCCCACGGCCATCGTTGGTGAGGGGAATCCCCGGTACCCGGAATACGTCATCCCGACCGACCCCAAGTACCGGGCGCGCGCCCTCGGCCTCCTCCAGGCCGCTGGCACGCAGATGCTCGCCAAGGGCGGCATCCTCGGCTCGGCCCTCGACTGGGGCAAGGAAAGCGCCGGTAAGGCGTGGGACTGGACCAGCGACAAGGCCACCAAGACGTGGCGCGGCGTCAAGGGCGCCGCGGACATGCTCGCCAACCCGGCCACGGCCATGGACGCCCTGCTGAAGCCGGTCCTCGGCGACCTGGACAGCCTGGACGCGGCCAAGTGGTCGCAGATGATCGGGCAGGTCTTCCGTGCCCCGGTCACCGGCCTGAAGGACACGGTCGTCGACTTCGTGAAGGGCTTCTTCTCCGCCGGCGGAACCCCCCAGATGGGCGGCGACACCGGCGGCAGCGGAGTCGCCCGGTGGACTCCGCAGGTCCTCCAGGCCCTCAGCATGCTCGGGCAACCGGCCTCCTGGCTCGACACCGTCCTACGCCGCATGAATGACGAATCCGGCGGAAATCCCGGCATCGTCAACACGTGGGATATCAACTGGCTCGACGGCACCCCGTCAGTCGGCCTCATGCAGGTAATCGGGCCTACCTTTGACGCCTACGCGGGCCCATTTCGAAACACGGGCCCCTTCGTCTACGGCACGTCAATTGACCCGCTATCGAATATCTATTCCGGGCTCAATTACGCGATCCATAGATACGGCTCGCTGTCCGCACTCGACAGGCCCGGCGGATACGACAGCGGCGGATACCTGCCCCCGGGGCTGAGCCTTGTCTACAACGGCCTAGGGAAGCCCGAGCCGGTTTTCACCCCGGCACAGTGGGACCTGATCGCCGGCTCCAAGGGCGTCAACTCCACTCCGCAGACCGGTGGTTCGCAGGGAAGTGCTCCGGTGATCCACCTGCACGCCGTTCCCGGTGTCCCCACCGAGCAGCAAATCGTCTCCGCGCTGCGATTCGCGGACGCCTTGTACGCCTGACCTCGGGCGTGTCCGACGAGGCGAGTGACGGATTCGCATCGTTGGCAGCACGAGGTCTTCCTGAGCGCCGAACGGCGCCCTGCGCGGGCTTCCGAACAAGCTGTCGGGGGATCGATACAGCAGCACCCACACAGGTGGCACGCAGCATGTGTGTCAGCGACTGGGGCAGGTCACCCATGCTCAAGACACCCGAGGCAGGGGGGCGCTCAGCGTCCCCTCAACTCACCGGCCGCCGGAAGGCCGACGAACAGTTGATTGTGTCGGGGTGGATGACAGGCGGAGGAGTAGATGACGCGATGAAGCGCACGAGGACGATGGCCAGGATGGGCATGGTGTTCGCCGCCGCGCTCGCCCTGCTGGTTCCCGCAGGAACGGCACACGCTGCCGCGAGAAGTGTCCAGGTCGCCTTGCGGAATGACACCGGCTGCACCTTGAACTTTCACAGCAAGTACGCCAACGGCGGCAAATGGGTGGGGAATCCGCCGGACGTCATCACCAAGGACGGCCTCGGCGACTACGTGGACTACGGGCAGGGGATCGCAACCGAGTCGAACGGGTTGTTCACCGGCACGGAGGGACGCATCGTCTACACAACCTCCAACTGCACGAAGGCAAACCTGTTCATCGCCTTCCACTGGATCAATCCCTACGCCGGCTCCAACAGCTACGACGCCAAGGGCACCTCACGCGCCTTCGGCTGCTGGCGCGACGAGGGCCGTAACGACAACGTCCAGGTCCTGGCAGTCTTCGCCCTGAATTCAAAGGCGACCGCCCAGCCCGGCACAACCACCCGTTGCACCCAATAACTGGCCCCGGACCGCGCTTTGTGCAGCACTGGCGCCACCTCGGTTCCACTCACATCCAGTAGAAGCGTAATCGCGGGTCACGGTAAATGAGCCACGGCCATCTGCTGGGCCAACCACCAAGGAGTCCATGTGAAGCTCGTACGCCGTCTCCTGATGACGTTCGCCGCAACGGGATTGCTCTGCCTGGCGGGTGCTGCCGTGGCGGTGCCCGCTCAGGCAGACCCCAACCTCGGTATTCCGCTCGGCGACCTGGTCAAAAATCCGGGCAACGCGGTAGACGTCACGGGCGTTGTGGACACCGTGGCCGACATGCTCAATAAGTGAGCACTCTCAGAGGCGCACTACCGCCCGGCACGGAGTGAGGACCTGGTTCCTCCGGCTGACGGCAGTGCCCGAAGCTCCAGGAACCAAGCGCACCGGGCAGGCCGCTAAGCCTCCCTGGCGAGTCGGCGCCGATTCGTCGCACATGCCTTAATGGCACACGCGCCAACCACCCGGCTACGAAAGGGGGTTGGTGCGTGCGCTTACTGGCCACGCTGAATTCCCCGTCGGCCGTCGTCTCGGCCGGCATCCTGCCGGAGCGGGAGTACGCGGCTCCCGACACCCCGCCCCGTGTCACCCTCACGGCCGGCGGACGGGACTTCCTGCTCACCGCGGACCTGTCCCACAAGGGGGCGTGCATCGCGATCCTCCCCGGGCCCACCGGCCTGGACGCGCCGCCGGTGCAGGCCACGGTCACGGAGTACGCGGGAATGGACGGGGGCCGCCTGGCCAAGGTCCGTGCCGCCTCCCGCCGGATCACGCTGCCGCTGCTGCTGTGGGCGCCCACCCGTCCGGAGCTGCTGGCCATGAAGCGTTCCTTCGTCGCCGCCCTCGTCGCCGGGCGCGGGCCGTGCACGCTGCGGGTGGCGGAGGCCGACGGCACCGCCCGCAGCATCCGCGTGCACTACACCGGCGGCATGGAAGGCGACGAGGGAACCGATGCCGCCGGCCTCGCCTACATCCGCTACGGACTCCAGCTCACCGCACCAGACCCCTACCTCTACGGCGACGAACGCACCGAGACCTTCCGGGTCCACGGGGCACCCGCCTTCCTCTCCCACCCCGCCGGGTCCTGGACGGCGCTGCTGTCCGACACCATGGACAACCCCTCCGCCTGGACCACGGCCGGGACGGTGCTCAACGACCGCCGGGTCACCGACGGCCAGTACACCCGCCTTGCGGCCGGGCGGACGGAGGCGACGACCGCGGTTCCTTACGACGGGACCAGCCTGTACCGCCTGACGGCCCGGGTGCGCCGCAGCGGTAAGGCACCCGCCGACGTCCCCACCTCGGCCTCCGTCGGCCTGGCAGGCGGGAGCCCCGGCGGGGCACCTCTTCCTGACGGGGCCCGCTTCATCACCGCCGCGCGGCTTCCGCTCACGGACGCCGACGGGTGGGTGGAGGTCACCGGCTACGTCCGGGGCTGGGACCGCGAAGCCGCCCCCGCGGCCGGAGACGAGGCCCACCCGGTGGAGGCCGTCCCCGGGAACATGCCCGTCGGCACGGTGACCGTGCGGCCGGTGATCCAGGCCGACGCCACCCCGCTGGACGTCGACCACCTCACGCTCTCCCGCCTCGACCCCACCACCACCGGCGAAGTGCACACCACCCCCTTCTTCCCCCTGCGGATCGCCCCGAGCGTGATCGGTGACGAGGGCCTGCCGGTGCAGGTCACCTCAGACGTGGACGCATGGCCGGTCTGGCGGATCACCGGCCCCCTCGGCCAGCAGGACGCCGGGCAACCCGTCGTCCCCCTCCACCTGGCCAACCGCACCACCGGCCAGCAGCTCACCTTGTCCTACGGCATCCCCGCCGGCCGGACGGTCGTGATCGACACCCGCCCCGGCATCAAGGCCGTCTACCTGGAGAACCCCGACGGCACCCGCGGCGAAAACCTCTGGCCCCACCTCGCCGGCCCGGCCTCCCTGTGGCAGCTCGTCCCCGGGGAGAACGTCATCTCCCTCACCGCCACCGGCGCGTCGGAAGAATCCGCAGTCACCCTGACCTATCAGCCACGACACCTCGGAGCCTGACCCTGCGGCGCTACCGCGTCGACGTCCGCGACGCGGCCCTACGCCGTGTCGGACAGATCGACTCCTACACCTCCCTGGACGTCATCGTCCGCCACCTCGACGTAGGCGCCTGGACCCTCGTCCTCCCCGCCGACCACCCCCACGCCCACCTCCTCGCCACCGGCGGCCACGGGGTGATGATCTGGTCCGACGACACCACCGAACCCCTGCTGACCGGACCCCTGACCAGCATCCGTGACAACTGGTCGGCCAACGGCGGGACACTGACCTTCTCCGGCGTCTGCGACAACGCCGCACTCGCCGCCCGCCTCGCCTTCCCCGACCCCACCCGCGCCCCCGACACCGGCAACGGCCGCTACGGCATCGACTACTGGACGTCCGCGGGCCCGGCCAGCGACATCATCACCCGACTCGTTGCCGCCAACGCCGGGCCGACCGCGTTGCCGGGCCGACGCGTCCTGGGCCTGGACCCCGGCCCGACCACTGGTCTCGGCGCCCCCACGAAGGTCTCGCTGCGCTTCGACACCCTTCTGTCCGCGACACAGACCCTCGCGTCCACGGCCGGCCTGTCCGTGCGGATCACCCAGCCCGATCCCACCACGCCCCGCCTCGCCCTCCAGACCGGCACCACCCGCGACCTGCGTGGCCTGATCCGCTTCTCACCCGAGCTCGGGAACCTGTCCTCCTACTCGTACCAGCTCACCGCGCCCCGCACGACGCGCGCCGTTGTCGCCGCCCAAGGGCAGGGCAAGGACCGGTTCTTCTGGCAATGGGCCACCCCCGACGCCGAAGCCGAGTGGGCTCGGGTGGGGGAAACGTTCGTGGACCAGCGCGACACCGCCATTCCGGGGCGACTGGACGACAGCGATGAGCAGTTCCGGTCCCTGCGCACCTCGGCCACCAACGCCCTCCAGCAGGGCGGAGCGCAAGCCGAACTGTCCCTCACGCCGATCGATACCGAGCAGTGCCAGTACGGCCGCGACTACCGCACGGGCGACACGGTCACCGTCACCACCACCGCCGGCACCGACCTCGTCCACCCCGTCCGCGAGGTGCACCTGACGGACACCGCGGACGCCAGCTCCGTACAGGCCACCGTCGGCACCGAGGCCGCCACCCAAACCCCGGCCCTCTACACCCAAGTACGGCGACTGTGGCAGGCCGTGCACCAGCTCAACACCCGCTACTGAACTGATCATGGAGTCCGCTTGGCCGAGTACTACTTCCCCTTCGACAGTGGCGCCGGCACGACCGTCACGAGCGAGCAGTGGTCACAGATGACGTCCATGTGGCAGACCGACGGCATCCGCGCACCGCGCATCAGCGACCCCGCCGACCCCCTCGCCACCACGGCCACCGGCCAGGACATGACCGTCAACATCGCCCCCGGTCACGCCACGGTCCAGGGCTTCCACTACTACTCCGACGCCGAACGCCACGTGGTTGTCGCCGCCAACACCGGCACCCAGCCGCGCGTCGACCGGATCACCATCCGCCTGACCCGCACCGGGCAGCGCATCTCCGTCGCCTACCTCCAGGGCACCCCGGCAGCCCAGCCCCAGCCCCCCGCGCTCAGCCAGGGGCAGGACGGCGTCTTCGACGTCCCCCTGTGCCGGGTGGCCGTGGCCCCCCAGGCCGGCGCCATCGCACCCCGGGACATCGTGGACGAGCGGGTGTACGCCCTGACTCAGACGGTCTACGCAAACGCCGCTGCCCGCACGGCATCACCGGAACGACCAGTGCCGGGCAAGCTCGCCTACCTCCAGGCCGAGGACCGTATGGAGATCTACACCAACGCCACCTGGACGCCCTTGTCTCCGGGCCCCTGGCAGCCCCTGCCCCTGCCTGCCGACGTTGCCGCGCACGGCGGCAACCCCCGATGGCGCCTCGTGAACGGCACGATCGAGCTGAGCGGGTCCGTAGAGCGCAAGGACGGCAAAGACTTCAACGTGGCCGATAGCTGGCTGCTGGCCGTCCTGCCGCCGGAGGCACGGCCGAAGTACATGCGCAGCTTCATCTGCGCCACCAGCTTCAACGCGGTCAAGAACAGCTCGATCCGCATCGACGTCACCTCTGGCACCGACCCGTACCCGGGTCAGCTTCAGGCGCAGGTGCAGAGCCCAGTGAAGTGGATCTACCTCGATTCGATTCGCTTCGCCATCGACGCCTGACCCTTCCCGCTGAACGTCTGCGTCACCCCCCTTTCCCCAGGCCCCATGCCGATGACGGCATGGGGCTTCGTGTATGCCCCAACAGGAGTTATCTATATGTCCGTTGCTAATGACGTCATCGCTATTGCCCGGGATGAGATCGGGTATCAGGAAGGCTGGGAAGACGGCCACTGGAACAACATCCAGCGGTACGCGCCGGCCGTCGACGGCCTGGAATGGGCCCAGGGCGAGCCGTGGTGCCACACCTTCGTGAGCTGGTGCTTCCAGGAAGCCGACGCCGCCGACCTCGCCCCCGTCACCGCCTCCTGCGCCGAGGGGGTCGAGTGGTTCCAGGACCGCGGCCGGTACACCGATTACCCCGTGATCGGCGGCATCGTGTACTTCGGCCCCGGCGGCGGCACCCATACCGGCATCGTCGTGTCTTACACCGACGCGGAGATCACCACCGTGGAAGGCAACACGAACTCGAACGGGTCTGCCGAGGGTGACGGCGTCTACCTGAAGACCCGCCTCCGCCACAGCTCCTACATCCACGGGTACGGCATCCCCGACTTCCCCGAAGGCGTGGTCCTCGCCGATCCGGCCTGGCGGGGAGAGAAGGGGGTGACGTTCTTCGGACACGAGGCGAGCACGGACGACATCCCCGAGGGTGACGACCAGCCCGGCCGCGACCACGACCGCGGCACCGGTGGGGGCGGGTACGAGCCGTTCCCCGGAGAGCGGTGGTTCCGTGACGCGCCGGACTCGCCGATCATCACGGCCATGGGCCGACGCCTGGTCGAGGAGAGCTGCTCCGCCTACCGCGAGGGCCCGGGGCCGCAGTGGACGTCTGCCGACCGTGAAAGCTTCCGGAAGTGGCAGCGCAAGATCGGCGACGCGCCGCACGAATGCGACGGCTGGCCGGGCCCGCTCCAGTGGGCCGCGCTGAAGGTGCCCCGGACCACCGACGCTTCGTGAGTCCTGCCGCTGGTGCCCCCTTGCGTATCGGCTCGCTGTGCAGCGGCTACGGCGGCCTCGACATGGCGGTGCAGCACGTGGCCGGCGGCACCCTCACGTGGGTAGCCGACCCCGACCTCGGCCCCGCCAAGATCCTCGCCCACCACTACCCCGAGACACCGAACCTCGGCGACATCACCACCCTGTCCTGGGACGACGTTGAGCCGGTCGACGTCCTGGTGGGCGGGTACCCGTGCCAGCCGTTCAGCACCGCCGGCAAGAGGAAGGGAACCGACGATCCCCGCCACATCTGGCCGCACATTGCACGCGCCCTTGGCACACTACGACCCCGAGTCGCATTCCTTGAGAATGTCGCAGCTCACGTTGGTCTGGGCTTCAGCGACGTCCTCGCCGACTTTGCCGCCCTCGGGTGGGATGCGGAATGGGTGTGTGTACGCGCGTCCGACGTGGGCGCCCCGCACCAGAGGAACCGCCTGTTCATCCTCGCGTGGCCTGCCGACCCCGGCAGTCCGGGACTACAAGGGCGGCGGGCAGAAGGGACAACTGCCCACGGCCGTAGCGGGGCTGTTCACACCTGCAACGCCAATCCGGCCCGGCGGACGCATGCCACGGTGTCCCACCGCGCAGGCGCTCCTGCCGACACCGTCGGCATCCGAAGCCACGGGCGCCGGGCACAGCAGCGGTCGACAGGGCGGTATGAACCTCCGCTCGGCCGTCTACGAGCTCCAAGACGGCACGCTGCTGCCCACCCCCCGCGCCTCCCCGAACGAGAACCGGGCGACCCGCAGAACCCCGTCACAGGAGGCCGGGACGCACGGGAAG
This sequence comes from Streptomyces sp. NPDC037389, assembly GCF_040636475.1. Classification (NCBI taxonomy): domain Bacteria; kingdom Bacillati; phylum Actinomycetota; class Actinomycetes; order Kitasatosporales; family Streptomycetaceae; genus Streptomyces; species Streptomyces sp. NPDC037389. Next base: position 256,264 of record NZ_JBEZUS010000001.1, read on the forward strand.
AGCCTGGCAGCCGAGGTCTGTTCGCTCCGCCCGGCAACCAGTGCGACGAACGACACCGGCACCCTGCGGCAGACGGGTCACTTGAGCGCGCCTCCGGCCGCCAACGGGAACACCCATGGGGGCCCTATGCCGACGCCGTCGACCGATGGACGCCCCTCGTCGGACGTCACGCCCCCCGGGCAACCGATGCTCTGGGACGACTGAACCCCCTGCTGGTCGAATGGATGATGGGCCTGCCCCCAGGCCACGTCACCGCCGTCCCCGGCTTGTCCCGCACGGCCCAGCTCAAGGCACTCGGCAACGGGGTTGTCCCCCTGCAAGCGGTCAGCGCGTTGGAACACCTCCGCGCCCGCGCCGCCGCCCGCGGCCACGACCCGCTCACCGCCCCCACTGCTGCCCCCTGACGCCCACTCCCGGGGCGCTCTCCAGAACGCCCCGGTCACCGCACGATCAAAAGGAAGCCCCCACCTTGACCGACGCCACCCGCCGCACCATCCGCACCACCGTGCAGACCGCGATCACCCTTGCCGCGCTCCTGCCGGTCATCGTTGATGCCGCAGGCATCCCTGCAACCCTCCCGTGGGCGGCCGGCGCCCTCGCCGTCGCGGCCGGCCTTACCCGGATCATGGCCATCCCCGGGGTGCAGGCACTCCTGCCCCGATGGCTGCGCATCGAACCGGCCATCCTGCCGGCCCCCACAGACAAGGGGATCGTGTGACCGACCCGACCCCTTCGGATGTCGCCCTGGAGCTGGAGCGGCTCCGGGGCGTCGTGGAGGTTGGCTTCGCTCGCGCCGACGGCGCCCTCGCTCTTCTGGTCCAGAGAGGCGACCAGACCGATCAGCGTCTAACCGACCTCGACACCCGCCTCAACGCCGTCGAGCGCAGCCGGTGGCCCCTGCCGTCCCTCGCCGCCGTGGTCAGCATCGCCGCGGTGATCGTGTCCATCTGGCAGGCCACCACCACCCACTGAACAACGCCCCCGCACGGCCCACGTGGCTGTGTGGGGGCGCTTTTTTCGGTCCTGCCATTCCGTCAGTCTCTGGACGTCCCTGCCGGCCAGAGCACGCGCACGGGCACACCTGTGCGCCGAGCGTAGGCAACCACGTCCGCGGTGCCGCCGTAGCCGCGGGCGGGTTGGCCGTCCCACACTGCGAGCATTTCATCGACGAGGCCGACCAGGAGTTCGCTTCCCGCCATGTGCGCTTGCGAGGTGGACTCGTCAAGGCCAGTGTGATGGACATCCGAAGCCCGGCCGAGGAGCTCGTCATAGGTCGCGTGGTGCCAGTCAGGCAGGCTGTTCCGGTATTCCGCCGCGGGCACGATGACCTCGACTCGGCCCCCGTGATCAAGTACCGCCTGAGCGAACCAGGCGTCCGGGCCATCTGCAATGCAGCTCAAACCGACGAGCTCATCAGGCGAGTACGCCTTGACGGCCTCAGCAAGTTCTTGTCGCACCTGCCGTTCGGCCGTGTCAGACAGCCCTCGATGGCCAGTGATACCGATCCTCATCTGTCCCCTCTCGTTCACAGGTAGGCGTCGTTCAGCCGCCCGTCGAAGTCGCGGACAATCGCCGGCGGCGACGCGGACGAGTAGCCCCTACGGAAGTTCCGGGCGCGCTCGGCCACGCGGCCGGAGCGTAGCCGCAGGCCGGTGTCGAGCGCCTGAGTTGCGAGGCCAAAGGCCACGTCCAGATTCCCCGAGGCCATGTGCCCCGTAGCGACATCCAGCGTAAGGAGTGCTCGTTGCTTCTCGTGGCTGGATGACAGAGCGGCCGATGCGTCGGAGAGGGACGAATGAACCCACCTAGGACGTGCTAACCGGGCCCCGCAGGTCACCCGGGCCGCTGCGATCTTTCGTTCGTCAAAGGTAAAGACCCACGGCCAAGGTGGTGCTGCGTCCGCCGTCATCCGGGCGGCTTCAGCGGCGCTTGTTGCAAGAGCACGGTCGGCGGCGCGATCGTCGCCAGCCGTGGCGTGCGCGACCGCTTCGAGAGACGAGAGCCACGCAGCTGCAATGGGCGGTCGCTCAGTGCCGAGTTGCCGCCTCGCAGAGCGGATCAAGGTCAGTCCCTGAGCGCAGTTGCCGTACTCGACCTCAAACTGCGCCAGGCTCCCCTGTTGGTACGCGATCAACAGGGGGTTACCGGCTCGGCGTGCTGCCTTGATCGCCGCGCCGTACCAGGTGCGCGCGGAGCCCTGGTCCGCCATATCCCAGCTCAACCACCCAACAAGGCTTGCTACCTCGCTCCCCACGGCCGCAAGACGCGTACGAGTTGCCTGATCGTTCGTCTGTGCGGCTACGGTCTGAACGAGCCGCATGTGCCCCTGAACGGTGTCGGACAGTTGCCGCGCCGGCGCCGTGGCGTCCATTCTCCGATAGGCGGTCGTTGCGACACGGAGCACCGCCGCTTGCCCCCCTTCCCACTCTGTGCGCGGGGGCGTCGGCGCTGCGTTCAGGACTGGGATCGCCGCAACCCCAGCCGCACCGGCAAAGAATTTCCGCCGTTCCACTTCATCGCTTCCATCTCTGAGCACGCCCGGTGCTGCGCCACTGTCGGCAAGGCCGACCAGCCGGGGCGGGATGCCGAGGTGGTGAGCGGCCCGAGCGAGGGCGGTCATGTTGTACTCGCCTGCGCCTCGCTTCTCCAAGCGGGAGATCGCGGACTGAGACAAGCCGCAGGCACCGCCGAGCTGGCCCTGAGTCAGCCGAGCGGACTCACGCACCAGACGAATGACGCGCCCGTAGTCGCCCTGCGATGAGGCGGCCCGTAAGGCGCTGTCGGACCAATTCATCAGTGCCTGTCCCTCTCACGGTAGGTAGGGGAGAACGGGTATGCGAGCTCGCGTACCCGCCTGCTGCATACCCGTATGCAGGGTGCGCATGAACGCTGGCGGACCCACAGGCAACAGCGGTTCTCTCATCTCACGCAATAACGGGACCGAGGAGTAACCGACATGGGCCGACCTCAAGCGGAAGCGGAAGTCGTCTCGCTGCCCCACTCGTCCGGCGTCAACGGAATCGTCGTCGGCAAGGTGGTGGACGAGTGCCGCACCTGCTCGCGCTTGAACGACGACCGGCGCCGGGCTTGGACGCCTCCAACGGTGAACTGGCCTCTTGAGAACCGGTCCCGCCGTGAGTTCCACGCGCATTGGGAGGAGGCGCACCGTGCCTAGGCCCCGCATCCCGAAGGTCAAGGCGGGCGTCACCGCCGGCTGCGAGGACTGCGCGAGGATTCGGGCCCGCCTGGCTGACGCTGCGATGCGGGGTGACATCGACAGCGTGGGCACGCTGGACGTGGTCTTGGGCCGTCACGAGAGGGCGGCACATGCCCAGGATTGAGGCCCACCCCGCCGACAACGACCCGCTCACCCGCACCTCCCTTACGGCCGGGGGAGTGGGCACGGCCGCAGCCCCGGAGACGCTGCCGATGCCACACCCGTCCGTCTACGAGACGCCCGAATTCCGTACTGCACTGCGCGCCGCCGTATCTGAACGCCTGCGCGAGCGTAGGCAGGAGATCGAGAACTTAACGGCGTTCGTTGACGCCTTCGACCGGCTCGGACAGCGCGGAGCCGGAGCAGCCGCCACCAAGGACTCCTACCCTTCCGCCGGTGTCACCTCCCCACGCCCATCCCCGGCGGAGGGGTAGGCACGAACGCCCGGTCGGCCAGTCCTGGGGAGTTCCGGCCGGGTGCATCACCGCACGGCGGTGCAGGGAAGGCCCCTGCACCGGACTCATCAGTTCGAGGAGAACCTGTGTCTGTACTCACTGACCGACTCCCGACTCGGAACCGCGTGATCAACCTTGAACCGGCCGGCCCGCTCACCACCCGGCCGTTCGGACTCGACGCGCTGACTAACGTGTCCCCCGTGGGCATCCCGTCGCAGACGTTCACCGTCGACCCCGCCTCGCAGCTCTCCGTCATCGACGGCGAGATCTGCATCAACACCCCGGCCCACATGAACAACACAATCTGCAACACGGAGTCCGATGGACAGGACGCCATCGGGGGCGTGGACGAGGACCAGAACGACGACTGACGCCCCCATGACCACACCAACCGGTGAGAGCACGCGCGGCCAAGCGCCGCGCGTGCTCGTCGTCACCTTCGCCTTAGACCCAACCGCCGACTACGTGTTGCGCGAACTCAACGCCCGCCACGTCCCTTTCTGGCGTACCGACCTCGCCGACTTCCCCACCCGCTCTACCCTGTCCGCCGTACTGGGAACCGACGGCCGATGGCGAGGCGCCATGCACGACTCCGCACGCGGGGTGGACCTCTCGGAAGTCCGCGCCGTCTGGTGGCGCAAGCCCACGCCGTTCTCTTTCCCGGAGACCATGAGCGGCCCCGAGCAGGCGTTCGCCACGTCACAGGCCAAACGCGCCTTCTCCGGCGTTCTCGGCTCCCTCCCCAACGTGCTCTGGATCAACCGCCCCGAGCGCAATGCGGACTGCACCAAGCCCCGGCAACTCGCGGCCGCGGCCGAGGCCGGCCTGTGCGTCCCGGAGACCCTGATCACGAACAACCCCGCCGACGTCCCCCCCTTCGCCGAGCGATGCGGCGGCCACATCATCACCAAGGTTCTCGGCGGCATCGTCCACACCGAGAACAACACCCGCGGACAGCTCTACACCCACCGCGTACTGCCCGAGCAGTGGACCGACCCCCGTATCGCTCTGACCGCCCACCTGTTTCAGCGCGAGATCACTGACAAGGCGTACGAGGTCCGGGTCACCGTCGTCAACGGCCAGACCTTCCCCGTCGCCATCCACGCCCCGGCCGGCCCCGCCAGCCTCGACTGGCGCCGCGACTCCCGCAGCCTCCACTACAGCTCTGCCCTGCTGCCCGCGGACGTTCAGCGGGGCATCGAAACCCTGATGTGGCGCCTCGATCTCGTATTCGCCGCCCTGGACTTCATCGTTGACAGCAACGGCACGCACTACCTCGTTGACGTCAACCCTGGTGGGCAATGGGCGTGGATCGACCAGACCCGCGACGCCATCACACACGCCCTCGCCAACCTCCTGGAGAAAGGCAGCACGACGTGAGCACCGAGACCGATCTCGACCAGGAAGCCGCGCAGCTCCGCGCCAAGCTCGTGCAGACCCTCGTCGATGTCGGCGACCTGACCGATCCCGCATGGCGGGACGCCTTCGAGAAGGTGCCCCGCCACAAGTGCGCGCCCTACTTCTACGACCACACCGGTCGCAAGATCGCTGGAGACGATCCCGAGACGCGCGAGCAGTGGCTTACCGCTGTTCACGGGAACCGGCCTCTCGTCACGCACCGTACCGACGGCAGCGCCACGTCGAGCAGCTCGCAGCCCTCGATCATGGCAACGATGCTCGAAGCGTTGCGGGTCGCCGACGGAATGCGCGTCCTCGAAGTGGGGGCCGGCACGGGGTACAACGCTGCATTGCTCGCGCACCGGCTCGGGGACGACAACGTCGTGACCATCGACGTCTCACCCGACATCACCGGCCCCGCCCGTGAGCGCCTCGCCGCCACCGGGCATCATCCACTCGTCGTGACCGGCGACGGCGCGTTCGGCTGGCCGGACAAGGCCCCCTACGACCGCATCCTCGTCACCTGCCAGCTCAGCACCGTTCCCCCCGCCCTCGTGCGGCAACTCGCCGAGGGCGGGTTCATCCTCGCCCCCCTCGGCAACGCCCTTGCCCGTATCCGCCGCACCGGTGAGCGCACAGCGGAAGGCGCCTTCCTCCCGGGCGGCGCGTTCTTCATGCCGCTGCGTCGAGGTGCTGGCGATGGCCAGCCGACCCGCCGGCCCGCCCTGCCCGAGGCTGTCGGACGACCGACACACGTCCCCGCCGCCGCCGTCGCGAACAACGACTACCGCTTTCTCCTGAGCATCGCCGTACCCGGCCTCACATGGCAGTACGACCTCGACGACGAGAGGAAGCCCACGGGCGCCCGGGTCTGGGCGCCTGACGGCTCCATTGCCGATCTCAAGGCCGATGGCACCGTGACCGAGGCCGGCCCCCGAAATCTCTGGAGCTGCCTCGAAGCGGAGTACGACACGTTCCTCGGCGCAGGCGAGCCCGGCCCCGAACGCTACGGCGTAGCGATCAACGAGGACGCACAGCGCGTGTGGCTCGACACCCCCGACGGGCAGGGCTGGAACCTCACGCCCTGACAAGCAAAATGCCGACGGCCCTGGCACTGCGCTGAGTACCGGGGCCGCGTCTTGCTCTGTCCAGCGGTCCCGGTCCCTAGGCCGCGCCCGTTACGTCTCCACTGATCCCGTCCCCGGCCCCGGCAAGGCGTGCGGACGAGGTCTTTGGCGTGCCCACCGTGGGCTGACCGATCACGCCTCGCCGTCGCCGGCGCGCTTAACGAAGGTGCCCTTCCCCCACTCCGTCTCGACAAGCCCGCGTTCCCGAAGCTCACGCAGCGCCCGGCGGGCAGTCATCCGCGCTACCCCAAAGCGTTCGACCAGTTCAGGTTCGGACGGGAGCTTGGCGCCCGGCTCGTACTTACCCGCTTCGATCTCTGCGGCGAGCGCATCGAGCACCCGCATGTAAGGGGCACGCGGACTGTGGGGGTCACTTGGACGCTCAGGCATAGGCAGAGCGTAGACAAACTGGCCATTGATCGAACACTTAGACAGGTGGACATGATGAAACGGTGGACAGGTTAGACAAGTAGGAATAGCGTCCCCCTGAAACGAAAAGCGCCCCGAAGGACCGTTGCGACCGGTCCGACGGGGCTTAGCCGACCAGCTATGTAGGAGCTGACCAACTCAATGCGCGATCCTATCGCCCGCGCCCTCCAATGGGTGCTTCGCTTCCTGCTGCCCACCGCCGGGAAACACCGGGCCGTCGGCGGCAGTGCCACCAGGACCACCCCCTCGCCCGCCCTCACGGGGAGCGCCTCGCTCCTCCCGTCGAACCGCCCCGTCATCTGCGCTCCCCGGACCCCCATCCCCGTCCACGTCCTTGCCAGGACCATGCCCATCCCGCCCGGTACCCGCCCGCTCGTCCCGCTCTACATGCAGCGCTGGCAGGAGGAACTGGAGAAGCGCGAGCGACAGCGTCAACGGTGCGTAGCCCTCGTGGCCGCTGCTATGGGCTACGAGTACGAGTACACGTACCCCGGAGCCCCGGCGTACCCCGCGGCGGTGCCCGCATGAGCGCCGTCACGTACGCCGAACTGTTCCCCGAGGTGCCGCCGGACCGCCCCGCCCGCTGCTGCAACTGCGGCAGAGACACGACGGCACCGGTGACAGTCGGCTACGTGCCGAGTGCGAGCGGGCCCGGCTACGGTCGCGTCGCCTGCCCCGACTGCGCGCCGAAGGTCGCACCCATGCCCGAGCCCTACCGGCCCACACTCACCTGACCAACGTCAGAAAGCGCCCCGTCCGGCCGTCGTGCCGGGCGGGGTTTTCGCTTGTCCGCCCAGGCGTGACGGTATACGCCTCGGCCCCCGCTCGCGGCGTGCGAGCGGGGGGCCGAGGCGCGCTCTCCCTGGGGAGAATCTGGGGAGAACGGAGAGCGGATGGGGAGTGCGAGCCCGCAAAGGCGTACAACTCTTGAAACGCTGGGCAACGCCGTTTATGCAGGTCAGCGGGCTATGGGCCCGCATACCCGCAGGTCACAGGCCCTGAGTGACAGAACCCGGCGTACAGGCCGACTCGTCCGCCCTCACCCCGTCTGACCTGCGAAAACAGGCTCCGGCGGGGCTTCTTTTCGGCTCCTGGGGGTTTTCCGGGGGGCGCTGTGGCGCGTCGTGGTCACTGCCAGAAGAGTTCTTCGATCACGATTTGCGGGTCCGCGGTGCGACGGATGAAGACGAAGCGGGCCCATCCGCGCCCGCCGTCGAAGGCCAGGATGTGCGGGCCTCGAAAGCGGGTGGACCTGGCGGCTTCGACCGGGATGTGCTCCCCGGGCCGGTAGGGGTCTTTGGCGGTGAGGACGTCGATCAGAGCGTCCCGGAAAGTCTTCCGCACGTCTTCGGGCAGCGAGTCACGGTAGGTGCGGGCGCCTTCGACGTAGTCGATCTGCCACGGCGGCCCATGAACCCGTCGTCGGTCACTGGCCGGGCTCCGCGTGTCCGGCTTCCCGCCGCAGGTGCGCGGTCTGTTCGAGGAGGGCGCGGGCCTCTGCGGTGTCACCGGCTTCGGCGGCGCGGTCCTCGAGGTCGGACACCCGGGCGTCCAGTCGGGGGTCGCGGGCGAGGGCGTACTCGGTCCACCAGCGGGCCATGAACGCCGGGACAGGCGTGAGGTCGTAGGTGTCGGCGATGTCCCGTTTCCAGTGCCGGTCGAAATCGGCAAGGAGTTGCGGGGCATGGGCGGCGATCGCTTCCCGGAGAGCCTTCGGATTGCGTTCGGGCATGGGCGGGACACCGGCGGGGCGCTGTGTGGCGGAGTGGGCGCTCAAGCGGAGCTCCTTCTCAGGCGGCGCAGTCATCGCTCTCGGAAGCGTGTGGGTACACAGTAGCCAGGCGAGGCGAGGGCGACGGTGCGGCACTGGTTTTGACCGACCGGTGACGCAGGTATGACGCCTTGACGGTCGTCGCCGTACGGCCCTTGCCCCATCCCGGCCGAAAAGCCACCCAACCCCGCGGCCGCCCCATTGTGCGACCCACCCCCCACCGGTTGCATATGCGCCGACCGAAGCCGTTCCGGTTCCGGTGAACGTTCCGGTACGTACGAGGGGGAATCGTGCGCACGCCCAGAGCACGTTCAGGTAGAAGATCAGGAAGAAGACCGGCCGCGAGGAGCGGCATAGCAGGGGCGGCCGCGCTGATCGGCGCGGCCGCCCTTGTCGTGTCGGCGGTGCCCGCGCAGGCGGTCACCGCGCCGCCGCCCACCCCGGGGCCCGCCGAGGTGGTGCCGGGGAAGGGGACCTCCACCCCTTCCCTTGTCGGCGGCATCCGGGAGGACGCCGGGGCGGCCGGCAGCGCCGCCGACGCGGCGAAGCGGCATCTCACGGAGAAGAAGAGCCGTTACCGCATCGACCGTCCCGACCGTGACCTCGCCCCCGTCCAGGCCGTCACGAACGGCGCCTCCGAGACCGTACGGCTTCAGCAGAAGCACCGCGGTGTCGACGTCCTCGGCGGGCAGTACCTCGTCCGCATGGAGAGGAAGAACGGCAAGCGCGTCGTCACCGGAGCCTCCGGCAAGTACTTCACAGCACTGACCACCGGCACCACGCCCGAGGTGAGTGAGGAACTCGCTGTCGAACGGGCCGTCGATGCGACGCTCGCCCAGCTGGCCCACGAGGGCTTCGTCGCCGACCCCGGCGACGAGGGGGACACGCCGCCGCTCAGCGGCACCGCGCGCGGTCTGGTCGTGCTGCCCAAGGGGCCCGGGGTGCTCACTCACCACGTGACCGTCCGAGGCACCGACCCCGCCACCCGGCAGCCCGTGCTGCGCGAGGTGTACATCGACGCCAAGGCCGGCTATCCCGTCCTTCAGTACAGCGGTATCAAGACATTCGGCACCGCTGGAGGCGGCGGGTCCGCGTCCGGATCCGCGGCACCGGCCGGGCAGCGGTCCGCCGCCGACGGCTCCGCCGTCAAGGGCTCCGGCGTCACATTCGACGGGAAGACCGTCGAGCTCGACCTCACCCACGACGCCTCCGACAGTCAGTACGTCATGCGCGACAGCGCCCGGATGCGCGACGGCAGCAAGGCCGCGATCTCGACCTGGGACGTCCGCAAGAAGCGCGTCGACGAGGTGTCGAAGCAATGGCCCGCCGACGTCCTGGAGTTCAGGTCGCCGAACCCCGCCTTCGACAAGGAGGCCACCGAGTCCGGCGCCGTCGACGCGCACTGGGCGGCCGGGAAGGTCTACGACTACTACAAGTCCGTCCACGGCCGGGACAGCCTCGACGGCCGGGGCATGGCGATCAATTCCATGGTCGGCGTCACCAACTACGGGACCCCGTACGTCAACGCCTTCTGGGACGGCGCCAAGATGGTGTACGGCAGCGGTGACACGGAGTACCGCCCGTTCTCCGCGAGCCTGGACGTCGTCGGGCACGAGATGACGCACGGCGTCGTCGAGAACAGCGCCGATCTCGTCTACGCGGGCCAGTCCGGCGCCCTCAACGAGGCGATCGCCGACTACTTCGGCAACGCCATCGACACCGACGCGCACGGGACCGCCATGGACAGCCCCGACGCGGGGCTGCTGGGCGAGGGACTGTGCCGGACCAAGTCCCCGCGCGCGTGCGCCACCCGGGACATGAACGACGGCAGGACGACCTCCAAGTCCTTCCTCGGCGTCGACTTCGCCACCGACAACGGCGGCGTCCACCTCAACTCCACCATCTTCTCCGGCGCCCTCTGGGACATCCGCAAGGACCTGAACCGCACCCTCGCCGACAAGATCGTCTACCGGGCGCTCACGGAGTACATGACCCCGCTGGACGGCTTCACCGAGGGCCGCAACGCCGTCATCGCCGCCGCCAAGGACCTCAAGGTCTCCGCGAAGGACCTGAACGCCGTCACGCGCGCGTTCAACGGCCACGGCATCGTCCCCGACTGGGAACTGGCCATCGGCGTGGACACCGACCCGCTGCTGGGCAGGCTCAACACCGCGAACTCGCGCCCCGGCGCGGGCGGCGGCTGGTGGGTCGCGTCCAAGTCGAACGAGAGCGGCAGCGAGCCCTACTCGGTCTGGGCCGGCCGCGCGGACGGCACCGGTGAGAAGAAGCTGATCAGCCCCAACGACGGCCGCTACCACGTCAACCCGGTCACCGACGGCAAGACCGTGGTCTGGGAGGCGAACGGGCCCGGTGGCACCGACCTGCTGTCGCGGCCGCTCGCCGGCGGCCCCGTCAAGACGCTGGTGCACAGCCGGTACGGATTCCACCAGCAGGCGAAGGTGGAGGGCGACGTCGTCGTCTTCGTCCAGGTCTTCCGGCGTGGCTACGCGCCACTGGGGTACCTGCGCAAGGGCGACAAGGAGCCGACCTGGGTCGACGACGCCCCCAGCCGCCGTGACGCGATCGGCCAGCACTCCCTGAAGAACGGAAAGATCGCCTACGGTACGCGCATCTACAAGGGGCGCGGGAAGTACGAGTACTCCACCAAGGTCCTGGACCTCGCGTCCGGGAAGACGACCGTGATGCCGCAGCTCGGCACGCCTCTGAACGTCGGCCAGACCGCGATCACCGACAAGTACGTCTTCTGGACGGTGGACGAGATCGCCGCCGATCAGGGCCAGCGGGCCGTCCGGCGCGCGAACCTCGACGGTACGGGCGCCGTCGACATCAGCAAGGAACAGGGAGCGGACGCTCTGTTCCCGGGGACGCTGACGGCCTCCGAGGACGCGGTCACGGTCTGGTCGCGGACGCCCGACACGGCGTACCGCAACGAGACCCTGCCCAAGCTGTGGCAGTTCTCCGTCGACGGCTCGCGTCGCGCCCGGATGTCCTGCAACCGCGGCGAGCAGGGCCTGCCCGCGGCGGTCTCCGGTACGCAGGTGGTGTGGATCGACTCCTCCACCGGCTACTCCGACCTGGTCACCCGCACCCGCCCGGCGGGCAACTGCGGCTGACGTGTACGGGGTGACGCCGCCGTGATCAGGGCGTCAACCCGGCAGAACGGGCTCCCGGCACCGATCGGTGCCGGGAGCCCGTCCTTTCCGCCGTCATCACCCGTAAGAGTGGAGATGTGAATCACGGTGGTGCCGCGCGTGACACGCTTCGATTCCCGTCGTTTCTCGTGTATACGCACTGTCGAGAGCCCCTCGCCGCCATGGCGAGGGGCTCTCGGGAGAACCGTCTATCGCGGCCTGGAGGTGTCTAGAGCTTGCTCTTCAGCCACTCACGGGCCTCTCGGCTACCCCCCGTTTTGAGCAGCGTCGACGCGGTCGCGCCAATGACGCAAAGCCCTCCCATGAGCTTGAAGGTGATCATTACGCCTTCGCCCGCGCGAACCGTCCCCGTGGTCACGAGGATGAGGAACACGATGACCCCGACGGCCACGATCCCGAAGGCGAGCCGAAAGGCCAGCCGCACCCATGTGGGTGATGCGTCGCCCGGGGGTGTCTGCGCGTCGTCCTGATCCTGCACGTGTCCGGCGACATCCATAGCGCCCTCCCAATCTCCGCCTACTGCCGCGGCTTTGAGCGCTTCCGGGCAGTAAGCGGCTCGCGGGTGAGACCTCCGGTAGGTCTCGCTCCCGTGGGCGCCCGCCTGATGGCCGTCGGGCGGGCGCCCAGTAAAACCAATGAGTCTCGCTCAGCAGACCCAACGAGTCTGTTCTGGATGGGATGCGCACGGTCATCTCATCGAATGAACGCCGGTCCGAGGCGTGATGCCGACGGGCAGCGCGTTCGCTACAGGGAAGGCGATATCCGGTGATGCCCCCGAGGGCCTACACCGCCTCCTGCGGCTCGCACCCCGCCCCCGCGTACGGGCGGGCGTGCGGGCCGCCGATGGCGTTCATCACGGCCAGGCCCTGGTCGTCGACGAACTTGGTGAACACCTGCTGGGCGTAGCCGAAGATCAGGGCCCAGGCGATGATCTGCGCGGAGGAGTCCAGGGCGCTGAGGCCGGGGACGAAGTCGCCGCGCATCAGCAGCAGGCCCAGGACGGCGGTCAGCGCCCCCATCGGCAGCTTCAGCAGCGCCAGCGCCACCGGCACGCTGTAGGAGGCGGACGTGCCCCTGATGTGGCGCAGGGACAGGGCGGCGGCCACCGACGCGGCCACGGTCCCGGTCATCTCGACCACGGGGTAGTCCCACTGCGACGCCGCCTTGCCGAACGCCTCGTCGAGGTCCTTCACGTCGGACGGCGGTTCCATGCCCGTCGGGCAGACGATGCCGATCCCCTCCGGCCGGAAGCACAGCGGCACCACGTCCGGCGCCCAGGCGCCGAGCAGGGCGACCGCGAGCGCCATCGCCGCCAGCCCCAGACTGACGATCACCACGATGCGGACGAAGCCGAGGGCGCGGAGCTTCTCGCGTTGCAGGGCCTGCTGGGCGGTGACGACCGCGCCGACGAGGGCCGCGCGCTGGGCGGGGGTCAGCGGGGCGCCGCAGGTCTCCCGTGCGATCTCCTCGACCCGCTTCCGCCGTTCGTCGGTGACCGGCAGCTGCTCCCGTACGAGGGCCACCAGGCCGGGCATCAGCGCCTGGACGTCGGGCAGCGGGGCCATGCGCAGCATCAGGCCGTACGCCGCGTCGATGTGGACGTTCGCGACGGCGAGGTGCTTGTTCGGCCGGCGGCCGGGGTGGTCGCCGTGGCAGAGGGTCTTCTCCGCCGCCTGGAGCTCCGCGAACGCCTCGTCGGCCAGTGCCGGGGCGGCGGCCCGTACCTCGGGGTCGGTGTCCGCGAGCGCCCTGTCCTTCGCGATCCGGACGCGCGCCCGGAGTTCGCCGATGCGTGAGCGGGCTCCTTCGCGGAGCTCCCACGTGCCCTTCTCGAAGCGGCGCTGATGGTGTCGGTTCCCGGCCATACCGGCGAATATCGCCGAACCGGGGCGGCTGGGCCGGCGTGATGCCGCCGGGTTAACCCCATTGGTCCATCGGAACCGCGCGCCCCTCGCGGTGCGCGGCTAGCGTGGACGGGGATCCTGCCGAGAACCGAGAACCGAGAACCGCGCCTGAAAGGGGCGGAACATGTCCTTTCTCGTGTCAGCCGTCGCCGCGTCCCTGGCCGTCGTCGCGCCCCTGAGCACGACGCCCCGCCACGGCCCCTACGTGCACGGGCAGTTCGAGGCCGCCGGCACCGGTACCGGTACGCACCGGGCGGTGACGTTCGACAAGAAGGCGGTGCCCGAGAAGAGCCGGGTCGCCGTGGTGGAGCGGAAGGGGAAGGACGGGACGCGGGTGGAGCTGAGGGTGCGGGGGATCCAGGGGAGCCGGACGTACGGGGCCCACGTCCACCAGAAGCCGTGCGGCGACGCGCCCGGCGACTCCGGGGCGCACTACCAGAACGTCAAGGACCCCAACTCCCCGTCCGTGGACCCGAAGTACGCCAACCCGCAGAACGAGGCGTGGCTGGACCTCACCACCGACAAGCGCGGCAACGGCCGCTCCGCCACCGTCGTGAAGTGGCGCTTCCGCGCCGGCGAGGCCCGTTCCGTCGTCATCCACGAGCACGCCACCGAGACCGCGCCCGGCAAGGCCGGAACGGCCGGGGCACGGCTCGCCTGTGTGAACGTGCCGTTTACGTAAGCCGTTTAGGCAAGCCGTTTACGGAAGCAGCTCGTACGGGCTCGGCACCGGGAAGTAGCCCTCCAGGAACGGCGCTATCAGCGCGTCCGTACGCGCCAGGTCGTCCGCCGTGGACACCGTGTCGTTGATGCAGAACACGTCCAGATCGCGGTGCGCCAGCAGGCGGTTGAGGCGGCGCGAGGTGTTCTGGTGCGCCAGGTCCACGTAGATGTAGCGGAGGTCGGACGGTATCGCCCGGGCCTGGTGGTACGCGTAGTAGTGGTGGAGCGAGGAGGCCAGCGAGAGGTCCTCGGGGCTGCGGAAGCGCGCGGCGGCGGTGGCCGCGTGGGCCTCGGCGTAGCGCTCCTCCAGCTCGGTGAGGACGGCGCGGCTCAGCGCGTGCGGCACGTGCCGCATCTTCTGGGTGAAGGTGGTGGCGAACCCCTCCTCCACCAGTGCCCGGTTGTTCTTCGCGGCGGCCGCCACCGGCGGGTCCTCGGGGCGGTGCTCGCCGAGGGGGACCAGGGCGGGGGAGGGGAAGAACTTCGTCAGGCCGTTGGAGAGGAAGAACGTCTGGGGGGTCAGCGGAGCGCCGAGGAAGACGTCGTCGTTGAAGTAGAGGAAGTGCTCCGACAGGCCCTCGATGTGGTGCAGCTGGCTCTCGATGGCGTGCGAGTTGAACGTCGGCAGGACGTCCGGGTCGGAGAAGATCTCCTTGTGGCTGACCACGTGGACGTTGGGGTGCGAGGTGTCCAGCCAGGACGGCGTCTGGTCGTCGGTGACCAGGTAGACGTTGCGCACCCAGGGGGCGTACTGGTGCAGCGAGCGCAGCGAGTACTTCAGCTCGTCGCGGCTGAGGTAGCGCGCGTCGTTCGCCGCCTCCTCGTGGAGCTCCTCGACGGAGGCGTCGGCGCCCTGGGCCTTGGCGCGGCGCGCGGCCCAGACGGGGTCGCTGCCGTCCACCCAGGTGTAGACGACGTCGATGGGGAAGGTGATGTCCTGCGGCAGCCGGATCGTGAACTGCGGGCGGGTGCGGACCGTGGTCCGCTCCGGGCGCGGCGCGTGCCCCAGCGGGCCGGTGAACAGCTCGACGGGGGCGTCGACGGACGCGTCGGTCTCGTCCGCCGGGACCTCCTCGACCACGCCGTTGCGGCGCGGCGCGACGAGCAGCGGCCCGTGCGGGCCGTCCTCGCGCGTCCAGAACTGGACGTCGCAGCCGTGCTCCTGCCCCAGGACGAGCGTGCCGTCGGCGGTGGTGCGGAACCAGGTCACACGGGTGGCCGGGCTCTTCTCCACCTGGCGCCAGGTGCCCGGGACGAAGCCGGGGAGCGCCTGACCGGGCACGTTCTCCCGGTTCACCGGAGCCACGTAGCCCGGTATTCGGGCGCACAGCCCGGCCAGCTGCTGCTGGACCCGGCGGCGGTCGGCGGCGGCGACCGCGACGACCGGGGCGGACTCGGTGGTCGCGGCCCGGACGCAGAAGTAGTCGATCCCGGCCTGCTCCAGCGCGGTGCAGACCAGGTCCAGGGCGGCGGCGCGGGAGCCGTGCGGGGTCAGGACGGGGTCGACTAGCGCGATGTGGGCCTTGCCGTCGACGAGGACCACGCGCGGCTGCGCGGCGGTCGTGCCGGACGCCTCGGACGTATCGGTCGCGCCCGCGAAGCGGCGCTGGAGCCGCTTGCCGCGCAGCTTCTGGCGGCGCTGCTCCAGGTCGAGGGAGTCGGCCATGTGCTGCATCAGGGCGCCGCGGGTCTCGACGGAGACCCGCTGGGCGATCGCGCGGCGGGCACTCTCCGGGAGCAGCCGGCGGTAGGCCTTGACCAGGCCGGACTTCTCCGGGTTGGCGCCGCGCTTCGCGGGAGCGGTAGCGGGAGCGGTAGCGGTAGCGGCGGAGGGGGCGGGCGCGGCGTCGGTCGTGCGCTGGGCCGGGACGGAGCCGCCCGTGCCCGCGGCGGACGGGACCGAGGTCGAATGGTCGATAGTCAAGATCGCTTCAACCCCTCGGCACCGCATCTCACCGATGCGGCACAACACGTAAAACAACCAGTACGTCCCGTGACGACCGGCCCGGAAAAAGACAGAGACTCAAGTAATTACCAGAGCGTTCAATGGAGAGGCAATCGCAGGCCACCGCCCCGATGCCCCTCCGGAGCCGCCGGGGGGCGCCCGGAGGCGGCCCGCGCGCACCGCTCCCGGCCGTGCCCCTCAAGGGATCCACGCCCACCGGCCACACTTGGTTGCATCGTCGCCCTGTGGGGTATTTCACCACCCGGTAACGTGCCCGTAGAACCGGGGTGGTAGGGGAATTATCCGATTCCGCCCTCCGGGTCGGCGCCCGCCGCCGTTTACCCTGAATGGGTGCACGCTCAGATCATGACCCCCAGCGGCCGCGGGGTGCGCCCGTGACCGCGCCTCGCCACGCCCTGCGCGTGATCAAGAAGTCGGCCCGTATCGCGCTGACCCGCAGCCCTGCCTGGAAGGTCGGCCAGACCGTCCGCCGCAGGGTGAACACGGGGATCGCGACCGGACGCGACACCTACGTCGACTCCGTCCTGATGCCCGCCTCCCAGGGTTCCGCGGCCCGCGTCCAGTACGCCGCCGTGCTCGACGGCCACACCCTGAACCTGCACGCGACGCTGCCCGCCGGCACCCTCCCCGAGGGCGACACCGGCACCACGGCCCACGTCGTCCTCGTCAGCGGCACCACCCGCCTGCGCGCCGAGGCCGTACTGAGCCGCGAGGAGAACGGCGAGATCTCCGTGACCGCCACCACCCTCCTCGGCGACACCCTCGGCGGCGTCCCCGTCACCCCCGGCCGCTGGCACCTCTCCCTGGAGCTGGAGCCCGCCCGCCACGAGGGCCGGGCCGCCCTGCGCCTGCGCCTCCTCGGCGACGGCGCCCCCACCTACACCGGACCCACCCGGGCCCTGGCCACCTGCGCCGTCACGGGCCGCCGCCACCGGCTCGGCATCACCCCCGCCGGCCAGCTGCGCCTGACCGTCGCCCCGGCCCGGGCCCGCGCCGAGGTGCTGCGCGTCGAGCGCTCCTTCAGCGGCGTCGGCATCCTCTTCGCGATCTACGGCTCCGGCACGGCCATCGCCGAGGGGGAGAGCCCCGTCGTCGAGGTCGCCGAGCTGGACCGCAAGCACGCCCTCGACCGCCGGCCCGCCGAGCCGCTGCCCGGCGACGCCACCGCCTGGCGGCTGACCGTGCCGCTGGCCAAGCTGGTCGACACCTCCCGCAAGCAGACGCTCACCCTGCGCCTGCCCCGCGGCGCCCGCGGCACCAAGCCGCTGGAGATCGGCCGCCGCGAGCACGACCTGCGCTCCCCGCGCCAGGTCGTGACCCCACCCAAATTCACCGTACGGGCCGCGGACGGCACCTTCGTCCAGGTCAAGCCCCAGTACACCCGCCGCGGCGCGCTCCAGCTCGTCTGCACCCCGCGCACCCCTGCCGCCGGCGCAGCCGGATCCCACCAGTGACACCGGGAAACCGCCACCGGACCGCCGCACACCACGAAGGCCGCACGTGAAAATCACCTTTCTGCTGACCTCCGCCGACACGATGGGCGGGACCGAACGCGCCACCATGACCCTCGCCGAGCTGCTGGCCCGGCAGCACGACGTGGAGATCCTCAGCGTCTTCCGCACGGAGGACGAGGCGTTCTTCGACAGCGGTGCCGTGCGCGTCCGTCACCTCGTGGACGCCCGCGGCGAGGCACAGCGCCCCGTGCGGAGCGACGCGACCTCCGGCTCCGACATGGCCGCCGCCTACCGGCGCCTGGCCGCCACCCCCAGCGAGCTGGTCCGCGCCGAGTGGGAAGCCGCCTTCAACCGCCTCGCCGACCTGGAGCTCGCCGAGGCGCTCCACTCCATCGACACGGACGTGCTGGTCTCCACCACCCCGTCCCTGATGGCGTACATGGCCCAGCTCGCCCCCCGCCGGGTGCTCACGGTCCACCTCGACCACCGCGTCTCCGAGCTCCGCGGCGTCACCGGCGAGCCGCTGCGCATGTACACCTCGCACATCGACGCCCTGGTCTCCCTCACCAGCCGCACCCGCGACTGGTTCGCCGAGACCCTCGGCGGCTGCGCCCCCCGTCTGGCCACCATCGGCAACTCCCTGCCCGAGGGCTTCCGCCCCCGCTCCACCCTGGAGACCCGCACCGTCGTCCTCGGCGCCCGTCTGGCCGGCGAGAAGCAGGTCGAGCACGCCATCCGCTCCTTCGCCACCGCCGCCGCCGACCGCCCCCGCTGGACCCTGCGCGTCCTCGGCGGCGGCCCGCGCATGCGCGCGCTGAAGAGCCTCGCCGCCCACCTCGGCGTCGCCGACCAGGTCCAGCTCGTGGGCTCCACCGCCAACATGGCCGAGGAGTGGGCCAAGGCGTCCATCGCCATGCTCACCTCCCGCGTCGAGGCGTTCGGCCTCGTCCTCGTCGAGGCCCAGGCCGCCGGCGTGCCCGTCGTCGCCTACGACTGCCCCAACGGCCCCGGCGAGATCCTCACCGACGGCCGCGACGGCCTGCTCGTCCCGCTCGGCGAGGAGGGCGAGCTCGCCGACGCCCTCGCCCGGCTGATGGACGACGACGACCTCCGCCGCGAGATGGGCGCCGAAGCGCACAAGAGCTCCGGCCGCCACACCGGTGGCCAGGTCACCCAGGAGTGGAACAGCCTCCTGGAAGAGCTCGCCAAGGACCGCGACAGCGGCGACCGCGACGCCGCCAAGGCCCGCCGCCGCGCCCTCCAGGCCGCCGCCGACGCCGAGGGCGGCATCGCCGGCGCGGCCGTCCCCAAGGGCGTGGACCGGCCCTTCTCCGACGTGGCCCACAAGGCCCAGGAAGTGCGCATCGAAGCCGCGCGCCCCGACGTCAAGCGGGCCGGCGGCCAGATCTGCCTCGTCAAGGAGAACACCACTCCCTTCGAGGTGATGCAGGACAACCTCGACCTCGCCGTCGACGTCTTCGACGCGCTCGGTCTGTCCTACGCGCTCACCCCCACCGCCATGCTGCGGCACACCATCACCGTCGACGGGGCCGACCGCGACGCCTTCGTCACCGACTTCGCCGAGCGCTACCGCGACGAGCCCGTCTACGCGGGCCTGCTCAACGACCGCGGCTCGGTGCTGCGCACCGTCCTCGCCTCCTTCCTCACCCCCGACGTCATCCCGGCCAACTGCACCCGCATCCGCGTCTTCCGCCCCGTCCTCACCGGCGGCGGCCAGCTGCGCGTCAGCGGCGTCTACGGCTGCGACGTCGTCTTCTGGCAGGACACCGAGGACGACGAGACCACCGTCACCGTCCCCGGCAACACCCGCTACGGCGCCACCCTGCCCCGTACCGAGCTGGCCAAGCCCGCCGTCACCCGCATCGGGGAGCGCGACTACCGCACCCTCGACGCCTTCGCCAAGACCTTCGTCGACGGCGTCGACTTCCCCATCGACGTCGTCTACACCTGGGTCGACGGCACCGACCCCGCGTGGCTGGCCCGCAAGGAGAAGACCCAGGCCGAGCACGGCATCCTCGCCGCCGAGTCCGCCGGCGCCTCCGCCCGCTTCCGCAGCCGCGACGAGCTGCGCTACTCCCTGCGCTCGCTCGACCTCCACGCCCCGTGGGTGCGCACCATCTACCTGCTCACCGACGACCAGACCCCCGACTGGCTCGACACCGACCACCCCCGGGTGCGCGTCGTCAGCCACAAGGAGGCCTTCGGCGACACCGGCAAGCTGCCCTCCTTCAACTCGCACGCCATCGAGAGCCGCATCCACCGCATCGAGGGCATCGCCGAGCACATCCTCTACTTCAACGACGACGTCTTCCTCGGCCGCCCGATGAAGCCCGAGTCCTTCTTCCACGGGACCGGCGCGGCCAAGTGCTTCATGTCGCCCACCGCGATCCCGGCCGGCGACCCCTCGCTCGACACCGACCTCGTCTTCGCCGCGGCCAAGAACAACCGCGCCCTGATCGAGAAGGAGTTCGGCAAGACCATCGCCAACACCTTCCTCCACACCCCGCACCCGCTGCGCCGCAGCGTCCTCGCGGAGATGGAGGAGCGCTTCGCCGAGGAGGTCGGGCTCACCGCGTCCGCGCAGTTCCGCGCCCGCACCGACCTCGCGATCGCCTCCTCGCTGCACCACTGGTACGGGCTCTTCACCGGCCGCAGCATGCCCGGAGCCATCAGCTCCGCCTTTGTGAACGTCGGCCTGCGCGACCACCACATCCGGCTCCACCGGATCCTGGCGACCCGCTCCCACGACGTGTTCTGCATCAACGACTACCACGACGGCGACGTCCCCGAGGACGAGCAGGCGGACGCGCTCGCGGTGTTCCTCGGGAGCTACTTCCCCGTCGCCTCGCAGTTCGAGAAGGGCTCCGAGCGCAACCGACGCCTTGTCCACGGTGGAGAGTGAAGGCCATGGAATTCCGTGAATTCCGCCGCAACTTCCGTCGTGACCTCCGCCGCAGGACGGTCCTGACCGGGCTCCTCGCCCTGGCCGTGGCCGGCTGCTCGTCCGGTACGCCGCACTCGTCCCCCACCGCCCAGGGGGACGTCGCGACCGACCGGGCGAACGGCGCGGTCACCACGCTCCAGATCGTCGCCCACCCGGACGACGACCTGTACTTCATGAACCCGGACGTCAACCAGTCGATAGGCGGTCAGCACCGCGTCGTCAGCGTCTACTTCACCAGCGGTGAGGCCAACGGCATCAACAAGGTGCCCGGTTCGAAGGACCAGCCGCGCAAGGACTTCGCCGGCTACGCGGGCGCCCGCCAGCAGGGCCTGCGCCAGGCGTACGCCTTCATGGCGACGGGCAACGCCCACGCCGAGTGGAAGCGCGGCACCCTGGACCTGCCGGGCGGCCTGAAGGCCGAGACCGACAGCCTGGCCGACAACCCCGCCGTGACCCTGGTCTTCCTCGGCGTCGCCCAGCACACCCAGGACCGGCCGGGCCAGCCCGACGTCCGCGTACCCACCCTCTGGTCGAACCCCAAGGCCAAGAGCGTCAACCGGCTCGCCGGCGGCTCCACCGTGACCGAGTCCCACCCGCTCACCAAGGCCCAGGTCACCGACGCCCTCACCGGTGTGCTCGACCGCTTCAAGCCCACGCTGGTGCGCACCATGGACCTGGACCCCGACATGCAGGTCCACGACGACACCCACCGGCTCCACCACGACCAGCGCGGCTACTCCGACCACCCCGACCACACGGCCGTCGCCCAGTTCACCTACGCCGCGCTCCAGCGCTACAAGGGCCCCGGCAACGGACGGCACTACGTCGTCGCCGCCTACCGCGGCTACTACAACGAGCGCTGGCAGCGGAATCTGCCCGTCTCCGTGGTGCGCCGCAAGGCCGACGTCCTCAACGTCTACGGCGGCGAACCCGGTTCGTGCGGCTTCGCCGCGGGCTGCGGCGACTACGACGTCGGCCAGGACCGCTCGTACGGCACCGGCTGGATGCAGCGCACCAGCCCCCGCTACCCGGGCGCGGCCACCTGGATGCTGCCCGGCCCCGACGGCCGCCTCGCCGCCTTCGGCGTCCTCGACCAGCAGGCCGCCATGTGGCAGGAGACCGCCCCGGGCAGCGGCACCTGGGACGGCCCGAAGCTGCTCGGCGGCGGCCAGCTGCTGCCCACGCTCACGGCGAGCCTCACCAAGGACGGCCGCTGGCAGCTCTTCGCCGAGCGCATCGCCGGCCTCGGCGTGAAGCCCGAGGAGAACCGCCGGGAGATCGTCATGGCCGAACAGGACGCCAAGGGCGGCTCGTTCGGCGCCTGGACCTCCCTCGGCAACCCCGAGCAGGACCCGACCCGCGGCCGCCGCGTCGGAGGCCCCGTCGTCGCCCGCAACGCCGACGGCTCCCTCCAGCTCTTCGCCCGCAACTGGGCCAAGGGCGTCGCCACCCGGCAGCAGCAGCCCGACGGCTCCTGGTCCCCGTGGACCGACCTGCCCGAGGCGGAGGTCCAGGAGGGCCTGTCCGCGATCACCGACGCCAAGGGCCGCATCCACCTCTTCGGCGCGGGCCACGACACCCTCTACCACTGGGAACAGCAGACCCCCGGCGGCCCCTTCTCCCTCGACCGCTCCGGCCTGCCCGCCTCCGTCGACCCCCCGGCCGCACTCGCCAAGCGCGACGGCTCGGTGCAGGTCGTCTTCCGCGAGGCGAAGACCACCAACATCGTCGCCTACCGCCTCCCGGCAGGCGGCGGCGCATGGCAGGACGAGAAGGTCGACCTGGCCGGCCGCGGCTTCGGCGCCTTCAGCGTGCTGCCTGCTTCCTCGGGCGACGGCACCATGATCGCCGCCCGCAACAACGACGGCTCGACCAGCCTCGTCACGATCGGCGCCGACGGATCGGGCGGCCCGGGTGGCAACAGGGCGCCGCGCTGGTCCACGGTCCCGGGCGCGGTCGTGGGCACGGCGGCCCTGGCGATGGGGTCCGGCTCCGGCTCCGGCGACAAGCCGCTGCTGGGGTGGCTCGGGCCCGACGGGAAGCTGCACAGCGCGCGGGTGAAGTGACCTGGCGCGGCAGCCCCCGCGGGTCTCCGGGCTGCCGTCAGCGGTTGGGCCAGGCGTCGCGGGCGTCGGCGAGTTTGCCCGTGCCGTCGCCCGCGTAGAGATAGACCTTGCCCGGGCCGACGATCGAGCGGGCCCAGCGGGCGAGGAGGTCGGCCTTGCCGTCGCCGTCGAAGTCGCCGCTGAGGACGTTCTGCATGCTGCCCCAGGACTTGTCGCGCCACATGGAACGGGCGTTGTCGAAGGAGCCCTTGCCGTTGCCGGCGTACAGCTGCAGCGAGCCGTCGTTGGCGCCGGCGACGATGTCGTCCCGCCCGTCGCCGTTGAAGTCACCGGTGACGATGAAGTTCTTGCTCCAGGACTTGTCGCGCCACATCTCGGTCTTCTTGCCGGTCAGCACGCCGTCGGCTCCGGCCGGGTAGGCGAACAGCGACTTGTCGCCCCAGATGGCGATCAGGCCGTCGCGCTGCCAGCCGTCCCCCCGGTAGCGGGCGATGTTGGCCATCTTGCCCCAGGAGGTGTCGGTCCACATCTTCTTGGCAGCCGCGAGCTTGCCGTCGGCCTGTCCCGCGTAGAGGTGCAGAGAGCCGTCCTCGGCCACCGCGGCGATGTCGGGGCGGCCGTCGCCGTTGAAGTCACCGGCGATGATCTGCTGCTTGCCGCCCCAGGACTTGTCGTACCAAAGCTCGCGACCGTATTCGAGGGTGCCGTCGGCGCCCGCGTAGTAGGCCACCAGCGAACCGTCCCTGAGCACGGCGGCGACGTCGGCGCGGCCGTCGCCGTTGAAGTCGGCGGAGGTCATGACGCCGGTGAACTGGTCGAGTTTGTTGAACAGGCGCAGCTGCTGGACCCAGCTGTTGGTGTCGTCGACGCGGGCGGCGACGGCGCCGGTGCGGGTCTCGGCGTCGTCGCCGCCCCAACAGCCCTTCTTCCAGGAGCCGGTGGCGACGCCGGCGAGCTCGACCGTGCCGTTCGTCTCACGGAGGACCGGGCTGCCCATGTCGCCCTGGCAGAGCGAGGCGTCGGCGGGGGCCTTGGGGGCGAGGCCGATGGTCTTGGCGTCCACGGTGCCGGCGCCGAAGACGGCGGTGTTCAGGCGGGTGGGCGCCCACTCGTCCTTGGTGCGGCCGTAGCCGGTGACGCGCAGGTCCTCGCCCTGCCGGGGCTGGGCGGTCGACACCTGGACGGGGACGACACCGGTGACGGGCTTCGCGAGCCGGACCGCGACCAGGTCACGATCGGTGCGCGGGACGACCTCGGCGGCCTCGGTCACGGTGCCGGCCGTGCTCCCGAGGTCCGTACGGCCGACGGTGACCGTCGCCTTCAGCGCGGGCACGCCGGGGGTGACGTTGCCGCTCGCGTCGGCGAAGCAGGACGCGGCGGTGAGCACCCAGATCGGGTCGACCAGCGCACCCGTGCAGGCGCGCTTCCCATCGCCGATGTCGAGCTTCGCGGTGAACGCGTACTGCCCGTCCTTGGCGGTGTCACCGACGACGGCGCTCGCCGGGGTGGCGGCGGTCAGGGCGCCGGCGGCGACGGCGGTGGCGAGGGCTACGGTCGTCCACGCGGTGTGTGAACGCTTCCGGGATGTCTGAGACAACTGTGCTCCTGAAAATGCCCTGGGTCAGTCAGGGCATGTGGAACGGCATTGACGGGTTAACGGGCTAACGGCGTCAACGGCTTTGACGGGACGGGGCTGGACTCAGCCGACGAGCTGGACCTCGCCGAGCGGGCCCCGGGTGGAGGGGATGGCGCCGGGGGTCACGTTCGGGTAGTAGCTGAGGTCGGTGGTGTCCCAGCGGACGAGGATGTCGTTGAGGGGGCCGGCGGGCTTGGTGAAGTTGCCGACGGTGATCTGCGCGGCGTGGGTCCAGTGGTAGCCGACCGGGGTGACCTGGATACGGCTTTGGTCGTTCTTGGTGTCGCCGCCGGGGAAGATCTGGGTCTGGCCGTCGCTCCAGCGGATCAGCAGGTCGGCGGTCTTGCCGCCGGTGAACTCGCCGGCGTTGATCTGGACGGCGGTCTTGAAACCGTCGTTCTTCAGCGTGAGCTGGGTTTCCTTCTTCACGCCGTTGACACCGGTGTCGGTGTACATCGACGTGGAGCCGTCCTCCCAGAGGACGAGGAGGTCGTCGCGCAGGGCGTTGGCGGAGAAGCGGCCGGAGGTGATCAGGCGGGCGTGGGACCACCAGGAGCCGGGCTCGGCGAGGGTCTTCTCCTCGTGGAAGCCCTTCTCGTCGACGTGGGTGTAGGTGGAGAGCTTGCCGCCGGCCCAGCGGACGGTCAGACCGTCGGTACCGCTGTCGCTGTAACGACCGGCCGTCACCGCGTCGGCGTACTTCCAGTAGCTGCCGGCGCCTTCGAGCTGGATCTCGCGGGTGAAGGGGTACTTCGGGTTGTCGTAGTCGGCGCCCTGGAAGAGGCTGGCGGAGCCGTCCTTCCACGCGACGAACAGGTCCATCCGGCGCTTGCCGGTGGGCTCGCCGGTGAAGTAGCCCGACGCCAGGTGCGCGGCGTTGCCCCAGCCGCGCCGCGCCAGCAGTGTCCGGGCGTACGTCTGCTGGACCCAGTCGGCCACGTCGTCGACGCGGGTGGCGACGGCGCCGGTGCGGGTCTCGGTGCCGTCGGTGCCCCAGCAGCCGTTCTGCCAGGAGGCGGTGGCGACGGCGACGACCTCGGCGGTGCCGTTGGCCTCGCGGAGGACCGGGCCGCCCATGTCGCCCTTGCAGAGGGCGGCGTCGGAGGGGGTCTTGGCGGTGAGGCCGACGGTGGTGGCCGCGACGGCACCGGCGCCGAAGGCGGCGGTGTTCAGCCGGGTGGGGGCCCACTCGTCCTTCGTACGACCGAACCCGGCGGCCCGCAGGTCCTCGCCCTGCCGGGGCGCGGTGGAGCTCACGGCGGCCGGGGCGACACCGGTGACCGGCTTGGCGAGCTTGACCATGACCAGGTCGCGGTCGCCACGGGGCACGAGCTCGACGGCGTCGACCGTGGCGCCGGCCGTCCCCGTGAGGTCGGTACGGCCGACGGTCACGACGGTCTGCTGTTTGGGGGCGCCGGCGGTGATGCGGAAGCCCTGCGAGGGGTCGTCCGCGAAGCAGCTCGCGGCCGTGAGCACCCACTGGCTCTCCACCAGGGTGCCGGTACAGGCTCTGTTGCCAATGCTGATCTTCGCGGTGGACGTGTACTGCCCGTCCTTGGCCGCGTCACCGACGACGGCCTGGGCGGGTACGGCCGTGAAAGCACCGGTCGCGACGGAACCGGCGATGAGCCCTGCTATCCACGCGGCGCGCGGACCCTTGCCAGACATGTTGCTTTCCTTACGAGACGAACCGTGAGGGATGGCCTTGAGGAACAGCCGGTGGCGCGCGCCCGGCGCGCCACCGGCTGGAGAACGCGGCGGGTTACTTCTTCGCGACGATCTCGAGCAGCGTGAACTCGCGGCCCTGCGGGTCGGCGGTCTCGCCGACGGCCGTCCACTTGTTCTTGTCGAGGTTGAAGGACTTCGACTCGTTGGTGGTCACCATGTTGACCTTGACCGCGTAGTCGTTGCCCTTGGCGCCGTAGACGGTCGGCAGCTCCAGGCTCAGGTAGCCGGTGGGGCCGTTGACCTTGAAGCAGAACTTGCCCTGGCCGACCTTGTCGCGCTCCTGCATGCCGCGCGAGTAGACCTCGATCAGGCCCGGGGCGCTGTCGCAGGTGGCGAGCATGATGTGCCCGTCACCGCTCTTCAGCTTGATGCCGCGCTCCTGGAAGATCTTGTCCGCCTGCGGGTACTCGAAGTCCTCGACGATGGGCGGCGGGGTGTCGGCGGCCATCGCGGCGTTGGCGCCGGTGATCGCGACGGTGCTCGCCAGGACGGCGGTGGTCAGCACGCGGGAAACAGCCTTCATTGTTCCTTGCCTTTGCAATGAATTCGCTAAGAAAGCGTTTGGCTTACGATAAAAAACGTGCGTGCGTGAATACCGCGCACGTGCCTGTCCGGCAAGGAAACCAGGATGGTTGGTTCCGACCCCCCGATCGACATGCCCGGCCTGACGGCGCGTTGCTCCCCCTGCGCTGGACCGGCGCCCTATTGATATCACCTGGATCGGTGTGTTCAGAAGCTGAATTGAGGGCTCCGATGCGAAATCACAGATTCCGTTTTTGGCGCGGATGCCAGGGGCCCGCCGCGTACCGCGCCGGGCCCCTGACCGCCTTAACTCCCGGGTGTGCCGGACCGGGGGATGAACTAGGCTTCCCCGTGTTGAGCCACCCATGGAGCACGCCCGTCCCCTCGTTCTTGCCGAGGGGGTGGGCGGTACAACCGGCGCGGAGACCGCACGTGGTGGGCTCGGTGTACGTCGGGTTTTCGCGCACCTTTTGGGATTGCCGGGGTGAAACTCCACCTTTTGAGAACGAGCCGAGCGGTCCAGAAGGCGGCTTTCCGGTTACCGGGCCAGAAGTGCGGGCCGCCGTTGGTGCCGCGGCCGATGAGAATCGGGAATGCCGTCGCCATTGGAATCGACGGCGGCGGTCTGCTTGGAGGCCGGAGGGTGAGGAGTGAGCGGTTCGCCTACGAGGAGGCGGGCGACTGCGTCCCGCGTGGACGACGGCATGGGATGACCGTCTGACGGGGGAGTGACCGGCTTACCCGAAAGCCGATGCCCTCCGGCCCGCTGTGCGGGCCGGAGGGCATCGTGTGTTGGTGGGTGGCCTACGAGTGGTAAGTCACGACGGTGGGCTGCCCGAAGGTGCCGTCGCCGTTGCCCAGCCAGATCTGCTTGGGCTGGACGCTCATGTAGGGCTTGGCGATGATGTCGGCCTTGCCGTCACCGTTGAAGTCGCCCGCCACGGCACCCTCGAAGTTCCAGTTGCTCAGCAGCGCCTTGGGGGCGCTGAAGGCACCGGTCTTGTTGCCGGTGGCGATGTAGAGCTTGTCCTCCGCGTGGTGGTCCTGCCCCAGCAGATCGGCGACGCCGTCGCCGTTGACGTCGGCCGCCGTGGCGTGGGTGAAGCGCCAGCCGTCGGCCACCTTCTCGGGCTGCGCGAAGGTGCCGTCGCCGTTGCCCTTCCACAGGAGGACGGCGCGGGAGTCGGGGTCCACGGCGACGAAGTCGGCCTTGCCGTCGCCGTTGAAGTCGCCGGCCGTGGTCTGGATGTGCTTCCAATCGCTGATGATCTGCCGCCCGGGGCCGAAGGCACCGCCCTTGCCGCCGGCCAGGAGGGTGAGGCCACCCTTGGCGTCGCCGACGAGCAGATCGGCGAGACCGTCACCGTTGAAGTCCGCGCCGGCCTCGACATGGAGGTCTCGCTGGAGCCCAAGGCTGACCGGGCTGCCGAACGTGCCGTCCTTCCGGCCCTTCATCACCGCCAGGTTCTCGGAAGGGAGCCAGCTGTCCGGGTCGGCCGGAACCAGGACGAAGAGATCCGTGATCCCGTCGCTGTCGTAGTCCCCCACTGCGACGATCTGCTCGGTGAGTTCGACGCGCGGGGCCTCGGCGGCTTGCGCCGGAGCGGCGCTCACGAGCGAGCCGATGGCGATACCCGCCGCGAGAAGCCGTGCGGCCGACGCGGTGCTGGTGATCTTGCGGAACATGGACAGATCCCCCCGGGGAATCGTTGAAGCGGTGACCGGAGGCGGTCCGCGCGGTCGGCGCAGCCCCGGCATCTCCCGATCGTGTGTGAATGGTATAAACGTCAGAAACCGCACAGCTTGTTTGATTGCGTGGCGGATCCGCGCAAACGACAGCCAGGTCGTCCGGTAAAATTACCATACCAGCCGGACGGTTAGGGGTTGTCCGGTTTTTCGCTGCGGCCTCGCCGGACCCTTACGAGAATTGCGACCACACGTGCCCGAAAATCTCATCCAGTCAGGAAGCACTGAAAAACGGGCGCAGAAGCGGCCGCGCCTGGCGGTCCTTGACGGACTGCGGCTCGTCGCCGCCCTGATGGTGGTGTTCTGCCACTACACCGCGTCGAACGACGCCTGGGCCCAGCCCGCGATCAAGCTGTTCCCGCAGCTGCACAGGGTCACGCAGTACACCTGGCTCGGTGTTGAGGTGTTCTTCCTGATCAGCGGCTTCGTGATCTGCATGAGCAGCTGGGGGAAGAAGCTGGGCGACTTCGTGGTGTCCCGTGTCACGCGCCTCTACCCCGCCTACTGGGCCGCGTTGATCCTCGCCGTGGCGGTCATATCCCTCTTCCCCGAGGTCCGGCACGTCCAGAACTGGACCCAGGTCGCGGTGAACTTCACCATGCTGCAGGAGGGAGTCGGCGTCCGCAGCGTGGACGGCGTCTACTGGACGCTGTTCGTCGAGATGAAGTTCTACTTGCTGTTCGCCGTCGTGATCAGCCGTGGGCTGACCTACCGCCGGTGTGTGCTCTTCTGTGGCCTCTGGACGGTGGCGAGCCTTGTCGCCCAGGTAGCGCCGAACGACGTCCTCCTCATGTGGACGGAGCCCAACTTCACCCCGTACTTCGTCGCCGGCATCGCCCTCTACCTCGTCTACCGCTTCGGGCCGAACCTGCTGCTCGGCGGCATCGTGCTGATCTCGTTCCTGCTCGCCGAACTCCAGGTGTCCCGCCGTGTCCTCCGCCTCGGCTACGACACCACGAACGTTCACCACGCGATCCACGTCTGGCCGGCCCAGCTGATCATCGCGGCCGCGTTCCTGTTCATGACGATGCTCGCGCTCGGCTGGTTCAACCGCATCCAGTGGCGTTGGCTGACGACCGCGGGTGCCATGACCTACCCGCTCTACCTCCTTCACCAGGCCATCGGCCTGACCGTCCTGCACCACTTCCGCAACCGTGTGTCCGCGCTGCCGCTCGTCCTCGGCGTGGTCGCCGCGATGCTCCTGCTCTCCTGGCTCGTCCACCGCTTCGTCGAGCAGCCCGTCAGCAAGTGGCTGGGCAAGGCGATGAAGAGGGCCATGACCGACCTGCGCAAGCACTCCGACCCGCCGGTCGTCGAGCACCGGCAGGCTCCTCCCGCAGTACCTGTCCAGCGGGAGGAGCCCGCTGGAGCATTCCAGCGCTCCTGACTCTCCTCGTCGAAAGGGCTCCCCGGAATCTCTCCGGTGAGCCCTTTCCCTGTCAGCGGGCCTGGCCGCCGTCAGCCGTCCGTGAGCCGGAGTGGCTGGTTGAACTCGGCCCTTCCCGTGTTCAGCAGTTCGGTGAGAACGCCCGTCTCCTCGTTCCTGCCGAGGAGATGGGCGATACCACCCGTGCGGAGACCGAACCCGGTGGTCTCGGCGCAGGCCCAGCCGCTGAGCACCTTCTTCGGTGGGGCGAAGGTGCCGTTGCCGTTGCCGGTGAGGAGCTGGAGGTTTCCGACGCTGTCCTTGGCGATGAGGTCGGGCTTGCCGTCGCCGGTGAAGTCGCCCGCCGTGGCCTGGGCGAACTTCCACCCCTTGAGGAGGAGCCGAGCAGGCTCGAAGCCGGCTTTGCGGCTACCGGGCCAGAGACGCAGATCGCCGTCGCTGTCGCGGGCGATGAGGTCGGGAATGCCATCCCCCGTGACATCGGCTGCCGTGGTCTGGGTGGAGGCCCAGCCGCTGAGCACCTTCTTCGGTGGGGCGAAGGTGCCGTTGCCGTTGCCCGCGAAGAGCTGGAGGTTTCCGGCACTGTCGCGGGCGATGAGGTCGGCCTCGCCGTCCCCGGTGAAGTCCCCTGCCGCGGTCTGGGTGTAGTCCCAGCCATGCACGACCGTCTTCGGGGTGCCGAAGGTGCCGTCGCCTCGGCTGCTGTCGTCGATGTCCTTGTTACCGGGCCTGAGCTGGAGCTCGCCGCCGACGGCGCGGGCCACCAGGTCGGGGATGCCGTCCCCCGTGAAGTCCGCGACGACCGTCTGGGTGGGCCAGGGGGTGAGGGGAGCGAGGGAACGGGCGGGAGTCACGACATCCGAGAGCGCCTGACTTCCGTTGTCGCCGAAGTGCAGGCGGTCGTCACCGCGGCTGTAATAGGCGGCGAAGAGCCGCGTGGGGTTCAGCGGGTCTCGCGTCGCCACGTCGAAGTCCACATACGCGTCGATGTCGTGGGTGGAGCGTATGTAGTCGTTCACCTCCTGCCGCACCTTGTCCTTCGCCGGGCTGTACGCCTTGAAGCCCTTGAACGGGGGGATGGTGGCCACGGTGAACCCGAGCCCCGCCGAGCGGGCGCGGGTCGCGAGCTGCCGGATCCCGGAGATGAGGTCCCGAGCGGTCGCGTTGCCGAACGCGATGTCGTTGATGCCTTCGTAGAGGACGACGGCCTTCACATTGGGCTGGCCCAGGACATCGCGGTCGAAGCGATTGAGCGCGCTCTGGCCGTACTCGGCGGGGTTGCCGTCGGTGAGCACGCGGTTCGCGGATATCCCTGCGTTGACGACGCCCATGGGCTTGTCACGGATCTGCAGGGCGCGCCCGTACGCGTCGGGCCAGCGGCGGTTGCCGTCGACGGTGGTGTGGCCGCCGTCGGTCTGCGAATCCCCGAGGAGGACGACCGTTCCACCGCTCCTCGCCATGACGTCCACGCCACTGAGAAAGGCCCAGTGGGGGAACTTGACGATGAAGCCGGAGTCCGCCGTCTCCATGGTCCGGTCGGCCGTGTCCCCCGGCATGGACATGTAGGAGGTCGTCAGCGCGTACTCGTGAAACGGGGCCGCGCTCACGGGATCAGGGAGATGGATGCTGACCAGTAGGTTCTCGTCGGCCCTCACCGGGAACGCGACCGGGTCACTGTAGACGCTCCCGCCGGGCGCGATCACGGTATTCGTGCTGCCGCCGAAGCTGAGGGGAACCGGCGCCGCCGTCGTCGTGGCACCGCTCGCCTGGCGGGCGATGGTGGCGTGCCCGATGGTGACCGGATCCTTGCCGAAGGTATTGACCAGGTGGATACGGGTGGCGGGGCCGGCGATGCTGGTGTGCACGACCATGCGCAGCGTCTGCTGACCGGTCACTTTGGTCTGTGCGGGAGACGAGGCCGTGGCCATGGCGGTACCCCAGGTCCGGGTCCAGGCGGGAGGGGTCGGCTTCTCCTTGGGGGCGGCCTTGATGCCGGCACTTCCGGACCCACCGAGCACCGCCGTGACCGACCAGACCAGGCCCACGATCACGGCGGCCACGACGCTCACGGTCAGGGGAAGTCTCCAGCGTGACCGCCGGGCCCGAGCCCTGCGCCGCGCACGGCGGTGGCCTGCCATGAATGCTGTCTCCTCGTTGAACTGTGGGCCGTGTGACGGCGGCATGCACGAGGGCGTGAGCATGCCATGAGCTCACGCCCCTTGTGGTTGGGGTGGGATCACCAGCCGCCCATGAGACGGAGCGGGGAGCTGAACGTTCCGTTGCCCAGGTTGAGCCGCTCGTGCAGCACGCCCGTCGTATCGCTCCTGCCGATGAGGTGAGCGATACCGCCCGCGCGGAAGGGGAGAGCGGCGGTTTCGGAATACCGCCAGTCGTCGACCAGCTTCTGCTTCCGACCGAAATCGCGGCCGCCTTCGCCGGGCCAGAGGTAGAGGACGTCGTCCGCGCCCTTGGCGACGATGTCGGGTTTGCCGTCGCCGGTGAAGTCGGCGACGGTGGTCTGGGTGAAGTCCCAGCCGCGCGTCTGGTGCACACCCTCGTCGATTCCGCCGTGGCCGTCCCCCGTCCAGAAGCGGAGACTGCCGTCGGCGTCGCGGGCGATGAGATCGGCCGTGCCGTCGCCGGTGAAATCGCCCGCCGCGGTCTGGGTGTAATGCCAACCGCCGCGCAGCTTCCTCTTGCCGCCGAATCTTCCATTGCCTTCGCCGGGCCAGAGGTAGAGGACGTCGTCCGCGCCCTTGGCGACGATGTCGGGCTTACCGTCGCCGGTGAAGTCACCGGCCGTGGTCTGGGTGTAGTGCCAGCCGTCGGTCAGCGGCTTGTCCAGAGCGAAGGTGCCGTCACCGGCGCTTTTCTGATCGACATCACTGTTGCCGGTGTAGTGGTAGAGAGGCGCCTTCTCGTCGTTCTTGTCACGTGCGATGACGTCGGGGATGCCGTCGCCGGTGAAGTCCGCGACCGTCGTCTGATCGAAACGCGAGGGCACTCGAGCGGGAGCCGGGGCGGGGACGACGGCGTCGGAGAGGACCTGGCTTCCGTTGTCACCGAAGTGCAGACGGTCGTCGCCCCGGTTGTAGTAGGCGGCGTACAGCCTGGTCGGATCCAGCGGGTCGCGCGTGGCCTGGTCGAAGTCCACGTACGAGTCGATGTCGCGGGTGGTGCGGATGTACTCGTTGACCTGCCGGCGGACCTGCTCCTTGGCCGCGCTGTAGGGCCGGTAACCCCGGAAGGGCGGAATCGTGGCCGCGGTGAAGTCGATGCCCGCGGTTCGGGCGCGGGCGGCCAGTCGGTGGATTCCGTCGATGAGATCTGTGGCGGAGGCGCCGTTGGAGATGTCGTTGATGCCTTCGTAAAGGATCACGGACTTCACATTGGGCTGCGCGAGGACGTCTCGGTCGAAACGGTTGAGCGCGCTCTGGCCGTAGTCAGGGTGATCCGACAGCAGGGAGTTCCCCGATATCCCGGCATTGACGACGCCCATGGGCTTGTCACGAGCCTGGAGGGCGCGCCCGTACGCGTCGGGCCAACGGCGGTTCGTGTTGGGCGTGGTGTGGCCGCCGGAGGTCTGCGAATCCCCGAGGAGGACAGTGGTTCCTCCGCTGTTCGGTGCCATGACGTCGATACCGTCGAGGAAGGCCCAGTAGGGAAAGTCCGGCCGGAAGCTGCCCTCGCCGGTCTCGGCGCTGCGGTCCGTGGCGTCGCCGGGCGTGGACGTGTAGGAGGTCGTCAGCGTGTGCTCGTGGAACGGGGCCGTGGCGACGGGCTGCGGCAGGTGGATGCTGACCAGGAGTTCTTCGTCGGCCTTGACCGCGAACGCGATCGGGTCGCTGTAGACGCTGCCGCCGGGCTCGAGAACGGTGCTCTGATGACCACCACCGAAGGTCAGGGAGACGGGCTGGCCGGAGGCCGCACCGCCCTTGGCCCTGTGGGCGATGGTGGCGTGCCCGATGGCCACCGGTTCCTGGCTGAAGGTGTTGACCAGGTGAATGCGGGTGGTGGTGCCGGCGATGCTGGTGTGCACGATCATCCGCAGGGTCTGGCGACCGCGCACCTGCGAGCCGGATCGCCCGGACTCGTCCTTGCCGGGAGGCGCGGGCCATTCCGCGGGCGCGGCGGTGTTCATGGCCGTACCCCAGGTCCTGGTCCAGGCGGGGGTAGCGGGGCCTGTACGGGGAGCGGCCTCCGCGGCTGCCGTCGTAAGTGTCGCGAAGGCAAGGGCAAGCGCGGCGGTCGGCGCGATGGCGGTGACGGCAGCGGATCTCCAGCGAGATCGTCGAACCCCGCTGTGGGCGGCACGAGAGCATGCCATGCGGGCTGTCTCCTTCCATGAGGGCGGACGAACGGGTGCACGGCCGGAGGGGGCGTCGGCAGGTGTGCCGACGCCCCCTCCGGATGATGATCCTTACAAGCCTTCGGAAAGCTTGACCTTGGCGGCGAACAGCCCGTTACCACGGCCGTTCCACAGCCACATGTAGGGAGCCGCAGCGCCCTCGTCCTTGGCGATGAGGTCGGCCTTGCCGTCGCCGTTGAAGTCACCGGCGGTGGTCTGGATGTAGTTCCAGTCGCCGGAGGTCAGGGTGCTGGCACCGCTGAAGGCGCCGTTCTTGTTGCCGTTCCACCGAAGCAGGTTCTTGTTGGCGTCACGGGCGATGAGGTCGGTGACACCATCGCCGTTGAAGTCGGCGGCCACAGTCTGCGTGTAGAACCAGTTCTTGGTGGTGACCTCCTTCCCGGCGCTGAAGGTGCCGTCACCCTTGCCGGACCACATCCAGAGCGTCTTGTCACCGCCCATCGCGATGAGGTCGGCCTTGCCGTCCCCGTTGAAGTCACCGGCCACCATCTGGGTGTAGACCCAGTTGTTGGTCGTAACCGGCACCGGGCGCCCGAAGACGCCGTTCTTGTTGCCCGGCCAGCGGTACAGGTTGTTCTTCGCGTCACGGGCGATGAGGTCGGTGACCCCGTCCCCGTCGAAGTCCGCGCTGACCGTCTCGGTGTAGGACCAGTCGCCGGTCAGAGACCGGGGGGCGGCGAAACGTCCGGCCTTCTTGCCCGCCCATACCGAGAGCTCGCGAGACCCGCTGAGGGTGTACAGGTCCGTCACGCCGTCGCCGTTGTAGTCCCCGGCGGCCACGATGGTCTGGTCGAGAGGCAGACGACTCGTGGTGCCCGCGATCCAGTCGCCGAGGTCGTCGACGCGGGTGTCGACGGCGCCCTTGCGGGTTTCGGACTCATTGCCGAGGCAGCCGCCCTGCCAGGAACGGCTGTTGACGCCGACGAGCTCCTGGCGGCCGCCGACGTCGCGGAAGGCGGGGCCACCGGTGTCGCCCTGGCAGATGACGGCGTCGGCCGACTTGCCGGCGAGTCCGATCGAGGTGTCCTTGACGGAACCGACGGTGAAGGACGCGTAGTGGAGGGTGTCGGGTACCCACTCGTTCTTCGTACGGCCGTAGCCGGTGACGCGCAGTTCCTCGCCCTGGATCGGGGCGCCGGCGGCGATCGCCGCCGGGGTGACTCCGGTCATCGGCTTGGCCAGCCTGGCCAGCACCACGTCACGGTCCTCGCGCGGGACGAGCTGCACGACGTCGAGCACGGCGCCGTTGTCCCGGGTGAGGTCGGTACGGCCGATGGTGGCGGTGGTCTTCAGCTTCGGCGCGCCCGCCGCGATCTTGACGTCTTGCGCGGGATTGTCGGCGAAGCAGCTGGCCGCGGTGATCAGCCACTGTTCGTCGACGAGTGCGGCGGAACAGCTGCGCTCGCCGCCGATGTCGAGCTTGGCCGTGAACTGGAACGAGTCCTTGGCGGTCGCTCCCTCGACGGCCTGGGCGGGGGTCGTGCTCAGGACGGCGGCGGCGGCCGCGCCGGTAGCGACGAGCCCTCTTGTCCACGCGGTGCGCGAACGCTTGTCAAACATGTAGGAACACTCCTGGGAATTTGCGTGGCCTGTGAAATGGGAAGGGCCGCCCCTGGTTGGAGGGGCGGCCCCGTGATGCGAGGTGACTCAGCCGACGTGCTGGAGTCGCCGTTCGGAGTGCCGGTACCGGACTAGTCCAGCCCGTTGTCCCAGACCCGACGCGGGTCCGCGAACGCGTCG
The DNA here is from genome assembly GCF_040636475.1 of Streptomyces sp. NPDC037389. Taxonomy (NCBI): domain Bacteria; kingdom Bacillati; phylum Actinomycetota; class Actinomycetes; order Kitasatosporales; family Streptomycetaceae; genus Streptomyces; species Streptomyces sp. NPDC037389. Next base: position 292,040 of record NZ_JBEZUS010000001.1, read on the forward strand.
CCCTTGCTCGCGAACGACCACAGACCGATCTGGGCGCGTCCGGCCTTGTTCAGGCCGTAGTCGTAGGTGACGGTCAGGTCGGCCTTGCCGTCGCCGTTGAAGTCGCCGGCGATGGGCTCGCTGGAAGCCCAGTTCCAGCTCTCCTTGCCGTTCATCCACGTCGCGGTGTCCCAGACCTTGCGGGGCTCACCGAAGCCGTCCTTGCTGCCGTCGAAGACCCACAGGCCGGTGCGGTTGCGGCCGGTGTCCGCGCCGTAGTTGTAGAGGACGGCGAGGTCGGTCTTGCCGTCGCCGTTGAAGTCACCGGAGGCCAGCTTGCTGGCATCCCAGCTCCAGCTGTCCTTGCCGTTCTTCCAGGTGGAGCTGTCCCAGACCTTGCGCGGCTCGTTGAAGCCGTTCTTGTCGTTGGCCGTGAACCACAGCGCGGTGCGGTTGCGGCTGTCGACGTTGTCGTAGGCGTAGAGGACGGCGAGGTCGGTCTTGCCGTCGCCGTTGAAGTCACCGGAGGCGAGCTTGCTGGTGTCCCAGTTCCAGCTCTTCAGGACGCTGGTGGAGCTGTCCCAGACCTTGCGCGGCTCGTCGACACCGTTCCCGTTGCTCGAGAACGTCAGCAGAGCGCTGCCGTTGCGGCCGTCCGCGCCCTTGCCGTAGTTGTAGAGGACGGCGAGGTCGGTCTTGCCGTCGCCGTTGAAGTCACCGGAGGCGAGCTTGCTGGCGTCCCAGTTCCAGCTCTTCCAGGAGCTGGTGGAGCTGTCCCAGACCTTCTTCGGAGCGTCGAAACGCGTCCCCTGGTTGGTGAACGTGAACAGGCCGGACCGCGTCCGCCCGCCCTCGGTACCGTAGTTGTAGAGGACGGCGAGGTCGGTCTTGCCGTCGCCGTTGAAGTCGCCGGTGGTCAGCTTGCTGGCCTCCCAGCGCCAGCTGTCCGTGCCGCTGTCCCAGACAGAGCGCGGTCCGCCGAAACCTTCACCACTGGCGGTGTAGACCCACAGAGCCGACCGGGAGCGGCCGTCGGGCGTCTGGCCGTAGTCGGTGAGCATGGCCAGGTCGGCCTTGCCGTCACCGTCGAAGTCGCCGCTGGCGGTCACGAATCGCTTGGGCAGCGAGCGGACCTGCAGGATCCAGCCGCCGAGGTCGTCGACACGGGTATCGACCGCGCCCTTGCGGGTCTCGGCCGGGTCGGTGCCGAGGCAACCGCCCTGCCAGGAACGGCTGTTGACGCCGACGAGCTCCTGACGACCGCCGACGTCGCGGAAGGCGGGGCCGCCGGTGTCGCCCTGGCAGATGACAGCGTCGGCTTCCTTGCCGTTGAGGCCGAGGGAGGCCCCCTTGACCGAGCCGACGGTGAAGGACGCGTAGTGCAGACGGTCCGGGATCCACTCGTCCTTCGCGCGGCCGTAGCCGCTGACGCGCAGTTCCTCACCCTGGATCGGGGCGTTGCCCGCGATCGCCACCGGGGTCACACCGGCCACCGGCTTGGCCAGCCTGGCCAGCACCACGTCACGGTCCGCGCGCGGCACGAGCTCCACGACGTCGAGCACGGCACCGTTGTCCCGGGTGAGGTCGGTACGGCCGATGGTGGCGGTGGTCTTCAGCCTCGGCGCGCCCGCCGGGACCTTGAAGTCCTCAGCGGGGTTCTCGGCGAAGCAGCTGGCCGCGGTGATCAGCCACTGCTCGTCGACGAGCGCCGCGCTGCAGCTGCGCTCGCCGCCGATGTCGAGCTTGGCCGTGAACTGGAACGAGTCCTTGGCGGTCGCTCCCTCGACGGCCTGGGCGGGGGTCGTGCTCAGGACGGCCGCGGCGGCCGCGCCGGTCGCGACGAGCCCTCTCGTCCACGTGGCACGTGATTGTTTGATGGACATGCTTTTCCCCCGGGGGGTTGATCACAAAAGCCCGGAGGCGCCGGGCGGTCGGCCCCGACGCCTCCGGTGAACAGGTGTTTATGCGTCGGCTCAGCCGACGAGCTGGACCTCGCCGAGCGGACCCCGGTTGGAGGGGATGCCGCTCGGGTTGACGCCCGGGTAGTAGCTCAGGTCGGTGGTGTCCCAACGAACCAGGATGTCGTTGAGGGGGCCGCCGGGCTTGGTGAAGTTGCCGACGGTGATCTGGGCGGCGTGCGTCCAGTGGTAACCGGCGGGCGTGAGCTGGACGCGGCCGTGGTCGCCCTTGGTGTCACCGGTGGGGAAGATCTGGGTCTGGCCGTCCTTCCAGCGGATCAGCAGGTCGGCGGTCTTGCCGCCGGTGAACTCGCCGGCGTTGATCTGGACGGCGTTCTTGAAGCCGTCGTTCTTCAGCGTGAGCTGGGTTTCCTTCTTCACGCCGTTGACACCGGTGTCGGTGTACATCGACGTGGAGCCGTCCTCCCAGAGGACGAGGAGGTCGTCACGGAGGGCGTTGGCGGAGAAGCGGCCGGAGGTGATCAGGCGGGCGTGCGACCACCAGGAGCCGGGCTCGGCGAGGGTCTTCTCCTCGTGGAAGCCCTTCTCGTCGACGTGGGTGTAGGTGGAGAGCTTGCCGTTGGCCCAGCGGACGGTCAGGCCGTCGGTGCCGCTGTCGCTGTAACGGCCGGCGGTGACGGCTTCGGCGTTCTTCCAGTAGCTGCCCTTGCTCTCGAGCTTGTACTCGGCGGAGAAGGGGTACTTCGGGTCGTCGTGGTCGGCGCCCTTGAAGAGGCTGGCCTCGCCGTCTTCCCAGGCGACGAAGAGGTCCATGCGACGCTTGCTGTTGCCGGCCGGGTCGCCGGTGAAGTAGCCGGAGGCGATGTGCTTGGCGTACTTCCAGTTCGAGCGCTTGAGCAGGTCGCGCGAGGAGACGGACTGGATCCAGCCGGCGATGTCGTCGGTGCGCGAGTCGAGGGCACCCTTGCGGGTCTCATCCTCGTGACCGCGGCAGCCACCCATCCAGGAACGGCTGTTGATGCCGACGAGCTCGTAGCGGCCGTCGATGTCGCGGAAGGCAGGGCCGCCGGTGTCGCCCTCGCAGACGACGGCGTTGTCGGACTTGCCGGTGAGGTTCACCGAGCCGTTTTTGGCGGTGCCCACGGTGAACTGGCCGTAGTGCAGGCGGTTCGGTACCCACTCGTCCTTGGTACGGCCGTAGCCGCTGACGAAGACGTCCTCGCCTTGCGACGGAGCATTGAAGCCCAGGTTTACCGGGGCGATCCCGGTCACCGGCTTTTCGAGCTTGGCCATGACCAGGTCACGGTCCTCGCGCGGCACGAGCTCGACGACCTTCATGACGCTACCGGTGTCACGCGTCAGGTCGGTACGGCCGATGATGGCGGTGGTCGTCAGCTTGGGTGCACCGGCGGCAACCTTGAAGCTCTGCGCGGGGCTGTCGGCGAAGCAGCTTGCTGCCGTGACAAGCCACTGCGACTCGACCAGAGCGGCAGTGCAGCTGCGCTCACCGTTGCCGATGTCGAGCTTGACCGCGAATTGGAACGAGTCCTTGGCAGGCGCGCCTTCGACGGCCTGTGCTGACGCTATGGAGAGAACAGCGGTCACGGCAGCAGTACCGGTCGCGACGAGTCCTCTCGTCCACGCTGTGCGTGAACGCTTGTGAGTCATAGTCTTTCCCCTCAAGGTGATCACAAATGCCGGAGTCGGGTGGTCGACCCGAGGCCCCCTCGGCAAGTCGTTTGCGATCGAAAAACTGTCGGATGTGCTGCGATCAGCTGGTGACGCGGAGCTCGACGAGCATGGAGCGCTGGGAGATGTCACCGGCTTCGCCGAGGGGCTGGTAGTCGTTCGCGGGGGCGTTGACGACGGTTTCCTTGTCGGCGGTGCTGATGGTGGCCTTGACCGGGTGGTCCTTGGTCCACATGCCGAAGGAGTCGTTGAGCTGCAGGGTGACCCATCCCTTGGAGCCGCGGACGTTGAAGCAGTACATCTTCTGGCCGGTGCGGGACTTGACCTGGATGGCGTTGGTGCCGTCGCAGGTGGCGAGGGTGATGTTTCCGTCGCCGCGCTTGAGGAGAATCTGCTGGTTCTGCTGGATCTGGGCGGCGCCGGGGTAGGCGAAGGTCTCAACGGCGAACGGCATGTCGGCGTCTGCGGTCGCCGGGGGCTGCGGGTCGGCGTGAGCGATACCCAGAGTGGTGAAGGCGGCGACAGCCATGGCCGAGCCGACGATGCCGGTGAAGAGTGCCTTGCGGGCACGAGTGATCGCCACGGGTTCCCTCCGGAGGGTGTGAGCGCGAGAGTGCGCTGATGCACTCGCGAATCATCCCGTAGTAAAACATAGGTAAGATCATCCCCTGCGGCTGTTGTGTGACGGTCAGGGAGTGACGGCCGCTCTCCAGGCATTGAGGGCCGGTCAGGAGGCGCCGACCGACAGGGAACGGCGGCCTGGTGCTACGTCTCGCTTTGACGTCCGCAACGCGCGATAGACCACATCGAGCGAGGGGGTAGCGCCGTATGAAACGGCGAACACTCTTTTTCGGAATGCAAAATTCCGAAAACTCATCCCGTGTTAAGGCAAGAGCGGGTCGAGGACGAAGTAGCGTTGTGCTGTCCTTGGCATTGACGGCAGGGTTGTTGGGGACCACGCCTGCGTCCGCGCAGGACGAGCCCGAGGGCTCCCTGGGTTCCGAGAGCCGACCTCGAGTCGTCACCTTTTTGCAGTACGGCGGTCCGGGCATCCGTGAGGCGGCCGAGCGGGCGCTTTTGGGCTCTGACGAGGACATTCGCAAGTTCCTCGGCGAGGCTAAGGCGATCGAGTACGACGACGATTACGTCGACGCGAGCCGGATTTTCAACACCGGTGGCACTGCCGTGCGCGAGGCGACGAAGAAGGCGTTGCAGGGGACCCCAGAGGACTTGCGCGCGTATCTGAGCAGTGGCTGGCAGAAGCCGTTGCAGGAGGACCGTGAGGTTGAGGCCTCGCGTGTCATCAACTTCGGTGGGCCGGGTGTCAAGGAGGCCGGTAAGGCCGCGCTCAAGTCCGGCCCCGATGCTGTCGCGAAGTTCTTGGAGACGGGACAGTACGAGGCGCGGGAGACCGATAACGAGGTCGAGGTTTCCAAGCTGATCAATTCCGGTGGCCCGAATATGAAGGCTGCCGGAAAGGTTGCGCTGCAGGGGTCTGCTGACGATATTACGGAGTTCCTGGAGGTGGGGCAGTATGTTGCCCGTAACCGCGATCAGGAACATGCGACGGTGGCGCAGCTGACTGAGCAGGCCAAGCAGGCCGGTGTTCAGGCCGAGGTGGCCACTAAGAAGTCCGAGGATGCCTCGGCTCGTGCGGTCGCTGCCTCGAATCTGGCGAAGGAGGCCGCGGCGAAGGCCGCTCGGGAGACTGAGGCGGCTCGCAAGGACTCGAACCGCGCGGCTTATAAGGCTCAGCAGGCTGCCGCGTCCGCGCGTGCTGCGGCTGCTGCGGCTCAGGAGGCGATCAGCGCGTCCAGTGCCGCGAATCGGGCCGCGCGTACCGCTGCGATTGCTGCGGCGCAGACCGCAAATGCCGCTGCTGCGGCGGCGAACGCTGCTGAGGACGCTTATAACGCGGCGATCGCTGCGGCCGGGGATGCGAGCAAGGCCGAGGCGGCCAAGCTGGCAGCGGTCGTCGCCCGTAACGTGGGGGCGCTTACCCGCGCCTCCGCCGAAGCCGCACAGGCCGCTGGTATGGCGTCGGACGCAGCCGCTGTTGCGGCTGACGCCTCCCGCAGCGCCGGCGCCAATGCCAACGCGGCTGCTGATTCCGCAGAGGAAGCCAACCAGTATGCCGAGGCTGCTGGTGTCTACTCTGCCGAGGCTCGTGAAGCTGCGGCTGAGGCACGGCGCTTTGCCAATGCCGCCAACCAGGCCGCAGCTAATGCCACCGCTTTGGCGCGGCGCGCGGCCCAGCAGGCTTACGCGGCCCGTGCGGCGGCGATCTCTGCTGCCGACCATGCGGACAAGGCTGCTGATGCCGCCGAACTGGCGGCGAAGTACGCCGGTCAGAGCGCTGACTATGCCGCCAAGGCCCGTAAGTGGGCCGACGCGGCAAAGGTCGCTGCTGACTCCGCGACCACTGCTGTAAATACGGCCAAGAATGTCCACCAGGTCGCCCTTGATGTCGAGACCCAGGAACTCGCCTCGCGCGCCGCGGCCGCCCTGGAGCGGGCTCGTTCGCAGAAGGCTCGGGATGACAAGCTGATCTCGGCTTCTGCGACTGTCGCTCGTGACGCGCGTGCCTTGGACACCACGGCTGAGGCCCTGGCCACCGAGGCAGCCAAGCCGAACGCGGACGTCACAGCTATCGCTACCAAGGGCCGCAAGCTCGCCCTGGATGCCCTCAAGCTCCGCGGTCCCTGGCATCAGCAGGCTGCCACCACCGCGCTCGGCGGTTCGGACGCCGATGTGCTGGAGTATCTGCGCGATGGCTGGAAGAAGGCGGGGCTGGAGGAGACGCGCGACAAGGTCCTCCAGCTCAGTGTGAACAGCCCTTACCCGTCGATCCGGCAGGGCGCTGCCGAGGCGCTCAAGGGAACCCCTGAGCAGATCGCGGCGTTCTACACCACTGGCCAGTACGCCGCCGGTGAGGACGACCTCGCCGTCGCCGCCTCCAAGATCAACAACAAGGGTGGAATCAGCGTCAAGGACGCCTCCAAGGCGGCTCTGGCCAATGGCACCGGCAAGGCCCTGGCCACGTTCCTCGAGATCGGCCAGTACTCCGCCCGCGTGACGGACGAAGAGGTCATCGCCTCCAAGCTCATCAGCAATGCTGACAGTGGTGACGAGGTCAAGGCCGCTGCTAAGGCTGCCTTGGCCGGTCCTCCGGCGAAGCTGCACGAATTTATTGCCGTCGGTCAGTACATGGCTGCCCGTAAGGACGGCCTGACCGCCCACCACCGCGCCGGGATCGAGCGACTTCTGGCCGAGGGCCAGATCATTGCCGCCAAGGCGCAGGCCAACCGCTGGCGTGCCGCCGAAGCCGCAGCAAATGCCAACAAGGCATCTACGGAAGCAGCCGTCGCCGCCGGCGAGGCCAAGAAGTCCGCAGAAGCTGCCAAGGGTTATGCGGCTGACGCCCAGAGGTCTGCCGACGCCGCAGCCGCAAGCTCTGCCCAGGCAAGCCAGTCCGCAGCCACCGCACGCAACGCCGCTGCTGCCGCCGACCGCGATGCCGACGACGCCGAGGCCTCTGCGGCACAAGCCGAGTTCTCCGCCGATTACGCCCGTGAATCCGCCACGAGGGCGGATGACGCCGCCTCGCAGGCCCGCGTCTCCGCGATCGCGGCGGGTAAGAGCAAGGATGAGGCTGAGGCAGCTGCTGGGCAGGCCTGGGCTGATGTCAAGCGCAAGCGTGAAGCGGAGATCGCCGAAGCAAAGCGCCTGGCTGCAGAACAGCAGAAGCAGCAGGCCGAGGCGGAAAAGAAAAAGAAGAAGACCTGCATCGTCCCGTACAACCGGGACAGCCTGCCGCCGTGCGCCTTCGCACAGGACAAGTACGAGCTCGAGCTTGCCAAGCCCGACCCCGAGCTTGCCAAGCTCGTCGGCAAGGCCGCCTGGGAACTTTCCGGCGGTGCCGACATCGAACGGTGCATCAAGGACCCTACCTTCGTTGGTTGCACCATGGCTGCCGCTGGCGTGCTCCCCATAGGCAAGATCAAGTTGCTGAAGAAGGGGGCCGAGGGGGTTGAGGAGGTCGCCAAGGGCACACGACGGGCACGAGAATTGGGCACGTGCCCGGTCCGGAAGCACAGCTTCCCGGCCGGCACCCCTGTCCTGATGGCCAATGGGACTACCCGTCCAATCGAGCAGGTTGAGCTCGGTGACCAGGTTCTGGCCACCGACCCGGAGACTGGGGCCACCGGCCCGCGCCGCGTCGATGCCACGATCTACACCCCTGACGACCGTGACTTCACCGAAATCACCCTCGACCAGAACAACGGCGGCGGCTCCCTTACCACTACGGACCACCACCCCTTCTGGGCCGAGAACGACAAGCAGTGGAAGAACGCGGTCGACCTCACCCCGCAGGACACTCTCCGCACCCCTGACGGTGGTACGGCGCAGATCGGCAGCGTCCGCCACTGGACCGGACTCGCCCCCGCCTACAACCTCACCGTTAACGACCTCCACACGTACTACGTGCTGGCGGGCGGGGCACCGGTCCTGGTTCACAACATCGATTGTCCGTCGTACATGGATGTGGCGCCGAGTGGCCGTGGAGTCATCGCCGACCTCGACAGTGACGGACTCGTCTCGTTTGTGATCAATTCTGGCCCGGATACCCCCCGAGGTAGTGAGATGTTCAACTCCGCTCTTGCTCATTTCGGCGATAAGGCGAAGGGCGTTAAGGCCTACTGGCAGAATGGTGGGACGCTCAGCGACAACCTGAACTCCTTCAACGCGGCCATACGAAACGGTGCATCGCTTGAGGATGCGGCGAGGGCCACGTTTACCGGCAAGATGTCCCAAAGGGCTGGCTTTTCGGGCCGTGTGGAGATAACTGAACTTCGAGGCATGCCGGGAGAATACACGGAGGTTGGTGCGGTCTTCCGGTAAGGATTGACTCACCGGATTTGTGAGACGAAGCTAAATGGCCGGATGGGCCCGCATCTAAAAATGCGGGTCCATCTTGGCTTCGTGTAGTGTGCTCTGCTTAGGCGAAGAGAAGTTAGGGCTGAGGGCGAGATGGGTATTTCCCTGGAAGAAACCGTACGTAAATTGAGAGAAGCTCGCGCCGAAGGGGCTGACGCGATCGGGCTCGCATTGCTCTCCAGAGAGAAGCTAGGGTCGAACTTCGGCGTCATTTCCTTTATTGCCTCCTTCCGTCTTGCATTTGATATTCCATTGTCGGTCCTGCAGCGCGCGCAGGCATGGAAGGGGTTTGGATGGGGGGGCGTGCAGATCTCTGATGAAGAGTTTACTTCCGTCCTCTCGCCTTGGATTGCTGATCGGCGGTGAGGTGTATTCATCGCCATCGTCGGCCATGGGTGATGTATCGCTGAGTGCCCCTAGTCTGGGGGCTGCGGTCGACCTGGCTCAGAGCTTGTACGGCTGGGCCGCTGAATTTGACGGATTCCTGGTGATGGATGATCCGGCGCCGTCTGTGTTTTCCCCGGGGAAGGAGGGGCTTACCTTTGTCCGGATCCGATGAAGATCTCGCTTGGCGGCTAGCAAAGGAACTTGGTCCGGATTGGAAGGTGTGGTACTTCCTTCTAAGGGTTTCAGTCGACCGCGACATCTACGTGGCCTAGCGGTTCGGGGTGTCGACTCTTCGGAGTCGATGCCCCGTTCTGCTAGGGACTACGGCCCGTTAAACACGAAGTTCGAGTGCCCCGAAGTCAGTTGTGACCCGTCCGGCGCGTATGCCGTCACCTGTAGCTGCCAGTGGACCGCCGGCGTGGGGACTATGAACGTGGGCTTCCAGTCCGTGCTGTCCCAGTTGAGGGCCGGGGTGCTGATGGTGCTGTCGTCGCTCATGGAGAGCTTGGTGGCGTCGTTGTACGTGTGCCACTTGATGTAGCCCGAGCGGCCCTTGAGGCCCGTCCAGGTCATGGTCACCTGGACCTTGGTCACCGTCGGGGTCACCGCGCCCAGGGGGGCGATGCCGGTGATCCTGGCGGTGACGGGGGACTGGGTGGGGGGTGCGGGCGGTGCGGTGCGTGGGGGTGTTGTGTTGAGGTCTGTGCGCGGGGGTGCCGGGGTCGTGGGGGAGGCCGTCGGGGTTGGCTTGTTCGGGGCGAAGGGGCCCTTTTGGAGCAGGACCGGGATCACCGCCGCCAGTACCACCGCCAGGCCGCCCGTCACCCAGTACGTCCAGACGCGGCGCCAGAAGGGTGAGTGCGATGGTGGTGGAGGTGGGTCTCCGTCCGGGCTCACGTCGCCGTCCCCCTCGGAATCGCTGCCGTCTCGTTCCGGGTGCCTCATCCCGCCCCCGCGCATCCGGACCGTACACCCGGAATTGGCCGTTCAGGGGTGGAGCGGGGTCGGTTGGGGGCGCGCGTCGTTTCCGGGCGCCCCCGAAGCCGTGCGGCGGTTCTTCAGGCGATTCGTGTCGCCGTTCCCGTCACCCTCACCCTCCGGTCGCCCTCCCGCAGCTCAATTCCCAGCAGTCCCGGCCGTCCCATGTCCACGCCCTGGTGGAGGGTGAGCCGGGCAGCCTCGCCCACCAGCCCGTACTCCTGCAAGTACGCGCCCAGCGCTGCCGCCGCCGCGCCCGTCGCCGGGTCCTCCACGACGCCGCCCACCGGGAACGGGTCCCGTACGTGGAAGACCGTCTCGCTCTCCCGCCAGACCAACTGGACCGTCGTCAGGTCGTGGGCGCGCATCAGCGTCGCCAGGCGGTCGAAGTCGTAGTCCAGGTCCGACAGTCGCTCTCGCGTGGCCGCTGCCAGGATCAGGTGGCGTGCTCCCGCGTACGCGATGCGGATCGGGAAGGCCGGGTCCAGGTCCGCCGGCTGCCAGTTCAGGGCCGCCAGGGCTTCGGCCAGGGACGCCTCCGGGGCCTCCTCTGTGTGCGGGGTCACACTCGTCAGTGTCGCCCGGAGTCGTACGTCCACCTCCACCGGCACCGTTCCCACCGCCGTCGCGAAGACGAACTCGCCCGGACCCCTCCGTTCCGCCAGCGCGACCGCCGTCGCCACCGTCGCGTGGCCGCAGAACGACACCTCCTCCAGCGGGCTGAAGAAACGCAGCGTGAACGCGCGTCCCGGCTCGCCCAGCCCTTCCGGCGGTGCCGTCAGGAAGGCCGTCTCGCTGTAGCCGAGCCCGGCCGCGACGGCCAGTCGTGCCGTGTCGTCCAGGGCTGATGCGTCCAGGACGACCCCGGCGGGGTTGCCGCCGGCGGGGTCCGAGGAGAAGGCCGTGTAGCGGAGGACGTCGCCGTTGTCGGGGGTGATCGTCTTCTTCATGGGCAGGTCAACTTCCCCTTCCGGCCCCGTTATTCCGCGCGCTCTTCATCTCCGGGGTGAGGCCGGGGTCGTCGGGGCTCGGCCACTCTCGGGTGCCCGAATCCTTACCGCCGGTAACGATTCGGAACGATCATTTAGCATATGAACCTGTGGCCTGATGAGGGAGTGTGTACGAGGCTGACTCCGGAAGCCGCCGCCGATGAATTCGGTGGACGCGGTGCGCCGGGTCACGCATCGGGCACACCAGGCACGCAGAAGGGTGAGCACAAGGAGCGGATCGCAGGTGTCGGAGAGATTTGCCTATGCTCCGACAGTGGCGACTTTGCTACGTGGGGTGACAGTCCTGAGTGACGGTCGTATTGACGTGGCCGGCCCCCGCATCGCAGACGGTGCCCCCGTCGGGACGCGGCTGCTGCATGACATCGCCCGCCTCCACGCCTTTCACCGAGGCTGACTGACCGCGACGCCGCCGAAACCCCTGAGTGCCGGCGCACTCGGCCCGCGTGCCACTCCCCAGTGGATGAAGTGGATGACGCTGCACGCCCGCTCGTGGGCTCCTCCGCGATGGCCTCCGAGTCCGGCAGAAGATTCGGCGTCCCGCGTTTCGCGTGAATCGCGCACCGATCTCCACCACATCCCCGGGAGACATTGAGCAATGGCCCACAACATCGGATCGGCGCTGCCACTGGTCGACGATCCGCGTGACGTCCGGCCTGTGGCCGAGAGCGGTCGTCCAGCGCGAATACTCGCTCTGGACGGACTGCGGCTCTTCGCCGCCCTGGCCGTGGTCGCGTACCATTACATGGCGTTCGGCGGCGGATGGCCGGGCGATGTCAAAGCCATGTTCCCCCGTGTCTTTCCCTTCGCCGCGTACGGCTGGCTCGGGGTGCAGCTCTTCTTCCTGATCAGCGGCTTCGTCATCTGCATGAGCTGCTGGGGGAAGCCGCTGCGCGACTTCTTCGTCTCCCGTGTGGTGCGCCTCTATCCCGCTTACTGGTTCGGTGTCATCGTCACGACACTGGTCGTCACCCTGGTGGCCGGTGGGGAGAAGCCCCTGGCGTTGGTGGAGGTACTCACCAACCTGACCATGTTGCAGGAGCCTCTCGGAATTCCGCACGTCGACGGCGTCTACTGGACGCTCTTCGCCGAGCTGCGCTTCTACCTGCTCTTCGCCATCGTCGCGTGGAAGGGCCTCACCTATAACCGGCTCGTGGTGTTCTGCTGCGTCTGGGCGACCGCCAGCTTCTTCTTCGCCGACCAGGACGACAGCGCACTGCAGCTGCTGGTCATGCCCGACGACAGCTGGTACTTCATCGCGGGAATCGCCTTCTACCTCATGTACAGGTTCCGGCCGAACCTGATGCTCACGGGCATCGTCCTGATGTGCTTCTTCGCCTGCCTGCCCTTCGCGCACACGACATGGAAGAACACGGGCAAGTACATCGGGCACGTCGTGCCCTTCTGGCCGGTCATTCCCATCGTCGCCGCGTGTTTCGGCGTCATGGCGCTGCTCGCCACCGGAAAGCTGTCCTGGATCAAGTGGCGCTGGTTGCCGACGGCGGGTGCGCTGACCTACCCGCTCTACCTCCTGCACGAAAACATCGGCCGTGAGATCTTCCACGTCCTCGGCCCGCGAGTGCCGGCGTACGCCCTGGTCGGCGGTGTGATCGCGGGCATGTTGGTGTTCTCCTGGCTCGTCCACCGGTTTGTGGAGCGCCCGGTGGGGCGGTGGCTCAAGCGTGGCCTGGTCCACGCGATGTCCCAGCACCCGCGGAGCGGGCCGGATGCGATGAGCGCTGGCGAGCGCCGAGCGGAAGCACCGGCCGAGCGGGAAGCAGTGGCCGAGCAAAAGCAGTAGCCAAGTCAAAAAGCAGTAGCCGAGCACAAGCAGTAGCCGAGCAAAAGCAGTAATACGCGCCGCCCCCCACAGAACGCGCCGCCCCCACCGCGAAGTACTCGAAAGGACCTCTTCTCTCCATGCGTCTGTTCAAGCGCCGAAACCAGGACTCCGGCGTGCCCGCGCGGGGCGTGTTCCACTCTGACTGGGCGCCGCACATGCAGATATGTGCGCACACCGACGACGACCTCTACTTCATGACGCCGGACCTGCTGCAGTCCGTACGGGCGGGCATCCCGGTGGTCAGCGTCTATCTGACCACCGGCGAGGCGGACGGCATCAACCTCTCCTTCAGCGACCCGGCTCGCAAGACCGCCGAACCCGACTACCCCGGGTACACGGCTGCCCGCCAGCACGGAATCCGGGCCGCCTATGCCGCCCTGGTCACCGGCAGCCGCCGGGCCGAGTGGACGCGCGACACCCTGGAGGTGCGCGAAGGGGTCACCGCGGAGATCAACACCTTCGGCGAAGGCCGCGTCACCCTCATCTTCCTCAACCTGCGCACCTGTGTCGCGATGCCGGACCAGAAGGTGCTGCACCTGTGGGCGCGCAACATCGAGGAGCTCGCCACACTGCGGCCCGCCGGCAGCCCCATTCCGGCGGAGAGCGACGGCCGCCCGCTCACCCGCGACGGTGTCATCGACACCCTGGTCGACCTTCTGCAACGTTATGAACCGGCCGTCGTCCGCGTCATGAACCCCGATCCGGACCGCGTCAGCTACGAGGCGGAGACCGGCTCGATCTCCTACTGCGACAACACCGACCACACCGCGGCGGCGTTCTTCGCGCTCGCCGCACTGCGCCGGTACGAGCGGACCGGCCCCGCGCGCAAGCCGGCCGTCGAGAGCTACATGGGCTACTGCAACAAGCTGCGGCCCGACAACCTCAGCGCCGCTTCGGCGGCCGAGAAGTTCCATTACCTGGCCGTCTACGGTGGTGAGGACGGCCACGAGTGCCAGAAGGCACCGGGAGAGTGCGGTGACCGGCCGCTGGGCAACCGCGCCTACAACCGCTCCTACGGGCAGAGCACCACCCACCGCTGGCAGCCGACCACCACATGGCTCCAGCGCCGTGCCGACGGCCGCCTGACGGCCTTCACCGTGCTCGGGGGCAGGCCCGCGATGTGGACGCAGGACCGGTCGGGCGCCTGGTCCAAGCCCAAGGCGCTGGGGCAATGGCCCGCGGACAACGACGGCCACTGCCTGCCACGCCTGGACGTCATACGCGACGGCCAGGGCCGCATCCACGTCATAGCGATGCGATCCCGTGTCGGCGCGGGGCCCGAGGAGCAGCAGCGCGACGTCATGTACCTGGCGGAGAGCGCCGAGGACGGCTCCTTCGGAACCTGGACCAACGTCGGCAACCCCTATGGCAGGGCCGCCACGGCCGCCGCCAGGCGCCGCGGCCTCGGCATGCCCGTCGCGACGGTCACGGGCTCCGGCCGCATCAAGGTCGCTTTCCGTAACTTCGGCGGCGGACTGAGCGCTCGTACGACCACCGACGAGGGCTGGGGGCCCTGGGAGGACCTGCACGGCGGACTCCTCGACAACCCTGCGGGCATCCTCCTCAAGCGCGGCACGGTCGAGTTCTACGCGACCACCAAGGAGGGCATGCTGCGCTGGTACCAGGACGAGCCGAAGGGCGCGTTCGAGCGCGACTACGGCACCCTGCTGCCCCGCCCGTCCGGCTCGGTCTCCCTCCTCGAGCAGACGGACGGCCGCATGCTGATGCTCTCCCGGCAGCCGGGCACGGGCTGGCTGCTGGCCCACCGGCAGCGGGAGGCCAGCGGGTCCTGGGACCCGCAGCCGCACCTGCTCGACAACGCGCCCGGGTACGGGCCGGTGGCCCACGCCGTACTGCCGGGTGGCGACCTGGTCCTCGTCCAGCGCACCGACAACGGAACCCTGAGCATCAGCCGGCAGCCGCTGGACGGCAGCGCGCTCAGCAGTGAATGGACGCCGCTCGGCGGCGGCCCCTTCGTGCGTGCCCCGTCCGTCGCCGTGGACGGCGCCGGGCGCGTCGTCGTCGCGGTGCTCGACGCACAGGCGCGCCTGCGCACTCTCACGTTCGACGCCGGTGCCCCGTTCACGGCACGGCGGGCGAACCGCTGGCGACAGCACTGATCCCGGGCCTCGGCCCGGTCATGACGCGGCCCTCCCCACGACGACGTCGTGGGGAGGGCCGCGTGCTCCGTAGCGCACATCACCCCCGTAAGGGGCGACTTGCAGCTGTGGCCATGACACCATGGAAGTAATTTGAAACTACAAGAATTGCGACCTTCCATGGAGAGACGACGATGACGGACTCCGGCCGCTCCCAGGCCGTTGACGAGGGCATAGAGGGCACAACCGGTCACACAAGTGCCGCCGCGCAGCCCGAGGCGCGTGCACGCCGTGCCGGGCTCGTCGTCACCCTCGTGCTCGGCGGCCTCACCGCGCTGCCGCCTCTCTCCATGGACATGTACCTCCCGGCCCTGCCCGAGGTCACCTCCGCCATGAGCTCCCCGGCGGCCACCATCCAGCTCACCCTCACCGCCTGCCTCATGGGCATGGCGCTCGGCCAACTGATCGTCGGGCCGATGAGCGACCGCTGGGGCCGTAGGCGCCCGCTCCTCGTGGGCATGGTCGTCTACGTCCTCGCCACCGCCGCCTGCGCCGTCGCCCCCACGGTGGAGCTGCTGATCGGCTTCCGGCTGGCGCAGGGGCTCGCCGGGGCGGCCGGGATCGTCATCGCCCGGGCCGTCGTCCGCGACATGTACGAGGGCGTGGCCATGGCCCGGTTCTTCTCCACCCTCATGCTGATCTCCGGTGTCGCCCCTGTCGTCGCCCCGCTCATCGGCGGGCAGGTGCTGCGGCTGACGGACTGGCGCGGGGTCTTCGTCGTGCTGACCGTCATCGGCGTCGCCCTCACCGTCGTCGTGTGGCGGTGGCTCGGCGAGACCCTGCCGCCCGCCCGCCGCCAGGACGGCGGCCTCGGCCAGGCGCTGCGCACGATGCGCGGGCTGCTCGCCGACCGGGTCTTCACCGGATACATGCTGTCGGGCGGCTTCGCGTTCGCCGCGCTCTTCGCCTACATCTCCGCCTCGCCCTTCGTCGTCCAGGACATCTACGGCGCCTCCCCGCAGACCTTCAGCCTGCTCTTCGGCCTGAACTCCATCGGGCTCGTCGTCGCCGGCCAGATCAACGGCAAGGTGCTCGTCGGGCGGGTCAGCCTCGACAAGGCGCTCGCCGTCGGCCTCGCCGTGATCACCCTCGCGTCGGCGGCCCTGCTGCTGATGACCTCCGGCGTTCTGGGGAAGGCGGGGCTGGTCCCGGTCTCCGGCGGGCTCTTCGTCCTGATGTCCGCCATGGGCCTCGCCATGCCCAACACCAACGCCCAGGCTCTGATGCGCTCCCGCGACGCCGCCGGGTCGGCGTCCGCGCTGCTGGGCACCTCCACCTTCCTGCTGGGCGCGATCGCCTCGCCGCTCGTCGGCATCGCGGGCGAGCACACGGCCGTGCCGATGGCCCTCGTCCAGCTCGGCTGCGCGCTCGCCGCCGTGGTCTGCTTCGTGGGGCTGTGCCGGCCCTGGCGGCGACGGGAGGCCGACGCGTTCGGCACCGCATAGCGTTCGGGCACCGCATAGCGTTCGCGCATGGTGTTTCGGCACCGCATAGACTTCGCGAAATGCACGCCCCCGCACACGCGCCGACCGGCGAGGCCCCGGTCACCGGCGAGACCCTGCGCACCGCCCTCGCCGGACTCCTCGACGGCCTGCCGCCCAAGCAGGCGGCCCAGGCCGTCGAGCGGCTGATCGCCAACTACCGGGGGCGCACCCCCACGCACACCCCCGTCCTGCGCGACCGCTCCGACGTGGCGGCCTACGCCGCGTACCGGATGCCCGCGACCTTCGAGGCCGTACGCTCCGCGCTGGAGGCCTTCCGCGACCGGCTGCCGGACCTCCACCCCGCCACGCACGTCGACGTCGGCGGTGGCACGGGCGCCGCGACCTGGGCCGTCGCCGCGGCCTGGCCGGGCGGGGAGCGGACGACCACCGTCCTGGACTGGGCCGAGCCCGCGCTCGCCCTGGGCGCCGAGCTGGCCGGAACGGTACGGTCCGAGCCGCCGCTGAGCGGCGCTCGCTGGCAGCGCCGGGCCATCGACGCCGGCCTCGAGCTGCCCGAGGGCACGGACCTGGTCACGGTCTCGTACGTGCTGGGCGAGCTCACCGAGGGCGACCGGCACGCGGTCACCGACGCGGCCGCGCGTGCGGCGCGGGCCGTCGTGATCGTCGAGCCCGGGACGCCCGAGGGCTATCTGCGGATCATCGAGGCGCGGGACCGGCTGATCGAGGCGGGCTTCCGCGTCGTGGCGCCCTGTCCGCACAGCGCGGCCTGCCCCATCGAGCGGGGGACGGACTGGTGCCACTTCTCGGCGCGGGTGAGCCGTTCGTCGCTCCACCGGCAGGTGAAGGGGGGCTCGCTGTCGTACGAGGACGAGAAGTTCTCGTATGTGGCGGCGGTGCGGGACGTTGAGATTTCAGCCGCCTCCGCCCGTATCGTCCGCAGGCCGCAGATCCGCAAGGGCCAGGTCCTGCTGGAGCTGTGCACGCCCGAGGACGGCCTGACCCGTGAAACGGTCACCAAGCGCCACGGACCCCTCTACCGTGCCGCCCGCGACGCGGACTGGGGCGACGAGTGGCCGCCGCCTGCTGAAGAGGATTAGACCGGGCCGACGGCCGGGCCCCGCGCGCAGCCGCGGGGCCCGGCCGTTGTCGTAGGCGCGTGGGACGATGAAGGCGTACGCAGCAGCCCGCCCTCAGCAGGAGCCAGGCCATGGACTACGCCCGGATGCGCGCCATCGCCGAGGAGCTGATGAAGCACGCTCCTGATCCCATCAAGGGCTTTGAGATCACCGGCGACGGGATCTACATGATGACGTCGCCGTCCAGGTTCCACGACTTCAACGTGATGCGCCTCGGTCGCCAGCTGGACCGGCAGCTGCTTGAGGGGCTGGTGTCCTTCCCGGGTGGTGACATCGAGGACCCGTCGATGGGCAAGCTCCGGCGCCCGGATCTGATCGTCGTGTCGGACGAGGTGTTCGGCGAGGAGAACGAGCCGTTCAACCCGCGCGACCTCTCCCTGGCCGCCGAGATCGTCTCACCGACCAATCACAGCAACGACTACACGGAGAAGATGGAGGAGTACCCGGCCATGGGCATCCCCCTGTACCTCCTGGTCGACCCCCGCAAGGGGACAGGAGCCGTGATGTCCGATCCCGGCCCCGGTCCCGATGGGCGGCCTTGTTACCGCACGCGCCACGACTACGTCTTCGGCGACAAGATCTCCGTCGGCGAGTGGACGGTCGACACCTCCGAGTTCCGTACGTACGCCTCGTAAGCCCCTATCGCAGCTCCTGCGTGCAGCACTTCACGCTGCCGCCGCCCTTGAGGAGCTCACCGAGGTCCATGCCGATCGGCTCGTAGCCCCTCTCCCGCAGGGGCTCGAAGAGGCCGACCGCCGCCTGGGGGAGCAGGACGTGCTTCCCGTCGCTCACCGCGTTGAGGCCCAGCGCCGCGGCGTCCTCCTCGGTCGCGATCAGCGCGTCGGGGAAGAGTCGCTCCAGGACCGCCCGGCTGCCCGGGGAGAAGGCGCCCGGGTAGTACATGACCTCCGCGTCGGTGGAGTCGTCGAGGACGCACAGGGCCGTGTCCAGGTGGTAGTAGCGCGGGTCGACCAGGTCGAGCCCGATCACCGGGCGGCCGAAGAACTCCTGTGCCTCCGGGTGTGAGAGGGGACTGCTGCGGAAGCCGCGTCCCGCGAGGAGCCAGGTGGCCGTGACGGCGAAGTCGCCCTCGCCCTCGTTGATGTGCTCCGGCTCGCGCACCGCCTCGTAGCCGTGGGCGCGGAACCACTCCCGGTGCACCGCCGCCTCGGCCCAGCGCTCGGGGTGGGCGAAGCGGGCGCCGAGGACGCGCCCGTCGACGACGGTGGCGCCGTTGGCGGCGAAGACCATGTCGGGCAGATCGGTGCGAGGGGCGAGCACCTCGACGGTGTGACCGAGGGCGCGGTAGCGGTCGCCGAGCTCCTCCCATTGCGCGAGGGCGAGCTGTAGGTCGACCGGCTTGCCCGGGTCCATCCAGGGGTTGATCGAATATGTGACCCGGTAGTACGTGGGCGGGCACATCAGATAGCGGCGCGGAGTGGATGCACGCGGGGATGTACGCAAGTCGCGCTCCTCACGGTGGTGTTGGGCACGCACGTGGATCGTGCGTGCCCAAATGGTCCACGCTGTGAGGGCTTGGCGCATGAACCGTACGGGTGGTTTACAAGCCGCCCGTTCACCTACTGGTGTCGCCGTTCCGCTGTGCCTTGAGGGCGCGCAGCAGCTCGCGCTTCTGCGCGTTCGGGTCGGTGCCGCCGTTCGCCCCCCGGCCGCCTCCGCCCGCGCCGCGCAGGGAGGCGCGGGAGAGGTTGCTGCGGGTGCCGCCGACGCCGAGCATGCCGCGTGATCCGCCTCGAGTCATGGTGGGTTCCCTTTCCTTTTCGGCGAGACGTTCCGTCTCGCGACATCCCCCACTCTGAACGAGACGGTTCGTCTTGTCAATGGGATGGGAGGGGTCCCGGGCATGGGCACGTCCTCCCCCAACGGGCCCCGACGCGGCCGGTCTCACACCCCCCGGATGGGTCCGGCGGTCACACCAGGAGCAGGATGGTGGCAGCATTGACCGAAGACCGCGGTCGAAGTGAGGGGATAGATGGAACGCAAGAGCAGATTCTCCCAATGGCTGCGCCGCCCCAGGAGCGGAGCGGGCGGCGATACGGGCACGGGGGTGGCCACCGGAGCCGCCCGCGAGGAACTGCTCCTGGCCGCGGCCGCCGCGGGGTTCCCCCTGGCGCCCGCCGCGCACCCCTCCGGCTACGGCTGTTCCTGTGAACGCATCGGGTGTCCCACCCCCGGCCGGCACCCCGTCTCCTTCGCCTGGCAGACCCTCGCCTCGACCGACGCCGACAAGGTCGCCAAATGGCTGCGCGGCCAGCCGGAGGCCAACTTCGTCACCGCCACCGGCATCGCCCACGACGTCCTCGACGTCCCCGCCGAGGCAGGCCGGCAGGCGCTGGACCGGCTGACGGCCGCCGGAGTGGAAGTCGGCCCTGTCGCCACCGTCGCCCCCGACCGCATGCTCTTCTTCACCGCCACCCGCGGCACACCCGACGACGAGGACGAGTGGTGGCCCTGCGAGCTGGACTGCCACCCCGAGACGATGGACGAGCACCCGGGGCTGCGGTGGCACTGCCGGGGCAGCTATGTGCTGCTGCCGCCGTCCGTGCTGCCGGGGGAGGAGCGGGTGGACTGGGTCGCGGGGTTCGGGGCCGAGCGGCCTTTGCCGGACCCGCTTTCGTTGTTGGAGGCGCTTACGGATGCGTGTGCGGCGTACGCGGGGGAGCGGCGGGGCGATCATGAGCCCGCTCATCCTTGGCCGATCGGGCGCTGAGGGGCGCTTGCGGCGCTGAGGCCGGTGGGCGGTTTGTGCCCACCCTCCCCCAGCTACCGCTGGGAGGTGCCCCCAGCCTTGCGGAACGATTGCCCGCAAACCGGCTACTCCCCCTTCGCCCCCGTCAGTGATTCGATTCTGTTGAGGAAGACCACCGGGCCCGTGCGGGGGATCTGGACCGCTGACTCCGAGACCCGGGTGTAGGTCACCGCCTGCTTGAGGTCGCCCTTCAGGAGCGACTTCGTGCGGGGGTCGGTGACCTCCGGGCGGACGCCCGCGACCGCGGTGCGGCGCTCCCGGTGGTGTGCCGTGAAGAAGGCGAGCGCGCCGCCGTCCTTGGTGCGCAGGGCCGGTGCCGGGAAGCCCGGGGCCTTCTCCGGGGTGTCTATGTACTCGGTCCAGAACGTGGGCGTCCGGGCGAGCTTCGCGCGTTCCGCGCGGATCTGCGTGGTGGAGGTGCCGGGGGCGAAGACGGTGCCCGCGCCCGTGCGCAGGAAGTCGGCGTACGCGGTGCTGAGCGCTTCCGGCCGTACGGGGAGGGGGGCCGTGGCCTTCTCGTCCCCGGGCTCGGCCTTGGCCGGCACCGCCCGCGCGTAGCCGTCCTTGTCCAGCTCGAACTCCGGGACGCTCCCCGGGTTCAGCAGCGAGAGATACGCGGCCTTCCACGGCCGCCCCGCGTCGGCGCGGGTGAAGACCAGCAGCCAGCGGTGCTGGTCACGGTTGCTGTGGGTGTCGGCGACGAAGAACTTCGGCCAGCCCGCCATCTTCGGGATCGTGAACCGCGCGTCGTTAAGGACGAGCGGCGGATAGCCCGGGTTGCCGCCCGGCGTCACCGCGCGCTGCGCGGCCAGGTCGGCCCGGGCTATCTCGGCCGGCGCACCGGTCTCGACCCGGTCCACGAGGGCCGGGTCGAGCTTGCGGTACGCGTCGTTGTAGCCGTCGGTGAAACGGCGGAGGACCTTCTCGGCCTCAGCCTTCCCGCTCACCGCCGGGATGACCGCCCGTTCCCCGTGCACCGTCACGCACCCGGTCGCCGCCGTCAGCAGCACCGGCACCGCCGTCAGAATCGCTGCCCGACGCGGGAACACCCGACGTGGCGACCGGCGTCTCATCGCGCTTCGACTCCTCAGTGACTGCTCGGGACGGCGCAACCCTACCCGTCCGCCCCGGAGCGAAGAACACCAGCAGGGTCGGGACGAGGTACAGCGCCCACACCCCCACCTGAAGCCACGTCGGGTCGGGCTGGAAGTTGAAGACGCCCTTCAGCAGCGTGCCGTACCAGCTGTCGACCGGGATCTGCTCGCTGATGTCGAAGGCCCTGTCCCCCAGGCCCGGCAGGATGTCGGCCTCCTGGAGGTCGTGGAAGCCGTAGGCGAGGACGCCCGCCGCGACCACGATCAGCATGGCGCCGGTCCAGGTGAAGAACTTCGCCAGGTTGATCTTCAGCGCGCCCCGGTAGAACAGCCAGCCCAGCACCACGGCCGTCAGCAGCCCCAGCAGCGCGCCGATCAGCGGCCGCACACCGTCGTTGGTCGCCTGCACGGCCGTCCAGATGAACAGCGCCGTCTCCAGGCCCTCCCGGCCGACGGCCAGGAACGCTGTGACGACCAGCGCGCCCGTGCCCATCGCGAGCGCCGCGTCGAGCTTGCCGTGCAGCTCCTTCTTCAGGTGCCGCGCGGTGCGCCGCATCCAGAAGACCATCCAGGTCACCAGGCCGACGGCGATGACCGACAGGGAGCCGCCGAGCGCCTCCTGGGCCTTGAACGTCATCGTCTGCGAGCCGAACTGGAGCACGGCGCCGAAGCCCATGCTCAGCAGCACCGCCGCCGCGATGCCGGTCCACACCGGCCGCAGGGCGTCCCTGCGGCCGGTCTTGACCAGGTAGGCGACGAGGATGCAGACGACCAGGCTGGCCTCCAGGCCCTCGCGCAGGCCGATCAGGTAGTTGCCGAACACCCGGCATCTCCTCTCAGAAAGGGACCGGTGGTCAGGCGAAGAGAGCCTTGCCCCACCAGTCGCCCTTGTCCCGGACGCCCGGCGGGACGGCGAAGACCGCCGACCCCACGTGCTGGATGTACTCGTTCAGCGCGTCGCTGCGCGAGAGGTTCGTCTGGAGCGGCACGAAGCCGTCGCGGACGTCGCGCTGGTACGCGATGAAGAAGAGCCCGGCGTCGAGCCGGCCCAGTCCGTCCGTGCCGTCCGTGAAGGAGTAGCCGCGGCGCAGGATCGTCACTCCGTTGTTGGAGTCCGGGTGCGCGAGGCGCACGTGCGCGTCGGGCTTCATCGCCTTCAGCAGCGGCTCGTCGTGCTCGCGCTGCTTGCCCACGGCCGCGCCCTCGGACTTGTCGCGGCCGAAGACGTCCTCCTGCTCGGTGAGCGAGGTCCGGTCCCAGGTCTCGATGTGCATCCGGATGCGGCGCGCGACGAGGTAGGAGCCGCCGACCATCCAGTCGGGGCCGTCCTTCTGGCCCACCCACACGTGCTTGTCGAGACGGGCGGTGTCGTCGCCCGCGATGTTCCGGGTGCCGTCCTTGAAGCCCATCATGTTGCGGGGCGTCTGCGCGTCGGGCGTGGTCGAGGACGTCTTGCCGAAGCCCAGCTGCGACCAGCGGATCGCCACCCGGCCCATGCCGATGCGGGCGAGGTTGCGGATCGCGTGCACCGCGACCTGCGGGTCGTCGGCGCAGGCCTGGACGCACAGGTCGCCGCCGCTGCGCGCGGGGTCGAGGTTGTCCTTGGGGAAGACCGGCAGGTCGATCAGGGCCTTGGGCCGGCGGTCCTTCAGCCCGAAGCGGTCCTTGCCGTCCTTCTCGAACAGGCCGGGGCCGATTCCGAAGGTCAGGGTCAGCCGCGACGGCTTGAGGCCGAGGGCCTCGCCGGTGTCGTCCGGCGGCAGCTCCTCGTTCGCGCTGATCGCGCCCGTGCCGACCTCGTGCCCGGCGGTCATCGCCCGTGCGGCGGCCGTCCACTCCTGGAGCAGCTTGATCAGCGCGGCCCGGTCGGTCGTCGTCACGTCGAAGGAGGCGAAGTGCAGCCGGTCCTGGACGGGCGTGGAGATACCGGCCTGGTGGGCGCCGTCGAACGGCACCGCGTCACCGGTGGACGCGCTGGGGGAGGCGTCGGAGCCGACGCGCAGCGCGGCGGCCGTGCCGCCGGCCGCGGCGGCGCCGAGCGCGAGGCCCGCGCCGCCCCAGCCGAGCAGGGCGCGGCGCGAGGGGGCGGGGCGGGTGGCCCCGCCGGCCTTCGCGTCGGTGTCGGCGCCGGCGTTGGCCTCGGCCTTCGCGTCGGCCTTCGCCTCGGCAGTCTCGTTGGTCTCCGAGGCCTGGGTGGCCTGGGTGGCCTCGGTGGCCTCGGTGGTCCCGGTGGCCTCCGTGGCTTCGGACGTGGCCTCGGGAGTCTTCGGCTTCGAGGAATCCGTCATCGTCGTTCCCCCGCTTACTTCGCGACCGCGGCGGCGAGCTTGGACAGCGGCTCGGACAGCGCGTTCACCGCGTCCGAGAGCTTCTTGCGGTCGTCCTTGCCCACGGTGTCGTACGACTTGAAGCCGTCACCGTCGCGGTAGTCGCCGAGCGCCTTCTTCACGGCGGCGAACTGCGCGTCCAGGGTCTTGACGAGCTCGGCGTCGTTCTTGGCGGCGACCGGCTTCAGCAGCTCGTACGCCTTCTCGGCACCGTCGACGTTGCCCTCGAAGTCGACCAGGTCGGTGTGGCTGTAGCGCTCCTCCTCACCGGTGATCTTGTTCCGGTAGACCTCGTCGAGGAGCTCCTTGGCGCCGTTGGCCATGCTGGTCGGCGTGATCTCGGCGGTGCCGACGCGCTTGCGCCAGTCCTCGAGGTCCTTCATCAGCTGGTCGGCGAGGGTCTTGTCCTCGTCCGTGATGGCTTTGGCGTCCCAGAGCGACTTCTCCAGCTTGTGCCAGCCGGTCCACTTCTGGTCCTTCTCCAGGCCGTCCTCGCGGACGTCGACCTTCGGGTCGATGTCGCCGAAGGACTCGGCGACCGGCTCGGTGCGCTCCCAGCCGGTGCGGGAGGGGGCGTAGCTCTTCTTCGCCTCGTCCAGGTCGCCCTTCTTGACGGCGTCCACGAACTTCTGCGCGACCGGGATGGTCTCGTCGGCCTGCTGCTGCACGTACTTGCGGTACTCGGCGACCGCCTTGTCCAGCGCCGGGTCGCTCTTCTTCGCCGCGCCGTCACCGGTGACGGTGATCTTCTGGCGGATGCCGTCGCCCTTCATGCCGGGCTTGCAGGCGATTTCGTACGAACCCGCCTTGATCGTCGCGGTGATCTCCGCCTTGGTGCCCGGGCCTATGTTCTCGCGCTCGGTGACAATCCGGTCATCGGGGGCGTAGACATAAACTTCGGTGATCTTGGAGCCCTTGTTCTCCACATTGATCTTGACGTGCCCGGCCGGGAACGAGGTCTTGGAAACCTCGCACTTGTCGTCGGAGGCCGTCACGTTGACGGCTCCGTCCGCGCTCTTCCCGTCGGACTTCTCGGCACAGCCGGACACGGCGGTCAGAGCCGCGACCGCCGCGATGGCGGTGACGGCGGAGGAGCGAAGGGCTCGCATGTGGGCTCCAGGCTTGCTCGGAGAGGGCGGATTTCGGACATGGCCGAAAGTGCATGGCCGAATAAGGCCGCCCTAACTTATCTGAGGCTTGCCTACCCTGTTCCCCACCGGGTGCGTGATTCTGCTCTCACGAGGCAAAATTTCGGCCATCTCGTCTCGGCAGCACCAAAGGTTCTCCCGTGCGCGGATGATCAATTACTTCGACCGGCTGAGAATAGACACGGCTCAGCAATTCGGGCGCGTAGACCCGGCCCGGCGGGCCGTCCGCCGCGATCCGGCCCTCGTGGAGCACGGCCACGCGGTCCGCGTAGGCGCCCGCGAGGCCGAGGTCGTGGAGGACGACCACGACCGCGTCCCCGGCGGCGGCGCGCTCCCGGCACACCCTCAGCACCAGTTCCTGGTGGCGCAGGTCCAGCGCGGCCGTCGGCTCGTCGAGCAGCAGCAGCGGGGTGCGCTGCGCGAGCACCCGGGCCAGGGCGACCCGGGCCCGTTCGCCGCCCGACAGTTCCGCGAACGGCCGGGAGGCGAATCCGGCCACCTCGGCGGCGGCCATCGCCGACCGTACGGCCGGATCGTCCTCGTCCTCGGCGGGCGTACCGGCCCAGGGGGCCCGGCCCATCCGTACGACCTCCTCGACCGCGAACGGGAACGAGAGCTGGGCCGACTGCGGCAGCACCGCCCGGCGCAGGGCGAGTTCACCGGCGCTCCAATCGCCTGCCGGACGGCCGTCGATCCGCACCTCGCCGGACTCGGCGGGCAGGTCGTGGGCGAGCGCGGCGAGCAGCGTGGACTTCCCGGCGCCGTTCGGGCCGACGAGGGCGACGACCTCGCCGGCGGCGACGCGCAGATCGACCTCGGACAGGACGGTACGGTCGCCGAGCCGCACCCGGAGGGCACGGGCCTCGGCCCGTACGGTTCCGGCGGGGGCGGGGGCGGGGGCGGGGGCGGGGAGCGTGTGGCGCCGCGGCCGCAGGAGGGTCCTTCCCCAGCCCCGCCCCTTCCCTCCCCCAGCTACCGCTGGGAGGTGCCCCCAGCCAGGGGCTCCGCCCCCGGACCCGCGGTCCTCAAACGCCGGACTGGCTGATTCCGTCATGCCCAACCTCCCTGCTTCCGCCGCGTTTTCCGTAGCAGCCAGAAGAAGAACGGGCTGCCGAACAAGGCCGTCAGGACGCCCAGGGGCAGTTCCGCCGGCTGGGCGGCCGTGCGGGCCGCGAGGTCCGCGGCGACCAGGACGAGGGCGCCGCCCAGCGCGCTGCCGGGCACGAGGAAGCGGTGCCCCGGGCCCGCCGCCATGCGCAGCAGATGCGGCACCAGCAGCCCGACGAACGTGATGATGCCCGCGACGGCCACCGCCGCCGCCGTCAGCAGCGCGACCACCAGCACCAGCACCATCCGCAGCCGTTCGACGTCCACGCCCAGGTGCCGCGCCGGGCGTTCGCCCAGCGCCAGCAGGTCCAGCTTCCGGGCGTACCAGGGCGCGACCGCCAGCCCGGCCAGGGCGCACGGCAGGACGGCGAGCACCTTGGGCCAGGTCGCCTGGGCGAGGGAGCCCAGCTGCCAGAAGGTGATCTGGGTGATCTGCGCGTTGTCCGCGAAGAAGACGCACAGGCCGATGAGCGCGCCCGCGAACGCGTTCACCGCGATGCCGGTGAGGATGAGCGTCACCACCTCCGTCCGTCCGCCAGAACGCGACAGCGCGTACACCAGCACCACCGTCACCAGCCCGCCCACGAACGCGCAGACCGTCACCGTCCAGGTGCCGAAGAGGGTCAGGCCCAGCGAGATGGAGGCGACCGCGCCCACGGCCGCGCCGGACGAGATGCCGATGACGCCGGGCTCGGCGAGCGGATTGCCGAACACGCCCTGCGTCAGCGCCCCCGCGCACCCCAGCGCCGCCCCGACGAGCAGCGCCAGTGCCACGCGTGGCAGCCGGACGTTCCACAGCACGCTCTCGGCCACGCGGTCGAGGGCCGTGCCACCGAGTCCGGCACGGTGCAGGAGCGAGCCCAGTACGTCGCCGACGGGGATGTCGTACGCGCCGAGCCCGGCGGAGAGGAGGCAGAGGACGGCGAGGGCGACGGCCATCGCACCGCCCAGCAGTACGGGTGTCGTACGCGCGCGAGGCACCGCCCGCGGCACGGTTTCCTTGACGGCGGTCGTCATGTCACGCGCCGCCCTTGTGGATCTGCTCGACGAGGGACTTGAGAACGGTGTCGGTGCGCGGGCCGAAGTTCAGCAGGACGCCGTCGTCGACGGAGGCGATGCGGCGATCGAGCCCGGCCGGGGTCTCGCCGACGCCCGGGATCTTGAGCAGCCCGTCCACGCCGCCGACGGAGTCCAGGCCCTTGCTCATCACGAGGATCACATCGGGCGCGGCCTTGGCGAGGGCCTCGCTGGTGATGGGTGTGAAGTCCTTCTTCAGGCCCGAGTCGACGCCCGCGTCGACGCCGCCCGCCGCCTCGATGAGCGAGTCCGCTCCCGAGCCCGCGCCGCCGAGGAGGTAGACGGAGGCCGAGCCGCGCAGGTAGAGGAAGGCGACGCGCGGCTTCTTCCCGGTGCCGGTGCCGGTGTTGGAGTCGGAGCCAGGGCTCTTGGGGATGTTCCGCTTCGCCGCCTCGATACGGCTCTCCGTGCGTTCGCGGAGCTCTGTGCCCGCGGCGGGGACGCCGAGCGCGGCCGCCACCTTGTCGATCCGGGTGCCGACGTCGCCGAGTCTCTTCGCCGGGTCGAGGACGACGAGGGGGATGCCCGCCGCGCGGATCTGGCCGATGGCCTCCGCCGGGCCGGTGGTGGTCTCGGCGAGGACGAGCGTGGGCCGCAGGGAGAGCACGCTCTCCGCCGAGACGTCGTGCGCGCGCGTCACGACGGGCAGTTCACGGGCCTGTTCGAACGTGGCGGTGATGTCGCGGGCCACGACCCGGTCGCCGAGGCCGAGGCTGAAGACGATCTCGGAGAGCGAGCCGGAAAGCGGAACGATCCGGTCGGCGCCGCTCACGGTGACGTCCCGGCCGTCGGCGGAGCGCACGGTGACGGGCAGTCCGGGCCTGGGCGCCGGCGTGAGCGGTTCGACGCGGTCGGGCGTCGACCGCTGCCGCCCGGCGGTCCCGGAGGCGCCCGAGGGCTTTCCGGAATCCCCGTCCGCCGTGCCGCAGCCGGTGAGGACGGCGGCCATGGCGAGCAGGCCCGCGAGGGCGCCGAGGAGGCGTGGGACGCGCAACAGGGCTCCTACCGAATGCCGTTGAAACACGTTCCCGCCTTTCCGGTGCGGATCCCTCCGGGTGGGCTGTCCACCCGCTGAGCTGTAGCTTAGGTTAGCCTTACCTTATTCGCCATTGTTCGAGAGGGGTTCCCCGATGCTGCCGTCCAGACCTGCCCGCGCGCCCGTCGTCGCGCTCCTCGCGGCATTGCTGGCGGCCGCGACCGCGCTCGTCCCGGCCGCCCACGCGGCGGACGGGCCCGGGTCATCCGGAACGCGGGAGGTGTCCGGCGGCCGGCTCGACTGGGGGATCAAGTCCTCCTTCCAGAGCTATGTCACCGGGCCGATCGCGCAGGGAAGCTGGGAGCTCCGGGGCGGGGCGGCGACGATCGGCGGCAGCCGGTTCCGCTTCCACTCCGCCAAGGGCTCCTACACACCCGAAAGCGGCGCCTTGGAGGCGGCCTTCTCCGGTGGCGTGCACTTCACCGGGCACCGCAAGCCGGACGGCTCCCACGAGCTCGACCTGACCGTCACCCGCCCCACCGTCCGCCTCGCGGGCGGCGCTGGCACCCTCTACGCCGACATGACGAGCAAGGCCAGGGGCACGGGCGAGGTCACGACCGCCGCCCAGGTGCCCCTCGCCGCCCTCGACCTCTCCGGCGTCGACCTGCGCGGCGGCGGGACGCACGTCGGCCTCACCGACGTCCCGGCCACCCTCACCGCGCAGGGCGCCAAGGCCTTCGCCGGCTACTACACCCAGGGCACGGCACTCGACCCCGTCACCCTCTCCGCCGACATCCTGGCGGCCGCCGCCCAGGCGTCGCCGGGCGCGAGCCCGTCCACGGAACCGTCCACGGAACCGTCGACAGCGTCGGAGGAGAAGCGGGCGCCCAAGGGCGGGTTCACGGAGGCGGCAGTCGACTGGGGCGTGCGGCGCACGTTCCGCGAGTACGTCACCGGGTCCATCGCCCAGGGCTCCTGGAAGCTCGCCGACGGCGCCCAGGACGGCGGCGCGCTGTTCCGCTTCCCGCGCGGCAAGGGCACGTACGACGCCGGTGCCGGTTCCCTCGACGCCGCGTTCGCCGGAACCCTCCGCTTCACCGGAAAGCACCTCGACCTCACCCTCGGCGGGGTCAAGGTCGCGGTGAAGGAGGGCCGGGGCACCCTGTCGGCGGACGTGACCGGCGACGGCCGTACGGCCGCCGGGGGCGTACCGCTCGTCACCTTCGACGCCTCCGGGCTCAAGGAGAAGGACGGCCTCGCCGCCGTCGCCGAGGCCCCGGCGAAGCTCACGGCCGAGGGAGCGAAGGCCTTCGGCGGGATGTACCAGGAGGGCACGGACATGGACCCGGTCTCCCTGGCCGTGCCGCTGGACGCCAAGGCCGCGCTGCCGCCGCTGCCGGACCTCGGCAGCGGGCCGAGTGCCGCCCCGTCCCCGGCGGAGCCGCGGACGAAGTCCGCCGCTTCCTCGGCTTCCTCGTCGTCCGGTTCCGCTTCCTTCCCCGTGGTGCCGGTCGCGGTGACCGCTGCCGTGGTCGTGGCGGCGGCGGTCGCCACCTTCCTGATGACCCGCCGACGGAAGCCTGCGGCTTCCACGTCCTCCACGTCCTCCCTGGACTGACCGACTCCGCACCGGCCGCCGCCTCCCCCCTCACCGAGCGGCCGGTGCGGCCCCCCTCCCTCCCCTGAAATCCATCAGCACCCCCGACCGAGGAGACAACAGACCATGACCGTCGCCGCACGCCGACGCCCCCTCGCCCTCGCGGCCGCCGTCGCCACGGCCGCCGCGGCCCTGGGCACCACCGCCCTGATCGCCCCGGCCGCCCACGCCGCGGGCGGGCCGCCGCCGATGACGCTGAAGGACGGCACGCTGGGCTGGGGCCTGAAGAAGTCCTTCCGCGACTACGTCGAGGGCGGCTTCGCCAATGGCGCCATCAGCGTCACCGACGGGGCGCGGCGGGCCGCCGACGGCTCCTTCGCCTTCACCGACGGCAAGGGCACATACGACATGTCCACGCACGCGGTCGGCAGCACCTTCAAGGGCGGCGTGCGCTTCACCGGCCACGACGGCGAACTGGACATCACCTTCGCCGACCTGAAGCTGGCGGGCGACGCCGGCGGCAAGACCGGCCGTATCACCGCCGACGTCACGACGAAGGGCGGCACGCCCCAGGACGACGTGCCGATCGCCGCGCTGGACCTGGCGGCGGCGAAGCGCACCATGGGCGCGGGCGGCAAGGTCACCTTCGACGGGATACCCGCGACGCTGACCGCCGAGGGCGCGAAGGTCTTCTCTTACCAGGGCCGTTCCATGTACAAGCAGGGCGCCGAGCTCGACAAGGCGACGTTCACGACGACGGCGGTGACGGATGCCCAGCCGAAGCCCGACCCGAAGCCCAAGCCCAAGCCGAAGCCGTCGGAGGGCGGCGAGGAGAAGAAGGACACCGGCGCGCCGAAGAAGGACACCAGTGCGCCGAAGAACGACAAGACGAACGACAAGGCCGCCCAGGGTGACGGCAAGCCCGTCTCCGGCACCGTCAACGACGGCAGGCTCGACTGGGGCCTGAAGAAGTCCTTCCGCGACTACGTCACCGGCGGGTTCGCCCAGGGCAAGGCCGAGGTCTTCGGCGACGCCGTGAAGCTCGCCGACGGCTACCGCTTCACCAAGGCCGGCGGCACGTACGACGCGGCCACCAACACGCTGGACGTCGCCTTCAAGGGAGAGGTCCGCTTCACGGGCCACGAGGGCCAGCTGGACCTGCGGTTCAGCAACTTCAAGGTCAAGGCGTCCGGCTCCGGCGACGCCACGCTCAGCGCGGACGTGGCCTCCAAGGGCACGGTGACGCTCGCGAAGCTGAAGCTCGACGCGAACGCCCTCAAGGCCCGGAACGGGGTCGTCACCCTGTCCGCCGTGCCGGCGACCCTGACCGCCGAGGGCGCGGGCGTCTTCTCGTACCAGGGCCGCGCCATGTACAAGGAAGGCGCAGCGCTCGACCCGGTGACCCTCGCCGTCACGGTCGGCGAGAACGCCAAGCTCCCCGCCGCCGCAGACGGTCGGAACGCCGCAGCTGATACGTCTACCGGCGGTGGCGGCGCCAAGGGCGGCGTGACCGGCGAAGAGGCGTCGCTGGCGGCTACGGGCGCCGACACGCCCACCGGTCCGCTCATCGGCGGGGCGGTGGCGCTGACGCTGGCGGGCGGGGCGGCGGTGTACGCCTCGCGGCGGCGGTCGGCGCTCGTGAAGGGCTGACGCCCTTCACTCATCCCATGAACAGCCCGCGCCCCCGGTTACGGTCACCGGGGGCGCGGGTTTCGTCTGCGGGCCACCGCAGGGCCTACGCGCTCAGCGGGAATTCCTCGCCCAGCTCCCTGAAGACCGCCGTGTTGAGGTCGAACGCGCGCTTGCACTCGTCGACCACGCGCTGCTTCTCCAGGTCGTCCAGCGGCAGGGCGTCGAGCAGCTCGCGGTACTCGCGCTTGAAGGCGGCCGGGTTGGAGATGCCCTCGAAGACGTAGAAGCGGACGCCGTCGCCCTTGCGGGCGAAGCCCCACGTCTTCTCGGCCGTGCCGCGGATGATCTGGCCGCCGGAAAGGTCGCCCAGGTAACGCGTGTAGTGGTGGGCGACATAGCCGGCGGGCCAGTCGCGGACGCACTCCTCGATCCGGGCCGCGTACGCCGCCGTCGCGGGCAGGGGCGTGAGGCCCGTACGCCATCCGGGGCCGCCCAGGTGGGCCAGATCCCGCTCCAGCTCGGCGGAGCGGCGCAGCTCGGGACGTATGAACGGCCCGACCACGGGGTCGCCGGTGAGGACGCCGGAGGCGGACTCCAGGGCCTGGTACACGAACCAGAGCTGCTCCGTGTAGCGGCGGTAGGCGGCCACCCCGAGGCGGCCGCCCAGCATGTCGCTCATGAACGACGAGTTCTCCGCCTCCGTGTGCTGCTCGTGCGAGGCCGTGCGGATGAGCGTGGAGAACGGAGTCGTGGCGGGGGCGTCCAAGGCGGACCTCCGGAGACCGAGGGGACGGGAAGAAGAGGGGGGAGAACAGGCGGTAACGGGTGCGCCGAAGCGCGCGCCGCCACCGCCCATCCTCTCTACTTAGGCTTACCTAAGTCAATTGCTTCCCGACGTGCTGTCGGTAAAAACCTGGTGCCACGCTACGGCAAGGTGAGGATCTCCGCACCCGATTCCGTCACGACGAGCGTGTGCTCGAACTGGGCCGTCCGCTTGCGGTCCTTGGTGACGACCGTCCAGCCGTCCTCCCACATGTCGTACTCGTACGTGCCCAGCGTCAGCATCGGCTCGATCGTGAAGGTCATGCCCGGCTGGATGAGCGTGTCGTGGTGGGGGCTGTCGTAGTGGGGGACGATCAGGCCGGAGTGGAAGGACGAGTTGATGCCGTGCCCGGTGAAGTCACGCACGACGCCGTAGCCGAAGCGCTTGGCGTACGACTCGATGACACGGCCGATGATGTTGATCCGGCGGCCCGGCTTGACGGCCTTGACGGCCCGGTTCAGCGCCTCGCGCGTGCGCTCGACGAGGAGACGCGACTCCTCGTCCACGTCGCCGCAGAGGTAGGTGGCGTTGTTGTCGCCGTGCACGCCGTCGATGTACGCGGTCACGTCGAGATTGACGATGTCGCCGTCGCGCAGCACGGTCGAGTCGGGGATGCCGTGGCAGACGACCTCGTTGATCGACGCGCACAGCGACTTGGGGAAGCCGCGGTAGCCGAGCGTGGAGGGGTAGGCGCCGTGGTCGCACATGTACTCGTGCGCGACCCGGTCCAGCTCGTCGGTGGTGACGCCGGGGGCGATGTGCTTGGCCGCCTCCTCCATCGCCCGCGCGGCGATGCCGCCCGCGATCCGCATCTTCTCGATCGTCTCGGCGTCCTGGACCTCGGGACCGTCGTACGGGGTCGGCGCCGGCTTCCCCACGTACTCGGGGCGCGGGATCGAGGCGGGAACGGGGCGGGTGGGGGAGAGTCTCCCCGGGACAAGAAGCGACTGGCCAGACATGTCTGCGAGTGTAGTTGCGATGGAACACACGCTGGAGGAGAGCTGATGGCACTGTTCAAGCGGCGCGCGGCGGCCGGGAAGCCGGGCGAGTGGTACTACTGCCTCAAGCACGCCACGGTCGAGGAGGGGCCGCAGTGCCGGGCGGCGGACCGGCTGGGCCCGTACGGCTCGCGGGAGGAGGCGTCCCACGCGATGGAGACGGCGCGCGAGCGGAACGAGGAGTGGCGGGAGGACCCGCGCTGGAAGGACGAGGACGCGTAGCGGTTTCGCCGGGCGGGGGCGCCCCCCCCGCCCGGGAGTCCGGCCGGGTGGGGCCCCGCCGGGAGTCCGGCCGGGCCGGGCGTGGTCAGGCCGCCTCCGTCACCGCCTCCGCCGCCTTGCGGCGGCGCATCCGGACCGCGTGCTCGTCCGTCCGCTGGTCGTAGGCCATCAGCTTGGGCAGGGACGCCGCCAGCAGGCCCACCGCCGCCACGCACGCCAGGCCGCCCGCCCAGACGGACGTGCGGACGCCCGTCAGCGTGGCCATGCCGCCCGCGCGGACCTGGCCGAGCTGTGGGCCGACGGAGTAGGACAGCAGCTCGATGCCCGCGAGGCGGCCGCGCAGCTCGTCCGGGATGGTCTGGTCCCAGATCGCCGAGCGGAACAGGCCGCTCACCATGTCGCAGCCGCCCGCGACGGCCAGGAAGAACAGCACCAGCCAGATGTTGTGCAGCCACCCCGCCACGGCCATGGCCGTTCCCCAGCCCACCGCCGCGAGGACCACCATCCGGCCGTGCCGGTTGACGCGGGAGACCCAGCCGCTGGTCAGGCTGACCGTGAGGGAGCCGACCGCGCCCGCCGCGTACATCAGGCCCAGCGCCCAGGGGGCGTGGAGCTCGTCCGCCAGGAACGGGAAGATCGCGGTGGGCATCGCGAAGAACATCGCCGCCAGGTCCACCGCGTACGTACCGAGCAGCTCCTTGCGGCCCCACGCGTAGCGCGCGCCCTCCGCGATGCCGCGCAGCGACGGCTTCTCGGCGTCGTGCGAGGCGGGGGAGGGGGCGAGCCCGGCGGTCAGGGCCAGGGAGATCACGAAGGAGGCGAGGTCCAGCGTGTAGGCCAGCGGCAGCCCCGCGAAGGCGATGACGACACCCGCCAGGGAGGGGCCGGCGATGGCCCCGAGCTGCCAGCGCATCGAGTTCAGCGCGATCGCGGCCGGCAGCTGGTCGTGGGCCACGATCCGGGGGACGATCGCCTGGAGCGCCGGCCGCTGGAGTCCCGTGAGCGCGCTGACCAGGGCGGCCACCACATACAGCGGCCAGATCAGGGGGTGCGGAAGCAGCGTGTTGAGCAGCAGCATCACGCTCAGGACGGCGAGCCCCGCCTCCGTCCACAGGATCAGCTTCCGGCGGTCCATGGCGTCGGCGAGTGCGCCGCCGTAGAGGCCGAAGACGATCAGCGGTACGAGCTCGACCGCGCCGATCGCGCCGACCGCGAGGGCGGAGCCGGTGAGCTCCTTGAGCTGGAGCGGCAGCGCGATGAAGGTCAGGAAGCTGCCGAAGACCGTGACGAGGCCCGCCAGCCACATGCGGCGGAAGTCCCGGGAGGAGTGCCAGGGGGAGAGGTCGGGCAGGAGCGCGCGTATCCGGCCGACGGAAGGGGGCTCCACGGAGGAGTCTGAGGAAGGAGGGGGATGGTGCTCGGTCACGGGGCACCATGGTCGGGCGCGCCCGGGCCCGGGGCAAACCCTTTTTCACCGGCCGCCGTCCGTGGGCGCCCCGCTCACCACCGGTGGGGCGGCGCCGACAACTGGTCCACCAGCCGCGACAGCCGGTCGCGGAAGCGGCGCCCCCGCGCGCCCGGCATCGGCCCGTTCTCCCCGGCGGCCGCGCTGACCAGGTGCTGCACCGTGTCGAGGTCCAGGCCCGCCGAGTCCGGCACGGCCAGCGACTCATGGGCGAGCGCGCACAGGTCCGTGTGCGCCACGGCCGCCGGGCCGCCGTCGGGCGTCCCGTCCAGGGCCAGCACCGTCGCCCCGCCGCGCCGGGCGTCGTGCACCCGCTCCAGCAGCCCCTCGCCGGCGCTCCCCTCCGCCACCACCAGCAGCGTCTCCCCGCGCCCCGCCGCCTCCAGCCGGCCCAGCCCGACAGACAGGTGCGCGGGCGCGCCGGGCGGCGGGCGGTGCCGGACGAGCGTGGGGGACAGCTCCGTCAGACCGGACCAGGCGGCCTCGTCGTCCAGGTGCGCGGCCAGGTGCCAGGGCTCGTAGCCGGCCGTGCCGACCAGCAGCAGCCCCCCGCCGTGCGCCACGGCCGAGCCGCGCAGCGTCCCCGCGAAGCGGCGGGTGTCCCGCAGCCACTCGGTCCCGGCCAGTGCCTCGCGCAGCAGCGCGACCCGTACGGCGTCCATGCGCCGCATCCTGCCCCAACGGTCGTGGGGGAACGCCGAGTTGGGCAATGCCTCACCCGTTCGGGCGCGGGGGTGGTGCGAGGGGCCCGCACCGGTCCGGGCGGCGGGGCGCGGGCGTGACAGTATCGCTGTCATGACTACTTCTGAAGACGCCAAGAAGGTGCCCGCGAAGGACCCTTGGGACCTTCCCGACGTGTCCGGCCTGGTGGTCGGTGTCCTCGGCGGCACCGGTGACCAGGGCCGCGGCCTCGCCTACCGGCTGGCCAAGGCCGGCCAGCGAGTGATCATCGGCTCCCGCGCGGCCGAGCGCGCCCAGGCGGCGGCGGAGGAGCTGGGCCTGGGGATCGAGGGGCTCGACAACGCCGAGTGCGCGCGGCGCAGCGACATCGTGATCGTCGCGGTGCCGTGGGAGGGCCACGGCAAGACGCTTGAGGCGCTCCGCGAGGACCTCGCGGGCAAGCTCGTCGTCGACTGCGTGAACCCGCTCGGCTTCGACAAGCAGGGCGCCTACGCGCTCAAGCCGGAGGAGGGCAGCGCCGCCCAGCAGGCCGCCGCACTGCTGCCGGAGTCGCGGGTGACCGCCGCCTTCCACCACCTGTCCGCCGTGCTGCTCTCCGACCCCGAGGTCGCGGAGATCGACACCGATGTGATGGTGCTGGGCGAGAAGCGGGCCGACACCGACATCGTGCAGGCCCTCGCCGGCCGCATCCCCGGGATGCGCGGCGTCTACGCGGGCCGGCTGCGCAACGCCCACCAGGTGGAGTCGCTGGTCGCCAACCTGATCTCCGCCAACCGCCGCTACAAGGCGCACGCGGGCCTGCGCGCCACCGACATCTGACGCCTCCGGGCGTCCGTCGCCCCCGGGGCGTGGAGGACGCCTCCGGGGCATGGGGGACAATGACCGGGATCGTACGCACATGCGCCCCGGACCCGGAGTAGGAGCCGCCCCCATGCCCCGCCTCGCCCTCTACGCCCTCGCCGTCTGCGTCCTCTCGGCCGCGGCGGCCGCCGTCTCCTTCGCCCGGGGCAGCTGGCTCGGCATCGTGTGGATCCTGATGCTGGGCGTCTCGTCCAACATCGCCTGGTACTACGTGCGCAAGGCGAAGAACGACAAGGCCGCGGAGGCGGCCGCCGGGCGCTGACACCGCCCGGCGATCAGCCGAGGTCGCCGATCAGCCCAGGTCGAGCGCGTTCAGCGGCGGGATCTCCGGCGTCCCCTGCCAGAAGCGGAACAGCTCCTGGCCCCAGTAGGTGTCCCACTCCGTGATGCCCGCCCTCCGCAGAACCGCGTCGATCATGTCGAAGAACGCGTGGTTGACCTCGGGGATCCACAGGAAGCCGAAGACCGCGAGCAGCCCGAACGGCGCGAACGGCTCCACCTGACGGCGCACCTTCGGCGACAGCCAGGGCTCGATGATCCCGTAGCCGTCCAGCCCCGGCACCGGCAGGAGGTTCAGGATCGTGGCGGTGACCTCCAGCAGGGCCAGGAACGCCAGGGCGTAGCGGAAGTTGTCCGGCACGCCGTCCAGCGCGCCCAGCCAGAACGGGGCGGAGACCACGGCCGCGAAGACGAGGTTCGTCAGCGGGCCGGCGGCGGAGATCAGGCTGTGCTTCCAGCGGCCGCGGATGCGGTGGCGCTCGATGAAGACGGCGCCGCCGGGCAGACCGATCCCGCCCATGATCACGAAGACCACCGGCAGCACGATGCTCAGCAGGGCGTGGGTGTACTTGAGCGGGTTGAGGGTGAGGTAGCCCTTCGCCCCGATCGTGATGTCACCGCCATGGAGGGCGGTGCGGGCGTGCGCGTACTCGTGGAGGCACAGCGAGACGATCCACGCCGAGACGACGAAGAGGAAGACCGCGAAGCCCGGCGACGCCGAGTAGTCCGTCCACACCGCCCATATGGAGACCGCCATGATGGCGACGAGGGCGAGGAAGACAGGGCTCACACGCCCTTCGCCGCGGGTCGCTTGCGTTGCCATGCGTGTGCTCCTGAGCTCTTCTGGACTGCGGGAATTGTCCGGGCGTACGAACGTACCGCGTGACCGTACTCGGTGGCCCCGGGGAACGCGTAGTGGCCGACTGCTCGATCATGTACCGGACACGCGACAATGGGCCGGTGCGTTATGGCATCCTCGGCACCACTTCGGCCCATTCCGACGACGGCCGGCCTCTGGCCCTCGGCGGCGCCCGGCTGCGCGCGCTCCTGGCAGCGCTGGCCCTGCGCCCCGGACGCCCCCAGAGCGCGGCCACGCTGATCGACGCGGTCTGGGACGGCGAGCCGCCCGCCGACGCGACGGGCGCCCTCCAGGCGCTGGTCGGACGACTGCGCCGGGTCGTCGGCCGGGAGGCGGTGGCCTCCGCCCCCGACGGCTACCGGCTGTGCGCCGAGCCCGACGACGTCGACCTCCACCGCTTCGAGCGGCTCGCCGACGAGGGGGAACGGGCGCTCGCCGACGGCGACCCCGCGAAGGCGGCGGTCCTCCTCGACGACGCCCTCGCCCTCTGGCGCGGCCCGGTCCTCGCCGACCTGCCCGGCGCCGCCGCCACGGCCGCCGCCCGGCCCGAGGCCCGCCGCCTCGCCGCCCGCCGCGCCCGCCTCGCCGCGACCGTGGCGCTGGGCGACGCGGCCGGGGCCCTGCCCGCCCTGGCCGAGCTGTGCGCCGAGCACCCCCTGGACGAGCCCCTCCACGCCCTCCGCCTGCGCGCGCTGCGCGCGGCGGGACGGCCGGCGGAGGCGCTCGCCGCGTACGCGGACATCAGGGGGACGATCGGGGAGCGGCTGGGGACGGAGCCGGGGGCGGAACTGCGGGCGCTGCACACGGAGCTGCTCTCGGGGGCGGGGCCGGAGCCTTCG
Organism: Streptomyces sp. NPDC037389; assembly: GCF_040636475.1. NCBI lineage: Bacteria > Bacillati > Actinomycetota > Actinomycetes > Kitasatosporales > Streptomycetaceae > Streptomyces > Streptomyces sp. NPDC037389. Next base: position 330,275 of record NZ_JBEZUS010000001.1, read on the forward strand.
GCCCACCCCCTGGGGGGCCCGGGGGGCCTTGCCCCCCGGGCACCGGGTCGGGGGGGGAGGGGGGGACC
>NZ_JBEZUS010000001.1:330352-464484 GCF_040636475.1 Streptomyces sp. NPDC037389
GTACTGCCGATGCGCCGCGCCGACGGCACGGGCGACGACGGCGTACGGGCCGGGGCCCGGGGGGCCTGCCCCCCGGGAAACGGGAAGGGGCGGGACCGGGGCACCCCTCCCGCCGCGCCGGCGCGGAACCCGCACCGGCGGGCCCGGCGGTGCCGAACCCGCCGCGACCCGTCCGCGCCGTCACCCCCGCCCGCGGCAACCTCCGCGCCCGCCTCACCTCCTTCGTCGGCCGCGAGGACGACCTCGTCCTCATCCGCGAGGACCTGACGCGGCATCGCCTGGTCACCCTCCTCGGCCCCGGCGGCGCCGGGAAGACGCGGCTGTCGCAGGAGGCGGCGGAGGCGGCGGACGGGCCGTGGCCCGACGGCGTATGGTTCGCCGAGCTCGCGCCCGTCGAGGACCCGGAGAACGTTCCCGAGGCCGTCCTCACCGCCCTCGGCGCCCGCGAGACCGTGGTGCGCGGCACCGCCGCCGAGGGGCTGCGGGCGGCCACCGACGCCACCGCGCTCGACCCGCTGGCCAGGGTCGCCGAGCACTGCGAGCGGCGCCGGATGCTGCTCGTCCTCGACAACTGCGAGCACGTCGTCGACGCCGCCGCCCGGCTCGCCGAGACGCTCCTCGCCCACTGCCCCGGCGTCACCGTGCTCGCCACCAGCCGGGAACCGCTCGCCGTGCCCGGCGAGCTGGTGCGGCCCGTGGAGCCGCTGCCCGACCCCACGGCGTTGCGGCTGCTCGCCGACCGGGGCGCGGCCGCGCGGCCCGGCTTCCGGGTGGCGGACGACCCCGAGGCCTGCGCCGAGATCTGCCGCCGCCTGGACGGTCTGCCGCTCGCCATCGAGCTGGCCGCCGCCCGGCTGCGGCTGCTCAACCCCCGCGGCCTCGCCGACCGTCTCGACGACCGCTTCCGGCTGCTGACCTCCGGGAGCCGCACCGTGCTGCCGCGCCAGCAGACGCTGCGCGCGGTCGTCGACTGGTCGTGGGACCTGCTGACCGGCACCGAACGGGCGGTGCTGCGCCGGCTGTCCGTGTTCGCGGGCGGCTGCGACCTCGCGCTCGCCGAGGAGGTGTGCGCCGCCGGCGACGTCGGCGCGCGGGACGTGGCCGCGCTGCTCGGCTCGCTCGTCGACAAGTCACTGGTGGTCGCCGCGCCCGCCGCCGACGGCCAGATGCGCTACCGGCTGCTGGAGACCGTCGGCGAGTACGCGGGCGAGCGGCTGGACGAGGCCGGCGAACGGGCGGACACGACGGGCCGGCACCTGGTCGCCTTCCGGGAACTGGCCCGAACCGCCGACCCCTTGCTGCGCGGCCCGGAACAGCGCGCCTGGCTGGAACGGCTGGAGCTCGAACACGACAACATGCGGACCGCCCTGCGGCACGCCGTGGCGGTCCGGGACGAGCAGGAGGCCCTGTGCATGGTGCTCTCCCTGGGCTGGTTCTGGCAGCTGCGCGACCATCGCGTCGAGGCCCGCAACTGGGCCGAGGCCGCCGCGGCCCTGGGTCCGGACCCCTTCGCGGAGCCCGTGGAGCTCGCTCCGCCGCTGTTCGTCTCCTGCACCGACGCGCCGCCGCCGATGCCGCCGGACCTGCTGATGGAGGCGCGGCGCGGCGTCCGGCTGTTCGCCGTCATCCACAACGACGCCGACCTGCGCGGCATCGGCACCCCCGAGATGCAGCGACGGCTGCGCGGCATCATCGAGGCCTACGGCGACGGGCAGCCGCAGAACCTCCGGATGCCCGGGATGATGTGGTTCTTCGCGCTGCTGCTGACGAACGCCGTGGACGATCTGTGCACGGTCGTCGACGCCGCCGTGGAGCGCTGTCGCGAGCTCGGCTACTCCTGGGAGCTCGCCACCGCCCTCCAGTTGCGCGCCAAGCTCCTCAACGAGATTCCCGAACGCGCGGCCCTGGGCAGCCGGGACGCCGACGAGAGCCTGGAGATCTTCCGTCGCATCGGAGATTCCTGGGGCGTCGCCGAGGCGCTGTCGGGGCGGGCCGAGGCCCATGAGCGGGCCGGGGAGTTCGCGGCGGCGGCCGACGACTACCGCGAGGCCATCGAACGCGTCCAGGAACTGGGCTCACACGGGCAGGTGCCCCATCTGCGGTCCCGGCTCGCCGAAGTGCTCCTGGAGAGCGAGGCGATCAGCGCGGAGGAGGGCGAGCGGATGCTCACCGAGGCGCTCGGGGAGGCGGAGCTGTCACACCCCGACGGGGCGGCCTTCACCCGTGTCCAGCTCGGCATCCGGCTCGCCCGGGCCGGGCGGATCGCCGAGGCGAGAGAGCATTTCGACCTGATGGCGGAGGAGTTCGCGCAGCGGGCCCTGCCCTTGTTCGAGTGCATGATGCTGGGGCTGATGGGCTGGCTCGACACCCTGGAGGGCCGCCCGGCCGACGGCCTGGTCAAGCTCCGCGGGGCGATGGGCCTGGTCGACGACCCGCTCGTCGGGCTCGTCGCCTCGCACCTGCCGATGGTCCATATGCAGCAGGCCGCGCTCGCCCACGCCGTCCTCGGCGGCGAGGAGGACGCGCTGACGGCGGCCCGGCTCATGGGCGCCGCCGTGACGGCGCGGCCGGAGGGCCACTTCGTCGTCTCGCAGGAACGGGAGATCCGGGAGCGGACCGAGGAGCTGGCCCGGGCGGCGCTCGGCCCCGAGGCGTACGAGCGCGCGTACGCCGAGGGCGCCCGCCTCTCCCCCACGGAGGCGGCCGCCCTCGTCTGAGCCCGCGGTGGATCCGGACCGGCAACGCCCGGATCCACCGCCGTATGAGCTGTATGAGCTGTATGAGTCGTATGACGCGACCGGTGGACGCGCCGTCAGGTTTTGCGGCGGAACTTCGACACCGCCAGCGGAGCGGTCACCAGCGTGATCGCCGCCGCCCAGGCCAGCGTCATCCACACCGAGTGGGCCACCGGGCCGCCGTTGATCAGATTGCGGGAGGCGTCGGCGAGGTTGGAGAGCGGGTTGTACTCGGTGAAGGACTCCAGCCAGCCCGGCATCTTCTGGGTCGGGGCGAAGATGGAGCTGCCGAATTGCAGGGGCATGAGCACGAGCATGGCGACCCCCTGGACGGCCTGAGCCGTCTTCATGGTCAGACCCAGCAGGATGAAAATCCACATCAGCGAGGCGCCGAAGACCATCGCGAGCGCCACGGCGGCCAGCAGGTGGAACACGGAGGTGTGGACGGTCAGGCCGATGGCGAAGCCCATCCCCAGGAGGATCGACGTCGCGACGAGCATCCGGCCGACCTCGACGACGATCTTCGCCAGGAGGACGGAGGACCGGGCTATCGGCATCGTGCGGAAGCGGTCCATCACCCCCTTCTTGAAGTCGTCGTGGATGCCCGTGCCGACGGCCATGGCGATGTTCATGCCCATCATCGCCATCAGGCCCGGCACCAGGTAGTCCACGTACTCCTGCTCATGGCCCTTGCCGGCGATGTTGCCGCCGAAGACATAGGTGAACAGCAGGATGAAGATGATCGGCATCAGGACGGCGTCGAACATCGACTCCGGGTCCTGCTTGATCTGGAGCAGATTGCGGCGCGCGAGCGCGCCGATGTGCCGCAGATTGGCCCGCAGACCGATCCGTCCCTCGTCGGCGTGCGCCGCCGCGGGCGCTTCGATCGTCGCCGCGCTCATGCCGCGACCTCCTGGGGCTCGTCGGTACGGGTGGTGCCGGTGGCGTCGAGGGGCTCGGCCCCGATGGACGTCTTCTGGCCGGTGACGGCCAGGAAGACCTCGTCCAGGCTGGGCAGATGGGTGCTGATCCCGGCGATGGCGAAGCCGTGCCCGCCCAGCAGCCCGACCACGGCGGTCAGCTGCTCGTCGCTGACGATCGGGACGTTGACCACGCCCTCCGCCTCGTCGGCGGTCGCACCCGCGATCCCCGCCAGCCCGGCCAGCTCCACGGCCTCGGCCATCCGCGCCAGCTCGGCGCGGTCGGAGGGGCGTATCTGGAGGGTGCGGCCGCCGACCTTGGCCTTGAGCTCGTCGACCCGGCCGCCCGCGATCACCTTGCCCCGGTCGACGACCGTCAGCTCGTCGGCGAGCTGCTCGGCCTCTTCCATGTACTGGGTGGTGAGCAGGACGGTCGCGCCCTCGCGCACCATCCGCTGGACCTCGGTCCACACCTCGTTGCGCGTGCGCGGGTCGAGGCCGGTGGTGGGCTCGTCCAGATAGAGCACCGACGGCTGCCCGATCATGGAGGCGGCCAGGTCGAGACGGCGGCGCATACCGCCCGAGTAGTGCATGGCGGGGCGCTTGGCGGCCTCCGTGAGCGAGAAGCGCTCCAGCATCCCCTCGGCCCGGCGCCGGGCGTCCTTGCGGGAGAGGTCGAGCAGCCGCCCGATCATGTAGAGGTTCTCCAGGCCGGAGAGCTTCTCGTCGACCGAGGCGTACTGGCCGGTCAGCCCGATGACCCGGCGCAGCTGTCGGGGCTGGGTCAGCACGTCGTACCCGGCGACCCGGGCGCTGCCGGCGTCCGGCCGGAGCAGCGTGGACAGGCATCTCACGAGAGTGGTCTTGCCGGCGCCGTTGGGGCCGAGGACACCGAGGACGGTGCCCTCGCGTACGTCCAGGTCGACCCCGTCGAGGGCCTTGGTGGCACCGAAGTGCTTGACCAGGCCCCGTACTTCCACCGCGTTGCCGCCGCGGCGGGGGATGTCGTTTCGCGTCATGCCGTCCACGGTGCCAGGGGGCACTGACATCGGGCCGACAGCCTGCCGACGCCCCTGGTGGGGCGCCGACAGATCACCGACAGATCGCCGACACGGACCGCCGACAAGGGGGGCCGGAGGCGAAGCCCCCGGGAACGCTCCTAGTGGAAGGAGTGCTCCTCCGCCGGGTAGGCGCCGCCGACGACGTCCTCCGCGAAGGCCTTCGCCGCGTCGCCGAGCGCCTCGCGCAGCTTCGCGTACTGCTTGACGAAGCGCGGCATCCGGCCGGGCGTCATGCCGGCCATGTCCGTCCACACCAGGACCTGCGCGTCGCACTCCACGCCCGCGCCGATGCCCACGGTGGGGATGTGGAGGATGCGGGTGACCTCGGCGGCGAGCTCCGCCGGGACCAGCTCCAGGACGACCGCGAAGGCGCCCGCGTCCTGGACGGCCTTGGCGTCGCGCAGCAGCTGCTGGGCCGCCTCCTCGCCGCGGCCCTGGACCGGGTAGCCCCCGTAGGCGTTGACGGACTGCGGGGTGAGGCCGACGTGGGCCATGACCGGGATGCCGGCCTGGACCAGCAGCTCGATCTGGTGGGCCGAGCGCTCGCCGCCCTCCAGCTTGACCGCGCCGACCCCGGCCTCCTTCACCAGCCGGGTGGCGTTGCGCAGCGCCTGGACCGCGCCCTCCTGGTACGAGCCGAAGGGCAGGTCGCCGACGATGAGGGCCCGCTTGGTGCCGCGTACGACGGCCGCCGACAGCAGGGTCATCTCGTCCATGGTGACCGGCACCGTGGACTCGTAGCCGAGGTGACAGTTGCCCATGGAGTCGCCGACGAGCATGACGGGTATGCCGGCCTCGTCGAAGACGGAGGCGGTCATCGCGTCGTAGGCGGTGAGCATGGGCCACTTCTCGCCGCGCTCCTTGGCGGCGGCGATGTCGCGGACGGTGATGCGCCGGGAACTCGTACCGCCGTACAGCGCCTTGTTGCTCTTCTGGCTGCTGTCGGGGGTCTTCAAGGCATGCGTCATGGCGGTGGCTCCTGTGTTCGTCGTCTCGAGGCGCCCTGACGGCGTCCCCGGATCACCTCCCATGCTGACACGCCCTTTCCGGGGGCGGTAGTGACCCCCCGGGAAACTTCTTGTACGACACATGCGGTGTGCCGCGCCCCGCTCACGGGCGTAAAGACTGCTCAATACGGAACGGGTCCGTCTCGAAATAACCGTAGGGTGTGTGCATGGCAACCCCAGAGGCCGCGCCGTCCCCCTCCCGCCGGGTCCCCGAGGCCGTCCACCGCAGACGCTGGGCGGTCCTGGCCGTGCTGCTGCTCAGCCTGCTCATGGTCGTCCTGGGCAATTCCGTGCTCAATGTGGCGATGAAGACGATCGCCGCGCCCGCCCCCACCGGGCTCGGTGCCACCCAGGGCGAGCTGGAGTGGGCGATCAACGCCTACACGCTCGTCTTCGCCGGAATACTGTTCACGGCCGGCCTGCTGGGCGACCGGCTGGGCCGCAAGAAGGTCCTGCTCTTCGGCATGGTGGTGTTCGGCGTCGGCTCCGCCCTCGCCTCCATGGCCGGCTCGCCCGGCGAGCTGATCGCCTACCGGGCGGTGATGGGCTTCGGCGGCGCGTTCGTCATGCCCGCCACCCTCGCGATCATCATGAACGTCTTCGAGCGCGAGGAGCAGCCCAAGGCCATCGGCATCTGGGCGGGCGCGGTCGGCCTCGCCATCGCCATGGGGCCGATCGCGGGCGGCCTGCTGCTGAGCCGGTTCTGGTGGGGCTCGGTCTTCCTGATCAACATCCCGATCGTGGCCATCGCCCTCGTCGCGATGACGATCCTGGTCCCCGACTCCAAGGACCCCCGCCCGGGCCGGCTCGACCCGCTCGGCGTGCTGCTGTCCGTCGTCGGGCTCGTCCTGCTGGTGTACGGCATCATCAAGGGCGGCCAGCTCGCCGACTTCACCGTCCCCGAGGTCTACGGCACGGCGGTCGCCGGCCTGCTCGTACTGACCCTGTTCGTGCTGCACGAGCGGCGCAGCGAGCACCCCGCCCTGGACGTGCGCTACTTCCGCAACCCGGCCTTCTCCGCCGCGGTCACCTCGCTGGGGCTGGTCTTCTTCGCCCTGATGGGCGTCACGTTCCTCATGGTCTTCTACCTCCAGAGCGCCCGCGGCTACAGCCCGCTGCACAGCGGACTGCTGATGCTGCCGCTGGCCGCCGCCCAGATGGTCTTCGCGCCGCGTGCCCGGCTGGCCGTCGCCCGCTTCGGGGCCCGGGCGGTGTGCGCCGCCGGCATGGTGATGATCGCGATCACCATGGCGGGCTACGTCCTGCTGGACCGGGACGGGCCGGTCTGGCTGATGGAGGTGCTCTTCTTCTGCCAGGGCACCGCGATGGCCCACATCAGCCCGCCCGCCACCGTTTCGATCATGCAGTCGCTGCCCCGGGAGAAGGCCGGCTCCGGCTCCGCCGTGAACAACACGTTCCGGCAGCTCGGTGCCGCGCTCGGAGTGGCCGTCCTCGGCTCGCTCCTCTCCACCGTCTACCGCTCGGGCATGCGCGACCGGCTCGACGCCGTACCCGGCCTGAGCGCGGAGGCCCGGCACGCCGCGGGCGAGTCCATCGAGGCCACCCTGACCGCCGCCCGGCGGCTCGGCCCGGCCGGGCACGAGCTCGTCGGCCCGGCCCGCGACGCCTTCGTCCACGCCATGCACGTCACCGTCCTCGGCGCCGCCGCCGTCGCCCTGCTGGGCGCGCTCGTCGCCGTGCTCTTCCTGCCGCCGGGGCGGCCGGGGCGCCCCGGCGGGGGCGGTGCCCGGCCGGGCACCGCGGAGAAGACGGAAGAGGGCGCGGGGGCGGGCCAGTGAGCGGCGTGTCCGGGGCGTCCGGGACGCCCGGGGCCCGCCGGGATCCCGGGTCTGCCGGGGTGTCCGAGGCGGCGTCCGCGCAGGTGGTGGCGCCCTCGCCGGGTCCCGCTTCCGCGACGGGTCGGGCTTCCGAGACGGGTCCCGCTTCCGCACCGGGGGAGCGGCGCGGGCGGCCGCGCAGCGCCGCCGTCGACCGGGCCGTCATCGAGACCGTGCTGCGGCTGCTCGAGGACGGGGTGACGGTCGCCGAGCTGTCCATGGAACGGATAGCCCGCGAGGCGGGCGTCGGCAAGGCCACCGTCTACCGGCGCTGGGCGGGCAAGGAGCCGCTGATGCTCGACGTGCTGCGCTCCCTCGACGACAGCGCCCCCGAACTCGCCGGCGGCCCGGCCCGCGACGACCTCGTCGCCCTGCTGGAGTTCCTGCGCCGGCGCGGCCTGGCCAAACGCTCCTCGGCCGTGCTGCGGACGGCCATCGCGCAGGTCCGCGCCCACCCCCGGCTGTGGCAGGAGTACCACGACACGGTCGTCGCGGCCCGGCGCCGCGCCTTCCACGAGGTGCTGCGGCGCGGCATGGCGGCGGGGGAGATCCGGGCCGACCTCGACGTCGACCTCCTCACCGACCTCTTCGTCAGCCCCATGCTCTCCCGCGCGATCCTCCACGACTGGCAGGAGCTGCCGGAGGGCCTGGCCGAGCAGATCGTCGACACGGTGCTGGACGGCGTGCGCGCCCGGTAGACGGCCCTCGCCCGGTAGACGGTCCAGGCGGTTCGTCCAAGCGGTTCGTCCAGGCCGTACGACCCCGCCGTACCGGGCCGGAAGTCCTGGTTCCAGGGGGTTCCGGGTGGCCTGGGACGTCCTCATGTGCCCGTTCTGTCACAGCACCCCGTGCCGGGCCCGTATCGAGGAACCCGGTGGGACCGGACGGTCGTCCTCCCACCCGACGCCCCCGCCAGGAGCGTTCCGGTCAGCCCCGCGTGCCATGATCACCTATCGTCCGGTACCGGGGGCGAGCAGCAGATGAAGCAGTGAGGACAGCCGATGCCGCAGGCGCACATGGAGGAGACGGGCCTTGAGGGAGCGGGCCCCGCGCGGACCGATTCCGGGGCCCCGGCGCTCCGGAGCCGGCTGGATCGCTGGCGCGGCCAGTGGCAGGGCCCCGGCATCTGGCGGCGCGGCGCCGTGCTCGCCGTACTGGCCGTCCTGCTCGGCCTGCTGATGCTGATCCACGCCGACCTGCCCAACAAGGTCGGCAACCTCGGCAGCCTCACCGAGACCTTCCTGCCGTGGCTGGGCCTGTTCGTCCCGGTGCTGCTGGGCCTGGCGCTGCTGCGCCGCTCGGCGACCGCGCTGATCGCCCTGCTGCTCCCCGCCGTCGCCTGGGTCAACCTCTTCGGCGGGCTGCTGACCGACAAGTCCGGCAAGGGCGGCAACTTCACCGTCGCCACCCACAACGTCAACGCCGAGAACCCCGACCCGGCCCGTACCGCCCGGGCCGTCGCCGCCTCCGGCGCCGATGTCGTGGCCCTGGAGGAGCTCAGCGACGCCTCGCGCTACGAGAAGGCGATGGCGGGCACGTACAAGTACCACTCCGTGCAGGGCACGGTCGGCGTGTGGAGCAAGTACCCGCTGACCGACGCCGGACCGGTCGACATCAAGATGGGCTGGACCCGCGCGCTGCGCGCCACGGTCCAGACGCCGCAGGGCCCGGTGGCCGTCTACGTCGCCCACCTGCCCTCGGTGCGGGTCAAGTTCAACGCCGGTTTCACCGCCGGGCAGCGCGACAACAGCGCCCAGGCGCTCGGCCAGGCGATCGCCCACGAGCCGGTGAAGAAGGTCGTCCTCCTCGGCGACCTCAACGGCACCATGAACGACCGCTCCCTCGCCCCCGTCACCTCCCAGCTCCGCTCGGCCCAGGGCGCGGCCGGCGACGGCTTCGGCTTCAGCTGGCCCGCGAGCTTCCCCATGGCCCGCATCGACCAGATCATGGTCCGCGGCGTGGACCCGGTCTCCGCGTGGACCCTCCCCGCGACGCCCAGCGACCACCTTCCGGTGGCGGCACGCGTCAAGATCTGAGCCACAGGATCTGAGTCACAAGATCCGACGCCACCGGAATCCGACCCGTACGGGCCCGTACCCGGGGAGTTCACCTCCCGGGCACGGGCCCGTCCGCGTACCCCGTAGGCTGGAAGGCTGCTCCGTACACCCTTTCCGAAAGGCCTCTCATGCCTCTGGCGCTGCTGGCGCTCGCCGTCTGTGCCTTCGGCATCGGAACGACCGAGTTCGTGATGATGGGCCTGCTGCCCAATGTCGCGGACGACCTCGGCACCTCCGTCCCCACCGCCGGCTACCTGGTCTCCGCCTACGCCCTCGGCGTCGTCTTCGGCGCGCCCCTGCTCACCGCGCTCGGCTCGCGCATCCCCCGCAAGCGGATGCTCGTGCTGCTCATGGCGGTCTTCACGGTCGGCAATCTCGCCTCGGCCCTGGCCCCGAACTTCGGGCTGCTCGTCGCCGCCCGGGTGCTGGCGGGGCTGCCGCACGGAGCGTTCTTCGGCGTCGGCTCGGTCGTCGCCGCCCGGCTGGTGAGCGAGGGCCGCCAGGCGCGGGCCGTCGCCACGATGTTCCTCGGCCTGACCGTCGCCAACATCATCGGCGTCCCCACCGCCACCCTGCTGGGCCAGCACCTGGGCTGGCGCGCCACGTTCCTGGTCGTCACCGTCATCGGGCTGGTCGCCATGGCCGCCCTCGCCCGCCTCGTCCCCGACCTCCCCCGGGAACGGAACGGCGGCCTCGGCCAGGAGTTGCGCGCCCTCGGCGGCCGCCAGGTGCTGCTGGGCCTGCTCACCGCCGTCTTCGGTTTCGCCGGCGTCTTCGCCGTCTACAGCTACCTCGCCTCGATGAGCACCGAGGTCACCGGCTTCTCCGAGACCTCGGTGACGGTCGTCCTCGCGCTCTTCGGCACCGGTATGACCCTCGGCGCACTCGTCGCCGGCCCCCTGACGGACCGCGCGCTGCGCCCCACCCTGTACGGCTCGCTGGCCGCGCTGGCGGGGGTGCTGGTCCTCTTCGACTTCACCGTCCATGTGAAGTGGGCGGCGCTGGCCACGGTGGTGCTGCTCGGCGCGCTGGGATTCATGACCACCACCCCGCTCCAGATGCTGGTGATGAACAAGGCCCGGCACGCGCCCACCCTGGCCGCCGCCTCCAACCACTCGGCCTTCAACCTCGCCAACGCGGGTGGCGCCTGGCTCGGCGGCGTCGCCATCGCGGCGGGCTGGGGCTGGACCTCACCCACGCTGGTGGGCGCGGCCCTGGCCGTGGTGGGACTGGCGATCGCGGTCCTCGCGGGCCTGCTCGACCGGGGCGGCGACGAGGCCTCGCGGGTGGTTGCGGGGGCACACTTGGAGCATGTGCCGCAGCATCAAGACGCTCAGACCGCCGGTCACGCCCGAGGCGACTGAGGCCGACGTCCGCGCCGCCGCCCTCCAGTACGTCCGCAAGATCTCCGGCTTCCGCGCCCCCGCCGCCCACAACCGTGCCGTCTTCGACGAGGCCGTGGACGCGGTGGCGGAGGCGACGGCCCGGCTGCTGGACGGGCTGGTGGTGCGGGGCGCGCAGCGAGCCGCCCCCACCGACTAGCGGACGCGGCCGTCCCAGCGCCGGCCCACGCGGCGCGGCCGACGACGCCACCCTCGAGACCCGCCTCGAGGCCCTCAAGTACCTCGCGTTCCAGAAGCCGCAGGCGTAACGCCTCACGGTCGCAAGGCCTCGGAGGGTCCACGGCAGCACGCCGTGGACCCTCCGGCCGTTGACGTGGATCAGGCCTCGCGCCAGCCGTTGGTGATGGGGAGGCGGCGGTCCTTGCCGAAGCCCTTCGCGGAGATCTTCGTGCCCGGCGGGTACTGGCGGCGCTTGTACTCCGCCGTGTCGACCAGCCGCAGGATGCGGGTGACGAGCTCCGGGTCGTAGCCCGCCGCGACGATGTCGGCGCGGCCCCGGTCGCGGTCGACGTAGAGCTCCAGGATCCGGTCGAGGACGTCGTAGTCCGGGAGGGAGTCCGTGTCCACCTGGCCGGGGCGCAGCTCGGCGCTCGGGGGCTTGGTGATGGAGTTCTCCGGGATCGGCGGGGTCTCGCCGCGCTCGGCCGCCGCCCGGTTGCGCCAGTTGGCGAGGCGGAAGATGCCGGTCTTGTAGACGTCCTTGATCGGGCCGTACGCGCCGACCGAGTCGCCGTAGAGCGTGGAGTAGCCGCAGGCCAGCTCGGACTTGTTGCCCGGGGCCAGGACGATGTGGCCCTCCTGGTTGGAGACGGCCATCAGCATCGTGCCGCGCAGCCGGGACTGGAGGTTCTCCTCGGCGAGGCCGGTGAGGCCCAGCGAGCCCATGTACGCGTCGAACATCGGGGCGATCGGCACGGTCCGGAAGTGGAGGCCCGTCCGGCGGGCGAGCTCCTCGGCGTCGGCGATCGAGTGGTCGGAGGAGTAGCGGGAGGGCATGGCCACGCCGTACACGTTGTCCGCGCCGACCGCGTCGCAGGCGATGGCGGCGACCAGCGCCGAGTCGATGCCGCCGGACAGCCCGATGAGGACGCTCCGGAAGCGGTTCTTCTCCACATACGCGCGCAGGCCCGTGACCAGCGCCTTGTAGACCTCCTCGTCGTCGCCCAGGTGGGGGGCGAGGCCGCCGGTGAGCTCCGGCTCGTAGGCGGGCAGGGGGGCGTCGGAGAGCGTGACGTGCTCGATGCGCAGGCCGTCGTCGACGACGCCCGAGGGGGCCGCCGCCGGGGCGGCCGGCAGGTCCAGGTCGAGGACCAGGCAGGTCTCCTCGAACTGCGGGGCGCGGGCGATGACCTCGCCGTCGCGGTCGACGACGATGGAGTCGCCGTCGAAGACCAGCTCGTCCTGGCCGCCGGTGGTCGCGAGGTAGGCGGTGACGCAGCCCGCCTCCTGGGCGCGCTTGCGCACCAGCTCCAGACGGGTGTCGTCCTTCTCGCGCTCGTAGGGGGAGGCGTTGATGGAGAGCAGCAGCCCGGCCCCGGCGGAGCGCGCGGCGGGCACGCGGCCGCCCTCCTGCCAGAGGTCCTCGCAGATGGCCAGCGCCACGTCCACGCCGTGGACGCGCAGCACGGGCATCGTCTCGCCGGGCACGAAGTAGCGGAACTCGTCGAAGACGCCGTAGTTCGGCAGGTGGTGCTTGGCGTAGGTCAGCACGGCCTCGCCCCGGTGGAGGACGGCGCCGGCGTTGCGCGGGGCCCCGGCGGGGCGGCCCAGCCGCGGACGGGCCTCCTCGCTGCGGTCCAGATAGCCGACGATCACGGGGAGCTCGCCCAGGCCCTCGGCCTGGAGGCGGGCGGCCAGCGCGTGCAGCGCGTCCCGGCTGGCCGTGACGAAGGAGGAGCGCAGGGCGAGGTCCTCGACGGGGTATCCCGTCAGCGCCATCTCGGGAAACGTCACCAGGTGGGCGCCCTGCTCGGCGGAGCGCCGGGTCCAGTGGACGATCCGCTCGGCGTTCCCGGCGATGTCGCCGACGCGGGAGTCGATCTGGTTCAGGGCGAGACGAAGTTGAGCCACGCGCCTCAGTGTAATCGTCTGACTGACGCGATGTGGTGTGAGGGCCGCCACGGAGGGCCGGGACGGATGCGTGCGGATCTGGCCACGGAATGTGATCTTGTGACAAGCTGCGCGATCTGCCCATGGGGTGTGGTGCCGTGGGTTTTGGTGATGTCTTGTCAGCAATGATCCCAAGGAGATCCGTTGAGTACGCAGCCGCCGCAGTGGGGTCCACAGCCTTCCGACAACGGCCCCTACCCCCCGGCAGTGCCCGCTCCCCAGGGTGCTCCCAGCCCGTACCAGGGCGGTTACCCGCAGCAGCAGCCCTATGGCGGGCAGCAGCCTTACGGTGGCCAGCAGTCTTATGGTGGCCAGCAGCCTTACGACGGGCAGCAGCAGCCCTACGGTGGTCAGCAGGCGTACGGCGGCCAGTCGCCCTACGGGGAGCCGCAGCCCTACGGCGGCCAGCCGCAGCCCTACGGCCAGCAGTCCGGCTCCGGCTACCCGGCCGCCGCCCAGCCCCCGGCCCCCTACGGCCGGCCGCAGGGCGCGGCCCACTACGGCCTGGCCATGAAGCGCCGCAACATCTTCGGCGTCTGGCTGGGTCTGCCGATCATCACCTTCGGGATCTACCTTCTGGTCTGGTACTACAAGATCCATAAGGAGATGGCGGAGTTCGACAGCCGCCGCAAGATCAGCCCGGGTGGCAGCCTGCTCACCATCATGTTCGGCGGCATCCTGCTGATCCCGCCGTTCGTGTCCATCTACAACACCGGCAAGCGCATAGCCGACGCCCAGCGCGCGGCCGGTCTCCAGCCCAGTTGCAGCGGCGGTCTCGGCCTGCTCCTCATCTTCGTCTTCGGCCTGTGGCCGCTGTACTACCAGAACGAGCTCAACAAGATCGTCGACCACTACCAGGGGGCCGCGCCCGGCACCCAGGTGCCGCTGGCGGTCTGAACCGATGAGGGGGAGGGCCCGGTGCGGGCCCTCCCCCTTCCGCTACGCGCGGTAGCCGAGGACCGCCATCATCCCCGACTCCGCGTGGTAGACGTTGTGGCAGTGGATCATCCACAGCCCCGGGTTGTCCGCGTCGAAGTCGACCTCCAGCCGCTTGCCCGGCAGCACGATGGCCGTGTCCTTGCGCGCACCGCCGCCCGGCAGCGCGAACGTGTGCCCGTGCAGATGCATGGGGTGCCACATCGTGGTGGCGTTGACGAAGGCGAGCCGGACCCGCTCGCCCGCCGCCACCGGATGGCGGTACGAGGGCGAGTACGTCCGCCCGTTGATCGCCCAGTCGTACTTCGCCATCGAGCCCGTCAGCTTCAGCGTGAGCGTGCGGTCGGGCCGGCGCTCCTTGAGCGCGACGCCGCCTGCGGCCTTCAGCCGGTCCGCGGTCAGCGGGGCGTTCTCCAGCTCCCGGGGGCGTACGTCCGCCCCGGGCGCCGAGCCGCCGCCCGTCCGCAGCAGGGCCAGCGCGGTGCGCTTCTTGCCCTCGGCCAGGGCGGTCAGCGGGAAGACGCCGTCCTTGACCTCCACCAGGACGTCATAGCGCTCTCCCATACCGAGCAGGAGCGCGTCCGTCTGCATGTGCTCGACGGGGAAACCATCCGTATGGGTGACGGTCATCCGGTGATCGCCGAGGGCGACGCGGAAGGCGGTGTCACCGCCCGCGTTGATCAGCCGGATCCGGACCCGGTCGCCGGGCTTGGCGGTGAAGGTCTCCGGATTCTCCGGCGTCCGCCCGTTGACCAGGTAGTACGGGTAGGCGACATCGCCGGCGTCACCGCCGAGGACGTCACTGGTGGCGCCCATCAGCATCCGGGGCGGGCCGGTGGGGGAGGGGGAGGAGGCCGTCGTCATCGACATGTGCGACATGTCGTGGCCACCCCCGCCGTGGCTCATACCGCCTCCGCTGTTGCCTCCGCCGTGGTCCATGCCGCCCATGTCCATGCCCTTGGCGAGCTCCGCGAGCACCGCGTCCGGAGTGCTGCCGTCGACCCCGTCGACCCAGTCGTCGAGCACGACGACCCACTCCTTGTCGTACGACAGCGGCTCCTTCGGGTCCTCGACGATCAGCGGCGCGTACAGCCCCCGGTCCTGCTGGGTGCCGGAGTGGGGGTGCAGCCAGTACGTGCCCGGGTGCGTGACCGCGAAGCGGTAGTCGTGCGACGCCCCCGCCGCGACCGGGCGCTGCGTCAGCCCCGGGACGCCGTCCATGTCGTTGCGCAGCGCCAGCCCGTGCCAGTGCACGGACGTGGGCACGGGCAGGTGGTTGGCGAGGGTGAGCGCGAGGGTGTCACCGGCCGTGACACGGACCTCCCGGCCGGGCAGCGCGTCGCCGTACGCCCAGCTCGCGACGGTACGGCCGCCGCCCAGGTCCAGCCGCGCGGGGGTCGCGGTGAGCCGCACCTGGCGGACCGGTCCCGTGCCGCGCCGGGCCTCGGCGGCGGCCACCTCGCGGCCGTCGGGGGAGACGAACCCGGCGGGGGCGCCGGAGGGAGAGGCGGAAGGGCCGTCGCCGGTGCCCTTCGAGCAAGCGGCCAGCAGTCCGCTTCCGGCAGCGGCGATCCCCGCGCCGAGCACGGCGCGGCGGGTGGTTGTGCGCATGGGAGTGCACCTCTGTGGTGTCGGTGGGTGTGCGTGATGACGAGCGCGTGCGCTGCCGCCGACGAGGCGGGCAGCGGAACGCGCCCCTATACGCGCAGCACCGACAGCCGGGCGAGGGCCTTGTGCCGTGGCGGGGGCGGGATCGGCCACAGCGCGCGCGAGAACCACGCGCGGGCGGCCACCGGGCCCGTACCGGGCCGGTCGCGGAAGCGGGCGACGAGGGAGAGGAGGAAGGCCGCGGCCCAGCCCGCGCCGAGCACGGCGAGGCAGACGGACAGCGGGTCCATGCCGCCGTGACCGCCGCGGTGGGTGGTGGACGCGGCCGGTCCGGAGAGGTGGTCGTCCAGGGCGGAGGCGGACGCGTGCGTACCCGGCATGGCGTCCGGCATGGCGTGTGCGACGGCCTGCGCGTGCCCGGCCGTCATCGCGTGAACCCCCGGCGCGGCATCGGCCGTCACCCCCGGCGCGTGGTCACGAGGGTGCCCGAGTGTGTGCATCGTCACGATGCCGAGCAGCAACGCGGCGAACAGCAGCAGCCGGCCGCACCACGCGGCGACCCTCCGCGGTCCGTGCATCGCCCGCCTCCACAAGCCCGTTGACCTTCGGGCACCCTACCCCCACGGGGTATCCGCCCTCCAGGCGGGCGGAGGAACGGGCGAACGGACCGGATGTGCGAACGGCGGCGCGAAGCCCCGATTATGGGACGAAAACCCTTGACGTAAACCTTGACGAACATTCTTGACGCACAGCCCTGAAGGACGCTCTCCCCAACAATGACCATCACGGAACAGGTCCGGGACGAACGTCCCCCCACGGCTGCCCCCGCCCCCGGAGCCGGCGCCACCCGTACGCAGTTCATCTCGTGGGCGACCCTCGCGATGATGACCACGGCCTCCGTGGCCAACCTCCGCCCGGCCCCCTCCATGGCCCTCTACGGCCTCGCCGCCGTCTTCCTCTACCTCCTCCCCGCCGTCGTCTTCCTGCTGCCGACGGCCCTGGTCTCGGCCGAGCTGGCCTCCGGCTGGACCGGCGGCATCCACCGGTGGGTGAGCGAGGGCCTGGGCAAGCGGCTCGGATTCCTCGCCGTCTGGTGCCAGTTCGCGATGACCATCGCGTACTACCCCAGCCTGCTGGCCTATGTGGCGAGCACCTTCGCCTACGTCATCGACCCGTCGCTGGCGAACAACGGCCTCTACGTCGCGCTCGTCATCGTCGTCGTGTACTGGGCCGGGGTACTGATCTCCACGCGCGGCACCAAGGCCGTGGCCGGGCTCTCCAGCGTGGGCCTGGTCGTCGGCACCCTGATCCCGGGCGTCGTGCTCGTCCTCCTGGGCATGGTCTTCCTCGCCCAGGGCAACCCGTCGGCCGCGCCCATGGACACCGGCCACGTCCTCCCGCCCTGGACCGGGCTCGCCAGCCTCGTGCTGATCGTGGGCAACTTCCTGTCGTACGCGGGCATGGAGATGAACGCCGTGCACGTCTCCTCGCTGCGCGAGCCCGGCAAGGAGTACCCGCGCTCCGTCTTCGCCGCCACCGGACTCGTTCTGCTGATCTTCATCCTGCCCGCGCTGGCCATCAGCTGGGTGATGCCGGGCAAGGACCTGAGCCTGACGGCCGGCGTGATGCAGGCCTTCCAGGGCTTCTTCGACCACTTCCACGTCGGCTGGCTGACCAAGGTCGTCGGCGTCCTGCTCGTCGCCGCGGCGCTCGGCGGAATGCTCACCTGGCTGGCCGGACCGTCCCGGGGCCTGCTGATGGTCGCCCGCCAGGAGGGCTATCTGCCGCCCGCCCTCCAGAAGCTGAACAAGAACGGCGTACCGCGCAACATCATGGTCGCCCAGGGCGCCCTGACCACGCTGATCGCCCTGCTCTACGCCTTCATCCCCGATGTCTCCAGCGCGTACTGGATCTTCTCGGTGGTCACGACGCAGATCTACCTCGTCGTCTACCTGCTGATGTTCGCCGCCGCCCTCCGGCTGCGCCGGACCCGTCCCGACCAGCCGCGCGGCTTCAGGGTCCCGGCCCTGGGGCTCGTCGCCGGCGTCGGCTTCGCCGCCTCCGTGGGGGCCATGTTCATCGGCTTCGTACCGCCGGAGCAGTTCGGCGGCCAGCCGCTGTGGCGCTATCTGCTCATCGTCGGCGGCGGGCTGCTGACGCTCGGCTTCCTCGTGCCGCTGGCCTTCCTCGCCCTGCGCAAGCCGCACTGGGTGACGGCCGGGCACCGGGAGACCACCCCTGTCGAGTAGCTTGTCCGTGCTCTCCGAAGCCGGCCGACGACGACGTCGGCCGGCGGGGACGGACCGAGGGGGACTCGATGAGCGCTACGGGCGGCGACACGCACGGCACGGAACGGCCACCGGGACAGCCACCGGGGCAGCCACCGGGGCAGCCACCGGGCCGGATGCTGCGGGTCGGCGGCGTGCCCCTGCACGTGCTGCGCGAGGGCTCGGGGCCCGTGTGCGTCCTCAGCGCCGGCCTCGGCATGGGCTGGTTCGACTGGGAACCGGTCGTCCCCCTGCTCACCCCGCACCGCACGGTCGTCCGCTTCGACCGCCCCGGGCTGGGCTTCAGCGCCGCCCCGCTGGAACCCCCGACCGCCGCCGCCGAGGCCGCCCGGATGACGGGCGTCCTCGACGCGCTGGGCCTGCCGGGCCCGGCCACGGTCGTCGGCCACTCCCTGGCCGGCTTCCACGCCGAGGCCTACGCCCGGATGTACCCCGAGCGCACGGCCGGGCTCGTCCTCGTCGACGCGAGCGTCGTACCGGACGCCCGGCCTGTGCCCGGCCGTGAACTGCGCACCGCCGCCGCCCGGGTACGCGGCCGGGCCCTCGCCGCCGCCGGGCTGCCGCGCGCCCTCGGCCCCGTCCTGCGCCGCCTCGCCGTCCGCGCCGCCTCCGTCACCCGCCTCGACCCCGCCCCCGAGGACCTGGTGCGCCGGACGTACGGCACCGCGCGCGTAGCGCGCGCCATCGTCATGGAGAACGCCCGCTACCGCGACGTCGCCGCCGAACTGGAGGACCTGCGCGCCCACCACGGTCTGCCGCCCGTCCCCGTCACCGTCCTCGCCGCCTCCCCGGGCACCGGCTCCGCCGAGGAACGCCGCTGGCTGGAGCGCCAGCGCGCCCTCGCCGACCGCCTCGACGGCCGCTTCGAGGCCGTCGCTCCGGCAGGCCACCTGCTGATGTACGACCGCCCGCAGGCCATCGCGGCGGCCGTGCTGGCGACCCCGTTCATACGGGCGTGACACCCGGTCGGCGGAGGCCGACCGGTCGGCTCAGCGCACCCAGTCCTTGAGGGGCTCGGTGTCCAGCTCGATGCCCACCGGGTCGGGGAGGGCCAGCGGCTTGCCGAAGGGGACGGTCCGGGTCTGCTCGTAGCGGACGCCGTCGGGGTCGCTGTACACGACGGCCTCGCAGGTGTCCCGGTCGATCAGGAGATACACCGGGATCCCGGCCTCGGCGTAGGCGCGGGGCTTCTCGGTGCGGTCCCGCCGGTCGGTGTCCGAGTCGTAGGAGGTGACCTCCACGACCATGAGCACGCCCTCGGTGGAGGCCCACTCGCCCTGGCCGACAAAGGCGTCGCTGGGCGCGAGGGTGCCGTCCGGGCGGGCATTTCCCTTGCGGTAGGTGGAGAGCTTCAGCCCTTGGCCGTGCAGGAACAGCTCGGGACGCGCCTGGATGCAGACGCGCGTCAGCCACTGGACGATCCGGCCGTGGTCGCCGTCCGGCACGGGCTTGACGCCCAGCTTCCCGTTGATGAACTCCAGGCGTGGCCCCTCTATGGTCCGGGCGGCCAGGCGCGCCAACTCCTCGAACTCCTCGGGCAGCATCTGCGGCCGGTCGGAAATCGCGGTCATCAGGCGTCCTCCCTTGCTCCGTCTCGGACGATAGCGGACTGCATACCGGTATGCGCTCGCCGGCGGCATTCTTCGTACAGGCATAAGTACGATGACCGAAGGAAGCCGAAGGGCAAGCGGCGTCGTCCGGAAACCCACAGGTAACCCGGGGACGTGATACTCAAGGTCCAGCCCGTGCCCGCACCCGGTGAAACGAGCCGTCTGACCTGCAAGGATAGGTAGCTATGGATAAGCAGCAGGAGTTCGTGCTCCGCACGCTCGAAGAGCGCGACATCCGGTTCGTCCGGCTGTGGTTCACCGACGTCCTCGGCTACCTGAAGTCCGTGGCCGTGGCCCCCGCCGAGCTGGAGCAGGCCTTCGACGAGGGCATCGGCTTCGACGGCTCCGCGATCGAGGGCTTCGCGCGGGTGTATGAATCGGACATGATCGCCAAGCCGGATCCGGGCACCTTCCAGATCCTGCCGTGGCGCGCCGAGGCCCCCGGCACCGCCCGGATGTTCTGCGACATCCTGATGCCGGACGGGTCCCCGTCGTACGCCGACCCGCGCTACGTCCTCAAGCGCATCCTGGCCAGGACCTCCGACCTCGGGTTCACCTTCTACACCCACCCCGAGATCGAGTTCTTCCTGCTCAAGGACAAGCCCGTCGACGGCACCCGCCCCGTGCCCGCCGACTCCTCCGGCTACTTCGACCACACCCCCACCGGCGTCGGCATGGACTTCCGCCGCCAGGCCATCACCATGCTCGAATCCATGGGCATCTCGGTCGAGTTCAGCCACCACGAGGGCGCCCCCGGCCAGCAGGAGATCGACCTCCGCTACGCCGACGCGCTCTCCACCGCCGACAACATCATGACCTTCCGCATCGTGATGAAGCAGGTGGCGCTGGAGCAGGGCGTCCACGCGACGTTCATGCCCAAGCCCTTCTCGGACTTCCCGGGCTCCGGCATGCACACCCACCTCTCCCTCTTCGAGGGCGACCGCAACGCCTTCCACGAGTCCGGCGCCGAGTACCAGCTGTCCAAGGTCGGCAAGTCCTTCATCGCCGGACTGCTGAAGCACGCGGGCGAGATCTCCGCCGTCACCAACCAGTGGGTCAACTCCTACAAGCGCATCTGGGGCGGCTCCCAGCGCACGGCCGGTGCCGGCGGCGAGGCCCCCTCGTACATCTGCTGGGGCCACAACAACCGCTCCGCGCTCATCCGTGTGCCCATGTACAAGCCCGGCAAGACCGGCTCCACCCGGGTCGAGGTCCGCTCCATCGACTCCGGCGCCAACCCCTACCTGACCTACGCCGTCCTCCTCGCGGCGGGTCTCAAGGGCATCGAGGAGGGGTACGAACTCCCCGCGGGCGCCGACGACGACGTGTGGGCGCTGTCCGACGCCGAGCGCCGGGCCATGGGGATCGAGCCGCTGCCGCAGAACCTCGGTGAGGCCATCGAACTGATGGAACGCAGCGAGCTGGTCGCCGAGACCCTCGGTGAGCACGTCTTCGACTTCTTCCTGCGCAACAAGAAGCAGGAGTGGGAGGAGTACCGGTCGGAAGTGACCGCGTTCGAGCTGCGCAAGATGCTGCCGGTGCTCTGACCCCGGCCGCCCCGCACCACCAGCGAGAGGACCGGCGATGACCGTGCCCGACGGGCGGCGGAGCAGTACCTACAGCCGGCTGCTGCGTTGCGGGTTCACCGCCGTGCCCGAGGCCGAGCGGCTCCTGGGGACCCCCGCGCTGGGGTCCCTGGGCGTCGGCCCGGTGCTGCTCGACGCCCTCGGCACCACGGCGGACCCCGACCTCGCGCTGCGCGGGCTCGTCCGGCTTGCCGAGTCCCTCGCCGCCAGGGACGACGCCGACCGGCAGGCCCTCCTCGACACCCTCGCCGCCGCCAAGCCGCTGCGCGACCGGCTGCTGGGCGTGCTCGGCACCTCCGAGGCCCTCGGCGACCACCTCGCCCGGCACCCCGGCGACTGGCACGCCCTCGACAGCTTCGAGGCCACCGACCTCCACCCCGCGGTCCCCGAGTTCGAACGGTCCCTCGCCACCGGGGCCCGCCGGGGCCGGGAGGCCGGGCTGCCGCCCGCCGACGCCCTGCGCGCCGCCTACCGGCGCGCCCTGCTCGGGATAGCGGCCCGCGACGTCAGCGGCAGCACCGACGTCGCCGAGGCCGCCGCCGAACTCGCCGACCTGGCCACCGCCACCCTCCGCGCCGCCCTCGCCATCGCCACCGAGGAACAGCCGGCCGACGCCGCCGCCTGCCGGCTCGCCGTCATCGGCATGGGCAAATGCGGCGGCCGCGAGCTCAACTACGTCTCCGACGTCGACGTCATCTTCGTGGCCGAGGCCCGCGACGGCACCGCCGAGGCCACCGCCCTGCGCTCCGCCACCCGCCTCGCCTCCCGGATGATGCGGATCTGCTCCGACGTCACCCCCGAGGGCACCATCTGGACCGTCGACGCCAACCTCCGCCCCGAAGGCCGCAACGGCCCCCTGGTGCGCACCCTCTCCAGCCACCTCGCCTACTACCAGCGCTGGGCCAAGACCTGGGAGTTCCAGGCCCTCCTCAAGGCCCGGCCCGTCGCCGGCGACCTCGCCCTCGGCCAGGACTACGTCGACACCCTCTCCCCGCTCGTCTGGCAGGCCGCCGAGCGCGACAACTTCGTCACCGACGTCCAGGAGATGCGCCGCCGCGTCGTCGACTCCATCCCCGCCGCCCAGGTCGACCGCGAGATCAAACTCGGCCCCGGCGGCCTGCGGGACGTGGAATTCGCCGTCCAGCTCCTCCAATTGGTGCACGGACGCAGCGACGCCACCCTGCGCTCCGGCTCCACCCTCGACGCGCTCGACGCACTCGCCGCCGGCGGCTACGTGGGCCGCACCGACGCCAAGTCCCTGGGTGACGCCTACCGCTTCCTGCGCACCATGGAGCACCGCATCCAGCTCCACCGGCTGCGCCGCACCCACCTCGTGCCCGACCGCGAGGCGGACCTGCGACGCCTGGGCCGCTCCCTGGCCCGCACCTACGAGTGGGCCCCCGGCAAGGAACCGGTCGCCGAATTCGGCAGACAGTGGAAGCTCCACGCCCGCGAGGTGCGGCGGCTGCACGAGAAGCTGTTCTACCGGCCGCTGCTCGACGCCGTCGCCCAGCTGGAACCCGGCGAGATCCGGCTCAGCCCCAAGGCCGCCGGCCAGCGCCTGGCGGCCCTCGGCTACGCCGACCCCGCCGCCGCCCTCCGCCACCTGGAGGCCCTCGCCTCCGGCGTCACCCGCAAGGCCGCCATCCAACGGACACTGCTGCCCGTGCTGCTGGGCTGGTTCGCCGACTCCGCCGACCCCGACGCCGGGCTGCTCAACTTCCACAAGGTCTCCGACGCCCTCGGCAGAACCCCCTGGTACCTGCGGCTGCTGCGCGACGAGGGCGCCGCCGCCGAGAACCTCGCCCGGGTGCTCTCCGCCGGCCGGCTCGCCCCCGACCTGCTGCTGCGCGCCCCCGAGGCCGTCGCCCTCCTCGGCGACTCCGGGGGCCTGCGCCCGCGCGGCCGCGAGGCCCTGGAGCAGGAGATCCTCGCCGCCGTGGGCCGCGCCGAGGACGCCGAGGCGGCCATCGTCGCGGTGCGCGGCGTACGCCGCCGCGAGCTGTTCCGCACCGCGGCCGCCGACATCATCGGCGCCTACGGGCACGCCGGCCCCGCCCCCCGGGCCCACGCCTCCGGCGAGCACGGCACCGGCTCGCGCGGCGCCGCCGAGACCGCCGGGAACGACCACGCCGCCCGCGCCGGCATCGTCGGCGACGCCGTCTCCGACGTCAACGCCGCCGCCGTCGCCGGCGCCCTGCGCGCGGCCGTCCGGGGCGAGTGGGGCGACACCCTGCCCACCCGGTTCTCGGTCATCGGCATGGGCCGCTTCGGCGGACACGAGCAGGGCTACGGCTCCGACGCGGACGTCCTGTTCGTCCACGAGCCGCGCGACGGCGTCTGTGACGAGGACGCCGCCAAGGCCGCCTTCGCCGTCGCCGGGGAGATGCGCAGGCTGCTCCAGCTTCCCACCACCGACCCGCCGCTGCTCGTCGACGCCGGCCTGCGGCCCGAGGGCAAGTCCGGGCCGATCGTCCGCACCCTCGCCTCCTACGCCGCCTACTACCGGCGCTGGTCGTTGGTGTGGGAGAGCCAGGCCCTGCTGCGCGCCGAGCCCGTCGCGGGCGACCCCGACCTGGGCCGGCGGTTCGTCGAGCTGATCGACCCGCTGCGCTACCCCGCCGAGGGCCTCGGCGAGGACGCCGTCCGCGAGATCCGCCGGCTGAAGGCCCGGATGGAGTCCGAGCGGCTGCCGCGCGGCGCCGACCCCACCACCCACACCAAGCTGGGGCGCGGCGGGCTGTCGGACGTCGAATGGACCGTCCAGCTGCTCCAGATGCGGCACGGCTGGGCCGAGCCCGGCCTGCGCACCACCCGCACCCGCGACGCCCTCGCCGCGGCCCACGCGGCCGGGCTGCTCACCGCCGAGGAAGCCCGCATCCTCGACGAGGCGTGGGTGCTGGCGACCAGCGTGCGCAACGCGGTGATGCTGGTGCGGGGGCGGTCCGGCGACACGTTTCCGGGCGAGGCCCGTGAACTGGCGGCCGTCGGGCGGTACCTGGGGTATGCGCCGGGGCACGGTGGGGAGATGCTGGACGACTACCGGCGGACTACGCGGCGGGCGCGGGCGGTTGTCGAGGACCTGTTCTACGGGGCGTAGTCGCTGCCGCTGGGCGCGTGGGTGAAAAAGCCCGGGCCCCGCTGAGTGGGGACCCGGGCGTTCGGGGCAGTGGTCGCTACTTCCTGGTGGCCCGCCAGTATCGGTCCATGGCCTCACGGAAGGCGGTGTGCGACGGGTTCCGGACGACGTGCGTGGCCGCCCAGTCGCGGGCTCCCTCGAAGTCGAACCGAAGACCCGAGTTCTTCTTACAGATGCGGCACTCCATCGTGTAGCCGTTGGGTGGCGCTTGGGGTACGCCCTCGGGGCTGATCGTCCAGTCTCCGAACGGGATTACGGTGTGCGGGCCGTTCACGGGAGTCGCCCTTCCGAGATGTCGTTGGTGGCTTTGACCTTGGCGCTCAGTACTTCGTGGAACGTCGCGGGGCGCACCTGTTCGGGTTGGGCGTCCCACTCTGTCCCGCCCCGTAGCGGCCGGAGTTGAATCCGACCCCCTTCGAAGCCCATCACGTCGCCGATTTCGTTCCGCTTTGTGTCTACGGCTTGGGAGCCGAGGGCCACTTCTGGATTCCGCTTCACCGATCCGCCCCCGAGCGCTGCCGTGGCACGACGTTGAGGCCGTGGACGGTCGCGACCAGTACGTACTCGCCGCCGTCGCGGCCCCGGAAAGGGGCCTGCTGGTAGGGCTCGGGGGCGGGGTGACAGGGCTTCTCGGTGCGGTTGGGCGGCGGGGGAACCCGGCGGGGCGTGGAGGTGGTGGCGGGGGGGTTCGAGGTCCAGGCTGAGGAGCTTCCTCAACCATCCCGTCAACCGAGAGCTAAGCTGCCTCACGTCGACGCTCCTTCTTCTTAGCGTTGGCCATGCCCCGGGGCCGGTAGGACGGCCGCCGGGGTTTTCGTTCCTGCGTGCGATGGGAATCGGGGCACAAGGGTGTCTTTGTAGCGACCCCTCAAGATCACTGAAAGCGATCGGCGGAACCACTCCGCGTAGCATCCACCGCACAGAACACGTCGCGCAACCTGAACGCTTGGAACATGTTCCAAGATTTTTTGGGGCCGGTAGTCTGATCAACTCCCCGGCAGGTGAAGGGACTCCGTGATGCCAGAGTCACGTCCGACCGTGCGTCAGCGTCGGCTAGCGAAGACGCTTGCCAAGTTGAGAGAAGACGCCGGCAAATCACCCGAGGAGGCTGCTGAGCGCATCGGTTGCCACCGGTCGAAGATCAGTCGAGTTGAGAACGCTCGCCTCGGGATCTCCCTGGGGGAGGTCCGGGATCTGCTCCGCTTCTATGGCGTGGAGGACCAGGACTACGCGGAGGAGGTTGTGGACCTCGCGCGTCGGCGCAACGAGCGTGGGTGGACGCGGAAACTCAGCCTCAAGATCCCGTCCTACGCGGACTTCATCGACTACGAGGAGAGCTCGGACTACATCCGCTCGCTCGAACCCATGATCGTCGCTGGGCTGCTACAGACAGCCGACTACGCCAGGGCGCTCCTCAGGGCCGATCCATCGATGCTGTCGAGTGAGCGCATTGATGAGCTCGTTGAGGTTCGCATGCGCCGACAAGAGCTCCTGGACAGGACTTCACCGCCTCGCGTCTGCGTAATCCAGGGTGAAGCCGCACTGAGAGCTCAGGTAGGCGGGCCGGCGGTCATGGCCGGCCAGCTCGATCACTTGGCGAAGGTCTCGGAACGCCCCAATGTCGAGGTTCAGGTCCTGCCGTTCGACGCGGGCGCTCATGCGGGGGTCATGGGCACATTCGTCCTGTTTACATTTCCGACCCCCGCTTTCTCCGACATCGTGTGCGTGGAACATCGAACGGGAAACCTCTACATGGAGACCCCCGAGGATATCGACGCATACACGATCACTTTTGACTCTCTGCGGTCAGCGGCCTTGAGCCCTGCCGAAAGTCTCGACATGATCAACCGGGTGAAGCGTGATCTGTGAACTGTAGTGGGAGAGATGGCGATGTGTGCCAGTGAAATATCCGGCCTTGGGTGGCGA
This sequence comes from Streptomyces sp. NPDC037389, assembly GCF_040636475.1. Lineage (NCBI taxonomy): Bacteria > Bacillati > Actinomycetota > Actinomycetes > Kitasatosporales > Streptomycetaceae > Streptomyces > Streptomyces sp. NPDC037389. The sequence continues at coordinate 356,576 of NZ_JBEZUS010000001.1, forward strand.
ACGAGTACATACAGCGGCAACTCAGGCCAATGTGTCGAAGTATCCCTAACGGATTTTGATGAGGTTTTTATACGCGATTCCAAGAATCCGGGCGGCTCGATGCTGGCGGTTCTCCCTAGGGTATGGGCTTCCTTTGTGGAGGCCGTTAAGCTGAAGGATCGGAAAAGTGGGCACTAACACTCATGTATCGCCAATCGCGGGTATTGCGTGGATTAAGTCCAGTTACAGCGCAAGTCAGAGTAATTGCGTTGAAGTAGGTGCACTTGGCGGCAGTGTGGCGGTCCAGGACTCGAAGGCCCCACGTGGATCTTTCCTGCACCTTCCTAAAAGAGCATGGCGTGAATTCGTGTCGGGCGTAAAGATTGAAGACCCCCCTGCCTGATCCCAGAGGAATACAGATAGCCCCGACCGCCTTGACGGCCGGGGCTTGTCTACAGCAATGGGCGCGCACAGGCGCTACCGCCGCCGAGGTCACCCACCCTCGTAACCATTGTTGCAGTACGAATCTGAGGAACGGGCACGCCGGGCGTGCCACCAACTCCAGATTGTGTGGCCCACTAGAGCCAACGCAACAGCGCCTGCGACGAACCGAATCGCATTCCAAGTCATTCTGACAGCCAGGCCTTGCCCATCCGCCTCTACCGTCAGCCGCATAGAGGCCTCGAAAAAGGCCACGAGCGGAACAATCAGCCGGAATGGAAGGCCTGCAACACCTGGCACTCGCGCCAGGTTGCCCAGGAGTCCCATAGGTGCCCCAAGAGCAAAAGCGACCATTCCCCACACGAGAATCCTGGAGGAAAGACCCGTGCTGGAGGCGCCAGTTTCCAGTCCTGTCGGGATGGAGGGGCTTATGTCCTTAAACAGGTAGTATGCGGCCACGCCGATGGTCAACCCCAGAGCCGACAGTAACGCCGACTCGATTTTGGATCGGCGGAAATAGCCCACGAAGAATGCGTAACAGGCCCACGACCACCCACTCGAAAAGACAAGGCTCAGGGTGACGCAAACGGGGTTGTCCCATTTTCCGGCAACGGGACCCACTATGCCGAGTAGCAAACCCACCCCGAGAGACGCTGCGAGCGGCGCAACACGAGCGCGCGGGAAGTGTACGTTTTCCCTTCCCCGTTCCGTAATTAAGCCGGAGTTGGAGATGGCGCCACTCCGAGGCCGCGCGGGTGACCGAACAGACCGTGAGTGGCGCCCCAACCTGCCCACCTACCGAGGAGTCACCGCTTGATGCGGGGAGGGGATCAGAATCTACTCGACGCTGTAGTAGGTGTAGGCCAGACCCGCCGTGGCGGTTGGCATTGGAGCAGCCCGCGACCCGCACGAGCTCCGCGAGCGGGATGCCTATGGGTGCGTGCACCCGGTAGTAGGCCAGCTCGCCTGTTGTTGCGGTATCAGCCACAACCACGCGCGCCCACATGCAGCGCCAGCGCCGTGTTCGGCGCGACGGTGGCCGTGAAGCGGCCGTCCGCGCCCACCCGCACCGCGCGCCCGCTCTGCACGTCGCAGTAGTCCCCACCCGGCAGCGACGTCTCGAAGACGCGACTCACCGCGTACCCCTCGTGGTTGACCACCGCATACCCCTTGTTCCCCCGCCCGAAGGCGATCGCCTGATACCCGTTGTCCCACCACCCGGTGACCGGCGCTCCCCGCACCGCGTTGCGGAACGCCACCATGCTCCGGATCTCCGGCCACTTGTGCTGGCACTTCCAGCCGTCCTGCCAGCACTCGCCCACCGCGCCCCCGCGAGGCGGCCCCGCGTCGCGGTCGGTGAACTCGTAGCCGGAGTGGACGTCCGGCGAGCCGTACGGCCAGGCGAGCATGAAGACCTGGGCCAGCGTGTAGTCGGCGCCGTCCTTGTAGGAGAGGGTGTCGCCGTTGCGCTCGGTGTCGTGGTTGTCGACGAAGACCGACGCCTGGGTGCTCGGCAGATAGGCCCAGCCTTCGCCGTAGTTCTTCAGGTAGGCCAGCCGTTCGCGCTGGAAGACGCGCTTGAGGTCGCGGGCGTAGCGGAATTCCTGGACGTCGCCGGTGCGGACGTATTCCTCGGGCCGGACGGCTTCACCCGAGCCGTAGATCGTCTCCTGCTTCCAGTAGACGCCGGGGCGGCTGAGCTTTGCCTTGATCGCGGCGAGGTCGTCGGCGGCGATGTGCTTGGCGGCGTCGACGCGGAAGCCGTCGGCGCCGAGGGAGAGCAGGTCGTCGAGGTAGCCGGCGATGGCGGTGCGGACGTGGTCGCTGCCGGTGTCGAGGTCGGCGAGGCCGACGAGTTCGCAGTTCTGGACGTCGGTGCGGCTGGTGTAGTCGCTGATGGGCTTGCGGCAGGTGTGGAAGTCGGTGTCCGCGTAGAGGCCGGGGTAGCCGTACTTGGTATACGAGGTGCCGCCCGTGCCCACGCCCGTGCCGGCCGCCATGTGGTTGACGACGGCGTCGACGACGACCTTCACGCCCGCCGCGTGGCAGGAGCGGGTCATCTCCGTGAAGGCGGCGCGGTCGCCGAGCCGGCCGGCGATCCGGTAGCCGACGGGCTGGTAGGACGTCCACCACTGGGGTCCCTGGATGTGCTCCTGGGGCGGGGATACCTGGACGTAGCCGTAGCCGGCGGGGCCGAGGGTGCTCGCGCACTCGCGGGCCACGGACTTGTAATCCCATTCGAAGAGGACGGCCGTGACGTCCTTCTCGCCGGGGGCGCTTGCCTCTGCCGGAGGTGCGCAGATGGCCGTCCCGGCCAGAAGAGCGGCCGCGGCGTACAGGATTCTTCGGGTGATTCCGGGCATGCCGGTGGGGGGCATGGTTCCTCCTGGCGTGGGGGGTCGGGGTGCGGCGGACGACCCCGCGCGGCAAACCGCCTTGCCCGTAAGGCCCATGAAGTTCATGAAGGTTCTTGCAGCAAGGTTGCCCGCACGAGTGCAACCGCTTGCCGGTCGAGACCGTACGAGCCCCAACCGCACCGGTCAACCCTCCGGACACGGGATGGTTACAACCGCGAAATCTTGGGATTGCCTCCTTGCAAGGTCTTTCGCAAGAGATTGCAGCCTGTTAGCTTCCTCCTCAGCTCGGGCCGCCCTCCCCTCAGGCGGCCTCCTGGAAGAGGAGCATCCATATGCGAAGAGGCATATCGGTCGCCGCCGTTGTCGGTGCGCTGGCCCTGACCATGACCGCGTGCGGCGGTGGCGGCGACAACGGCGGTGACGGCTCCAAGGCGGCGAACGATCCGGGCGCCGTGAGCGGCACCATCACCTGGTGGGACACCTCCGACGCGACCAATGAGGCTCCGGCCTTCAAGAAGCTCGTCAAGGACTTCGAGGCGAAGTACCCGAAGATCAAGGTCGATTACGTCAACGTCCCCTTCGACCAGGCGCAGCAGAAGTTCAAGACCGCGGCCTCCACGGGCAAGGGCGCCCCGGACGTGCTCCGCTCCGATGTGGGCTGGACCCCGGGCTTCGCCCAGCTCGGCTACCTCAAGGACCTCACGGGCACCCCGGCCCTGGAGAAGACCGAGGACTTCCTTGAGGGCCCGCTGAAGAACGCCGCGTACCAGGGCAAGACCTATGGCGTCCCCCAGGTCACCGACACCCTCGGGCTCCTCTACAACAAGGAGCTCTTCCAGAAGGCCGGCGTGGAGAAGGCCCCGGCGAACTGGCAGGAGGTGAAGGAGGCAGCCGCGAAGATCAAGGAGAAGACGGGCGCCGAGGGCATCGGCCTCAGCCCCGACAGCTACTACTCGCTGCCCTTCCTCTACGGCGAGAAGAGCGACATGGTCGACGCCGCCAAGAAGAAGATCACCATCGCGAACGCCGCCTCCCTCAAGGGCATCGAGACCGCCGTCGACCTGGTGAAGTCCGGTGCCGCACCCAAGCCCGCCGGTACCGACGGCTACAACGTCCTCAAGACGGACTTCAAGAACGGCAAGCTGGCGATGCTGGTCGACGGTCCCTGGGCGACCAAGGAGATCTTCGGCGGCGACGCCTACAAGTCCCGGGACAACCTGGGCATCGCCCCCGTTCCGGCCGGTTCCACCGGTACGGCGGGTGCCCCGGTCGGCGGCCACAACCTCGTCGTCTACGCCGGGTCCAAGAACTTCGACGCCTCCTACCTCTTCACCCGGTTCATGACCGACGCCGCCCAGGAGGAGAGCATCTCCACCGCCATCGGGGTGCTTCCGACCCGTAAGTCGGCCTACACCCAGGCCGTGCTGGCCGACCCGGTGCGCAAGTCCTACTACGAGGCGCTGAGCAAGGCCCACCCGCGGCCGCCGATCCCGCAGGGCGGCGACCTCTTCACCGAGTGGCTCCAGCACTACACCAAGATCCTGACGCTCAAGGAGGAGCCCAAGGCGGGCCTGACGGCCACGGCCAAGGCCTGGCAGTCGGCGCTCCTCAAGGACTACGGGGTCGAGGAGTAGAGACCCCCATGGCCACAGTCGTCACCCGGGTCAAGCGCTCCTTCGGCACGCACTGGTACGCGTGGGCGATGGTGCTGCCCGTCGTCATCGTCCTGGCGGTCCTCGTCGGCTATCCGCTGGGACGCGGCATCTACCTGTCGTTCACCGATGCCAACGAGGCCAACATCGGCCGCACGATCGGCGTCAACCACATCCCGTCGACGTACCGGTTCGTCGGCCTCGACAACTACTGGAAGGTGCTCTCCGGCCAGGAGGGCCACTTCTACTCGCGGCTGGGCTGGACGGTCGTATGGACGGCGTCCTGTGTGGTGCTGCACTACGCCATCGGCCTGGGGCTGGCGCTGCTGCTCAACCGGCAGATGCGGTTCCGGACGCTGTACCGGGTGCTGCTGGTACTGCCGTGGGCGGTGCCGGCGTTCGTCGCCACGTTCTCCTGGCGGCTGATCTTCAACGAGAAGTACGGCGTCCTCAACTCCTTCATGACCACCCTGGGCCTGGACCCGGTGGACTGGCTCGGCGACAGCTTCCTCCAGAAGGTGTCGGCCGTCGCCGTCAACGTCTGGCTGGGCGTGCCGTTCATGATGGTGGCCATCCTCGGCGGGCTCCAGTCGATCCCCGCCGAGCTCCACGAGGCGGCCGAGATGGACGGCGCCTCGCCGTGGCAGCGCTTCCGTCATGTGACGCTGCCGGGGCTGCGCGAGGTGAGCGGGACCGTGATCCTGCTGGGCGTCATCTGGACGTTCAACATGTTCCAGGTCATCTACCTGCTGATCGGCGCGGGGGCGAGCTCCGACAGCGAGATCCTGGTGACGTACTCCTACCGGCTCGCCTTCCAGGGCATCCGCGACTACGCGGGCTCGGCGACCTACGGGATCCTCATCCTCTCCCTCCTTCTGGTCTTCGCCGTCTTCTACCGCCGGACGCTCGCCCGACAGGAGGCCTCGCGATGACGAGCACCACCCCCCGCCCCCGCGGCGAGCGCTCCCGGGCGGCCTCGGCCGGGCTGCACACCGCGCTGATCGTCGCCTCGGCCGTGGCACTGTTCCCCGTGCTGTTCGTCGTCTTCGTCTCGCTGCGCGGCCGCGACGGCTGGCAGGAGCCCACCCGCTTCGTGGGCTTCAGCCTGGACAACTACACCCATGTGCTGGGCGAGACGAAGTTCCTGACGTGGTTCGGCAACTCCGTGATCGTCGCGCTCGGGGCGACCGTGCTGGGCGTACTGGTCGCGGCGAGCGCGGGCTACGCCGTCTCGCGGATGCGCTTCCCCGGCCACCGGCCGCTGATGTGGACGTTCCTCGTCGTCCAGATGTTCCCGATGGCGGTGCTGATCGTGCCGCTCTACAACCTCCTCGGACAGCTGGAGCTCCTGGACTCCTACGCCGGCCTGATCGTCACCTACTGCTCGGTCTCGGTGCCGTTCTGCGCGTGGATGCTCAAGGGCTACTTCGACACGATCCCCGCCGAGATCGACGAGGCGGGCCGGGTGGACGGGCTGACGCCCTTCGGCACGTTCTGGCGGCTGATCGTGCCGCTGGCCCGGCCGGGGCTGGCCGTCACCGCGTTCTACTCCTTCGTCACGGCCTGGGGCGAGGTCGCCTTCGCCTCCCAGTTCATGAGCAGCGAGGAGCACTACACGCTCGCCGTGGGCCTCCAGACCTTCGTGGGCCAGCAGAAGGCCGAGTGGGGGCTGATGACGGCGGCGGCCGTGCTCATCACCGTCCCGGCCGGCGTGGTCTTCTTCCTCGCCCAGCGGCACCTGGTCGCCGGGCTCACCGCGGGCGGCACCAAGGGCTGACCCCCTCGGCCCGTGGACGACGCACCGCACGAACCCAGCACCGCACGAACCGACAGGGCACCAGCGACCCTACGAACCGATAGGACGTACTTGACTCCTCCCCCTCGTAAGCGAGGGGGATTCCTAGCTCACGTCGCCTGACCCCCGGCGGGGGTGCGGGTCTTACACGATCAGCACTAGCCGGGTACGAGACCAGCCCGGACCAGCATCACGCGGGCGGAGTTCTTGTCCCTGGGGGAGACGGCTCCGCACGCCGTGCAGGCATATGTCCTTGTCGAAAGGGGGAGTGCGTGCTTGGTTCTCGCTCCGCACTGCGCGCAGTCCATCGTGGTGTGCGCGGGGTGCACAAGGCGGACATCCCGCCCGTGCTTGCGGCCCATCTCGATCAGGGCCTTCTTCGTTGCGCTGATGGCCGCGTCCGCGGCCTTGCGGGCCATGGTGGTCTTCGCGAGGAACTTCGGGCGGAAGTCCTCCACCGCGATGGCGTCATGGTCGCGGACGACCTTCTTGGCCCACTTTCGGCCGGTGTCCTGCCGCTGGGCTGCCACCTTCCGGTGCAGCTCCGCTGTCTGCCGCTTCGCCTCGCGGTAGCCCTTCGATCCAGCCTGCCCCTTCGGGGGCCTGCGGCGGGCCATCATCCGCTGATAGCGGGCGAGTTTCCGATCGGACGAGCGGCCGTGCTGGGGGTGGGGAAGATCGTGGCCGTCGCTGGTGGTGGTCGCGGTCTCCTTCACGCCCCAGTCGATGCCGATCACACGCCCGGTGGGCGCAAGCTCCTCGGTCACCGTGGCCACGACGAACGATGCCCACCAGTGACCCACCGCATCGCGGTACACGCGGACGCTGGACGGCGGCCCGGGAAGCTCCCGGGACCACACCGGCCGAACCGCGATCCCGCCCGCAAGGTGCAGACGGCCGTCCTTCAGCCGGAAGCCGCGCCTGGTGTATTCGAGGGTGGGCAGCGCCTCGCGCTTCTTCTTGTACTTCGGCATCCCGGCCCGCTGCCGCATCGGCAACCGCGCCTTGATGTCCTTGAGCGCCTTGGCGCGGGATTTGCCGAAGTCGCGGATCAGCTGCTGCTGAGGAACGCGGGCGCCCTCCCGCAGCCATGGCGTGCGGGCGCGGGCCTCGGTCAGCATCGCCGCGAGCTGCACAGGCCCGCACGTCGCCTTCTCGCCGGCCGCCTTGTTGCGCTGGTGCATGGCTTTGGACTTGGCGACGCACTCATTCCAGACCCAGCGGCAGCGGTCCCACTCGGCATCGAGTGCACGCCGGGCCGTGGACGACAGGCGAAGCCGGTAGGTGTACCGGGTGTGCCCGGCCGCCTCCGTGGTCGCTTCTGTCGTCATGCATCCGAACCTACCGTGCAGGACTGACACTTGACCCTTATTGATCTTTGCAGTGTCTCTCACCTGCGGAGATGGTGAACGCAGGATCGCCCTGACGGCGATCCTGCCATCCCTGCCCCGCTACGCGGGGAGCTTCGTTTCCTCCCCCGGCTGAAGCCGGGGGTATCCACGAAGGAGTACCTGATGACCCAGGACCTCGCGCCCTCCGTCCGCCCGGACGCCCACGCCGACGCCGACGCCGCGCGGGCGGCGGACGGCTGGTGGCGCAGCGCCGTCATCTACCAGGTGTACGTGCGCTCGTTCGCCGACAGCGACGGCGACGGCATCGGCGACCTGCGCGGGATCCGCGAGCGGCTGCCGTATCTGTCGGGGCTGGGCGTGGACGCGCTGTGGCTGACGCCGTTCTACGCCTCGCCGCAGGCGGACGGGGGCTACGACGTCGCGGACTACCGGGCGGTGGACCCGCTGTTCGGGCAGCTGTCGGACGCGGACGACCTGGTACGGGAGGCGCACCGGCTGGGTCTGCGGGTGATCGTCGACATTGTGCCCAACCACACCTCGGACCGGCACTCCTGGTTCGAGGAGGCGCTCGCGGACCGTCCGGGGGGGACGGCCCGCGAGCGCTACCACTTCCGTCCGGGCGGGGGCGCGGCCGGGGAACTCCCGCCGAACGACTGGGAGTCCGTCTTCGGCGGCCCGGCCTGGACCCGTACGACGGACGCGGACGGCACGCCCGGCGAGTGGTACCTCCATCTGTTCGCGTCCGAGCAGCCGGACCTCAACTGGGAGAACCCCGAGGTCCGCGAGGAGTTCGCGTCCGTGCTGCGGTTCTGGCTGGACCTGGGAGTGGACGGCTTCCGGATCGACGTGGCCCACGGCATGGTCAAGGCGCCGGGGCTGCCGGACATCGGGCTCACCGAGCAGGCCAAGCTGATCGGCGCGCAGGTGCTGCCGTTCTTCGACCAGGACGGGGTGCACGAGATCCACCGCGACTGGCGGCGGCTGCTGGACTCCTACCCGGGCGAGCGGATCGGCGTGGCCGAGGCGTGGGCGCCGACGCCCGCGCGGCTGGCGCTGTACGTCCGGCCGGACGAGCTGCACCAGGCGTTCAACTTCCAGTTCCTGACCTGCGACTGGGAGGCGGCGGAGATGCGGGCCGTCATCGACGCCTCGCTGGCGGCGACGCGTTCGGTGGGGGCGCCCACGACCTGGGTGCTGTCCAACCACGACGTGGTGCGGCACCCCACGCGCTACGGCGCCGGCGACGCGGAGCTGGGGCTGCGCCGGGCGCGGGCGGCGGGGCTGCTGATGCTGGCGCTGCCGGGCTCGGCCTATGTCTACCAGGGCGAGGAGCTGGGGCTGCCGGAGGTCGTGGAGCTGCCGGACGAGGTGCGGCAGGACCCGGCGTTCTTCCGGGGCGACGGCCAGGACGGGCTGCGCGACGGCTGCCGGGTGCCGCTGCCGTGGTCGGGCGAGGAGGCGCCGTACGGCTTCGGGTCCGGCGGCAGCTGGCTGCCGCAGCCCGCGGAATGGGCGGCGCTGTCGGTGGAGGCGCAGTCGGGGGACCCGCGCTCCACGCTGGAGCTCTACCGTTCGGCGCTGGCCGTGCGGCGGGAGCTGCCGGGGCTGGGCGACGGGGAGATGGCCTGGCTGGACGCCCCCGAGGGGGTGCTGGCGTTCTCCCGGCCGGGCTTCGTGTGCACGCTCAACACACTGGGCGACGAGGTGACGCTGCCGGTGCCGGGCCGTCCGGTACTGGCGAGCACTGCCCTCGAATTCACTGGGGGTATCGTGCGGATCCCCTCGGATTCATGCGTGTGGTGGGCAGTCTGACATGCGACCGGTACAGTCACCTCCTGTGACCGCCCGGCTCTCCGACATCGCAGCCCAGGCGGGTGTCAGCGAAGCAACCGTCAGCCGCGTCCTCAACGGAAAGCCGGGGGTCGCCGCCTCCACCCGCCAGTCCGTGCTGGCCGCGCTCGACGTGCTCGGCTACGAGCGGCCGGTACGGCTGCGGCAGCGCAGCGCGGGCCTGGTGGGACTGATCACCCCGGAGCTGGACAACCCCATCTTCCCGGCTTTCGCGCAGGTCATAGGGCAGGCGCTGACCCGCCAGGGCTATACGCCGGTGCTGGCGACCCAGACGCCGGGCGGCTCCACGGAGGACGAGCTCACGGAGATGCTGGTCGACCGGGGGGTCGCCGGGATCATCTATGTCTCCGGGCTCCACGCGGACACCTCGGCGGACACGCAGCGCTATGCCCGGCTGCGTGCCCAGGGCGTGCCGTTCGTGCTGATCAACGGCTTTTCGGCGGAGGTCCGGGCGCCCTTCGTCTCCCCCGACGACCGGGCCGCCGTGCAGCTGGCCGTCACCCATTTGGCCGCACTGGGTCACCGCCGGATAGGGCTGGCCCTCGGGCCCCGCAGGTACGTTCCCGTGCAGCGGAAGATCGAGGGCTTCCTGGACAGCATGCGGGAGCGGCTCGCCATGGGCCGCGAGGAGGCCGAGGAGCTGATCCAGCATTCGCTGTTCACTCTTGAGGGTGGTCAGGCGGCGGCCGCCGCGTTGATCGACCGAGGGTGCACGGCGGTGGTGTGCGCCAGCGACATGATGGCGCTGGGGGTCGTCCGGGCGGCGCGGCAGCACGGTCTCGAAGTCCCGCGCGACATCTCGGTGGTGGGCTTCGACGACTCCCCGCTGATCGCGTTCACCGATCCGCCGCTGACCACGATCCGGCAGCCGGTCCGGTCGATGGGGCAGGCCGCGGTGCGTGCGCTGCTGGAGGAGATCGGCGGGACGCCCGCGCCGTACGGCGAGTTCGTCTTCCTGCCCGAACTGGTCGTCAGGGGCTCCACGGCCTCGGCGCCGGGAGCGCGTACCTAAGCCTCGTACCGCCGCCCGGCCCCGACCGCCCGAAGGAGGACGAACCGGGGCGTAGGTGGCGTGAACCGGACGGGTGGCCGATCTGCCGTCGACCGCCATCTGGCAGACTCTTTCCCTATGGGTGAAGCGACAGCAAAGACCCTGGAAGGCCGCACGGCCGACGCGCCACCCACCGAGGCGGGTGGCGCGTCGGGCGCGGTCCGGCTGCGGGCGGACCGCTTCCGTCTGCGGCGGCCCCGTGCGCCGAGGCGCCCACGCCTGTGGTTCGAGGTGCTGCTGATCGCGGTGAGTTACTGGACGTACTCGCTCGTCCGCAACGCCGTGCCGGAGCAGAGAGCCGCCGCGCTGCGCAACGCCGACTGGGTCTGGCAGGCCGAGCAGAGCCTCCACATCGCCGTGGAGCACACGGTCAACCGGGCCGTGAATTCGGTGACGTGGCTGATCGTGGGCATGAACTACTACTACGCGACGCTCCACTTCGTGCTGACCATCGGTGTGCTGGTCTGGCTCTACCGCTGGCACCCCGGGCGTTACGCGGCGGCCCGGCTGACATTGTTCGCCACCACGGGTGTGGCCCTGCTCGGCTACTACCTGTATCCGCTCGCTCCACCGCGGCTGATGGAGGACCTCGGCTTCGTCGACACGGTCGTCGTCCACCACACCTGGGGCTCGATGGCCTCGGGCAATCTCGCGGACGTCTCCAACCAGTACGCGGCGATGCCCTCGATGCACATCGGCTGGTCGACCTGGTGCGGCGTCATCATCGCGTCGCTGGCGCGGCCGGTGTGGGTACGGGCGCTGGGGACGCTCTACCCGGTGGCGACCCTGGTGGTGATCGTGTCGACCGCCAATCACTTCTGGCTGGACGCGGTGGGCGGCCTGCTCTGCCTGGCGCTCGGCCTCACCCTGTCCCGGGCGTGGTTCGGGGCGCTCCCCCACCGGCTGCCCCGCCATGTGGCGATCAAGGCCGACCGGCGGGACGCTGGTCCGAACACGGGAAACCCCACCGGCCGGGCCCCGAGGCAACGCCGCCGGGCCCCGTCCCGGCCGGAGCCGGTGGCCCCGGGAGGGCGGCGTCCCCGCACGACGACGGAACGGGTGCGCTAGGGGATCGGCCCGCGCGGCGCCCTGGGGCGGGTCGCGCCGGGAGGCCGGGGCTTCGCATGACGCTCACGGGGAGCCTTGCCGGATCGCTTGCCCATCAGCCCAGCGCAATTCGCCATTCGGGCTCTGGGGGAAGCGGGCGAAGCGCTGGCACAAGACGTACGCGCAATTCGGGACGGCGTGAAGCGATACATCTGCCACTGACCGGCGGCGCCGACGACGAGCTTCCTGACCAGAGGAGTCCCCGGGTACCCCCGGGGACTCTTTCGTACCTCCGAACCGAAGGAGCACCCTCCCATGAGACGCCTGGCCGTCGTCCTTACGGCCCTGATACCCCTCCTGGGGACGGCTCCGGCGCACGCCGAGCCGCCCACCCCGCAAAAACCCGACGCGAGGGTCCAGTGGCTCGACAGACAAACCGTCGCCTGGCCCAAGAACCTCGGCGACCCCACCCGCCCCCACCGCCTCGTCCATGAACGCGGAGCGTTCACACTCACCCCCCAGCCCGGCGGGCGCACCGCCGCCTATGACACCTTCCGCGTCGAGGCGACCCCGGAACAGGTGCGCTCCGCGCTCCGGGGCCCCCTCACCGCCGAAACGGACGACGGCGTCCGCACCGGCGTCCAGATCCCCGGCGTCCTGGACGACCTCTACGCCCCCGCCGCCACCAAGGCCCACCTGGGCCCCGTCTTCCGGGACGGCCGCCCCACCCTCTCCGTCTGGGCGCCCACCGCCAAAACCGTGGAGCTGGAACTCGACGGCCGTACGCTCCCCATGCGCCGCGACGCCGCCAGCGGCGTCTGGAGCGCGCAAGGAACCCGCTCCTGGGCCGGCAAGCCCTACCGCTACGCCGTCACCGTCCACGCCCCCACCCTCGGCGAGACCGTCGTCAACCACGTCACCGACCCCTACTCCACCGCCCTCACCGCCGACTCCACCCACAGCCTCGTCACCGACCTGTCAGCGCCCACCCTCGCCCCCGCCGGCTGGCAGAGCATCCGCAAGCCGAAGCCCGTCCCCTTCCGCGACGCCCGCATCCAGGAGCTGCACGTCCGGGACTTCTCCCCGCGCGGCGACTACCTCGCCTTCACCGATCCCGCCTCGCCCGGCATGCGCCACCTCAAGAGCCTCGCCGACGCCGGGACCTCCTACGTCCACCTCCTCCCCGTCTTCGACTTCGCGACCGTCCCAGAACGCCGCGCCGACCAGGCGACCCCGCCCTGCGATCCGGCTGCCTTCCCCGCCGACTCCGACGAGCAGCAGAAGTGCGTCGCCCGCACCGCCGCCCACGACGCCTACAACTGGGGCTACGACCCGCTGCACTACACCGTCCCCGAGGGCTCGTACGCCTCCGACCCCGACGGCCCCCGCCGCACGGTCGAGTTCCGGCGGATGGTGCAGGGGCTGGCGGGCGCCGGGCTGCGCACGGTCATGGACGTGGTCTACAACCACACCGCCGCCTCCGGCCAGGACGACAGGTCCGTCCTCGACCGGATCGTGCCCGGCTACTACCACCGGCTCCTCGACGACGGCGCCGTCGCCACCTCCACGTGCTGTGCCAACACCGCGCCCGAGCACGCCATGATGGGCAAGCTCGTCGTCGACTCCGTCGTCACCTGGGCGAAGGAGTACAAGGTCGACGGCTTCCGCTTCGACCTGATGGGGCACCACCCCAAGGCGAACATCCTCGCCGTGCGCGCGGCCCTCGACGCGCTGACCCCCGCCAAGGACGGCGTCGACGGCAAGTCCGTGATCCTCTACGGGGAGGGCTGGAACTTCGGCGAGGTCGCGAACGACGCCCGCTTCGTCCAGGCCACGCAGAAGAACATGGCCGGCACCGGCATCGCCACCTTCTCCGACCGCTCCCGCGACGCGATCCGCGGCGGCGGCCCCTTCGACGACGACCCCCGCGTCCAGGGCTTCGCCTCCGGGCTCTTCACCGACCCCAACGCCTCGCCCGCCAACGGATCGCCCGTCGAACAGCGGGCCCGCCTCCTCCACGCCCAGGACCTGATCAAGGTCGGCCTGACCGGCAACCTCGCCGCGTACCGCTTCACCGACTCCACCGGCCGGTCCGTGCGCGGCGCCGACATCGACTACAACGGCTCTCCCGCCGGATACGCCGCCGCGCCCGGCGACGCCCTGTCCTACGCCGACGCCCACGACAACGAGACCCTCTACGACGCCCTGGCCTACAAGCTCCCGCCCGCCACCTCCGCCGCCGACCGGGCCCGGGCCCAGGTCCTCGCCCTGGCCGCCGTCACCCTGTCGCAGGGACCGGCGCTCTCCCAGGCCGGTACGGACCTGCTGCGCTCCAAGTCGCTGGACCGCAACTCCTACGACAGCGGCGACTGGTTCAACGCGATCCACTGGAACTGCGCCGAGGGCAACGGCTTCGGACGGGGCCTGCCGCCCGCCGCCGGCAACGCGGCCAAGTGGCCGTACGCCCGCCCGCTGCTGGCCGACCCGGCCCTGCGGCCCGGCTGCGGGCCGATCGTCGCGGCCTCGGCGGCCTACCGGGACCTGCTGCGCGTCCGCACCACCGAGAAGGCCTTCAGTCAGCCGACCGCCGAGGCCGTGCAGACCGCCCTGTCCTTCCCGCTCTCCGGCAGGGACGAGACCCCGGGCGTGATCACCATGCGTCTGGGCGACCTGGTCGTCGTCCTCAACGCGACCCCGCAGGAGCGCGCCCAGACGGTCCCGGCCCTCGCGGGTTCCGGTTACAGCCTGCACCCGGTGCAGGCACACGGCTCGGACCCCTTGGTGAAGTCCGCGTCCTACGCGAGGGGAACGGGCACCTTCACCGTGCCGGGCCGGACGGTCGCGGTCTTCCGGGGCGCGACACTGTAGCGCCGTCGGAACCGGGCATGGGTAAATGACGGAAAGTGAACGCTGATTGCAGGGTCGCGATCACCGGCATTCGTGCTCTGAGCGCGGCCCTCCAGGGGTGCTCGACTCGCTTCCGCCCTACTTGAAGGTAACAAATCCTTTTGTTTCACACGTAGTTGCGTGCGCCCCCCTTGCGATGAAAGGCCTCGCGCCGCTCTGACGATGGGCTTAAGGGCTCTCGGTCCAGGGTGCATCCACCAATCGAAAGGCCTTGGGGCGCCCGCGCGTTGATGACCTTTCAGGGCTTCGCGCTGCTGGGCGTTGCGCGCTCGTGACACCCTGTAGGCTCTTGCCCAGCTCTCTCCGGAACCAGTGCCGGTTGATTCCGTACGGGTCGGCCGACCCGGTTTCCCCGAAGAGAGTGAGGTTCACATGGCTGACTCCGAGCGGTCACGCGACCCGGGCGAAGAGGGAGCCGTCCCGCAGGGTGATCCCGATGCGGGCCGGAACCGTCGGGCCCCGGAATGCCGGTGCCACGAGGAGTCGGACCGAGGTGTCGCGCCGTCGAGGATGCGAAACCGGATGATCCTCGAAATGATCCTCTGGATCATCAGGATCGTCCTCGACCTCGACGGCACCGGCGGATGAAGGGCTGACCCCTCACCCGCCGGCTGATACCCAGCCGGCTGATGGGCCCGCGCTCTGGCTCGCTACCGACGCGGGCCCATCGTGAATGTCACTGGGTACGTACTGCTTGAGTGCCCCCGATTGCGCGAGAAGCAACATGCCCGCGCAAGGATGAACTCCTTCGCCGGCGTTTCCGCCGACCCCTCGACCCTCCCGCCCAAGAGCCGGTAACGGAACGAGGATTAGTCCTAAACGGTACCAGTAAACCCGGCCCGACCAGGGGAGCGGGGGGAACCCCTGAGGGTAGTGTCCCTGGAGGGGAGTTGACCTAAGCGGTACCGTGGCCAGACCTTTCGGTTCCCGTACGGGGAGGCGCTGTCGGTGGCACGTGGGAGGGCGGACTTCGACGGGCACGCCCTGCGTGTGCTCCGCGCGACCCGGCCCGTCGACGGCCGGCTGCTGAGCGCCGCGGCCCTCGCCGCGCGGGTGGGGACGTCCAAGGCCCGGATCCTCGCCTACGAGAACAACCACTCCGTGCCGGAGCCCGCGCGCATCGCCGAACTGGCCCGGGTCTTCAGGATCCCCCCGGACCGGCTCTCGGCCTCCGACGCCCGCCATCTGTCCGTCCGCGACCTACGGGTCCACGCCGGCCTGACCGCCGAACAGGTCGCGGTCTCCCTCGGGGTCAGCCGCAGGACCTACCGCGACGTCGAGAGCATGGCCCGTCTCCCCGTCCGGGACGACGGCACCCTCCGCATCCGGCTCGCCGCCTGCCTGGGCGTCCCCCTCGGCCGGATCAACCGCGCGCTCCACCACCACCCCCTGGCCATCGCCCGCCGGGCCCAGATCGCGGACCACCTGACGGCGCTGTTCGAGCGGGCCCACGAGACGCGCTTCCCCGCCGTCGTCCCCCCCGACGACGAACGGCTGCGGGCCGTCGCCGCCCTCGTCCAGCGCGTGCCCACCGTCGTCTGCCGGCTCGTCAACAACGAGCTGGTCCGCTACCGGCGGCTCCTGCGGGGCCAGGCCATGGCCGAGCTGGAGGCGGCCTACGCCGAGGACGAGCACGCGGCCAGAGCCGCCAAGGAGCGGCGGCGCAGATTCACGGGGCTCGTGGAGACGGCCCCCGCCCGCTCCGCCGAGGTCCTCAGCTCCTTCCTCGCCGAGGCGATGAGCGCCCGGCAGTGGCGCGCCATGGTCTCCCTGGTGGACACCGGGGCGGAGGGGATCGCCGTGCGCCACCCGTCCGACGCCAACGCGGACGTCTGGAGCGCCCTGCTGGAGCGGTCCTTCGTCACCCGCATCGTCCACGTCGAACAGGGCGTCCACGTGTATGTGCTCAGCGCCCGGGGCCTGAACGCCATGCGCGGCGAGTTCCGCATGTACGCGTGCCTCTATCCGCGCATCGCGACGCCCCTGCTCTTCCGCCATCTGCTGGTGGCCACGCAGGGACGGTCGCAGGGACGGTCGCAGGGACGGGGGAAACGGTCGCCGCGGCGCGAGGACCGGGTACGGAAGGAACCTCAGCCGATCACGACGGCCGAGGGCTGACCGGCCCCGGCGGGCAGCCGGGCGGGGCCGGGCACGCCGCTCCGGGCCGTGAACCGGACGAAGGGCCCGTCCACCGGCTCGTCCCCGAGGACCCGGACCAGCACCGCCGCCGTCCCCTCGTCGTAGGCGGCGCTCACCGCGACGAGCGCCGCGAAGGCGTGCGTCAGCTGCCGCTCCAGCTCCGCGCGCGGGACATGGCGGCCGTCCAGCCACAGCAGCGCGGTGCTCTCCGCCAGCGAGATCCACGATCGCAGGAGCAGCTCCAGCCGGGGCGACGGCTCCCGCACGCCCAGGTGCGTCAGCAGGTGGCCGTACGCGGCCTGCCGCACCCCGTCGATCATCGCGCAGGACGGGCCGGTGCCCGCCATCGCCGGGCCGCCGCGCAGCAGGGCGGCGAAGCCCGGGCCGTGGGCCTCCACGAAGTCGAAGAAGCGCCGCAGCCCCCGTGACAGCCGGCCGCCGGGCAGGCCCTCGCACGGCTCGGCGAGGCGGGCGGCCAGCTCGTCGGCCGCGTGGCGCAGCGCGGCCTCGTAGAGGCTCTGCTTGCAGGGGAAGTAGTGATAGACGAGCGGCCGGGAGATCCCGGCCGCGGTGGCGATGTCGTCGACGGAGACGGTGTCGGGCGGGCGGTGCCCGAACAGGTCGAGGGCGACCGCGATCAGTTGCTCGCGGCGCTGCTCGACGCCCATCCTGCGGCGTACCCCGGTCGTCATGGCGGTCATCCTAAACCGGTACGTACCGGGGGCCGTTCGGCCCGGGCCGGACGGCTCAACGCAGCTGTGTCAGCTTGGTGCCGTCCTCCAGACGGGCCGTCAGGTCGGCCTGGGCGCCCTGGTGGGCGGGCGCGGCCAGGAAGGGGCCCTGGGCGCTGCCGCGCACCCCGCCGGTCGCCGTGACGGAGGCGACGTCGCCGCCGCCCGCCGCCAGCGCGTACCAGGTGCCGCCCGGGGACTTCCACAGGGCGCCCGCCAGGACGTGGGGGTCGCGGGCCCCGCAGGCGAGCGTGGACTCGGCGCGGCCGACGACCGCGGCGGACGCGCCCGCCCGGTCGCCGGGGGCCAGGAACTGGGCCAGTACCCGGCTGCCCGCGCCGCGCCAGGTCTCGGCCCGGGTGCAGAACCACTCCGCGCTCCCGGCGGCCCCGGGCAGCGTCTGGGTGGCGAACTGCCAGGCGTTCACCGAGCGCACGCCCTGCCCCCGTACGGTCGTCAGCCGGCAGGCCGTACGGGCCCAGGCCGTACGGTCCCTGGCGCCGGTCGCGTCGTGCGGGGAGGCGGGGGCGCCCGCGGTGAGCCGGGCGGGGAGCAGCTCGCCGAGGTCGGTGACCAGGTGGTCGCCGAAGCGCAGGGCCGTCCAGGTGTGGCAGTCGCTCGCGCCGACGGGGCTGGGCACGGAGTCGGTGACGCCGTCGGCGGCCCGGTGCAGCGGCTCGTCGGCCGCGCCCGGGGCGCGCAGGTCCCGTACGGCGGCGTCGGCGATCCAGGGGGCGGTCAGGTAGCGGACGTTGCCGTCGGTGCGGCCGACGACGAGCGCGGCGGCGGTGGCGGTGTCGGCCGCGTCGGCGCGGGCGAAGTCCAGGGCGGCCGCGCCGGTGCCGCCGTCCTTGGACTCGGCGTAGCGCACGACGCGCAGCCCGTCGTGGAACAGCACGACCGTCGCCGCGTCGGCCTCGCCCGCGTACAGCAGCTGCGGGGGTCCGGCGGCGGGCCCGGTGGCGGTGCCGGGCGTCGCGGTGACCTGCACGGAGGGGCCCGGCCGGGCCCAGACGGCCAGGGCCCGGCGCAGCAGTTCCTTGTCGCCGGTGCGGCTGCCGCGCGCGGGCCAGGAGGCGAAGCCCGGGTGGTCGGCGCTCTTCCAGGCGGTGGGGGCGGCGGTGATCAGGCGGGCCGGGTCGAGGGCCTGCTCGGCGGCCGTGTTCCGGGTGTACGGGGGTGCGGCGGCGCCGTCCGGGCCCCAGCCGCTGTCGGGCAGGGCGATCAGCGTCCCGCACACCACGACCGCCGCGGCGGCGGCCAGCGCGGCCCTGGTGTGCTGGCGGCGGCGCATCAGGTCGGTGGGCCGGGCCTGGAGGGAGCAGGGGTCGAACTCCACCGACTCCAGCAGCGATGCGTCCCGGCTGCCCGGCGGGATCCGTACCCCGTCGGCCTCGGCCAGCGCCGCGCCCGGCTCCATCACCCCGGCGGCGGCCAGCATCCGCACCACGTCGCGCTCGTCCGGCAGCTCCAGCGCGCGCAGCACATAGGCGGCGCGGCCGGGCGCGGAGAGCGCGGAGAGCGCCTGGTCGAGCACGAGCTCGTCGGCGCCGCCCGAGCGCGGGAACAGCCGCAGCCCCCACACCTGCGGCAGCGGCGGCGGCAGCTGCCCGGGGCGCGGCAGCCGGAACCGGCCGCGCGGGCGCGCCGCGGCCAGCGCGGAATCCAGCACCCGCTGCCGGACGTAGGCGTACCCCGGGTCCTCCGGCGACCCGTGGGAGCCCCGGGGCCCCGGCAGGATGGTCTCCTCGTCCTGTGCGCCCGCCCTGCCCCGGGGCAGGGCCCGCTGGACGAGGGCGTGGGCGGTCAGCACGCGGCGGTTCCGGCCCAGCGACGGCGGCAGCACCAGGTAGGCGAGCCGTACCAGACGCGGATAGTGCTCGATGAGCGCGGCTTCGGCCTGCTCGACGTCGACAGTGGGCGGGGCGGGGGGCCGGGAGGCCGTTGCTTGCTGCTGCACGTAGGTAGAACGAGTGAATGATGCGATGGTCACTTCACCTGTCACCCGAGTGGGCGGCTCACCCGACCGGGCGGCACGGGCCCCCGCCGGGGGTGTCCGTGCTACGCGATGCAGCGCGCCCGGATCCGGTCCACCGCCGCGTCCGGGATGCCGAGCCCGTCGCGCACGTACCCCGTCACCCCGCCGTACGTCCGGTGCATCTCCTCCAGCGCCACCGCCAGGTAGCCGGGCCGCACGCCGAGGATGGCGTCGACGATGGCGGGGTCGCCGCCGGCGGCCGTGAAGCGGTCGATGACCGGCTTGAACGCCGCCCGTACGGCCGGCTCCACCGCCAGGTACTCCCGCTCGGCCGTCGCCTCGTCCGCCCCGAGCAGCAGCAGGACGACCGTCGCCGCCCAGCCCGTGCGGTCCTTGCCGGCCGTGCAGTGGAAGAGCAGCGGCCCGCAGTCCGGCTCGGCGAGCGTGGTCAGCAGCGTCCGGAAGGCCTGGCAGGCGGACTCGGAGGTGACGAAGGAGCGGTAGACGTCGCTCATCACCTTCTCGGCCTTGCCGCCGCCCAGGTGCTCCTCGGCGGCGGCCGGGCTGCCCAGGACGTCCTCCAGCTTGCCGGGCACCGCCTCGCCGCCGCCCGGGTGGGTCGCGCCGGGCCCGGCGAAGACGTCCGCGACGATCAGGCGGGCGCCCTCGGGCAGCCGGTCGGGGCGCTCGCGGCGCTCGTTCTCGCTGCGCAGGTCCACGACCGTGTGGATGCCGAGGGCGGCGACGGCCGGGTCGGCCACCGGGTCGAGGCGGTCGAGCCCCGCGGAGCGGAGGAGCAGCCCGGGGCGGACGGCGGAGTTGCCGACGAGCGCGATGCCGCCGAGGTCGCGGAGGTTCGTGATCGTCGAGGCGTCGAACTGCTGGGGCATGGGCCGGTCTCCCTCATCCGCTTTTCGCGGCTTATCGCATTTTCTGCCCTCTTATTGTGAGGAACGCCGGCCGAGTCCGCGACGGCGCCCCCTGATCAGCGCCGGGCCCAGCCCCAGGCCCAGCGTCAGCGCCAGCAGATGGCCCACGTCCGTGAAGGTCGTCCGGCCCCGCCCCTGGAGGCAGGGGCGGACACCGAGCGTGAGCAGCGCCGTGCGGGCGGCCGTCCGGGCCGGGCCGCGCGGCAGGGCGGCGGCCAGGGCGCCCGCGACGGCGTTGAGGCCGTAGCTGACGCCCACGTCCGTCGCGGACCGGGTCCGGGGACCGGCGCGCAGGGCGCGCAGCCCCGCGTAGACGAGGAGCGAGGCGCCCATGTGCCCGTAGGCGAACGCCCCCGCCGCCCACCACGCTCCGTAGGCGTACTCCGTGTACCCCAGCACCGCCAGCAGGAGCAGCGCGTACGGCAGCTCCATGGGGGCCTCGACGAGGAAGGCGCTGCCGGCGAGGGTGTCCCAGCGGCCGGCGGCGAGGTTGTCGACATTGGTGGAGCACCGGCGCAGCAGGCGCTCGCGCGCGTCCGGCGTGAGCAGGCGCCGCACGGCGTACGCGCCCAGCTGCACGCCCCCGACATAGGCGGGAGCGAACAGCGGCAGAGCACGAGGTGTCCGGGACGGAATCCGGGACACTTCCTCACCCCTTGTCGAGATAGGCCAGCACGGCCAGCACCCGGCGGTTGTCGTCGTCGGACGGCGGAAGCGCGAGCTTCCCGAAGATGTTGGACGTGTGCTTGGCGATCGCCCGCTCGGTCACCGTCAGCCGTTCGGCGATCGCCGTGTTGGACCGGCCCTGCGCCATCAGCTCCATCACCTCGCGCTCGCGCGGCGTGAGCCTCGCCATCGGCCGGTCCTTCTCACGCCGCGTCAGCAACTGCGAGATGACCTGCGGATCCATCGCGGTGCCGCCCGCCGCCACGCGCCGTACGCCGTCGACGAACTGCTCCGCGTCGAATACCCGGTCCTTCAGCAGGTAGCCGATGCCACCGCTGCCGTCCGCGAGCAACTCCCGCGCGTAGAGCTGCTCCACGTGCTGCGACAGCACCAGCACCGGCAGCCCCGGCGTGGCGCGGCGGGCGGCCAGGGCGCACTGGAGGCCCTCGTCGGTGAAGGACGGCGGCAGCCGCACGTCCACCACCGCCACGTCCGGCCGCTCCTCGGCCAGGGCCCGGGTCAGCTCCGGGCCGCTGGCGACCGCCGCCGCGATCTCGAAGCCGTACGCCTCCAGCAGCCGGACCAGACCGTCCCGCAGCAGGAACAGGTCCTCGGCGAGCACTACGCGCACGGGCCCTCCGCGAGCGTGAAGTCCTCTTCGTCGAAGCCGGGGGCGACGACGCAGGTCACCAGGGTCGGCTCGGTACCCGCCGGCTCGGCGCACTGCCACACCCCGCCGGGAACCAGCGCCTGCGGCACCTCGCCCCGCTCGACGCCGGCGCCCAGGACGAGTTCCTCGGCACCGGCGTCGTCGGGCTCCGGGCCGTCGCCGCCCAGGCGCAGCCGCAGCGGACCGCCCCGGTGCCAGAGCCACACCTCGTCCGAGCGGACCCGGTGCCAGCGGGAACGTTCACCCGGGTGGAGCAGGAAGTAGATGCCGGTGGCGTGGGCGCGCGGACCCGGGTACCCCTCCGGGACGGCCGTGCCGGAGGTCCGCCAGGTCTCCCGGAACCAGCCGCCCTCGACATGCGGCCGCAGGCCGAGGAGGGAGACGAGCGCGGAGCGTTCGCTGAAGCTTTCGGAGGCTTCGGTCATGGCCCCACTCTCCCACCGGCTTCCGCCGGCGGGGTCACCGGGTGAGCACGCAGGGGATCTCCATCGTGACCATCGTCGGGCCGCCCACCGGGCTGTTGACGGCCAGCAGACCGTCGAAGGCGCCCAGCCGGCGCTCGATGCCGCGCAGCCCCGTGCCGCCCGCCGGGTCGGCGCCACCGCGCCCGTTGTCGGTCACCGCGATCCGCAGGGTGCCCTCCACATGCCGGACGTCCAGCCAGATCCGTTCGGCGCCGGAGTGCTTGGCCGCGTTGGTGAGGGCCTCGCTGATCGCGAAGTACGCGGCGGACTCGACCGGTTCGGCGGCCCGCCCCGCCAGCTCCACGTCCACCTCGACGGCGAGCGGCAGCCGCAGCGCCAGGGCGCGCACGGCGTCGGCGAGCCCCCGCTCGGCCAGCACCGGCGGGTGGATGCCCCGGACGAGGTCGCGCAGCTCCGTGAGGGTCTCCGCGGTACCGGCGCGGGCGGCCGCCAGCAGCCGCCTGGCCTCGGCGGGGTCCTTCTCCATCAGCGCCTCGATGGTGCCCAGGCTCATGCCCATGGCGACGAGCCGGGCCTGCGCCCCGTCATGCAGGTCGCGCTCGATACGGCGCAGTTCGGCGGCGGAGCTGTCCACGGCCTCGTACCGGGTCTCGGTGAGCCGGTCGACGCGCCGCGCCAGCTCGGTCTCCCGGGTGGGCCGCAGCAGGGCCGCCGCCAGCCCGAAGTGGAAGCGCAGCAGACGCGGGTTGACGAACAGTCCGAGGACGCCGAGGGCGAGGCCGAGGCCGGCCGCCATGTTCGCCGAGGTCTGGTCGGTGATGTGGATGAACGCGAACCACTCGTTGCCCCCGGCGTTCACGATCGGCTTCCAGACGCCGAACGCCAGCACCGGCCCCCAGATCGCGTACACCAGCAGGACGGCCGGGAGGATCGCGGTGAGGATGCCCCCCGTCATCTGGACCAGCAGCCACTGCGCGTCCCGCCAGGTGGTGCGGTCCTTGAGCAGGGCCAGGCACAGCTCGACCCGGCCGAGGAACCCGTCCCTCGTCACGGGCGGCGGCCCGTAGGGGACCGGGATGCGCACGCCGGACCAGTCCAGCGCCTGGGCCCGGCACTGGTTGGCGTGGGCCCGGACGGCTCTCAGCATGAGCGGGGTCGTGAACAGCCCCACGCCCAGCAGGATCAGAACGGCCGACACCACCGTGAACGAGAACAACACGGTCGCCGTCACCGCCCCGGACACCGCCAGCCAGAATCCACGCGCCCCGGCCAGCAGGCCTTCCCGGACCTTCATTCTTCCCTCTCCCCACGGATCGTCCCGCGCGCCGTGCACCGGCCCGCGGGTACAAGTCTGCGGGGTCCGGCCGCGCCCGGTCACGGGGGCTGGGCGACGGCCGGGGGTGTACCCAGCACCACCATGGCCGGGAACCATGGCCGGGAAGGCCGGGTCGGAAAGGCCGGGCCGGGAAGGTCAGAGGGCCGCCGGGGGCGCGTACTTGTAGCCGACGCGGCGGACGGTGACGATCGACGAGCGGTACTCGGCGCCCATCTTGCGGCGCAGCCGGGCCACATGGACGTCGACGGTGCGCCCGTCGCCCACGTGCCCGTAGCCCCACACGGTCGTCACCAGCTGGTCGCGGGTGTGCACCCGGTGGGGGTGGGCGACGAAGTGGGCCAGCAGCTCGAACTCGAGGTAGGTCAGGTCCAGCGTGCGGCCCGCGACGCTCGCCGTCCGCTGCTCGGGGTCGATGCTCACCAGCGCGTCGCCCTCGGTGACGGGCGCGGCCTCCGGGTCGGCCGGTCCGGCCTGCCCCGGCCGCCCGCTCGGCCCGGCCTGTCCGCTCGGCCCGGCCTCGGCGTGCTCGGCCGGTACGAGCACCAGGTACCCGATCATCGGCGGGCGGCCCGGCAGGGTGGGCAGCGCGTGCTGGGGCGCCGGCAGCCAGGTCGCCCCGGCGTGAAGCAGCTCGGCGACGGGCGGCACCTCGTCCGGGGCCACGGCTCGCAGCCGGTGGCGGCGGTCGGTACGGCCGGCCTGGGCGGGGATCTGCGGGGACGCGGTGAGGGTGCGGAGGTTCGTCATGGAGAGCTCAGCTCTTTCGCGCGAGAAGCCGTCGAGAGGACGTGCGGGCGCGGGCCGCTTGGCCGGAACGGTACCGGCGGCTGACTTCGACGCGGGTCAGCGGGGGGAGTGGGCCTGCGCGGGAATCGCGCGACAACACACTCGGTCGAAGTCGTGGTGCTGACGGGAAGGCCAGAAGGGCTCGAGGTCGAAGCGACCCGTCGCGGAGTTCTGGTAGCTGGCCATGCCCCCTATTGAAGCATGGCCGGCGACGGGACAGGAGCTCTGCCGACCAGTGAATACGGAACCTTGGCGATCTTGGATGTTGCTACGGGCCGGGTTACCGCCGGTCGGCGGGCAAGGTGATCGACAAGGTGATCAACTCGCCGAGGCGGCCACCGGGTAGTGATCGCTGAGGTTGGTGTACGTGTACTCCTTGCCCCAGCTGGAAACCTTCCAGGGCGCCGAGCTCTCCTTGATCACGGAGTTCGTCCAGCCCCGGGGCCGGACGTGACCGTTGCGGTGGAGGACGTAGTCGAGGTCCTCGCGGGGGTCGGTCGGGTAGCGGTAGGCCGCGATCGAGTTCTCCTTGGTGTCGAAGGAGTACGGGTGGCCGGTGCGGCCGTCCGCCGGGGCCAGATCGGCGTCGGCGAGCATCGAGCCGTACTCCTCGCTCCGCGAGTCCACGTTCAGGTCGCCCGCGACCATCACCTGCTCGTCCGCCGGGATGTTCTTGGCGTCGAGGAACGCGTCGATCTGCCGGAACTGCTTGGCGCGGTCGGCCTCCGCCTCGCCCGCCTTGCAGCCGCTGTCCGTCGACTGGGCGTGCGTCCCCACCAGGTGCACCTTGGTGCCGTTCACGTTCAGGACGACATAGGCGAAGCCCTTGTTGGACCACCAGTCGGCGCCGCACGCGTCCTTGTAGATCACCTGCTCCTTGCGGACGATCGGCCACTTGCTGAGCACGGTCACCCCGCCGTCCTCCGGGGTCGTCGTGGAGTAGGAGCCCCCGGTCGCGTCCCAGCCGTCCTTGCTCCGGCCGACGACGGGCGTCTGGTACGGATAACCCGCGGCCGCCCGGGCCTTCAGATCGTCCGAGGCGGCGTTGTCGAAGGCCTCCTGGAGCACCACGACGTCATTGCCCTGGAAGAAACCGGCGGCGGCTATCTCCTTGGCGCGGTGCGCCTGGCCCCAGTTGGGGTAGAGGCTCGTGCTCATGAGGAACGTGTTGTAGGTGAGTACCTTCAGCCGCGGTGTGTCGGCCCTCTCCGCCGCCTGGGCCTGCTGCGGCAGGACGGCGGCGGTGAGCAGGGCGGCGGCGGACAGGGCGATGGATCCGGCGGTCTTCGTGAAAGGCACGGTGACTCCCTCGACGGTCGGTGATCCGAAAGCGGGCCCGCCACATCAGATCAGTTGCCGTTAGCACCCGATGGCGGACAGGTTTCCGTCAGCCGACGCGCGGGACAAGAGCCGTCGCCGCCGTACCTCCAGCAGAAGCGCCATGGCGAGCACCCCGCCCGTCAGGAACGCGGCCGCCGCGAGCACCGCCGACACCCGCAGACCGGCGGTGAGGCCGCCCGCCGCCGTGGTCACCGTGCCGAACAGCGCCACCCCGGCGGCGCTGCCCACCTGCCGGGCGACGTTGAAGACCGCGGTCGCCACGCCCGTACCGTCCGCCGGCGCCGCCTCGATGACGGCGGCGGTGGCGGCGAGCGCCGTCGTCGTCTGGCCCAGACCCGTGGCGGCGAGCGCGAACAGCAGCGCGGGATACGGGACGCCCGGCCCGGCGACCAGCCAGCCCAGGAAACCCGCCGCCCCCAGGAACAGCCCGGCGGCCATGGGCACGTACGGTCCCGTACGCGCCGTCACCCGGCTCAGCAGCGGCGCCGCGACCAGGCCCATGCAGACCGAGGGCAGCAGGGCCAGGCCGGTCTCGAGGGCGTCGTAACCGCGCTCCTGCCGGAAGTAGAGCGTGGAGAGGAACAGCATGCCGTAGTAGCCGAAGCTGATCAGGAAACCGACGGCGGCCGTGGCGGAGAACGCCTTCCGCCGGAACAGGGACGGCGGCAGGAGCGGCCGCCGGCCCGAGGGGGACGCCGCCGTCCCGGCCTCCAGCCGGTGCTCCACGACGGCGAACGCGGCCAGCGCCACCACGCCCGTCCCGGCCGCCGCCCACACCGGGGGAGCGGACCAGCCGGCCGTCCCCGCCTCGTTGAGCGCCCCGGCCAGCGCCACGAGACCGACCACACCCAGCACCTGACCGGCGGGGTCGAGCCGCGGGGCCTCGGGGCCGGAAAGGCCCCGGGAGTCAGGAATGTGATGATGGATCAGGAACATGGTGAGGCCCCCCACCGGCAGGTTCAGCCAGAACACCGCCCGCCAGTCCAGCCCGGCCACCAGCAGCCCGCCCACCACGGGTCCCGCCCCGAAGGCGATCGAGGCGACGGCTCCCCACACCGCGACCGCCCGGGCCCGCGCGGCCCGGTCCGGATGGGCGGCCCGCAGCAGCGCCAGCGAGGCCGGCACCAGGAACGCCGCCCCCGCGCCCTGCGCCAGCCGCCCCGCCACCAGGGCGCCCGCCGTGGTGGCCAGCCCGCAGGCGGCCGACGCGGCGGTGAAGACGCCCAGCCCCCACAGGAACACCCGCCGGTGCCCGAACCGGTCGCCCAGCCCGCCGCCGAGCAGCAACAACCCCGCGAAGACGGTGCTGTAGCCGTCGACGCACCACTGGAGGGCGGTCGGCCCGGCGTGGAGCGAGGCGCCGATGTCGGGGACGGCCACCGTGACGACGGTGACGTCCAGCATCACCAGGAAGTAGCCGAGGCTGAGGGAGACGAGGGGGAGTCGCGTGGGTGTTGTGGTCACAACGGTGAGTCTCGCTCCCGCACACTTCGCCACTGCCCGAAATATGCTCGTCGTAGATTGACCCCGTGAGCCCTGTGACCCCCATGCCCCCCACGACTCCGGTGACCCCAGTGACTCCAGTGACCCCGGTTATCAATCACCAGCCCGATGTCGCCCGCGCCGCCGCCCTGATCGCGGACCCGTCCCGCGCCCGGATCCTCAAGGCGCTGTGCGCCGGCCGGGCCCTGTCGGCGGGCGCCCTCGCCACGGAGGCGGGCGTGAGCGCCCCCACCGTCAGCGCCCACCTCGCCCGGCTCACGGAGGGCGGCCTGATCGCGGCCGTCCACGAGGGCCGGCACCGCTACTACCGCCTCACCGGCCCCGACGTCGCCACCGCGCTGGAGGCGCTCGCCCTCATCGCTCCGCCCCTGCCGGTGCGCTCCCTGCGCGAGAGCGGCGTCGCCAACGCCCTCCACCGCGCCCGCACCTGCTACGACCACCTGGCCGGCCACCTCGGCGTCGCCCTGATGCGCGCCCTCCTCGACCGCGGCCTGCTCACCGGCCACGACGGCACCCACCGCCCGGACACCGCCGTCCGCGACCGCCCCGCCGCCTACGGCCACGACACCGCGTACCGGATCACCGCCCCCGGCCGCACCGCCCTGACCGCCTTCGGCGTGGACGTCGAGGGCCTGCCCCGGCGCCGCCCGGCCATCCGCTACTGCGTGGACTGGAGCGAGCACCAGCACCACCTCGCCGGCGCGCTGGGCGCCGCCCTCACCGCCCGGCTCTTCACCCTCGGCTGGCTCCGGCACGGCGCGAGCCCACGCGTCGTCCACCTCACGGAGGCGGGGACACGCGGGCTCGCGGACGCGTTCGGCGTGGGCGGCCCAGCCGTGTGACGGTCTAGCCGTGTGACGACCGGGCCAGCGCCTCCCGTACGGCCTCCTCGGTGCGCCCCACCACGGCCGAGCCGTCGTCGGCGGTGATGATCGGCCGCTGGATCAGCTTCGGATGCGCCGCCAGCGCCTCCACCCACCGATCGCGTGCCGCCGCGTCCCGGGGCCAGTCCTTGACCCCGAGCTCCTTGGCCGCGTCCTCCTGCGTCCGGGTGATGTCCCAGGGCTCCAGCTTCAGCCGCTCCAGGACAGCGCGAATCTCCTCGACGGTGGGCACGTCCTCGAGATAACGCCGGACGGAATAACCGGCTCCCTCGGCGTCGAGCAGCGAGATGGCGCTGCGGCACTTCGAACAGGCGGGATTGATCCAGATCTCCATGACCCGACCCTAGAGCCTGGCAGGCCTGCCAGGCCTGGCAGGCCTAGCGGCCGCCCACCCGCTCCGCCAGGAAGTCCTCCCAGGTCCGCTGCCCCGTGACGGCCCCGTCGAGGACGAGGTTCTCCCCGGCCCGGTAGGCGCGGCCGAACCCGCCGGGCACCCGGACCGGCACCATCGGCCGGCGCCTGCCCGTGGCCCGCAGATAGCTGCGGCTCAGCTCGGCCAGCTCGAACACCTCCGGCCCGGCGAGATCGGGCACCGCGCCGGCGGGCTCGCCGAGCGTCAGCTCCACCAGCCGGGCGGCCACCTCGCGCGCGTCGACCGGCTGCCACCGCACCCCGCCGGGGGCCGGGACCAGCGGCAGCTTCGTCATCTTCGCCACCACGGTCAGGGCCAGATCATGGAACTGGGCGGCGCGCAGCGTCGTCCACGGCATCCCGGACTCCGCCACGAGCCGCTCGGCCTCCAGCTTGGCCCTGAAGTAGCCCAGCGGGATCCTGTCCGTCCCGATGACGGAGATGTACACAAGATGCCCCACCCCGGCCCGCCGCGCGGCCCGCACCAGATTCCGGGTCGCCACATCGTCGCCCTTGGCCCCGCCCGCGAGATGCAGCACGATCCCGGCCCCCTCGACGGCGGCCTCGATCCCCTCGTCCTTGAGCAGATCGCCGGTCACATAGGTGACGCCGTCCCCCGACTCGCGCTCCCGCCGGCTGAACACCCGCACCTCGCGCCCGGCCTCCCGCAGCATCGGTACGACCAGCCGCCCGAGCGTGCCCGTGCCACCGGTGACCAGGATCGTGGATGTCGTCATGGCTTCTTCCCGTTCGCTTCCCGCGCGCCCCGGCCGGCAGTCGATCCTCCCGCCGGGGTGGCTGTCTCGTGGTCTTCGCTGACATGACGTACGGCGAGGAAGAAATGTGACGCGTGGACGAAACGCAAAGGGCCGCCACCTCCTTCCCGGAGGTGGCGGCCCTGAACACGCTCTTTAGATGTCGAAGTACATCTCGAACTCGTGCG
Source organism: Streptomyces sp. NPDC037389 (assembly GCF_040636475.1). Taxonomy (NCBI): domain Bacteria; kingdom Bacillati; phylum Actinomycetota; class Actinomycetes; order Kitasatosporales; family Streptomycetaceae; genus Streptomyces; species Streptomyces sp. NPDC037389. The sequence continues at coordinate 385,750 of NZ_JBEZUS010000001.1, forward strand.
GGTGCGGGCGCAGCTGGATCGGGGCGATCTCCTGGGTGCGCTTGTAGTCGATCCAGGTCTCGATCAGGTCGGAGGTGAAGACGCCGCCGGCCTGGAGGTACTCGTTGTCGGCCTCAAGGGCCTCGAGGACGGCCGGGAGGGAGGTCGGGACCTGGGGGACGTTCGCGTGCTCGTCGGGGGCGAGCTCGTAGAGGTCCTTGTCGATCGGCTCGGCGGGCTCGATCTTGTTCTTGACGCCGTCGAGGCCGGCCAGGAGGAGGGCCGAGAAGGCGAGGTAGGGGTTGGAGGACGGGTCCGGGGCGCGGAACTCGACGCGCTTGGCCTTGGGGTTGGAGCCCGTGATCGGGATGCGCATGGCGGCGGAGCGGTTGCGCTGCGAGTAGACCAGGTTGACCGGGGCCTCGAAGCCCGGGACCAGGCGGTGGTAGGAGTTCACCGTGGGGTTGGTGAAGGCCAGCAGCGACGGGGCGTGCTTGAGGATGCCGCCGATGTAGTAGCGGGCGGTGTCCGAGAGGCCCGCGTAGCCCTGCTCGTCGTAGAAGAGCGGCTCGCCGTTGCTCCACAGCGACTGGTGGACGTGCATGCCGGAGCCGTTGTCACCGAAGATCGGCTTGGGCATGAAGGTCGCGGTCTTGCCGTTGCGCCAGGCGACGTTCTTCACGATGTACTTGAAGAGCATCAGGTCGTCGGCGGCGGCGAGCAGCGTGTTGAACTTGTAGTTGATCTCGGCCTGGCCGGCGGTGCCGACCTCGTGGTGCTGGCGCTCGACCTGAAGGCCGGCCTTGTCCAGCTCCAGGGAGATCTCGGCACGCAGGTCGGCGAAGTGGTCGACCGGCGGGGCCGGGAAGTAGCCGCCCTTGTAACGGACCTTGTAGCCGCGGTTGTCGCCCTCCGCACCGGTGTTCCAGGCGCCCGCCTCGGAGTCGATGTGGTAGAAGGACTGGTTCGCGCTGGTCTCGAAGCGGACGCTGTCGAAGACGTAGAACTCGGCCTCGGGGCCGAAGAACGCGGTGTCCGCGATGCCGGTGGAGGCGAGGTAGGCCTCGGCCTTCTTGGCGATGTTGCGCGGGTCGCGGCTGTACTGCTCACCCGTGATCGGGTCGTGGATGAAGAAGTTGATGTTCAGCGTCTTGTCGCGGCGGAACGGGTCCATACGGGCCGTGGAGAGGTCCGCGCGCAGCGCCATGTCGGACTCGTGGATGGCCTGGAAGCCGCGGATGGAGGAGCCGTCGAAGGCCAGCTCCTCGTCGGGGTCGAACGCCGTGGCCGGGATCGTGAAGTGCTGCATCACGCCCGGCAGGTCGCAGAAGCGGACGTCGACGAACTTGACGTCCTCATCCGAGATGAACTTCTTGGCCTCGTCGGCGTTCTGGAACATCCAAGTCCTCCTAGCCCGGCCGCTCGCGGTCGGGGATTGCTTCGGTGGCGCGTGTACCGCATGGACGCGCTGTCGCCGACCCTAGAGAGACGGGATTTCTCAAGGATGACCCATTTGTTTCGCCGAGGTTAACCGGTCGTGGGGTGGTCTCGTGGGGTTCGCCGGGTAAGAGGGGCCTCCTCCGGGGACCCGGGACCCGGGAAACGTATGCGGGCCCAGTACCGTGGACGGGTGGACAACAGGCAAGCAATCGGATCATGGCTCTCCGGGCCCCGCGCGGCCGCGGAGGACATGGGCATCGAATTCGGCCACCGGGGTGAACGCCTCGGTCTGCCGGAGAGCGGGCCGGGCTCCGTCGCCCCGCTCGGACGGCGGTTCGGCGCCCTCGCCATCGACTGGGCGCTCTGCATGCTCATCGCCTTCGCGTTCCTCGCCCAGGGGAACCAGCAGCGCGCCGGCAACTGGGCACTCCTGATCTTCCTTGTACTCAGCCTGCTCACCGTGGGTACGGTCGGCAGTACGCCCGGGAAGCGCGTCTTCGGCCTGCGCGTCATCGCCGAGGACGGTACGCGGCTCTCCCTGCCGCGGGTGCTGGTGCGCAGCGTGCTCCTGCTGCTCGTGATCCCCGCCGTCATCTGGGACCGGGACACGCGCGGGCTGCACGACCGGCTCGCCCGGGCCGTTCAGGTCCGGATCTGAGCACGTCCGACTACGGCGCCTCCCACTCCGTGGAAACGCGAGGGCGGCCGGAACCATTCGGTTCCGGCCGCCCTCGCGTTTCGGTCGTCTCGTGTCGTCGTCAGCGGCCCTTCGGCATCCGCATGCCCTTGCCCGGGATCGGGCCCTTCGGGATCGGCATGTTGCTCATCAGGTCGCCCAGCGCCCGGAGGCGGTCGTTCACAGCCGTCACCTTCGCGCCCGGCAGTACGCGCGGCAGCTTGAGCAGGGTGGTGTGGAGCTTCTTCAGCGACACCTGGCCCTCGCCCTCGCCCACGACGATGTCGTGCACCGGAACGTCGCCGACGATGCGCGACATGCGCTTCTTCTCGGCGGCCAGCAGGGCCTTCACCCGGTTCGGGTTGCCCTCGCCGACCAGCACGATGCCCGCCTTGCCGACGGCCCGGTGGACGACGTCCTGGTTGCGGTTCATCGCGACCGCGGGCGTCGTCGTCCAGCCACCGCGACGGATGTTCTCCAGGACCGCGGCAGCGGCTCCCGGCTGGCCCTCCATCTGCCCGAAGGCAGCGCGCTCGGCGCGGCGTCCGAAGACGATCGCCATCGCGAGGAAGGCCAGCAGGAAGCCGAGGATGCCCAGGTAGACCGGGTGGTCGAGCCAGAAGCCGATGGCAAGGAGTACACCGAAGGTGACAATGCCCACAGCCGCGACGACAAGACCGACCTTCGAGTCGACCTTCTTGGTCATCTTGTAGGTCTGGGCGATCTGCTTCAGTCGCCCGGGGTTCTCGGATGTTTCCTTCCTCGCCATACGGCGCAGTTTACGTCGCTTGCGGACCGGGGGCCGCCATGGCCTCCAGCACATGCTGGGCCTCGCGCCGGTCCTTGGCCCGGCGGCGGTCCTCCAGCACGGCGGTCCACGCGTTGCGCCGTGCTGTGCGCTGGCCACCGCGCATCAGCAGCCGTTCCAGCGCGCGCAGGGCCCCGGTGACGGACGGGGGGCGTACGGAGAGCGTGGACGGCAGAGCGGAGGAGGCGCGTGTGGCGGTCGCCAGGACTGCGTTACCGGGCGCGACCTGCATGTCGATGTCCCCTCGGGAGCGGAAGGAATTCGGTTGCGTGGAGGGTGTCGCACTGCTGTGCGTGGTCCCATCGTCACCGACTGGTGTTACCAACGCATGACCTCTTGGTCAAACACCTATGAAACGTTGACGCGGCCCGTACCGTTCGCTTGCTTTCGCAAGGAACGGTACGGGCCGCGTCAGGGTCCGGAGCAGGGCCGAAAGGGTCAGACCGCCTGGGTCGAAGCGGCCGCCGCGCGCTTCTCGATCGCCTGCTGGTGCAGTCGGCCGGCGCGGTACGAGGACCGGACCAGCGGGCCCGACATGACACCGGCGAAGCCGATCTCGTCGGCCTCCTCCTTGAGCTCCACGAACTCCTGCGGCTTCACCCAGCGCTCCACCGGGTGGTGGCGCACCGACGGGCGCAGGTACTGGGTGATCGTGATCAGATCGCAGCCCGCGTCGTGGAGGTCCTGGAGGGCCTCGCTGATCTCCTCGCGGGTCTCGCCCATGCCGAGGATCAGGTTGGACTTCGTCACCAGGCCGAACTCGCGGGCCTTGGTGATGACCTCGAGCGAGCGCTCGTAGCGGAAGCCGGGGCGGATGCGGCGGAAGATCCGGGGGACGGTCTCCACGTTGTGGGCGAAGACCTCGGGGCGGGACTCGAAGACCTCCTGGAGCAGCTCCGGCACCGCGTTGAAGTCGGGCGCGAGCAGCTCGACCTTGGTGCGGCCGGCCTCGCGGCCCGCGGTCTGCTCGTGGATCTGGCGCACGGTCTCGGCGTACAGCCAGGCGCCGCCGTCCTGAAGGTCGTCGCGGGCGACGCCGGTGATCGTGGCGTAGTTCAGGTCCATCGCGACCACGGACTCGCCCACGCGACGGGGCTCGTCACGGTCCAGCGCCTGCGGCTTGCCGGTGTCGATCTGGCAGAAGTCACAGCGCCGGGTGCACTGGTCGCCGCCGATGAGGAACGTGGCCTCGCGGTCCTCCCAGCACTCGTAGATGTTGGGGCAGCCCGCTTCCTGGCACACCGTGTGCAGGCCCTCGCGCTTCACGAGGCCATGGAGCTCCTTGTACTCGGGGCCCATCTTCGCGCGGGTCTTGATCCACTCGGGCTTCCGCTCGATGGGGGTCTGGGCGTTCCGGACCTCCAAGCGCAGCATCTTGCGTCCGTCGGGTGCGACAGCGGACACGTCCGGCTCCCTATGACTTCGATTCCTCGGCGGACACCAGGGTACGCCCGTTATTTCCTGTGCTCTTACTTCTGCGCCCTGGGTAACCGATGGATCCCGGTGCGCATTCCCCGCCGAGCGGCTCGCTGGGCGGCCGGCTCGGCGGTTTCGGTTCTCCGCTCAGCCGGCGGTGGCCGGCACCGGCTCGGGCTTCGGGTCCACGGCGCGGGGGCTGGGCGCCTCCTCCACCAGGACCTCCCGCAGGTGCTTCTCCACCAGCGGCACCACCTCGGCCACCGCCACCCGGCGGCCCAGCTCGTTCGACAGCGACGTCACGCCCGCGTCCCGGATGCCGCACGGGACGATCCGGTCGAACCAGGTGTTGTCGGGATCACAGTTGATCGCGAAGCCGTGCATGGTGACGCCCTTGGCGATCCGGATGCCGATCGCCGCCAGCTTGCGGTCCTCACGGCGCTGGCCCGCGTTGGACGGGGCGTACTCCGGGCCGTTCAGGCGGGGGTCGAACTCCTCGTCCGTCAGACGGGGGTCGAAGTCCAGGCTGAGGCCGCCGATCGCGGGGCGCTGCTCCAGCGGGTCGCCCAGGACCCAGACGCCGCTGCGGCCCTCGATCCGGGTCGTCTCCAGCCCGAGCTCGGCGCAGGCGCGGATCAGGGCCTCCTCCAGACGGCGGACGTGCGCTATGACGTCCACCGGGCGGGGCAGCTTGAGGATCGGGTAGCCCACGAGCTGGCCGGGGCCATGCCAGGTGATCTTGCCGCCGCGGTCCACGTCGACGACCGGGGTGCCGTCCAGGGGGCGCTCGCTGTCCTCCGTGCGCCGTCCGGCCGTGTAGACCGCCGGGTGCTCCATCAGCAGACAGGTGTCCGGAATCTCGTCCGTGAACCGGGCCGCGTGGGTCTCGCGCTGCTTCTGCCAGGCCTGCTGGTATTCGACCGCGTCCGCACCGAAGCCCAGATGGACAAAGCGCAGCTCACTCACGGCAGCTCCTCCTCGAACCGGTTCCGAACCCGTTCCGGCCCGGTCTGGTGGTCTTGAGGGCGTGCCCGTCGCGTGCCGTCGCGCCTCGCACGCCCGTGCCCACTGTACGACCGCCTCAGGTGCACCCCGCAGCCGGTCGGGGTCTGGGTGATCTTCCCTGGGAGGTCCGGCGGCCCTTTTTCGGGATTCTGCCTGTCCTCACACGATCGGATGAATGCGGGGCGAAGGCGGCTTTCGGGGCGAGGGAGACCGCTAAATTCACGCCGTTCCAGGAACAAAGATCAGGGAGACCGGCAGGCTGATGACGGAACGACCCCCACAGCGCATCCCCAACCGTCAACTCGCCGCGCTCATCGCGGAGGCCGGCTTTTCCAATGCGGGCCTGGCCCGCCGCGTCGATCAGCTGGGGCTCGAACACGGCCTCGATCTGCGCTACGACAAAACCTCCGTCACGCGGTGGCTGCGCGGGCAGCAGCCGCGTGGCACCACGCCCGCGCTGATCGCCGAGGTGTTCACCCGGCGGCTCGGGCGGCGGCTGTCCGCCCAGGACCTCGGGCTGGACGCGTGCGCGCCCGTGTACGCCGGGCTGGAATTCGCCGCCTCGCCCGAAGAGGCCATCGACATCGTCAGCGGCCTCTGGCGCAAGGACTCCGGCAGTCACACCGAACTGCGGAAGATCGCTTTCACTCCGGCCGGGCTCGTGGTGCCGAGCCGCGACTGGCTGATCGGGCGCGCGGACGAACGGGTGGCGCGCGGTATGAGCCCCGCGCCCTCCGGCGAGGGCGCGCGCCTGCCGCTTCAGGCGCGCGGCGGGCAGATGCCGCGCCAGCGGGCCGCCGAGCGCGCTCCCGGAGGGCGGGTGTCCATGGGCGACATCGCCGCCCTGCGGTCGGTGGGTGAGCTCTTCCGGACGATCGATCACGCGTACGGGGGAGGACACGCCCGGCAGGCGCTGGTGCGGTACCTCGAGCACGAGACCGAGCCCATGCTGCGCGGCACGTACGGGGAGACCACCGGGCGGCGGTTGTTCGCGGCCGCCGCCGATCTCACGCGGTTGGCCGGGTGGACCTCCTACGACATCGCCGCGCACGGGCTCGCCCAGCGGTACTACGTCCAGGCGCTGCGGCTCGCCCAGGCCGCCGGGGACCGGGCTTACGGCAGCTATGTGCTCGTGACCATGAGTCGGCAGGCGGTCTACCTCGGGCATGGGCGTGAGGCCGTGCAGCTGGCGCGGGTCGCCCAGCAGGGTGTCGGGTCCGGGGCGCCGCCCGTGGTGCAGTCGCTGCTGCACGCGGTGGAGGCGAGGGGGCACGGGGTGCTCGGCGAGGTACGGGCCTGCTCGGCCTCGCTGGCGCGGGCGGAACGGGCCCTGGAGAGCTCGCGGGCGGGCGACGACGTGCCGTACTGGGTGCGGTACTTCGACGAGGCGCAGCTGGCGGACGAATTCGCCCACTGTCACCGGGACCTTCAGCAGTACCGCGCCGCCGCGCAGCACGCGGAGCGGTCGTTGCAGCTGCGGTCGCCCGCGTACGCGCGGAGCCGGCTGTTCTGCCGGGTGGTGCTGGCGTCGGCGCGGCTGGGGCTGGGTGAGCTGGAACAGGCGTGCGCGCTGGGGGTGGAGGCGGCGCAGGCGGCGGCGGAGATGCGGTCGGTGCGGGCGCTGGAGTATGTGCGGGACTTCGAGCGGCGGCTGGAGCCTTATCGGGACGCGGCGGCGGTGCGGGGGTATCGCGAGAAGGTGGCGGGGCTGCTCTGACGGTTGGGTGTCCGCCGGTGCGTCGTGGGCCGGGGCGGGGTGGGGTGGCCCTCGGCGTGCACCCCCTGCCCCGGCCGATCCGTGCCGGGCAATCGGGCTGGTGGCACCTCCCAGCGGTAGCTGGGGGAGGGCGGGCGAAACCCCGCGCCGTCAGGCGCGGGGCGAACCCACGGCGGGCAGCCGGAGTCGTAGGGCTACGCCGCCCGCAGGGCGGGCGTGCCGTGGCCCGGGCGGATGCCCAGGTCGCGCAGGACCGCCTGCGCGGCCCGCCGCCCGGAGAAGAGCGCCCCCTGGACCGTGCTCGTGTCGCGGTGGTCGCCGCAGACGTAGAGCCCCGACAGCAACCGGACCTGACGGCGGACGTCGTGGGGCGCCGGCATGGCCGGGACCGCGTCCGGGTCGTGGTGGGCCGTCAGCAGGCGCCAGGACGACGTCGACGTGCCGTAGACGTGGGCCAGCTGCTCCTTGGCCAGCCGGTCCAGCTCGGCCGTCGGCATGGACGCGGCCGCCCCCAGCACCGTGGAGCTGATCAGCACGCGGCCCAGCGGCGCCCGGTCCGGGTCCACCTCGCTGGCGACCGTGGTGTGGGCGACCGGTCCCCGACGGGTCCCGGTGAGGATCAGTGAGGCGTCCCGCAGCGGCGGCTCGTCGGCCGTGTGGTGGAGGACCGTCACCGGGTGGAAATCGGGGAGCCGGAGGCCGGGGATGAGTTCGGCCGCCGCCCGGGCGCCCGTCGCCACGATGACGGAGCGGCAGGTGAACGTGCCGTGCCCGGCGGTGCCGACGGTCGTGGTGCCTACGGATACGGCCTCCACCCCCGTACGGACCGTGCCGGGCGGGAGCTGGGCGGCCATCAGTTCGGGGATGACGCCGGAGCCCCCGGCGGGCAGGCAGAGCCGGCCCCGCGCGTAGCCGCGCAGCACCAGGTCGGCGCAGCGGCTGGACGTGGTGAGGTCCGGGTCGGAGAGCAGGGATGTCAGGAGGGGGCGCAGGAAGCCTTCCACCGTGCGGGTCGGCAGCCCCCGGGAGGTGAGGGTCGCCGCCGTGGGACGGTCCGGCCGGGCCAGCATCCGGTCGATGGGCAGCGCGGCCAGGCGGGCCAGCGCCGCGCCGAGCCGCGCTTGATCGAGGCCGGCGCTCCGCGACGCGCGGGCCGCCGCGAAGGCGCGGGCGGTGGTGAAGGCGCGCTTGGCCCCGCGGAGTTCGCCGGTGCGGTGGTTGCGTCCGTCGGCGTGGACCAGCACCCCGGGGGTGAAGGGGCGCAGCTTGAGCGCCTCCAGGCCCGGGGTGCGGATCAGCTCCGGGAAGGAGGTGTTGAGCAGCTGGCCGGAGCGGTCGAGCAGGAACCCGTCGGCCTTGTCGGTCGTCATACGACCGCCGGTGCGGTGGGCCGTCTCCAGGACGGTGACCGTCACCCCGGCGGCGGTGAGCTGTTGGGCCGCGGAGAGACCGGCCAGGCCGGCTCCCACGATGACGACGTCAGCGTGGTGTGCGGTGTGGCGTGCGCTGTCGAGCACGTGCCCTCCCGGGGTCGGTCCGCTCGCTGGGGGCCTGATGCCCCCAACGGGCGGCGCCAATGCGCGAGTTCGCCTCGACCGTAGAGAGAAATCCGGTCAATAACAGTCGCGCACGGGGCGAGCACGGTCGCACGGCGGTCGCACGGTCGGGGTTCTTGAAGCTTGGACCGGAGGCGTCAGCTGTCGGTCAGCGCCGCGCGTACGGCGCTCTCGACGTCCGGGCAGGCGAAACGGAACCCGGAGTCCAGCAGCCGGGTGGGCATCGCACGGCAGCTGGCCAGGACTTCCGTGGCCATCTCGCCCAGGGCCAGCCTGAGCGCCGGAGCGGGCGCGGGCAGCAGTGCCGGACGCTTCAGCGCGCGCCCCACCGCCTCGGTCACCTCCCGGTTGGTGGCCGGGTGGGGCGCCGTGAGGTTCACCGGGCCGGACACGTCCGCCTCCAGGAGGTGCCGCAGGGCCGCGACGTGGTCCCGCAGGGCGATGAAGCTCCAGTACTGGCGGCCGTCACCGAGCCGGCCGCCGAGACCCGCCCGGAACAGCGGGAACAGCTTCGCCGCCGCGCCGCCGTGCCGGGAGAGGACGATCCCGGTGCGCAGCAGGACCGTCCGTACGCCCGCCTCCGTCGCCGCGCCGGCGGCGGCCTCCCAGTCCCGGCAGACCTCGGCGAGAAAACCGCTGCCGGGCGGGCTGTCCTCGTCAACGGCACGGTCGCCCGTGTCGCCGTAGAAGCCGATCGCGCTGCCCGAGAGGAACACGCGGGGCGGGTTGGCGAGGGAGGCCAGCGCCTCCGCGAGGGCTCCCGTGCCGTGCACCCTGCTGTCGCGGATCTCCTTCTTGTACGCGGCCGTCCAGCGGTGCGAGGCCACCCCGGCGCCCGCCAGGTGCACGACGGCCGTACAGCCGGCCAGGGCCTGGGGATCGACCCTTTGGCGACCGGGATCCCACTCGGCCTCCCCGGCGCTCCGGGGCGCGCGGCGCACCAGCCGCACCACCTGGTGGCCGTCGTTCTCCAGCGACCGGATCAGCGCCGAGCCGATGAGGCCGGACGACCCGGTGATCGCGACACGCATCGTCACTCCCGGAAGCGGTCCCAGAGGGCGGGGAAGCGCTCGGCCAGCACGGCTTCGTCCTCCAGGTCGAAGGGGCTGCCCACCGGTTCCGGGGGCGGGGGCGGCAGGCCCAGGTCCGGGGTCTCCGCGCCGGTCAGCTGCTCGTACGCCTCGTCCGCCGCGTAGCCGAGGTCCTCGCCGTCCCCGTCGACCTCGTCGTCGAAGTCGTCCAGGAGCTCGGCCAGGTTGTCCGGATCGTGCACCGCGCCCTCGAAGACCTCCCTGCCCTGGCCGATGAGCCAGCACCGGAAGTAGTCGAACACGTCGTCGCTCGCCCCGTCGAGGAGGACGGCGGCGGCCCCCCACAGGTCCCAGAGGTAGGCGCGGTTGTAGCGCGCCTCGAAGTGCCGGGCGAAGTCCAGCACGGCGTCCGGGTCGAGCTGCATCAGCTTTTCGACCAGGAGGTCCGCCTGATCCTCGACGTCTCCTTCGGCGGCCTCGCGAGTGCTGTCCAACAGCTCCCAGAACTCGGTCTCGTCCATCACGGCTCCAGCATCGGTCCTGCCGGGGGGCCACGCACCCGGAGGGGCTCGGATGCGGCCGTGTTGTTATCGGCGAGTACCGGGGAGGGTGATACCGGATGCCGTTTATCCGCTCGGATACCCGACACAAGGTGTCCGGTATCGGTGCGAACGTCATGTCCGTCGCACGGAACGAGTGAGAGGACATGTTGTCGTGACTGCATCGGAGAGCGCGGTTCGTCCCCTTGACGGCAAGGTCGCCCTGGTCGCCGGGGCCACCCGGGGCGCGGGACGGGCCATGGCCGTGGAGCTGGGGCGCGCGGGCGCCGTCGTCTACGCGACGGGGCGCACCACACGCGAGCGGCGCAGCGAGGTGGGCCGGCCCGAGACCATCGAGGAGACGGCCGAACTGATCACGGCGGCGGGCGGCACGGGCATCGCCGTGCCGGTCGACCACCTGGAGCCGGAGCGGGTACGGGCGCTGGTCGAGCGGATCGACGAGGAACACGGGCGGCTGGACATCCTCGTCAACGACGTCTGGGGCGGGGACCACCTCCTCGAGTTCGACAAGAAGGTATGGGAGGTGAAGCTGGCGGACGGGCTGCGGATGCTCCGGCTCTCGCTCGACGCCCACGCCATCACCAGCCACTTCGCCGTGCCGCTGCTGATCCGGCGGCCCGGGGGACTGCTCGTGGAGATCACCGACGGCACGGCGGAGTCCAACCGGACCTACCGGGGCAATCTCTTCTTCGACCTCGCCAAGTGCGGCCCGATCCGGATGGCGTTCGGGCTGGCCCAGGAGCTGAAGGAGTACGGCGGCACGGCGGTGTGCCTGACGCCGGGGTTCCTGCGGTCGGAGGAGATGCTCGACCACTTCGGCGTCACGGAGGCGACGTGGCGGGACGCGGTCTCGAAGGAGCCGCACTTTGCCATCGCCGAGTCCCCGGTGTTCATCGGCCGGGCGATCGCGGCCCTGGCCGCCGACGCGGAGCGCTCTCGCTGGAACGGGCAGTCCGTTTCCAGCGGGCAGCTGGCGGAGGCGTACGGGTTCACCGACGTGGACGGGTCGCGGCCGGATTGCGACGGGTACTTCCGGGACGTCGTCTTCGGGGACGTTTCCGCGTCCGCGGAGGAGTACCGGTAAGGGTGCCGGTCGCCGCCCGCGCGGGGTTCCGTGGACTTTCCGGCGCCCGCCGGTGGGGGTTTCCCGCGCCTTCGGCGCGGGGTTTCGCCCACCCGCCCGCCCGATTGCCCGGAAGCGCAGACCCCGAGGTAGTGACGGAAGGGGGCGGGGTGGGGCGGATGGGCCCTGGTAGGGGCGTGAAGAGCTCTTCGCCGCTGGAGCCAAATACGGGGCACCCAACACAGCGATACCAGGCACCGCGAAGAGGTCAGCCCCGTAAGGGCCCGTCCACCCCACCCCGCCCCCGATCCACCCACCGGCCTCAGCCGTACAGCCGTGCTGCCCGCCGCGCCGCCTCCGCGAACTGCACCCGCAAACCCGGTGGCCCCAGCACCTCCGCCTCCGGCCCCAACGCCAGCAACTGCGTGTACGCCACCTCCAGCGACTCCACCGCGAGCGTCACGGTCACCCCACCCCCGTCGCCCGGCGCGCCCGCCGCCAGCGACTCCTCCGCCGCCCGCCGGTCCGTGACGTGCGGCAACAGCCGCGCGCCCGCCGGCGTGAGCCGCACCTCCACCCGTTCGCGCAGGATCGAGCGGGCGAACTCCGCCGCCCGTTCCTCCCAGAAGGCCGGCAGGTCGAAGGACCCGGACCGCGGGAACCGCTCCTCTCCCACCGTCACGGCCGTGAAACGGTCCACCCGGTAGACACGGAACTGCTCACCCGCCCGCGCCGCCAGGTACCAGACCCCCGCCTTGAGAACCAGCCCGTACGGCTCCAGGTCGCGCTCGACCTCGTCCCCGCCCCGGCGGGCGTAGCGCGCCGTCATACGGCGGTCGTCCCAGACGGCGTCGGCGACGGCGGGCAGCAGCTCGGGCGGTTCGCCGGACCGCCACCACGCGGGGGCGTCCAGGTGGAAGCGCTGCGCGGCACTCGCGGAGGCGTCGCCGAGCGACGGGATCAACGCGGCGGAAACCTTGAGCCGGGCGGCGGACGCGGCGTCGGCCAGGCCCATGTCGTGCAGCGCGGCCGGTACGCCGGAGAGGAAGAGGGCCTCGGCCTCGGCCCGGCCCAGGCCGGTGAGCCGGGTGCGGTAGCCGCCGATGAGCCGGTAGCCGCCCGCGCGGCCGCGATCGGCGTAGACGGGCACGCCGGCCTCGGAGAGGGCGAGGACGTCCCGCGCGACGGTGCGCTCGGAGACCTCCAGCTCGCGCGCCAGCTCACCGCCGGTCATGGACGGGCGGGACTGGAGCAGCAGAACGAGCTTGATCAGACGGGCCGCGCGCATGGCCCCATGATGACGGGGACCACCGACAACGCGGCGCGTGGCAGTGAGTGGTGGGGCGCGACGACAGGAACCCGCGTGCCAGCCAGGGCATCGGATCGAGCGCGCGGGGTCCTGTCGTCACCCCTGAGCCGTACCGCGACACAGGACAGGGCGGCGCGGTGCGGCTCCAGCGAGAGACGATACGCCTTTGATCGATGATCGATCAATCCTTCCCGGAAAGTTCCGGGGCCGGACCAAGGCGACAGAGACCTCAGATCTGCGGCGCGCAGCTCAGCACGTGCCGTTTGAGCAGCTCGCCGATGCCCGGGTCGCGCTCCCGGAAGGCCCGGACGATGGCGGCGTGGTCCTCCGCGTGGGGCCGTGGCTCCGGGCTCAGCCAGCGGATCGACAGGGTGGTCCACACCTCGATGCCCAGGGATTCCCAGGTGTGGAGCAGCACGGAGTTCCCCGAGGCCCGCACGATCTCGCGGTGGAAGGCCACCGTGTGGCGCGCCTGGGCCTCGCTGTCGTGCGCCAGGTCGGCCGTCCGCAGGGCGGCCACCTCGCGCTCCAGCGCGGAGACGTCCCCGGCCAGGGTCTCCGCCGCCAGTTCGGCGGCGACCGCCTCCAGGCCCGCCCGGACCGGGTAGCTCTCCTTGAGGTCGGCGGCGGTGAGGTCGCGCACCCGGACGCCCTTGTTGGGGGCGGACTCGATCAGCCGCAGCGACTCCAGCTCCCGCAGCGCCTCGCGCACGGGGGTCTGGCTGACGAGCAGCTCGGCGGCGATCCGCCGCTCCACGATCCGCTCGCCCGGCTGCCAGCGGCCGCTGACGATCCCTTCGAGGATGTGCTCGCGGATCTGCTCGCGCAGCGAATGGACAACGGGCCGTGACATGCGGTGCTCCTCGGCGGGGGATCTGACCCCATTATCCCGGCAGGGGTGCACGCGAAAGGGCGCGGCCCCGGCTCGTACGAATACGAAACCGGGGCCGCGCCCACGCGATGCCGTGGCGCGCCGTGCTTACAGACCGATCTCGGTCTCGAACTCGGCGGACTCCAGGATCTGCTTGACCGTGGTCAGGTAGCGGGCGGCGTCGGCGCCGTCCACCAGACGGTGGTCGTAGGAGAGCGTCACGTAGGTCATGTCGCGGACGCCGATGGTGGTGCCCTCCTCGGTCTCGATGACCACGGGGCGCTTGACCGTGGCACCGATGCCCAGGATCGCGACCTGGTTCGGCGGCACGATGACCGTGTCGAACAGCGCACCGCGCGAGCCGGTGTTGCTGATCGTGAAGGTCGCGCCGGCCAGGTCGTCCGGGCTGATCTTGCTGGAGCGGACCTTGCCCGCCAGCTCGGCCGTCTTCTTCGCGATACCCGCGATGTTGAGGTCACCGGCACCCTTGATGACCGGGGTCATCAGGCCCTTCTCCGAGTCGACGGCGATGCCGACGTTCTCGGAGTCGAAGTAGGTGATGGTGTTCTCGTCCTCGTTGATCCGGGCGTTGATGACCGGGTGGGCCTTCAGCGCCTGGACGGCGGCCTTGACGAAGAACGGCATCGGGGAGAGCTTGACGCCCTCGCGGGCGGCGAAGCCGGCCTTGGCCTTCTCGCGCATCCGCATGATCTTGGTGATGTCCACCTCGATCACGGAGCTCAGCTGAGCCTGGCCGTGCAGCGCCTTCATCATGTTGTCGGCGATGACCTTGCGCATGCGCGGCATCTTGACCGTCTGACCGCGCAGCGGCGAGATCGCGAGGGCCGGGGCCTTCGGGGCGGCAGCGGCGGCCGGGGCGGCGGCCGGAGCCGGAGCGGCGACCTTGGCGGCCTCGGCGGCGGCGATGACGTCCTGCTTGCGGATGCGGCCACCGACGCCGGTGCCCGCGACGTTGCGCAGGTCGACGCCGGACTCGGCGGCGAGCTTGCGCACCAGCGGGGTGACGTAGGCGCCGTCCGTCGCCGGAGCGGCGACCGGAGCCGGGGCGGCAGCCGGAGCGGCCGGGGCGACCGGCGCGGGGGCCGGGGCGGCGACCGGAGCCGGGGCGGCGGGCGCGACCGGAGCGGCGGCGACCGGAGCCGGAGCGGCCGGGGCGGCAGCCGGGGCAGCGGCCGGAGCCGGAGCCGGGGCGGCAGCCGGGGCCGGGGCGGCGGCGGGGGCCGGGGCAGCGGCGGCGGCACCGGCGACGCCGATGACGGCGAGCTTGGCGCCGACCTCGGCGGTCTCGTCCTCGGCGACGAGGATCTCGAGCAGGACACCCGAGGTGGGGGCCGGGATCTCGGTGTCGACCTTGTCGGTCGAGACCTCGAGCAGCGGCTCGTCCTCGGAGACCTCCTCGCCGACCTCCTTCAGCCAGCGGGTGACGGTGCCCTCGGTGACCGACTCGCCCAGCGCGGGCAGGACGACGTCGGTGCCGGCGGCAGCGGCGGCCGGAGCGGCCTCGGCCGGAGCCTCGGCGACGGGGGCCGGAGCGGCGGCGGGGGCCTCGGCCACGGGGGCCGGAGCGGCCTCGGCGGCCGGGGCCGGAGCCTCGGCGGCGGCCGGGGCGGGGGCAGCGGCGGGGGCGCCGGTGCCGTCGTCGATGACGGCCAGCTCCGAGCCGACCTCGACCGTCTCGTCCTCGGCCACCTTGATGGAGGCGAGGATGCCGGAAGCGGGGGCCGGGATCTCGGTGTCGACCTTGTCGGTGGAGACCTCGAGCAGCGGCTCGTCGGCCTCCACTCGCTCACCCTCGGCCTTCAGCCAACGGGTGACGGTGCCCTCGGTCACGCTCTCGCCGAGCGCCGGCAGGGTTACGGAAACCGCCATGATTGCGGTTGCTCCTTACGAGTAGTGCGGATGCTTGGTGCGCTCGGGACTCAGTCGTGCGAGTGCAGCGGCTTGCCGGCCAGGGCGAGGTGGGCCTCGCCCAGGGCCTCGTTCTGCGTCGGGTGCGCGTGGATGAGCTGGGCGACCTCGGCGGGCAGCGCCTCCCAGTTGTAGATCAGCTGGGCTTCGCCGACCTGCTCACCCATGCGGTCGCCGACCATGTGGACGCCGACCACGGCACCGTCCCGCACCTGGACGAGCTTGATCTCGCCCGCGGTCTTCAGGATCTTGCTCTTGCCGTTGCCGGCGAGGTTGTACTTCAGGGTGACGACCTTGTCGGCGCCGTACAGCTCCTTGGCCTTCGCCTCGGTGATACCGACGGAAGCGACCTCGGGGTGGCAGTACGTGACGCGCGGCACGCCGTCGTAGTCGACCGGCACGGGGTTCTGCCCGGCCAGACGCTCCGCTACCAGGATGCCCTCGGCGAAGCCGACGTGCGCGAGCTGGAGGGTCGGGACGAGGTCACCGACGGCCGAGATGGTCGGCACGTTGGTGCGCATGTACTCGTCGACGAGGACGTAGCCGCGGTCCATGGCGACCCCGGCCTCCTCGTAGCCCAGGCCCTGGGAGACCGGGCCGCGGCCGACGGCGACGAGCAGCAGCTCGGCCTCGAAGGTCTTGCCGTTCTCCAGGGAGACCTTCACACCGTCGGCGGTGTACTCGACGCCGGAGAAGCGGGAGCCGAGGGCGAAGTTGATGCCGCGCTTGCGGAAGGCGCGCTCCAGCAGCTTGGAGCTGTTCTCGTCCTCGACCGGGACGAGGTGCGGCAGCGCCTCGACGATGGTGACGTCGACGCCGAAGGACTTCCACGCGGAGGCGAACTCGACGCCGATGACGCCGCCGCCCAGCACGATGGCGGACTTCGGGACGCGGTCCAGGACCAGCGCGTGGTCCGAGGAGATGACGCGGTCGCCGTCGATGGTCAGGCCCGGCAGCGACTTCGGCACGGAGCCGGTGGCCAGCAGGACGTGGCGGCCGGTGATGCGCTGGCCGTTGACGTCGACGGAGGTGGGGGAGGACAGGCGGCCCTCACCGGTGATGTAGGTGACCTTGCGGGAGGCGACCAGGCCCTGGAGGCCCTTGTACAGGCCCGAGATCACGTCGTCCTTGTACTTGTGGACGCCCGCGATGTCGATGCCCTCCAGGGAGGCCTTGACACCGAACTGCTCGGCCTCGCGAGCCTGGTCGGCGATCTCACCGGCGTGCAGCAGAGCCTTGGTGGGGATGCAGCCGCGGTGGAGGCAGGTGCCGCCCAGCTTGTCCTTCTCGATCAGGGCGACGTCGAGACCCAGCTGGGCTCCACGCAGGGCGGCGGCGTAACCACCGCTACCGCCTCCGAGGATCACTAGGTCGAAAACGGTGCTGGCGTCGTTCGCCACGTCACGTCCTCCATGCATGGTGCGCCGTCCGGTCGTCGGTGACCGGGCGGCGGCTGTCGTACGGCCGCTTTAGCTTCGGCCCTGTGATGGGTGGGCCCTGTCCTGCCGGGACAACATCTTCGCACTTGTTGACGGAGGGCGGGACGCCGGGCCGGGCCTGAGTGACGACTGATGCGTCACCTTCGGGGGTTACCAGTGCGTAGAAATGTGAGTTTTCGCCCCCAGCGAACACTCGCCGGGATCCGCCGGGAGGGAACGCGACGCGGCCCCGGGACATTCCCGGGGCCGCGTCGCCGGTGCCCCGGGGCCTCAGCCGAGGTCGCCGTCGGCGGTGCGCTCCGCCAGCCGGACCAGGGTGCGGACGGCCGAGCCGGTGCCGCCCTTCGGGGTGTAGCCGTACGGGGCCTTCTCCCAGAAGGCCGGGCCCGCGATGTCCAGGTGGGCCCAGGTGATGCCCTCGCCCACGAACTCCTTCAGGAACAGGCCGGCCACCAGGCCGCCGCCCATGCGGTCGCCCATGTTGGCCATGTCGGCGATCGAGGAGTCCATGGTCTTGCGGAGCTCGGCGGGGAGCGGCATCGGCCACGCCTGCTCGCCGACCTCCTCGGCGATCTCGTGGATCGCGGCGCGGAAGGCGTCGTCGTTGGCCATGACGCCGAAGGTGCGCTCGCCGAGCGCCAGGACCATGGCGCCGGTGAGGGTGGCGACGTCCACGATCGCGTCCGGGTTCTCCTCGGAGGCGCGGGTCAGGGCGTCGGCGAGCACCAGGCGGCCCTCGGCGTCGGTGTTCAGCACCTCGACGGTCTTGCCGCTGTACATCTTCAGCACATCGCCCGGACGGGTGGCGGTGCCGGAGGGCATGTTCTCCGCGAGGGCCAGCCAGCCCGTGACGTTGACCCGGAGACCGAGCTTGGCGACGGCCACGACCGCGGCGAACACGGCGGCGGCACCGCTCATGTCGCACTTCATGGTCTCGTTGTGGCCGGCCGGCTTCAGGGAGATGCCGCCCGAGTCGTAGGTGATGCCCTTGCCGACCAGGGCGAGGGTCTTCTCCGCCTTCGGGTGGGTGTAGCCGATGCGGACCAGGCGGGGCGGGTTGGCCGAGCCCTGGCCGACGCCCATGATGCCGCCGTAGCCGCCCTTGAGCAGCGCCTTCTCGTCCAGCACCTCGACCTTGAGACCGTGCTCCTTGGCGGCGGTCTGGGCCTCGGTGGCGAAGCTCTTGGGGAAGAGGTCGTTGGACGGGATGTTGATCAGGTCGCGGGCGCGGTTGACCTCGGTGGCCACGGCGGCGGCCCGCTCGACGGCGGCCTTGAAGGCCTTGTCGCGGGGCTTGCCGCCGAGGACGGCGGCCTCGGCCAGCGGCGCGTTCCGGTCGGCCTTGGCGGTCTCCTTCTTGCCGTCCGAACCCCGGTACGACGTGAAGGAGTACGCGCCCAGGATCGCGCCCTCGCCGATGGCGGCGACGGACTCGGCGTCCTCGACGGGCAGGGCGAAGGCGGCCTTCTTGACGCCGGCCAGCGCGCGGGCGGCGGTGCCGGCCGCGCGGCGCAGCGTCTCCTCGGCGAAGCCCTCGTCCTCGGCGGGCAGCTCGCCGAGACCGACAGCCAGCACGACCGGGGCCTTCAGGCCGGACGGGGCGGGCAGCTTGGTGGCCTCGCCCTCGCCGCCGGAGGCGCCGAGGGTCTCCAGGACGGCGGCCAGCTTGCCGTCGAACGCCTGGTCCACGGCTTCGGCGCCGGGCGCGACGACGGGGCCCTTGGGGCCCTTCGCCACACCGACGACAACGGCGTCCGCGCGCAGCGTCGCCGCACTGGAAGTGCTGAGAGTCAGAGCAGTCACGGTGGTGGGTGTCCCTACTTCCGTTGAATTCTCGGCCGATAGTGGTGGGCCGGCCGCACCCAGTGATCGTATGCGCCGTGCACGGACCGTCCGGGCCCGGGCCGCCCGGCACGCGAGAGCGTATCCCCGGCGGTCACGCCCGGCCCAGGGCCAGGACGAGCAGGGCCGCCGTCGCGGCGGTCTCCGCGAGGGCCCCGAACACGTCGCCGGTGACCCCGCCGAACCGCCGTCGGCAGTGCCGCAGCAGTGCCTCGCCCGAGGCCAGGGCGAGGAGTACGGCCAGGGCGCAGCGCACCGCGTCGTACGGGCCGAGGAGCGCGCCCGCCCCGGCCGCGGCGGCGGTGACGGCGGCGGCCGTCGCGCGGGCGGCCGCCCGGGGGACGGCGCCCGCCACGGCGGCGCCCAGCCCCTCCGGGCGCGCGGCCGGTACGCCCGCGCGGGAGGCGAGGGTGAGGGCGCAGCGGGCCGCCAGGGCCGCCGTCACCGCCGCGAGGGCGCCACGGGCCGGGTCCGTCTGGAACGCCCGGGCGAGGGCGGCGGTCTGGCCGAGGAGGGCCAGCAGCAGGGTGATGACGCCGAACGGGCCGATGTCCGACTGCTTCATGATCCGCAGGGCGTCCGGGGCGGGTCTGCCGCTGCCCAGTCCGTCGGCGACGTCGGCGAGCCCGTCCAGGTGGAGTCCGCGGGTGAGCGCCGCCGGGACGGCGACGGCGGCCACGGCCGCGAGCAGCGGGCCGCCGCCCAGCCACAGGAGTGCCAGTCCGGTGGCGGCGGCGCAGCCGCCGACGGCCAGTCCGGCCAGTGGCGCCGCCAGCATGCCGCCGCGGGCGGCGGCGCGGTCCCAGCGGGTGAGGCGCACGGGGAGGGCGGTGAGGGTGCCGAAGGCGAAGCGCAGGGCGTCCCCGGCGGTGGCGCGGGTGGAGGTCGTGTCGGTCATCGCGGGCAGGGTATCCGGCCACCGTCGGCAGTATTTTTGCCTGGAGGCCTGGTCGAGGCGGGTGCGGGAGCGGAGAGTCCGATGGGTCACTGGCTGGCACGCAATATCGTCGAGCCGGGCAAGCTGCCGCTGTTGCTGGCGCTCGGGGCGTTCGTCCTGACGTTCCTGGTCACCCGGGTCATCACCCGGCTGATCCGGGCGGGCAGGGGCCCGTTCCGCAATATCCGTCCGGGCGGGCTGCACGTCCACCATGTGGTGCCGGGTGTGGTGCTCATGGTGGTCGGCGGTTTCGCGGCGGTCGCGGAGGGTCGGCACGGCTTCGGGGCGGCGGTCGCGGCGGTGCTCTTCGGCATGGGCGCGGGGCTGGTGCTGGACGAGTTCGCGCTGATCCTGCATCTGGACGACGTGTACTGGACGGAGCAGGGCCGCAAGAGCGTGGAGATCGTGGTGCTGACGGCCGCTCTGGTGGCGCTGGTGCTCGCCGGTTTCTCCCCGTTCGGGGTGAACGAGCTGACTCCCGACGAGCTCCAGAACCGCACCATCGTGGTGACCAACACCCTGGTCAACTTTCTGCTGGCGCTGGTCTCCCTGGCCAAGGGCAAGCCCCGGCTCGCCCTGATCGGCGCGGTGGTGCCGCTGGTGGCGATCGTGGGCGCGGTACGGCTGGCCCGGCCGGGCTCGCCCTGGGCCCGGCGCTTCTACCGCGCCCGGCCCCGGGCCCGTCGCCGGGCCCGGGTGCGGGCCTACCGGCACGACGCGCGCTGGGCGGCCGTGCGCATCAGGATTCACGACCTCCTGGCGGGCGCGCCGGATCGCTGAGCGCGCCCCCGACGGGTGCGCCGGGCCGCCGGTCGCGCTCGCGGTGGGCGTCCCGGCGGGGCTTGTGCCGCCGGCGCAGCTCGTCGACGGCGCAGACGGCCAGGATCGCCGTCATGGCGGCGATGTGCTCCTTGCCCGCGAGGTTGGGCTTGACGATCACCTCGGCCACCATGGCCGCCACCACCAGGCCGCAGGTGAACCAGGCCCGGTAGCGCCAGGAGACGTAGATCGCGAGGCCCACGACGGCCGCCGAGGGGCCGGTGTCGATGACCTTGGCGGCCTCCGGCGGCAGCCCCAGCGGCGATCCGGGGCCGAGGTCGACGCCCAGCCGGGCGTACATCGTCCCCGCGAGGGTGGCGATGTAGGCCACGGTCAGGGTGCGCCATTTGCCCAGGCACGCCTCGGCCAGGCCGAAGACGATCAGGATCTGGGCCAGCGCCCCCCACACCGGGAGGTCCAGCGCGGGCACGAACAGCGACAGGGGAGTGCGCAGCAGCGCGACCCACCAGGTCAGCTGCGCCTGGACGGAACCGAGCCGCTGCACGGGCTCATAGCCCCAGGACTGGTTCTGGATCACCTGGAAGACCGCCGTGAGGGCGACGGCCGTGAGCGTCATCGGGACGGCCGCGAGCCGCTTACGGGCGAACGTCCCCCGTACGGCCGCGTACAGCGGGCCCCATTCGGTGCGCGCGGCGCGGAGCAGCGCCGCGCGGGTCATCGCCGGCTCTCCAGGTGTTTGCGATTGAGCCACTTGGGCAGGCCGGGCGCCTCCAGGAAGCCCTCGGCCCGGCCGGCGGCCACGCCGATCCGCAGCAGGTCACTGCTCTTCTCGAACAGCATGAAACGAGGCTCCCAGATGGGGCGGTATTTCGCATTTGCTCGGTAGAGCGACTCGATCTGCCACCAACGGGAGAAAAAGCTCAGCAGCGAGCGCCACAGCCGCAGCACCGGGCCGGCGCCGAGCCGTGAGCCCCGTTCGAAGACGGACCGGAACATCGCGAAGTTCAGCGACACCTGGGTGACGCCGAGCTCCTTCGCCCGCTGGAGCAGTTCGATGACCATGAACTCCATCAGGCCGTTCTCGGAGTCCCGGTCACGGCGCATCAGGTCCAGCGACAGGCCCTTGGGACCCCAGGGCACGAAGCTGAGCACGGCGCGCAGCTCGCCGTCGCCGTCATGGCACTCCAGCATCACGCAGCGGCCGTCACCGGGGTCGCCGAGGCGGCCCAGCGCCATGGAGAAGCCGCGTTCGGTCGCGCCGTCGCGCCAGTCGTCGGCGCGGCGCAGCAGTGTGGCCATCTCCTCGTCGGGGATGTCCTCGTGGCGCCGGACGGTGACGGTGTATCCGGCGCGCTTGACGCGGTTGTACGCCTGGCGGACGGTGCGCATGGCCCGGCCTTCGAGGGTGAACTCGGCGGTGTCGACGATCGCCTCGTCACCGAGCTCCAGGGCGTTCAGGCCGTGCCGGGCGTAGATCGTGCCGCCCTCCTCGCTCGCGCCCATCACGGCGGGGATCCAGCCGTGCTCGCGGGCCTCGGCGAGCCAGGGCTCGATGGCGCCGGGCCAGGCCTCGGGGTCGCCGATGGGGTCGCCGGAGGCCAGCGAGACGCCGCCGATGGCGCGGTAGGTCACCGCGGCCTTGCCGGAGGGGGACCAGATGACGCTCTTCTCGCGGCGCAGCGCGAAGTAGCCCAGGGAGTCGCGGTCGCCCCACCGGCCGAGGAGCTCGCGCAGCCGCGACTCGTCCTCGGGGGTGAGCGGGTCGGCGGCGCGGCGGGAGCGGAAGGCCGCGAACGCCACGACGACCAGCAGGGCGGCGCTCATCACGTTGATGGTGACGTCGACCCAGCCGGGGGTGGCGATGCCCGCGTAGCGGGAGTCGTCGGCGGCGATGGAGATCAGCCGCATCACGCCGTAGTGCCAGCGGTCCAGGAAGGTGGAGCGCTGCTCGTCCGTGGACTCGTTGGTGATCGTCACCAGCCCGGCCGCCAGCAACGAGGTGACCAGCAGGCCCACCGCCGCGACGGCGCTGGCCAGCTTGGGGTTGGAGCGGTCGCCCTTGGCGTAGAACTCCCGGCGGCCCACCACCAGGGCGAGCGTGAACAGGGCTGTGACGATCAGGGAGAACCAGTTCAGCGGGTGCCGGCGGAACTCCGGGAAGAACATCACGAACGCCAGCACCAGCAGGAGCAGCCCGGCCAGCACCAGGTTGAGGATCCACGCCGCCCGCTTGCGCCGGCGCATGGTGATCGCCATGAACAGCGACACCACCGCCGGTGAGAAGCCCGCCGTCAGTAGATAGGGCGTGAAGAACTCGTCGACGTTGTGCCTGCGGATGTCGGCGCCGAAGGACACCCAGACCGCGCCGAGCAGGTTGACGAACGTAACGGCACGCAGGTACCAGACGGCGAAGCCGGCGGCTCGCCGCCGCCGGACCACGCCTCGGTCGCTGTGGACGCCCTCATCCGGAGTCAAGCGGACTTCTCCCATGAAAAGTGAGCATATGGGGCACCTTCTGCGGGGAATTCCGTGCGCTCACCATGATCCGCCGGCCTGTCACGGCCGGCGTCAGGAGCGCTCGGGAAGCTCCGCCGCCAGGGCCGCGGCCGCCTGCACCAATGGCAGGGCGAGCAGCGCCCCTGTCCCCTCGCCCACAGTGACGCCCTGATCGAGGAGAGGGTTGAGCGCCATCCGCTCCAGTGCCTTCGTCTGCGCCGGGTCACCACCGGTCTGACCCGCCAGCCACCAGTCCGGCGCCCGGAAGGCCACCCGCTGGCCCACCAGCGCGCACGCGGCGGAGACCACACCGTCGAGGATCACCGGCGTCCGGCGCACCGCGCTCTGGAGCAGGAACCCGGTCATCGCGGCCAGGTCCGCGCCGCCCGTCGCGGCCAGCAGCGCCAGCTGGTCGCCCAGCACCGGGCGGGCCCGGCGCAGCGCGTCCCGGATCGCGGCGCACTTGCGCATCCAGGCCAGGTCGTCGATGCCGAAGCCGCCCCGGCCGGTGACCACGGACGCGTCCGTGCCGCACAGCGCCCCGATCAGGGTGCCCGCCGCCGTGGTGCCGCCCACGCTCAGATCGCCCAGGACGACCAGGTCCGTGCCGGAGTCGGCCTCCTCGTCGGCCAGCGCCATGCCCGTACGGAACGCCCGCTCGGTCTCCTCGGCGGTCAGCGCGTCCTCGGTGTCGATCCGGCCCGCGCCGCGCCGCACCCGGTGCCGGGTGACCTCCTCGGGCAGCTCCTCCGGATCGCAGTCCACCGACATGTCGATCACGCGCAGCCCCACGCCGAAGCGGCGGGCCAGGATCGCGACGGTGCTCGTACCGTCGAGGGTCGCCCGGACGAGCTCGGCCGCCCCGCCCTTCGGCCCGCCCGACACACCCAGGGACGCGACCCCGTGGTCGCCCGCGAACAGCAGCACCCTGGGCCGCTCGACCGGCTTCACCGGCACCGCGCCCTGGGCGGCGGCGAGCCACTCGCCCAGCTCGTCCAGCCGCCCCAGCGCGCCGGGCCGGGGGCCGAGACGCGCCCGCCGCGCCTCGGCGTCGCGCCGGGCGGCGGAGTCGGGGCGCTCGATCAGCGTGGCGAACTCATCCAGATTCAGACCGCTCATCCGCGACACACTACCGTTCCTGTGCAAGTTGGCCAGTGCCGTCCAACTTGCCCTATTCCAGGCGCCACTGGGCCGGCGCTCCGGCGGAGCCGCCACGGCAGGCCCCGCCGCAGGTCAGCCCGCCCCCGGCCGCACCAGCCCAGACTCGTACGCGACGACCACGAGCTGCGCCCGGTCGCGCGCGCCGAGCTTGGCCATCGCCCGGTTGACGTGCGTCTTGACCGTCAGGGGGCTGACCGCCAGCCGTCCCCCGATCTCCTCGTTGGACAGCCCCGCGGCCACATGCGTCAGCACCTCCCGCTCGCGGCCGGTGAGCGTCGCCAGCCGCTCGGCGTGCTCCGCCGGGGGAGCGGCGGGGCCACCGCCCTGCGCCAGGAACGTCGCGATCAGCCCCTTCGTCGCCGCGGGCGACAGCAGCGCCTCGCCCGCCGCCGCGATCCTGATCGCCGCCAGCAGCTCGTCGGGCTCCGCGCCCTTGCCGAGGAACCCGGACGCGCCCGCGCGCAGCGACTCCACCACGTACTCGTCGACCTCGAACGTCGTCAGCATCACCACCCGCACGGCCGCCAGCGCCGGGTCGGAGCAGATCGCCCGGGTCGCGGCCAGACCGTCCGTGCCCGGCATCCGGATGTCCATCAGGACCACGCCGGGCGTGTGCGCGCGGGCGAGCTCCACCGCCCGTTCGCCGTCCGCCGCCTCGCCCACCACCCGCATGTCCGGCTCGGAGTCCACCAGTATCCGGAACGCGCTGCGCAACAGCGCCTGGTCGTCGGCCAGGAGAACCGTGATCGGATCGCTCATGCGCTCACCCTAGGGGCGGGCGCGCCGGGGCCCGGCAGGGGCAGCACCGCGCACACCCGGAAGCCCGGTGTGCCCGGCCCGCGCGGGCCCGCCGCGCAACTGCCGCCCAGCGCGACGGCCCGCTCCCGCATGCCGAGCAGCCCGTGCCCGCCCGCGCTTTCCTTCTTGTCGGCTGGTTTGTCGGCGGGCGCGGGCGGCTTCCCGCCGTCGTCCACCACCGTCAGCTCCAGGGCGTAGGAGCCGCGGCGCAGCGTGACCTCGGCCCGTGCGCCGGACCCCGCGTGCTTGTGCACATTGGTCAGCGCCTCCTGGAGGACCCGATAGGCCGTCAGGTCGACCGCCCCCGGCAGCGCCCCCACGACGGCCGCCGCCGCGTCCGCGCCTGTGACGGTCGCGCCGGGCGGTGCCGGGACGGCCACGACGTCGACGGACAGGCCCACCCGGACGAAGCCCTCGACGAGCCGCCCGAGGTCGCCGAGGCCCGGCGCCGGCTCGGTCGGGGCCGCCGGGTCGCCGTACTGCCGCAGCAGGCCGACGGTCGCCCGGAGCTCGGCGAGGGCCGAGCGGCCGGCCTCCCGGACATGCGCGAGGGCCTGTTTGGCCTGCTCGGGGCGGCTGTCCATGATGTGCGAGGCCACGCCCGCCTGGACGTTGACGAGCGCGATGTGATGGGCGACGACGTCGTGGAGCTCACGGGCGATGCGCAACCGCTCCTCGGCCACCCGGCGGCGGGCCTCCTCCTCACGGGTGCGCTCCGCCCGTTCGGCCCGCTCCTCGATGGCCGCGACGAAGGCCCGGCGGCTGCGCACGGCGTCCCCCGCCGCGCCGGCCAGCCCGGTCCAGGCCATGAGGCCGAAGTTCTCCTGGGCGTACCAGGGCGGGGCGCCCAGGAGCATCACCACACCGGTGAGCGCGGTGACGGTGGTGACGACGGTCCGCAGCGCGGCGGGGCGCTCGCTGCGGACGGCCAGCGTGTAGAGCGCGACGGCGGCGCTCATGGCGATCGTGGTGCGCGGGGGCCCGTCGCCGCCGGTGAACACGACGGCCACGACCGTCAGCGCGCACGTCGCCGCGAGGACCGTACGGGGCGCCCGGCGGCGGAGCACCAGCGCGCCGCAGGCGGCGACGGACAGCAGGAAGAAGACGGCGCCCGGCGGATGCCGCTCGGCGCGCGGCGCCAGAAACGCGCCCACGACGACGAGGCATAAGACGAGGCAGGAGAGGAGGCTGTCGGCGGCGAGCGGATGGCCGCTCAGCCAGCGGCGCGGACGGGCGAGGCCCGTGGCGGCGAGGGAGTTCATCGCGATCCCATCGGGGGCCGTCGCGGAAGGCGCGGAAGGCGCGGAAGCGGGGAAGGAGAGCGGGGGAGAAGGGTGTGCGGAGACCGGCCGCGCCCCCGTCCCCGCAAGGGAACGAGGGCGCGAAGGCATGCCGGAATGCCGTGGTGACGCGCTGCCCGGTGGGGGCCGGCGGGCTCAGCCGGGGATCAGGCCGTCGTCGCTGAGCATCTGCCGGACCTCGTCGAGCGAGGCGTCGGGCGCGGGCAGGATCAGCTCGGAGGGCTCCAGCGCGTCGTCGGGCAACGGAGTGCCCAGCCGGCGCACGGCGTCGAGCAGCGCCCCCAGCGTGCGCCGGAAGCCCTCCTCGTCACCGCTCTCCATCTCGCCGAGCAGCTCGTCGTCCAGGCTGTTGAGCTCGGCGAAGTGGCTGTCGGCCAGCCTCACCTGGCCCTCCCCCATGATCCGTACGATCATGACGGTCTCTCCCTTGCTCGGGTCGGCTCCCACTCGGGGCGGCTCAGCTCTTGTCGAAGCGCGGCCGGTCCTGTGGCTGGGCCTGCCGCTCCTGCCCCGGCGCCCCGCCCTCGATGGCCGGCTTGGCGGCCGTGCCACCGGCCAGCTCGGCCTTCATCCGCTGAAGCTCGATCTCGACGTCCGAACCGCTCGAGAGCCGGTCCAGCTCGGCGGTGATGTCGTCCTTGGCCATGCCGGTCGGGTCGTCGAGCGCTCCCGAGGCCAGCAGCTCGTCGATGGCGCCCGCGCGGGCCTGGAGCTGCGCGGTCTTGTCCTCGGCCCGCTGGATGGCCAGGCCGACGTCGCCCATCTCCTCGGAGATGCCGGAGAACGCCTCGCCGATCCGGGTCTGGGCCTGGGCGGCCGTGTAGGTCGCCTTGATGGTCTCCTTCTTCGTCCGGAAGGCGTCCACCTTGGCCTGGAGGCGCTGGGAGGCGAGCGTGAGCTTCTCCTCCTCGCCCTGAAGCGTCCGGTGCTGCGTCTCCAGATCGCTGACCTGCTGCTGAAGCGCGGCCCGGCGGGTCAGCGCCTCACGCGCCAGATCCTCCCGGCCGAGCGCCAGGGCCTTGCGGCCCTGCTCCTCCAGCTTCCCGGACTGGCTCTGGAGCTGATTGAGCTGGAGCTCCAGGCGCTTGCGGGACGTGGCCACGTCGGCCACGCCACGCCGCACCTTCTGAAGCAGCTCAAGCTGCTTCTGGTACGAGTAATCGAGGGTCTCGCGCGGATCCTCGGCCCGGTCCAGGGCCTTGTTGGCCTTCGCGCGGAAGATCATCCCCATCCGCTTCATGACACCGCTCATGGGCCTCGCGCGCCCCCTTCTGACCGACCTTGGCTCGGGCTTAGGCTCCGGCACATCTTTCAGAACCCACAGTACGGGCCCCGCTTCCATTACCGCACTGTCCGGGCCCGGATGCGCTCCTCCTCCAGGACGATCAGGACCGCGCGGCCTCACGCGCAAGGAGGAGTGGAAAACCCGGGGGAGGGGAGGCGTGAGCGCCGGGGCGCACGCCGGTCGTTGCCGGATCGTGCCCGGCCGGACCGCGATCAGGGGCCGGAAGCCCGTACCCTTGGGTCCCGTGTTCCGAAGCCGTTCGAAAGCGCAGGCCGCGTCCCCCGAGGTGACCGCGGACCAGCCCAAGCAGCCCCGTGACCCGCAGGCGCCCAAGGGCCGCCCCACGCCCAAGCGCAGCGAGGCCAACTCCACGCGCCGCACTCTGGCCTCGACCCCGGCCAACCGCAAGGAGGCCTCCAAGCGCGCCCGCGAGGCCCGCCGCGTGGACATGGCCAAGCAGCGCGAGGCCCTGGCCAGCGGTGACGAGCGCTATCTGCCCGCCCGTGACAAGGGCCCGATCCGCTCCTACGTCCGCGACTTCGTCGACGCGCGCTACTCCGTCGCCGAGTTCTTCCTGCCGCTGGCCGTGCTCATCCTCGTACTGAGCATGATCAACCGCGGTGCCTTCCAGGCGTACGTCCTGCTCGCGTGGCTGGTGGTGATCCTCCTGATCGTCATCAACTCCGTGATCACGGGCCTCACCCTCAAGCGCGCCCTCAAGCAGCGCTTCCCCGACGAGAACCTGCGCGGAGCCGTCCCCTACGGCCTCATGCGCACTCTCCAGATGCGCCGGCTGCGCCTGCCCAAGCCCAAGGTCAAGCGCGGGGAGAAGCGCTGAGCGCCTTCACATCGGGCTTCGGGGGCGGCGCCGCGGCATGGTGCGGCGGGCTCGGGGGGTTGCGGAACACCGTTCGTCAGGAACTGGTCGCCCGCCAGATCGACGAGCAGATAGCCGGCCGGTTCCCGGTCGGCCGGCGGCTGCGCGTCCTCGACGTCGGCCTCGGCCAGGGCACCCAGGCGCTGCGCCTGGCCCGTGCCGGCCACGAGGTCACCGGCCTGGAACCGGACCCCGAGATGATCGCCGCGGCCCGCGCGGCGCTGGCGGCCGAGCCCGAGGGCATCCGGGAACGGGTGCGGCTGATCGAGGGCGACGGCCGGGACACGGGCGCCCACTTCCTGCCGGGCGCCTTCGACGTCGTGCTCTGCCACGGCGTCCTGATGTACGTACCGGAGCCGGACCCGCTGCTCGCGGGGCTGGCCCGGGTGCTCGCCCCGGGCGGGCTGCTCTCCCTGCTCGTCCGCAACGCGGACGCGCTGGCGATGCGGCCGGGTCTGTCCGGTGACTTCGCCACGGCGCTGGCGGCGTTCGACTCACCCGCCTACACCAACCGCCTCGGCCTGGAGGTCCGCGCGGACCGCCGGGAGACGCTGGCGGCGACGCTGGCGGGGATCGGGACGCCGCTGCGGGCGTGGTACGGGGTGCGGGTGTTTTCCGACCTGGCGGGGGACGGGGTGGCCGCTCCGGCGGACCTGGACCGGCTCCTGGCCGCGGAGGAACGGGCCGGGCGCACGGATCCCTACCGGGCGGTGGCCGCACTGCTGCACCTGTGCGGGGTGCGGGGCGGCTGAGGTTTCCGGGGGCTCCGCCCCCGGACCCCCGAAAATCGTCAGCCCTCCGCCGCCGCGTGGAGGCTCATCGGCGACGCGTAGATCTCCGTGTCGTCCTCGAAGAGCCGCACCTGGTCCACCCCGCCGTCCAGCAGGGCGCGCCACACCTCGCCGACCCAGGACTCCGCGTCCCCCTGCGTCGTGAACTCCTCCGGCTCCACCGCCGGCACCGTCTCCGTCCCGTCGGCCTTCTCGAACCGCCACGTCCACGCCATGTCCGCCTCCTGGGGGATCGGGAACCTCTGCGGTCGCAGCCTAACGGTCACCGGTGACTCGGAGTAGTGATGGATCGCGCCGGGCCCGTCGACGCGAGACGATCAGGGGGTGGAACTGACTCTCCTCGGCACCGGGGCCCCCGAGGGCCTGCCGCGCCCCGAATGTCCCTGTGCCGCCTGCGCCTGTGCCGTGGGCGACGAGGCGCGGGCCGCCACGTCCCTGCTCGTCGACGGCGCGCTGCTGCTGGACCTCACGCCGGGGCCCGCCTTCGCCGCCGCCCGCGCGGGGCGGTCGATCGCCGGGGTGCGCCAGGTGCTGCTCTCCCACCCGCACGACGGGCCCGCCGTGGAGTTCCCGGCGGGGCTGCCCGCGCCGGTGCGGGTGCCGGACGGGCGCGAGCTGTCGGTGATCAGCGGGCACCGGGTCCGGGCGATGGCGCTGGACGCGCCGGGCACGGGGTACGAGGTGACGGCGCCGGACGGCGAGCGGCTGCTCTATCTGCCGCCGGGCGCCGCGCCGGCCGGGCTGTCGCAGGCCCCGCGCCCGGGCCCGTACGGGATGGTGCTGCTCGACGTGCTCGGGCGGCCCGACGCGCTGGCCCGGCTGCGGGAGGCGGGCGCGGCGGGCTCGACGACCGACGTCATCGGCGTGCACCTGGACCACGACGTGCCGCCCGGCCGGGAGCTCCACCGCCGGCTGGCGGCGGCGGGGGCGCGCACCGTGCCGGACGGCACCACGCTCGTCGTCGGCGACTACCACGCCGTACCGGACCTGCCCCGGCGGACGCTCGTCGTGGGCGGCGCCCGGTCGGGCAAGTCCGTGGAGGCCGAGCGGCGGCTGGAGTCCTTCCCCGAGGTCCTCTACGTGGCCACGAGCGGCACCCGCGAGGACGACCGGGACTGGGCGGCGCGGGTCGCCCACCACCGCGATCGCCGGCCGGGCTCCTGGCGCACGGCCGAGACCTGCGATCTCGTGCCGCTGCTGGCCGCCGACGGCCCCCCGATGCTGATCGACTGCCTGGCGCTGTGGCTGACCGACGCGATGGACTCCGTCGGCGCGTGGGACGACGAGAAGTGGGCGAACGGCGGCGCGGAGGCCCTGGCCGGGCGGATGGCGGCGCTGGTCGCCGCGATACGGGCCACCCGGCGGACGGTGGTG
Organism: Streptomyces sp. NPDC037389; assembly: GCF_040636475.1. Lineage (NCBI taxonomy): Bacteria > Bacillati > Actinomycetota > Actinomycetes > Kitasatosporales > Streptomycetaceae > Streptomyces > Streptomyces sp. NPDC037389. The sequence goes on from NZ_JBEZUS010000001.1 coordinate 416,191, forward strand.
CTGGTGAGCAATGAGGTGGGCTCGGGCGTGGTGCCGGCGACGGCGTCGGGGCGGCGCTTCCGCGACGAGCTCGGCCGGCTGAACGCGGCGGTCGGCGACGAGTGCGAGCACGTGCTGCTGGTGGTGTCGGGGCAGGCGCTGCCCCTGCGGGGGTAGCGGAACGGCCCCGCACCTTCCCGGAAGGCGCGGGGCCGTCTTCGAGCCGGCGTCGGCTACGGCAGCGCCAGCATCCGCTCCAGCGCCAGCTTCGAGTAGCGGGCGACCTCGGGGTCGACCTGGATGCGGTTGACGAGCTTGCCCTCCGCGAGGGACTCCAGGGCCCACACCAGGTGCGGCAGGTCGATCCGGTTCATGGTCGAGCAGAAGCAGACCGTCTTGTCGAGGAAGACGATCTCCTTGCCCTCACTGGCGAAACGGTTCGCCAGGCGGCGGACCAGGTTCAGCTCGGTGCCGATGGCCCACTTGGAGCCGGCCGGGGCGGCCTCCAGCGCCTTGATGATGTATTCCGTCGAGCCGACGTAGTCGGCGGCGGCCACGACCTCGTGCTTGCACTCGGGGTGCACCAGCACGTTGACGCCCGGGATGCGCTCGCGCACGTCGTTGACCGAGTCGAGGGAGAAGCGGCCGTGCACCGAGCAGTGCCCGCGCCACAGGATCATCTTCGCGGCGCGCAGCTCCTCGGCGGTCAGCCCGCCGTTCGGGCGGTGCGGGTTGTAGACGACGCAGTCCTCCAGCGACATGCCCATGTCGCGGACGGCGGTGTTGCGGCCCAGGTGCTGGTCGGGCAGGAAGAGGACCTTCTCGCCCTGCTCGAAGGCCCAGTTCAGGGCGCGCTCGGCGTTGGAGGAGGTGCAGATCGTGCCGCCGTGCTCACCGGTGAAGGCCTTGATGTCGGCGGAGGAGTTCATGTACGAGACCGGGACGGTCACCTCGGCTATGCCGGCCTCGGTCAGCACGTCCCAGCACTCGGCGACCTGCTCGGCCGTGGCCATGTCGGCCATCGAGCAGCCCGCGGCCAGGTCCGGCAGGACGACCTGCTGGGCGTCGGAGGTCAGGATGTCCGCGGACTCGGCCATGAAGTGCACACCGCAGAAGACGATGTACTCGGCGTCGGGCCGGGCGGCCGCGTCGCGCGCGAGCTTGAAGGAGTCACCGGTGACGTCCGCGAACTCGATGACCTCGTCGCGCTGGTAGTGGTGGCCGAGGACGAAGACCTTGTCCCCGAGCTTCGCCTTGGCCGCGCGGGCGCGCTCCACCAGGTCCGGGTCGGACGCCGCCGGCAGGTCGCCGGGGCACTCCACGCCGCGCTCGCTCCGCGGGTCGGACTCCCGCCCGAGCAGCAGGAGGGCGAGGGGGGTGGGCTGGACATCCAAGGGCTGGGCGGTGGTCACGACACGCACCCTTTCTGTTCTGCGGACTGGCGCGGGCGGACCTCCCGCCGAGCCTTGTCGTCAATTTGACGTTATCTATCATAACTGGTTCATGTCACTTTGACGACGGCCATCGCGTCGATGTGACGCATTCCCGTTCGGCCGACCGGTGTGCGAGCATGAAAGACGGACATCACAGTCCACGCCCGGAATGAATCCGGGAACTCGGCGGTTGCTGGCGAGAGCAAGCAGTCCGCACCCGTACCGAACGACCCGGGAGTGAAGCAGATGTCCGTTCAGGACGAGAAGACCACGGTGAGCGACGGCATTCTCCTGTCCGACGCCGCTGCCGCGAAGGTCAAGACCCTGCTGGAGCAGGAGGGCCGCGACGACCTCGCCCTGCGCGTCGCCGTCCAGCCGGGCGGTTGCTCCGGTCTGCGCTACCAGCTCTTCTTCGACGAGCGCTCGCTCGACGGCGACGTCGTCAAGGACTTCGACGGTGTGAAGGTCGTCACCGACCGCATGAGCGCCCCGTACCTGGGCGGCGCCTCCATCGACTTCGTCGACACCATCGAGAAGCAGGGCTTCACGATCGACAACCCCAACGCCACCGGCTCCTGCGCCTGCGGCGACTCCTTCAGCTAGGACTGCCGCGAAGGGCGGCACCCCCACCCGGGGGTGCCGCCCTTCGCCGTTCCCGCACCGCCTCCGTCGCGCTACTTCTGCTGCTGCTCCCGCACGGTCTCGCCCGTCCCCAGGTCCACGACCTTGCGGTCGTCCAGCGGCCGGTCCAGCGTCACCGTCGTGTCGAAGTGCTTGAGCATCATCACGCAGTACCGGCCCGGCTCCTTCTCCGTGCCCGTGACCTTCACCGTCACCGCCGCCCCGGACTCCTCCTTCGCCGCCGTGTAGTCGTTGCACACCCCGCCCCAGAAGTGCAGGACCAGCTTCCTGCCGCCGTCGGTCGCGGTGTACGACTCCACGCGCATCACCCCGGACTTCGCCGGGCCGGACCCCGGCGTCCCGGCCGGGCCGCCCGGCGGGGGAGCGCTCTGCCGGGCGATGAACCCCGGGTCCACGGCCGGCTGGGCGATCGTGACCGTGTCGCCCTTGCCGCCGCCCGGCAGATCGGCCGTGAACAGCCACGAGGGCACCAGCGCCGGGCGTCCGCCGACGTACTGCGCGGACAGCCCCGCCACCGCGCCGCGCACGGTGACCGTCGCGGGCCCGGCCGGCTTCCCCTCGCAGGGCGCCGCGGCGTCGTCCTTGTACGGCACCGGCGTCGCGCAGCCGCCGACGGCCGGAGTGCCCGGCGCCGGAACCTTGTTGAGCTCGTCCAGCGCCCGGTCCGCGGTCACCAGCGGATAGCTCGTGCCCTTCGCCGGGAGCAGCAACCGTCCGCTGCCGCCGACCAGTTGCGCGTCGGCCCCGACCCGCAGACTGGTCTGCCAGCCGTACGTGGGCAGGGAGTCCACCACCGGGTCGGCGGTGACGATCCGTACGGCCCCGTACGTCTTGCGGGCGTCCGTCCTCGCGCCGTCCAGGCCCAGGGCCTTGAGCACGGGCGCGGCCACGCTCTTCGCCCTGTCCTCCGGCACGGGCTGCGAGGCCGCCGGGTCCGGGGGGAGGGACGGGGCGCCGTCACGGAAGGACGGACAGGCCGGCCCGGGGGAGGACTCCGGGGCCGGCCCGGGGGAGGACTCCGGGCCGGTCTCCTTCTTCGGGCCCGCGCCCGGCGGGTGCTCGCAGTGCGCCCCGCCGGGCACGCCGTAGCGCGAGTACGCCCAGTCGCCCGGCCCCTTCCGGCCCACCTGGAGGGTGGGGCCCGCCGCGTCGGGGGAGCCGCCGACCGTCCAGGTGTCCTGGACCAGCCGGGGCGTGCCCGGGACCCCGAGGGCCTTGGCGAGCGCCGCCACCTGGCCGGCGGTCACCTCGCGGTCGGCGACGCGCACGGCGCCGGTCCGCGGCCCGTCGGGCAGCTTCCCCTCCGCCCGGTAGCGCACCCCATGGGGGTCCGGCTCGCCGACCGCGATGCCCTGGGACGGGCCGCCGGAGCCGCTCGTACGGCCATAGCCGTCCAGCGCGAGCGGCGGGGGAGTGCCTGTGGCATCGGTCGCCCGGGGCGGGGCGCCGCCGCCACCGCCCGATGCCGTCGTCGCCCAGTACGCGCCTCCTCCGCCCGCCAGCAGCACCGCCGCCGCCACCGACGCCACCGCCAGAGGCGAGTGCCTGCGCCGCCGATTTCCGGGGCTGCCGCCCGGACCGCCGCCCTCGGTGCTCACCGCATCGCTCCTTCGCTCCGCTCAAAGTGATGTACAGCCGCATCCCCCTGGAAGGGGACGCCGCTTGGACGGAGCGCAGGAGCGAGCGGTTCCACCGGGATGGGCCCCGGCGGCTGTCTCAGTCGCCGTACTCGGACATTCCGTCCAGCAGCCGGGCCGACCGGGCGGGTACGGAGACCCCGTGGATGAGTGAGATCGGTGTTCTCCCCACTCGCCGGGTCTCCCGGGAGGCGGGGGGAACGGTCCAGTCGCGTGCCATCCGGGCGCAGTCCTCGCGCAGCTCGGCCAGTGACTCCGGGTCGGGTGCGGAGACGTGCGGAGTGACGTCCTTCACAGTCTTCGGCATATCCGCACCGTACGCATGGGAGAGCCCGCGATGAAAGACCTACTATTAGGTAGATTTACGTATTGAGTGGCGGGAAGCGGACCTGGTCATCCGTCCGGGACCCGGTAGCGTGGTGTGGCTCTGCTTGAGAGCCGTCGTTCTTTGTCACCCACCGTTACCGCCCCCAGGGAGCAGACCCGTCGTGCGTATCGCTGTCACCGGCTCCATCGCCACCGACCACCTGATGACCTTCCCCGGCCGTTTCGCCGATCAGCTCGTGGCGGACCAGCTGCACACGGTCTCCCTCTCCTTCCTCGTCGACGAGCTCGACGTCCGGCGTGGTGGCGTGGGCCCGAACATCTGCTTCGGCATGGGTCTGCTCGGTCTGAAGCCGGTCCTGGTGGGCGCCGCCGGCGCGGACTTCGCGGACTACCGCGCCTGGCTCGACCGCCACGGCGTCGACACCGCCTCCGTGCACATCTCCGAGGTCCTCCACACCGCCCGTTTCGTGTGCACCACGGACACCGACCACAACCAGATCGCGTCCTTCTACACCGGCGCGATGAGCGAGGCCCGCCAGATCGAGCTCCAGCCCGTCGCCGACCGCGTCGGCGGTCTGGACCTGGTCCTGATCGGCGCGGACGACCCCGAGGCGATGCTCCGCCACACGGAGGAGTGCCGCGCCCGCGCCATCCCCTTCGCGGCCGACCCCTCCCAGCAGCTCGCCCGTCTCGACGGCGACGACATCCGGGTGCTGATCGACGGCGCGGCCTACCTCTTCACCAACGAGTACGAGAAGGCGCTCATCGAGTCCAAGACGGGCTGGACGGGCGAGGAGATCCTGGCCAAGGTCGGCACCCGCGTCACCACGCTGGGCGCCCAGGGCGTGCGCATCGAGCGCCTGGGCGAGCCGGTGATCGAGGTCGCCCCCGCCCAGGAGGAGGCCAAGGTCGACCCGACCGGCGTGGGCGACGCCTTCCGCGCGGGCTTCCTCGCGGGCGTCACCTGGGAGCTGTCGCTGGAGCGCGCGGCCCAGCTGGGCTGCATGCTCGCGACGCTCGTCATCGAGACGCTGGGCACGCAGGAGTACGAGCTGCGGCGCGGGCACTTCATGGAGCGGTTCGCGAAGGCGTACGGGCACGAGGCCGCCGCCGAAGTCCAGGCCCACCTGGCCTGACCCTCCCCTGTGGGGGCTCCGCCCCCACACCCCCGGTTTTCGCCCACCCGCCCGCCCGATTACCCACACACGTCATGACGTTTCCGGGCAATCGGGCGGGCCGGTGGGGATCACCGCCGCGGTAGCGGCGGCGTCAGGCGCGGCGCCGCACCGTATACGCGACCCCGCGCTCCGCCGGACGTTCCCCGACGTATTCCTGCGAACGCATCTCGCACCACGCGGGAATGTCGAGCCGCGCCGCCTCGTCGTCGGACAGCACGGTCACGAGCCCGCCCACCGGCACATCCCCGATGACCTTCGCCAGCTCGATGACGGGAATCGGACACCGCTTCCCGAGCGAGTCGACGACGAGTTCGGCGGACGTACCGCCCCCGCCACCACCCCCCGCGGGGGACGGCGCGCCGAGGCGGTCACGCACCTCCGCGACCACCCCCGGCAGGACGCCGAGGAACTCCTCCACGTCCTCCGAGGAAACCCCCCGCGGCAGCGAAACCCGTACGTTCCCCTCCGACAGCACCCCCATCGCCCGCAGCACATGGCTCGGCTCCAGCGTGCTGGACGTGCAGGACGAGCCGGACGAGACCGAGAAGCCCTCGCGGTCCAGCGCGTGCAGCAGCGCCTCCCCGTCGACGTACAGGCAGGAGAACGTCACCAGGTGCGGCAGCCGCCGTACCGGGTCGCCGACGACCTCCACGTCGGGTACGAGCTCGGGCACCCGGGCGCGTACCCGGTCCACCAGCGCCCGCAGCCGCGAGGCCTCCTCCGCCGCCTCCGCGCGCACGGCCCGCAGTGAGGCCGCGGCGGCGACGATCGCCGGGAGGTCGGGAAAGCCCGGGGCGCGGCCGGACTCCCGCTCGTCCACCGGGCCGCGCGCCGCGAACCGCACTCCCTTGCGTACGGCCAGCAGGCCCACCCCCGCCGGGCCGCCCCACTTGTGCGCGCTCGCGGTCAGCAGTGACCAGCCCGGGTCGACCGGGCCCCAGCCGAGCGACTGCGCGGCGTCCACCAGCAGCGGTACCCCCGCCGCCCGGCACGCCTCGGCGACCTCGGCGACGGGCTGCTCGGTGCCCACCTCGTGGTTGGCGGACTGGAGGGCCGCGAGCGCGGTGTCGGGGCGCAGGGCCGCCGCGTAGCCGGCGGGGTCCACGCGGCCTGCGCGGTCCACGGGGACCCGGGTGACAGTGCCGCCCTCCGCCTCCAGTGCTTCGCACGAGTGGAGGACGGCGGAGTGCTCCACGGCCGACACCACCAGATGGCGGCCGGTCCGGCGGCGTCCGGCGAGCGCGCCGGCAATGCCGTCGTGCAGGGCGCGGGTACCCGAAGGAGTGAATGCGAGCTCGTCGGGCCGGCAGCCGACGGCCTCGGCCGTCGCCTCGCGCGCGGCGTCCAGCAGCAGCCGGGCGCGGCGGCCCTCGCGGTAGAGGCGGGCGGGGTCGGCCCAGCCCTCGTCGAGGGCTGCGAGCAGCGCCTGGCGGGCGACCGGGTGGAGGGGGGCGGCGGAAGCGGCGTCGAAGTAGGGCACATATGAACGCTAACCCCGGCCGAGGGCCATCGGCGGGGGGCGTTCCCGCCCTGCCGCGGCACCCCCGCCGACCCCTGCCGCCGAGGGCCGCCCGCAGGTGCTCTGGGCTGCGCGGACGTCCCCTTCTGACGGTCCTCCAGATGGCCTCCGGAGCCCTGGATTCCACCCCTTCGGGGACCGGACCGGCGCGTTGGGCACCCTCCCCGCGCGACCCCAAATAGCGTCCAGTAGGGTTTGGTCCGCATAAACATCCAAACCCCTGCCCGCAGCGGGCCGGCGACCGACCAGCGAGACGGCCGCAGCCGGCCGCACGGGCGAGACTCTCGGGAAGGCGCTACGTGAGTCCCAACGGCTCCGACCGCTCGTCGCGGCGCCCGGTGCGGCGGAAGCTGCTGCAGGCGCTGGCCGCGGGCGCTGTCCTGGCGACCGCCACCGGTTGCACATCGAAGGACTTTCCCCGCCTGGGCATGCCAACGCCCGTCACGGAAGAGGCGCCGCGGATCCTCTCCCTCTGGCAGGGCTCCTGGGCCGCCGCTCTCGTGGTCGGTGTCCTGGTGTGGGGCCTGATCATCTGGAGCGTCATCTTCCACCGGCGCAGCAAGTCGAAGGTGGAGATCCCCACGCAGACCCGGTACAACATGCCCATCGAGGCGCTGTACACCGTGGTCCCGATCATCATCGTTTCGGTGCTCTTCTACTTCACGGCGCGTGATGAGAACAAGCTCCTGACGAACCCTGACAAGCCGCAGCACGTCGTCAACGTGGTCGGCTTCCAGTGGAGCTGGGCGTTCAACTACATCGAGAACGTCGACGGCAACACCGCCACCCCGGCGACCCCGCTCCGTGAGAACAAGGAGCTCAACGCGATCCCGGACCGGTTCCTGAAGAAGGCGCCGCAGGGAGCGGAGGGTGTCTACGAGGTCGGCGTCCCCGGTGACCGCAACCCGCAGACGGGCAACCCGGGTCCGACCCTGTGGCTGCCCAAGGGTGAGACGGTCGAGTTCGTCCTCACTTCGCGGGACGTCATCCACTCCTTCTGGGTGGTGCCGTTCCTGATGAAGCAGGACGTCATCCCGGGCCACACCAACAGCTTCACGGTGACCCCCAACAAGGAGGGCACCTTCCTGGGCAAGTGCGCCGAGCTCTGCGGCCAGGACCACTCCCGGATGCTCTTCAACGTGAAGGTCGTCTCCCCGGAGCGGTACAAGGCGCACCTCAAGGAGCTGGCGGCCAAGGGCCAGACCGGTTACCAGCCGGCGGGCATCGCGCAGACGGATCACGCGAAGAACGCGGAGACCAAGAACAAGTGAGCATCCTCAACGAACCCCAGGGTGCCGCCGCCGCAACAGCCTCGGCAGCACCGCCCGTACGCCAGAAGCAGCCCGGCAGTCAGGTGATCAAGTGGCTCACCACCACTGACCACAAGACCATCGGCACGATGTACCTGGTCACGTCGTTCGCGTTCTTCTGCATCGGCGGCCTGATGGCGCTCCTCATGCGCGCCGAGCTGGCCCGTCCCGGCACGCAGATCATGTCGAACGAGCAGTTCAACCAGGCGTTCACGATGCACGGCACGATCATGCTGCTGATGTTCGCGACGCCGCTGTTCGCCGGATTCGCGAACTGGATCATGCCGCTTCAGATCGGCGCGCCCGACGTGGCGTTCCCGCGGCTGAACATGTTCGCCTACTGGCTCTACCTCTTCGGCTCGCTGATCGCGGTGGCCGGCTTCCTCACTCCGCAGGGCGCCGCCGACTTCGGCTGGTTCGCCTACTCCCCGCTGTCGGACGCGGTCCGTTCGCCGGGTGTCGGCGCCGACATGTGGATCATGGGTCTGGCCTTCTCCGGCTTCGGCACGATCCTCGGTTCGGTCAACTTCATCACCACGATCATCTGCATGCGCGCTCCGGGCATGACGATGTTCCGCATGCCGATCTTCACCTGGAACGTCCTGCTGACCGGTGTGCTGGTCCTGCTGGCCTTCCCGGTGCTGGCCGCCGCGCTGTTCGCCCTGGAGGCGGACCGTAAATTCGGGGCCCAGGTATTCAGTGCGGAAAACGGCGGAGCACTGCTCTGGCAGCACCTCTTCTGGTTCTTCGGCCATCCCGAGGTGTACATCATCGCGCTGCCGTTCTTCGGCATCATTTCCGAGGTCATTCCGGTGTTCTCCCGGAAGCCGATGTTCGGTTACTGGGGCCTGATCGCGGCGACGATTTCCATCGCCGGTCTTTCGGTCACCGTGTGGGCGCACCACATGTATGTCACCGGTGGCGTACTCCTGCCGTTCTTCTCCTTCATGACCTTCCTGATCGCGGTCCCGACCGGTGTGAAGTTCTTCAACTGGATCGGCACCATGTGGAAGGGCTCGCTGTCCTTCGAGACCCCGATGCTGTGGGCCGTCGGCTTCCTGATCACCTTCACCTTCGGTGGTCTGACCGGTGTCATCCTGGCCTCGCCGCCGATGGACTTCCACGTCTCGGACTCGTACTTCGTCGTCGCGCACTTCCACTACGTCATCTTCGGCACCGTGGTCTTCGCGATGTTCTCCGGCTTCCACTTCTGGTGGCCGAAGTTCACCGGCAAGATGCTGGACGAGCGCCTGGGCAAGATCACCTTCTGGACGCTGTTCGTGGGCTTCCACGGCACGTTCCTGGTGCAGCACTGGCTGGGTGCCGAGGGCATGCCGCGTCGTTACGCGGACTACCTCGCCTCCGACGGCTTCACCACGCTGAACACCATCTCGACCATCAGCTCGTTCCTGCTGGGCCTGTCGATCCTGCCGTTCTTCTACAACGTCTGGAAGACCGCCAAGTACGGCAAGAAGGTCGAGGTCGACGACCCGTGGGGCTACGGCCGCTCGCTGGAGTGGGCGACCTCCTGCCCGCCGCCGCGGCACAACTTCCTCACGCTGCCGCGCATTCGCTCGGAATCCCCGGCGTTCGACCTGCACCACCCTGAGATCGCGGCCCTGGAGCTCGAAGAGAACCTCGCGGCCGAGAAGGCCCTCGCGGGTGGCAAGGAGGCCGGCAAGTGAAGATCCAGGGCAAGATGTTCATCTGGCTCTCCGTCTTCATCCTCGCCATGGCGATCGTCTATGGCGTGTGGTCGAAGGAGACGGTCGGCACGACCGCGCTCTTCATGTCCTTCGGTCTGTGCATCATGGTCGGCTACTACCTGGCGTTCACCGCTCGCCGGGTGGACGCGGGTGCCCAGGACAACAAGGAGGCGGACGTCGCCGACGACGCCGGCGAGCTGGGCTTCTTCGCCCCGCACAGCTGGCAGCCGCTCTCCCTGGCGGTCGGTGGCGCCCTCGCCTTCATGAGCATCTGCTTCGGCTGGTGGCTCATGTACTTCTCGGCCCCGGTCATCCTGATCGGCCTCTTCGGCTGGGTGTTCGAGTTCTACCGCGGCGAGAACCAGAACCAGTAGGTTCCGCGCAGCACGCGACGGGCCCCACGCACCTCACGGTGCGTGGGGCCCGTCGCGTTGTTCACCCGTGTGCAGTCGCACCGGAAGCCGCGCGCGTCGATCCTTCCTACGGTGTGACCATGAGTCAGTCACCCCGACACAGCACGGTGCCGTTCTGGACCCTGCTGCTGTCCTCCGTGGCCCTGGTGGTGGTCACCGCGTGCGGCGGCTCGTCGAACCCGCTGGCCGACGAGCCCTACGACGCCACGGACGTCGGCCTGGCCGGCGGCGCCGGGGACGGTCAGAAGGCGGATCCCGGCAAACCCATCGAGGTGACCACCGAGGGCGGCGACCGGATCACGGACGTGACGGTCACGGACGCCTCGGGACGGCGCGTCAAGGGCGATCTGGACCCCGACGGCTCCCGCTGGCACAGCACCGGCGCCCTGTCCGCCGGGGTGCGCTACACCGTGCGCGTCAGCACGGAGGACGAGGACGGCGCCCAGGGCCGCCGGACGATGGATTTCGAGACCAGCCGGGCCAACAGGGTGCTCCGGGTCGCGTTCGGCCCGCAGAACGGCACCTACGGCGTCGGGCAGCCCATCACGGCCGAGCTCAGCGAGCCCGTCCAGGACCCCGCCGCGCGCGCCGTCGTCGAACGCACCCTCAAGGTGGAGTCCGAACCCGCCGTCCAGGGCTCCTGGTACTGGGTGGACAACAAGACCCTCCACTACCGCCCGCAGGAGTACTGGCCCGCCCACGCCACCATCGACGTGCGCGCCACCCTGGAGGGCATCAAGGTCGGCAGCGGCCTCTACGGCGGCCCCGTCAAGGGCGTACGGCTCACCACCGGCGACCGGGTGGAGGCAGTCACCGACGCCAGCGCCCACTACATGGCCGTCCTCAAGAACGGCCAGGAGATCCGCTCCATCCCCGTGACCACCGGAAAGCCCGGCTACGCCACCCGCAACGGGGTCAAGGTCATCCTGGGCCAGGAAGCCTTCGTACGGATGCGCGGCACGAGCATCGGCATCTCCGAGGGCAGTTCGGACGCCTACGACCTGCCCGTCTACTGGGCCACCCGGGTGACCTGGAGCGGTGAATACGTCCACGCCGCCCCCTGGTCCGAGGGATCGCAGGGGGCGGACAACGTCAGCCACGGCTGCACGGGCATGAGCACCGCCAACGCCAAGTGGTTCTTCGACAACGTGCGCGTCGGCGACCTCGTCAAGGTCGTGGGGAGCGCCGGGGCGACCATGACGCCCTTCGACAACGGCTTCGGCGACTGGAACATGCCCTGGAAGCAGTGGCGCGAGGGCAGCGCCCTGACCGCCGGGAAACGGGAGGGCGGCACCAGCCCGGCCGACACGGCCCGGCTGCGCCCCCGGCTCTAGCCGCGCCCGCCCGCGGCCGTCAGGCGCCCACCGACTGCCGCTGCCTCAGCAGCCCGGCCAGCGCGTCCACCAGGGCCACCGGGTCCACCGGATGGGTGACCGCCGCGTCGGCCCGGCTCCAGGTGGCCAGCCAGGCGTCCTGCGGACGGCCGATGAGCAGCAGCACCGGCGGGCAGCGGAACACCTCGTCCTTCAGCTGCCGGCACACCCCCATGCCGCCCGCGGGGGCCGTCTCGCCGTCCAGGACGCACACGTCCACCCGGTGCTCCTCCAGGGTCCGCAGCAACGCGGGCAGGGTCGCGCACTCCAGATACCGCACCTCGGGCACGTCGGCGGCCGGCCGCCGCCCCGCGGCCAGCCGCACCTGCTCCCGCTTGCTCGCGTCGTCGCTGTAGACCAGCACCGTGGCGGTCGTCCGCATCGTTCCTCCATGCTCGTGGGCAGGCAGGGCTGTTGTGCGCGGATGCTACTCCGCGAACACCGCCCGGGAGGAGGGGTCGGTGGCCCCCGCGGGGCGCCCGAAGTGCCGCTTCCTCCCTTTGGGGGACCATCCCAATGGGCCATACGAGCTGGGCATACGGTCTTGACACACCGAACGGCACCCCCCGGGGTGAGCGCGAGATAAGCGACCGACATAATGTCGGTCGTGGCGACAGCAACAGCAACAGATACCGGGCACGCGCACCCGTCGGTCAATCGACCGAACCTCACCAGCGTCGGAACCATCATCTGGCTGAGTTCCGAGCTGATGTTCTTCGCGGCCCTCTTCGCGATGTACTTCACCCTGCGATCGGTGACCGGCCCCGACCACTGGAAGGAAATGGCGTCCGCGCTGAACCTTCCGTTCTCGGCGACCAACACCACGATCCTGGTGCTCTCCTCGCTCACCTGTCAGCTCGGCGTCTTCGCCGCCGAGCGCGGTGATGTGAAGAAGCTGCGCCTGTGGTTCATGATCACCTTCGTGATGGGTGCCATCTTCATCGGCGGCCAGGTGTTCGAGTACACCGATCTGGTCAAGGAGAAGGGCCTCTCCCTCTCCTCCGACCCGTACGGCTCGGTGTTCTACCTGACGACCGGCTTCCACGGCCTGCACGTGACGGGCGGTCTCATCGCCTTCCTGCTGGTCCTGGGCAGGACGTACGCGGCCAAGAGGTTCACCCACCACCAGGCGACGGCGGCCATCGTCGTGTCCTACTACTGGCACTTCGTCGACGTGGTGTGGATCGGCCTCTTCGCCACGATCTACTTGATCAAGTAATCGGTCCTGTCCCGCACCGGACCAACAGTCCAGATCGACGCAGAAGATCCTGACACCGGGGTAATCCGTGAAAAAGCTCTCCGCACGACGACGCCATCCGCTGGCGGCGGTCGTCGTCCTACTCTTCGCGCTGGCGGTAACTGGGGGGCTGTACGCCGCGTTCGCGCCGGCCGACACGGCCAAGGCCGATGACAGCGCCCAGTCCCTCGCCATCGAGGAGGGCAAGAAGCTCTACTCCGTGGGCTGCGCAAGCTGCCACGGCACCGGCGGTCAGGGCACCACCGACGGGCCGAGCCTGGTCGGCGTGGGCGCCGCCGCCGTCGACTTCCAGGTCGCCACCGGCCGTATGCCGCTTCAGCAGCAGGGCGCCCAGGCGCCCCGCAAGAAGGCGATCTACTCCCAGGCCGAGATCGACCAGCTGGCCGCGTACATCGCCTCCCTCGGCGCGGGTCCGTCCCAGCCGACGAAGAGCCAGTACAGCCCGGAGGGCGCCGACATCGCGAAGGGCGGCGAGCTCTTCCGTACGAACTGCGCCCAGTGCCACAACTTCACCGGCAAGGGCGGCGCGCTCTCGAACGGCAAGTACGCCCCCTCGCTCGAGGGCGTCAACCCGAAGCACATCTACGAGGCCATGCAGACGGGCCCGCAGAACATGCCTTCCTTCCCCGACACCACGCTGTCGGAGAAGAACAAGAAGGACATCATCGCGTACCTCGACACGGTCAACAGCGACAAGACCAAGAGCCCGGGCGGCCTTGAGCTGGGCGGGCTCGGCCCGGTCAGCGAGGGTCTCTTCGCGTGGATCTTCGGTCTCGGCGCGATGATCGCCGTCGCCATCTGGGTCGCGGCCCACACCGCTAAGGCCAAGAAGTCATGAGTAGCCAAGACATTCCTGAAGAGACCCTGCCCGCCGCGCAGGGCGACGCGCACGGCGCCGTAGCCACCGCCGACGACCCGTTCGCCGACCCGGGGCTGCCGCCGCACGAGCACCGCAAGCAGGACATCGACGAGCAGGCCGCCGCGCGCTCCGAGCGTGTGGTCGCGTTCCTGTTCCTCCTGTCCATGCTGGCCACGGTCGGCTTCATCGCCGCCTATGTGTCCCTCCCGGTCGACAAGAGCATCTACGTCTTCCCGATCGGTCACATCAGCGCCCTGAACTTCTCGCTGGGCCTGACCCTCGGCGTGGCGCTGTTCTGCATCGGCGCGGGCGCGGTCCACTGGGCCCGCACCCTGATGTCCGACGTCGAGACCGCCGACGACCGGCACCCGATCGAGGCCTCCCCGGAGGTCAAGGCCAAGGTGCTGGCCGACTTCAAGGCGGGTGCGGAGGAGTCGACCTTCGGCCGCCGCAAGCTGCTGCGCAACACCATGTTCGGCGCGCTGGCCCTGGTGCCGCTCTCCGGTGTGATGCTGCTCCGCGACCTCGGTCCGCTGCCCGGCACCAAGCTGCGCAAGACCTCCTGGTCCGAGGGCAAGATGCTCATCAACCAGAACACCCTCCAGCCGCTGCGCCCGGAGGATGTCCAGGTCGGGTCCCTCACCTTCGCCATGCCCGAGGGCATGTCCGAGGAGGACCACGACTTCCAGAAGGAGATCGCCAAGGCCGCCCTGATGATCGTCCGGCTCCGCCCGGAGAACATCAAGGACAAGAAGTCCCTGGACTGGTCCGCCGACGGCATCGTCGCGTACTCCAAGATCTGCACTCACGTCGGCTGCCCGATCAGCCTCTACGAGCAGCAGACGCACCACGTGCTGTGCCCGTGCCACCAGTCGACCTTCGACCTCGCCGACGGCGGTCGAGTGATCTTCGGCCCGGCCGGCCACGCCCTTCCGCAGCTGCGGATCAAGGTCAATGACAAGGGCTACCTTGAGGCCATGGGCGACTTCTCCGAGCCCGTCGGTCCTGCGTACTGGGAGCGCGGATGAGTACTGCCACCACTGACAACCGCCGCAAGGCACCCGCTGGTGAGCGGGTCGCCGACTGGGCCGACGGCCGACTGGGCATCTACAGCCTGGCCAAGGTCAACATGCGGAAGATCTTCCCGGACCACTGGTCCTTCATGCTGGGCGAGGTCTGCCTCTACAGCTTCATCATCATCATCCTCACGGGTGTGTATCTGACGCTGTTCTTCCACCCGAGCATGAACGAGGTCGTCTACCACGGCTCGTACGTCCCCATGCAGGGCATGCGGATGTCCGAGGCGTTCAAGTCGACCATGGACATCAGCTTCGACGTCCGCGGTGGTCTGCTCATCCGGCAGATCCACCACTGGGCGGCGCTCATCTTCGTCGCGGCCATGCTCGTGCACATGATGCGCGTCTTCTTCACCGGCGCGTTCCGCAAGCCGCGTGAGGTCAACTGGCTGTTCGGCTTCCTGCTGCTGGTCCTCGGCATGTTCACCGGTTTCACCGGTTACTCGCTGCCGGACGACCTGCTCTCGGGCACCGGTGTCCGGTTCATGGAGGGTGCGATCCTCTCCATCCCGATCGTCGGCACCTACGTCTCGATGTTCCTGTTCGGGGGCGAGTTCCCCGGCTCGGACTTCGTGCCGCGGTTCTTCTCGATCCACGTCCTGCTGCTGCCGGGCATCATGCTCGGCCTGCTGGTGGCGCACCTGATCCTGGTCTTCTACCACAAGCACACGCAGTTCCCCGGCCCCGGCCGGACGAACAACAACGTGGTCGGCATGCCGCTGCTGCCGGTCTACATGGCCAAGGCCGGAGGCTTCTTCTTCCTGGTCTTCGGTGTGATCGCGGCCATCGCCGGCCTCGCGTCGATCAACCCGATCTGGGCCATGGGCCCGTACCGGCCGGACCAGGTGTCCACCGGCGCCCAGCCCGACTGGTACATGGGCTTCTCCGAGGGCCTCATCCGTGTGATGCCGGGCTGGGAGATCAACCTGTGGGGCCACACGCTCGTCCTGGGCGTGTTCATCCCGCTGATGATCTTCCCGCTGGTGCTGGCCGCCATCGCCGTCTACCCGTTCATCGAGTCCTGGGTCACCGGCGACAAGCGTGAGCACCACCTGCTGGACCGCCCGCGCAACGCCCCGACGCGCACCGCGTTCGGTGTCGCCTGGCTGACCTGGTACATGGTGCTGCTCGTCGGTGGTGGAAACGACCTGTGGGCCACCCACTTCCACCTGTCGATCAACGCCATCACCTGGTTCGTCCGGATCGGCTTCTTCGTCGCCCCGGTCGTCGCCTTCATCGCCACGCGCCGGATCTGCATGGGTCTCCAGCGCCGCGACAAGGAGAAGGTGCTGCACGGCCGCGAGTCGGGCATCATCAAGCGCCTGCCGCACGGTGAGTTCGTCGAGGTCCACGAGCCGCTCTCGCAGGAGCAGATGCACACCCTCACGGCGCACCAGCAGCCCGAGCCGCTCGAGCTCGAGCCCGAGGTCGACGAGAACGGCGTGGCCCGCAAGCTCGGGGCCGGCCAGAAGCTCCGCGTGAAGCTCTCGAAGGGCTTCTACGGCGAGGGGACCCACATCCCCAAGGCCACCGCGGACGAGTACCGGGAGATCACGAGCGGCCACGGCCACCACTGATCCCCCCAGCTGATCACTGATCGCCACGGCAAGAGCCCCGTCCAGTACTGGACGGGGCTCTTCG
Source organism: Streptomyces sp. NPDC037389 (assembly GCF_040636475.1). NCBI lineage: Bacteria > Bacillati > Actinomycetota > Actinomycetes > Kitasatosporales > Streptomycetaceae > Streptomyces > Streptomyces sp. NPDC037389. The sequence goes on from NZ_JBEZUS010000001.1 coordinate 432,542, forward strand.
CCGTTCCCGGACGTGGATAGGCTGGACCGCGTAACGGGGGCCCTCGGAGGTCCCCACCAGGGACCGACCACAGGAGTGTGGACCATGAACGTGACCCCCGCAGGCGGCGAGCGCTCGGTGGCTCACACCTGGCCCGGCCTCCTGGACACCCTGCTGCGTGGAGTGGACCTCGGCGCCGACGACACGGCCTGGGCCATGGACCGGATCATGCGTGGGGAGGCCACCGACGCCCAGATCGCCGGTTTCGCGGTCGCCCTGCGGGCCAAGGGCGAGACGGTCGCCGAGATCTCCGGCCTGGTCCGGGCGATGTACCGGCACGCCAATCTCATCGAGGTGCCCGGCCCCAGCGTCGACATCGTGGGCACCGGCGGCGACGGAGCCAAGACCGTCAACATCTCCACCATGTCCTCGATCGTCGTCGCGGGCGCCGGGGCGAAGGTCGTCAAGCACGGCAACCGCGCCGCGTCCTCCGCGAGCGGCGCCTCGGACGTCCTGGAGAAGCTCGGGGTCAATCTGGAGCTGACCCCGCGCCGGGTGGTGGAGGTGGCCGAGGAGGCCGGCATCACCTTCTGCTTCGCGGTGAAGTTCCACCCCGCCCTGCGCTACGTGGCCCCCGCCCGCCGGGAGCTGGGCATCCGCACGACGTTCAACGTGCTGGGCCCGCTGACCAACCCCGCGCGGGTGAAGGCCCAGGCGACCGGCGTAGCGGACGCCCGGATGGCGCCGATCCTGGCCGGGGTGCTGGCCGAGCGCGGCTCCTCGGCGCTGGTCTTCCGCGGTGACGACGGGCTCGACGAGCTCACCACGACGGCCACCTCGCGGGTGTGGATCGTGGGGGACGGCCGGGTGCGGGAGGAGTCCTTCGACCCCCGGGACGTCGGCGTCGACCTGGTGCCCATCGAGGCGCTGCGGGGCGCCGACGCCTCGTACAACGCGGATGTGGCCCGCCGGCTGCTCGCCGGGGAGACCGGCCCGGTCCGGGACGCGGTGCTGCTCAACTCCGCCGCCGCGCTGGCCGCCCTGACGCCGACGGACGCGCCGCTCACGGAGCGGATCCGGGCCGGGATGGAGCGGGCGGCCGAGTCCATCGACTCGGGCGCGGCCCGGCGGGTGCTGGAGAAGTGGGTGGAGGCGAGCAACGCGTAGCCGCCTGCGGCGCGCTTTGTCCGGTGTCCGGTGGGCGGGATTTTCCCCGCTCACCGGGCCGTTGACCCGAAACGTATGCCATACTCCTGGCCAAGGTCACGAGTGACAGCAAATCGGCCCCGGCCTGCTGTCCGGCAACCCTCCTTCCGTGGCGGGGTGCCCCGGGTGATGACCAGGCCGCAGGCAGCGACGTCTGCGGCAAGCGCGGATCCCTCGCCAGGGATCCTGGTTGTCGAGGGAGATCCTTCCGTGTTGCAGCGAATGCGATAGGGCCGCTTCGGCCCCTTCTCCGGTACGCCTTCATCCATCGCCCTTACCGGGAGAATTCGCCATGTCCGCATGCCCTGTCGCCACCCTTACCGAGCCGCTGCCCGTCCTCGGTCGCGACGTCCGCGTCCCGCTCGCCGCCGGGGGCGAGGTGACCTACGCGGCGCTCGACTACGCCGCCAGCGCACCGGCGTTGCAGCGGGTGTGGGACGACGTCGCCGCCTACGCGCCGTACTACGGCAGCGTGCACCGGGGCGCCGGGTACCTCTCGCAGCTGTCGACCGACCTGTTCGAGGGCTGCCGGGCCACCGTCGCCTCCTTCCTCGGCTGCCGCGAGGACGACCAGGTGGTATTCACCCGCTCCACCACGGACTCGCTGAACCTCCTGGCGTCCGTACTGCCCGCCGGCTGCCGGGTGTTCGTCTTCGAGACCGAGCACCACGCCGCCCTCCTGCCGTGGCGGGGTGCCGAGGTCACCTGCCTCGACGCCCCCCGTTCGCCGAGGGAGGCCGTCGAGACGCTGGAGCGGGCGCTGGCCGACCGGGACCCTTACGGCCCGGCGCTGGTCTGTGTGACCGGCGCGTCCAATGTGACCGGTGAGCTGTGGCCCGTGAGGGAGCTGGCGGCGGCCGCGCACGCGCACGGCGCGCGCATCGTGCTGGACGCCGCCCAGTTGGCGCCGCACCACCCCGTGGACGTCGCCGAGTGGGACGTCGACTGGGTCGCCTTCTCCGGGCACAAGCTGTACGCGCCGTTCGGCGCGGGCGTGCTCGCGGGGCGCGCGGACTGGCTGCGGGAGGCCGAACCGTATCTGGCGGGCGGCGGCGCCAGCCGCAGGGTGGCCCGGAACGCGGAGGGCGGGGTCGAGGTCGAGTGGCACGACACCGTGGCCCGGCACGAGGCGGGCTCGCCCAACGTCATCGGCGCCTACGCCATCGCCGCCGCCTGCAAGGCGCTCCAGGAGGCCGGCTTCGACCGGCTGGTGGAGCGGGAGCGGGAGCTGATCGCGAGGGTGCGGGCCGGGCTGGCGGACGTCCCGGGGGTGCGGGTGCTGTCGCTGTTCGGCGAGGAGGCGCCGCGCGTGGGCGTCCTCTCCTTCGTCGTGGACGGCTGGAACAGCTCCCGCTTCGCGGCCGCGCTCTCCGCCGAGTACGGGATCGGGGTCCGCGACGGGCTGTTCTGCGCCCATCCGCTGGTGCGGGTTCTGCTGGACGGGGACCGGGACGCGGACGGCGAGTGCGGGTCCCCTGACGAGGGGCGCTCGGTGCTCAACGCGGTTCGGGTGAGCTTTGGGGCGGGTACGCCCGATGAGCATGTGGAGCGGTTTGTGCGGGCTGTGCGGGAGCTTGTTGTTCCGTAGTTCTTTGGGTGCGGGCCGACGTCGGCCGGTCGCGCCTACGCGGCGCCAGCCGCATTCGACACTGCCCCGCGGCCCTGCGGGGCGTCGGCTAGTTGTCCAGGCCGATCGCGAAAGCCGCTTCCAGATCGTGCTGGGAGTACGTGCGGAAGGCGATGTGGGTCTCCGTCGAGGCCACGCCCGGCACCTTGCTGATCCGGCCCGGGATGAGGTCCGCGAGGTCGTCGTGCCGGGCCACTCGCACCATCGCGATCAGATCGGCGCCACCGGTGACCGAGTAGACCTCGCTCACGCCCTCGATGGCGGCGATGCTCTCGGCGATCTCGGGGATCCGGTCCACGTCGGTCTTGATGAGCACGATCGAAGTGATCACGTCGGTTTGTCTCCTTCGATGGACCTGGCTGCGTCCTTCACTCTAGCCGCAGGTGTCCGAAGGCCCCAGGCGTAGCCGAATCCGAGTGCGAATCCCACGACGTGGGCCAGATAGGCGACCCCGGGGCGCCCGGCGTCCGTCCCCGTCGCCAGCCACTGGAGCGCGAACCAGAACAGCAGTACGGCCCAGGCGGGAAAGCGCAGCGGCAGGAAGAACAGGAACGGGAAGAGGCTGGTGACCCGCGCCCTGGGGAAGAGATAGAGGAACGCGCCGAGCACCCCGGAGATGGCCCCCGACGCCCCCACGAGCGTGCGTTCGGAGTGGGCGTGCACAGCCGCGTAGCCGAACAGGGCCAGATAGCCGGTGAGGAGGTAGCAGCAGAGGAACGCGGCACGGCCCAGATGGGCCTCGGTCATGGCGCCGAAGACGTGGAGGAAGAGCATGTTGCCCAGCAGGTGCAGCCAGTTCCCGTGGACGAAGAGCGCGGTGAGCGGGGTGCACAGAGCCCAGGGGGAGCCGTGGAGGAGCTCCTGGGGCACGACCCCCCAGCGCGCGAAGTAGTCGGTCTGGGCGGACAGCAGTCCGGGTCCGGTGCCGTAGGCCGGATTCAGGCCGGAGACGGGGCCGATCAGGAAGACCGCGCCGCAGACGGCCAGGACCGTCCAGGTCACCCAGGGGGTGCCGGCGTGGCTCGGGCGCCCTGCCGTTTCGATCATGGCCAGATCATGGCGTACCGGGCGCAACCCGTGCAGAGCGCCTCGCCGGGCCGTCCGTGCGGGCCGCACGCCCCGCGCCCGGCGACCGGCAGGCCGTAGGGTTACGGGGAGCACCCCGCGGACCACAGACGAGGACGGACGACACGATGGGCGTTGTTCCCCAGCCGACAGCCGGGACCCGGTGGCGCTGCACCCTGTGCGGCAACCTCACGCGTTTCGACGTCACGCGGACGACCAAGGCCGTGGAGTTCACGCACCTCGACCTGGCGGGGGAGCCCGCGGTGGAGGAGCGCGAGATCGTCAGTGAGACGATCGAGTCCGTGCGTTGCCGCTGGTGCAACGCCGTCGACCAGATCGAGCTGGTGGCCCGGCCGGGCGCCGATGCCTGACGAACGGGAGCGATAAGCGGTGGTGGAGCACACGGACGGCGTGGAGGCGGCCGGTGACGCCGGCGGGGCCGACGACGGCGTCGGCGAGGTGCTCGACCGCCCGCTGCCCGAAGGCATCAGGCGGCGGGTCATCGGGCTTGTCGCGGAGGCGTTCGGCGGACTGACGGTCGCGGAACTGCCGTCCCAGTTGCGGCAGTACGCCCGGTTCACCCCGTCCCGTCGGGCCAAGTTCGCGGGGAACGCCATGGCCGCCGCCGTGGAGAGCGACACGGCTTTCCGGCAGCGGATCTCCGCACGGCTGCGGGAGACCGGCTCGGAGCTGGCGGAGGCCCTGGAGGCCGGTTCGCCGCCGGCGGCGGCCGATCCGGAGGACGTGGCCGCCATGGCGTTCGTGCTGCGGCCGGCCGGCTGGGTCAAGCTGGTCACGGCCGCGGGCGAGGAGGCGGCCCGGGCGAGCGCCGAGCGGGCCGACGAGGAGGCCCGGCACGAGCTGACGCGGCTGCGCGAGGAGCTGGCCGCGGCGCGGGCGGAGGCGAAGGCCGAGGCCGACCGGGTCCGGGCCGAGCTGGAGGTCGTCCGGCGGGACACCGAATCGTTGCAGCGCAAGCTGCGCAGCGCGCAGAGCGACGTGCGGCGCGGCGAGGCGGCGCTGCGCAAGGCCCAGGGCGAGCTGGAGGCGCTGCGCGCCGAGGCCGCCGCCGAGAAGGCGGCGGCGCAGGGCGAGGCGCGGCGGACCAAGGCCCGGCTCACGGAGGCCGAGGCGGCCCTGGAGGCGAGCCGCCGGGCGACGCGCGAGGGCCGCAGCGTGGAGGACGTCCGGCTGCGGCTGCTGCTGGACACCGTGCTGGACGCGGCCCAGGGGCTGCGTCGCGAGCTGGCGCTGCCGCCGGTCTCCGTGCCCCCGGCGGATACGGTGGACGCGGTGCGGCCGGGCACGATGACGCCCCGGGACATCGCGACGCGGGCGCTGTCGGAGACCGATCCGGCGCTGCTGGACCAGTTGCTGGCGCTGCCTCAGACGCATCTGCTCGTCGACGGCTACAACGTCACCAAGACCGGCTATCCGACGATGCCGCTGGACAAGCAGCGGCTGCGGCTGCTGGGCGGGCTGGCGATGCTGGCCGCGCAGTCCGGCGCCGAGGTCACGTGCGTCTTCGACGGCGCGGAGCTGGCCGCCCCGGTGCTGCTGGCGCCGCCGCGCGGGGTACGGGTGCTGTTCAGCAAGCCGGGTGTGACGGCGGACGAGCTGATCCGTCAGCTGGTGCGGGCCGAGCCGCCGGGCCGGCCGGTCGTGGTGGTCTCCACGGACCGCGAGGTGGCGGACGGGGTGGCCAAGGCGGGGGCGCGGCCCGTGGCATCGGCCCTGCTGCTGAAGCGACTTGCACGCACCTGACCGTCAAGTGGTCATTACCGACTGTGTCAGGTTGGTAAAGGATGCGCCGCTGACCAAGATTTTTCGCACGAAAATTTGAACGGTGGCGACGGTGGTCACTAGGGTCGTGCCTCGAACCTTCATCCGGCAGTTCATCCGTTCGGGATGCGCGATGAAGGTCCCGCCGCGCCCCAGGACTTCGCGCGGCGGGCGGCCCAGAGAAGAAGGAGCTCGTCTCCGTGGCGTCCCACCGTCGTCCCAAGAAGCCGAGCCGCACTCGGGCCACCGTGCTCACCGCGACCGCGGCCATGGCCGTCGCCCTCTCCGCGCAGGCCGCGCACGCCGACACCAAGCTGTCGAAGTCCGAGGCCAAGGACCAGGTCGACAAGCTCTACGAAGAGGCCGAGCAGGCCACCGAGAAGTACAACGGGGCCAAGGAGCAGCACGACAAGCTGGAGAAGCAGGTCGGCGAACTCCAGGACAAGGTCGCGCGCGGCCAGGACGAGCTCAACCGGATGCGCGGCGCCCTCGGCCTGATAGCCACCTCGCAGTACCGCACCGGCTCGATCGACCCCACGCTCCAGCTGCTGCTCACCTCGGACCCGGACACCTACCTGGACCGGGCCTCAAGGCTCAACCAGCTGAGCGCCAAGCAGGCCGACACCCTCCGGCTGATGGCCGCCAAGCAGCGCGTCATCAAGCAGGACCGCGCGCAGGCCGCCGGCAAGCTCACGGACCTGGAGTCCACCCGCAAGGCGCTCGCGGACCGCAAGGACGAGATCCAGGGCAAGCTGGCCGACGCCCAGAAGGTGCTCAACCAGTTCAGCGAGAAGGAACGTGCCGAGATCAGCGGCGCGGACCAGAAGGGCTCCTCCTCCGGCGGTAAGACGTCCGGCGGCGGTAAGAGCGATGACAGCGGCCGCGCCAACCGCTCCGAGACCCGCCCGAACATCCCCGCGGGCTCCGGCCACGGCGCCGCCGCCCTGGCCTACGCGCAGAGCCAGGAGGGCAAGTCCTACGAGTACGGTGCGACCGGAATGTCCACCTGGGACTGCTCCGGCCTCACCCAGTGGGCATACGGCCAGGCCGGCGTCTCCCTCCCGCGCATCTCCCAGGACCAGGCCAACGCGGGCACCCGGATCTACGACCAGAGTCAGCTCAAGCCCGGCGACCTGGTCATCTTCTACGGCGACCAGCACCACGTCGGCCTCTACGCGGGCAACGGTCAGGTCTTCCACGCGCCCCGTACGGGTGCCTATGTGCGCTACGAGGCGATGGGCAACATGCCGTTCCAGTTCGGTGTGCGCATCGGCTGATCCGATCGACGTCGATGGGATCAACACCTCTGCTGAACCTCCGCCGTTCATCACTTCCGCCGCGCCATGCCGCCCTTTCGGGCGAATCGCGACTACGGCAAGTGACACCGCGCCCCGCCGATGACCTGCGTCTGACGGCGGGGCGCCGCTTTTCCCGCCCGCGAGGTCTTTGAACCGGGGGTGAGCGCGCCGCTACTGTCTGGCGCGCGGTACCCGGCCGTCGTCCGCCCGTCGACCGGGCGGCAGGGTCCGCACACAGTGGAAGGGAGTGCGGCACCCCGTGGCGTCCCATCGCCGTTCGCAGTCCGGTCTCACCCAGAGTGTCCGGGTCACCGTCCTGTCCGCCGCCATGGCCACCGCCGCGGCCGCCTTCTCGGCGGCCCCCGCGCTCGCCCGGCCCGGTGCCCCCGCCGACGACTCCAAGGCCCCCGGGACGGTGAAGGCACAGCTCGACCGGCTCTACGAACAGGCCGAGCGGGCCACCGAGAAGTTCAACGCGGCGGGGGAGCGGGCCGACGCCCTGCGGGAGCGCGTGGAACAGGTCGCCGACCGCGTCGCGCGCGGCCAGGAGAAGGTCAACCGGATGCGCGACGCCCTCGGACTGATCGCCACCGCCCAGTACCGCCACGGTGCCGTGGACCCCGCCATCGAGCTCATCCTCTCCTCGGACCCCGACGGCTACCTCGACAAGGCCGCCACCCTCGACCGCGTCACGGGCCGTCAGGCCGAGCGGCTGCGCGCCCTGCTGGCCGCCCAGCGCACCCTGCGCCAGGAGCGCCAGGAGGCCGCCCGCACCCTCGCCGAGCTGGAGGACAGCCGCCGGGCGGTCGAGCAGCACAAACGGGAGGTCGAGGACAAACTCGCCACCGCCCGCCGGTTGCTCAACTCCCTGCCGGACGCCGACCGCGAGCAGTACGCCCGCGCCTCGCGCTCCGAGGAGCGCTCGGGCGGCCCGCTGCGGGCCGCCGCCCTGCCGTCCCTCGGCGACGTCACCGAGGCCGTCGGCTCCGGCCGGGGCCTCGCCGCGGCCATGGCGGTCCGCCAGGCCGTCGGCTCGCCCTACGCCTGGGGCGCCACCGGGCCGGGCGCCTTCGACTGCTCCGGGCTGATGCAGTGGGCGTACGGGCGGGCCGGGGTGGGCCTGCCGCGCACCTCGCAGGCGCAGCGCAACGCCGGGCGGCACGTCTCCCTCTCCCATGCCCGCCCCGGAGACCTGGTGATCTACCGCGACGACGCCAGCCACGTGGGGATGTACGTGGGCAACGGCCAGGTCGTGCACGCGCCCTACCCGGGGGCGCGGGTGCGCTACGACCGGGCCGACATGATGCCCATCTCGTCCGTCACCCGCCCCTGAGGGCGGCCGCCCGCACGGTGCGTACGATGCGGGGGTGACGGACGGTGACGGTGGCGGCGGCAGGCCGATCGGGCGGCGGGCGGTGTGCGGCCTCGGACTCGGGCTCGCCGCGGCCGCGCTGACGGGCTGCGGTCCCGGCGCCCCCGCCGATCCCCCCGAGCCGGACGAGGCGTCCGTGCGGCGGCTGCTCGACCGTTGGGCGGCGGCGGTACGGCAGCGGGACGAGAACGCGTACCTCGCCGTCATCGACCCCGCAGCCGACGGCTACCGCGCCGAGCGCCGCCTGGTGTTCGCCAATCTCGCCGCCGTGCCGCTGGCCTCCTGGGAGTACCGGCCGGTGCGGCTCGCGGGCACGGTGGCCGAGGCGGAGGTGCGCTACCGGCTCGCGGGGTACGACACGGCTCCCGTCGCCGCCCCGCTCCGGCTGACGCTGACGCGGCGGGACGGTCGCTGGTACGTGGCCGGGCAGGAGGCCGGGCACGTGGCGGGGCAGCTGTGGGAGCAGGGCCGGGTCACGGCCGTCCGGGGCGGGCGGAGCCTCGTCCTGGGCGTGGGCCAGGACGAGCGACTGCTGCGCGAGGTGGCAGGCCTCGCGGACGCCGCGGTACCGGCGGTGGACGCGGCGTGGGGCGGGCGCTGGGCGAAGTGTGTGGTGGTCGAGGTGCCCGCCTCCCTGGAGCGGATGGGCGCCCTCCTGGAGACGCCCGCCGCGAACTACCGGGGGATGGCGGCCGTGGCCACGGGCGACCGGGTCGTCGTCAATCCCGAGGCGTACGGGGAGCTCGGCGACTTCGGCCGGCGGATCGTGCTCACGCACGAGACGGTGCACGTCGCGACGCGGGCGGTGACGACGGCGGCCACGCCGAAGTGGCTCTCCGAGGGCTTCGCCGACTGGGCCGCGTACCGGGGCACGGACCGCACGGCCCGGCAGGCCGCCCCCGAACTCGCCGCGTCCGTCGACGCGGGCGACCTGCCGTCGGGGCTGCCCGCGAACGGCGACTTCGCCTTCACGGGCGAGGCGGGGCGCTTGGCGCGGGCCTACGAGGGGGGCTGGCTGGCCTGCCGCCTGATCGCGGAGGGGTGGGGCGAGGGGACGCTCGCGGCGTTCTACCGGGGGGCCGGGGAGGGGAAGGACGGCTTCCGGGAGGTGTTGGGGGTGAGCGCGGGGGACTTCACGACACGGTGGCGCTCGTATGTGGCGGGCGCCTTTTGAGATGCCGCGCGTTGTGGGCAGGCGTTCCGCAGGGCTGGGGGCACCTCCCAGCGGTAGCTGGGGGAGGGTGGGCACAACGCGACCACCGGCCCGCACCCGGGCTACTAGCTGGGCACGAGCGCCGACTCCCGCTCCGCCGGCGGCTCCGGCTCCCCTTCCGGCTGGTGACCTTCGGTCACCGTCTCGCGCCACAGCCTGGCGCACGCCACAACCGTCGCCGCCACCAACAACCCGTTCCGCAACGTAAGCGTCGCCACCCCCAACTTGTCGCTCGCCACCACATGCGAGAACCAGATGGGAAACTCCAACTGCGTCAGCGGCGCGGCCAGCAGCACCAGCAGAATCGGCAACCGCTGCCGCGGCGTCCGCATCGTGACGCAGACCGCCGCCAGGCCGATCAGCCAGATCATGTACTGGGGGCTGATCACCCGGCTCGTGGTGGTGAACAGCAGCACCGCCGTGAACGCCGCGTCGTACGGCGTCGTCGGTGTGAAGCGGCGGGCCCGCAGCCGCCACAGGAGCAGCCAGCCGAACGCCAGCACGCTCAGCCCCAGGGCCAGTGCGCTCACCGCGTGGACGTGCCGGCCGAGGAATTCCACCGAGCCGTAGTTGAGGCGTGCCTTGCCGTGCCAGCCGATGTGCCGGGCCAGATGGAAGACCAGCGATCCCAGGGACTCCACCTCGGTGCCCCGGTCGCGCTGGAAGGTCAGGAACGCCAGCGCCCCCGGCATCGCGGCCGTGAAGAACATGCCCAGCACTCCCGCCGCCACCAGGGCCGCCCTCCAGACGGACCGGGTGGCGCGGCCGCGCGGGGTGCCGATGACCAGCAGGACCGGCCAGATCTTGAGCAGCGCGCCGAATCCCATCAGGGACCCCGCCAGCCGGGTGCGGCGGCCCACCGCCAGCAGGGCGGCGACGGCGACGGCGGTGACCATCACGTCGTAACGGGCGTAGACGATCGGCCCGAGCAGCGGTACGCCCGTCACCCACACCCAGACGCCCAGCGGGCCGCGCCGGCCGTCGCGCACCGAGTAGAGCAGCATTCCCATGACGGCCGCGTCGGCCGCGAGGCAGAGGATGAAGAACGCCGGCGCGTAGTGGAGGAACGGCAGCAGTCCGGGGGCGAGTACGGCCAGCGCGGCGGCCGGCGGGTACTGCCAGGTCACGTCGTCGTACGGGAAGATTCCGCCGCGCAGGACGCCGTACCAGCCCTGGTAGATCACCTCGATGTCGACGGACACGTCCGAGCCGGGCATGTCCCAGACCCGGAACACGCACATCATCAGAACGGCCCGGGTGACGGCCCACACCCCGATCGAGAGCCGCAGACCAGTGCCCGCCACCATCACTTCACCTCATCCCGCCGTAGGCGCGTGGTAACTGAGAGGAATCATGCCGGTCGAGGGGGCCCGCGCGCGCGGCGACGCGGCGCGGTTGACGGCTGTTCGAACCCGGTACTGTCGGCGGCGATGCACAAGACCCTGATCGTCACGAACGACTTCCCGCCCCGCCCCGGCGGCATCCAGGCCTTCCTGCACAACATGGCGCTGCGCCTGGACCCGGCGAGCATCGTCGTCTACGCCTCCACCTGGAAGCGGAGCGAGGAGGGCCGTGAGGCCACCGCCCGCTTCGACGCCGAGCAGCCCTTCCCGGTGGTCCGCGACCGGACGACGATGCTGCTGCCCACGCCCCGGGTGACCCGGCGCGCGGCCGAGCTGCTGAGGGAGCACGGCTGTACGTCGGTGTGGTTCGGGGCGGCCGCGCCGCTGGGGCTGATGGCGCCCGCGCTGCGGCGGGCCGGGGCCCGCCGGCTGGTGGCCACCACCCATGGGCACGAGGCGGCCTGGGCCCAGTTGCCGGGTTCGCGGCAACTGCTGCGCAGGATCGGCGAGGGCGTCGACACGATCACCTATCTGGGGGAGTACACGAGGTCCCGGATCGCCTCCGCGCTGACGGACGAGGCGGCGGCACGCATGACGCAACTGCCGCCCGGCGTGGACGAGAAGACCTTCCACCCCGCCTCCGGCGGCGCCGAGACCCGGGCCCGGCTCGGGCTCGCGGACCGGCCGGTCGTGGTGTGCGTCTCCCGGCTCGTCCCCCGCAAGGGCCAGGACACCCTGATCGAGGCCATGCCCCGGGTCCTCGCGGCCGTGCCCGACGCGGTGCTGCTGATCGTCGGCGGCGGCCCTTACGCCGAAGACCTGCGCGAGCTCGCCGCCAAGACCGGTGTCGCCGATGCCGTCCGCTTCACCGGGCCCGTCCCCTGGGAGGAACTGCCCGCCCACTACGGCGCGGGCGACGTCTTCGCGATGCCCTGCCGCACGCGCCGGGGCGGCCTGGACGTCGAGGGGCTCGGCATCGTCTACCTGGAGGCGTCGGCGACGGGCCTGCCGGTGGTCGGCGGGGACTCGGGGGGTGCCCCGGACGCGGTGCTGGAGGGGGAGACGGGCCATGTCGTCCGCGGCGGCTCCGCCGAGGAGGCGGCCGACCGGATCGTCACCCTGCTGAAGGACCCGGAGCTGCGCCGCCGCATGGGCGAGCGCGGGCGCGCGTGGGTCGAGGAGCGGTGGCGCTGGGACCTGCTGGCGGAACGCTTGAAGGAACTCCTCTAGTCATGGGTAAGGGGCTCGCGCATTGGCGCGAGCCCCTTACCCATTGACGGCGGGTCAGCCGTGGTAGATCGCCTCGATCTCGTCCGCGAAGTCCTTCGCGACGACGCTCCGCTTGAGCTTCAGCGACGGCGTCACATGGCCGGAGGCCTCCGTGAACTGCGCGGGGAGAATGCGGAACTTGCGTACCGACTCGGCCTTGGAGACCGCCGCGTTGCCGTCGTCCACCGCCTTCTGCACATCCGCGAGCAGGTCCGGGTCGTCGGTCAGCTCGGCGGCCGTGAGCCCGGCGGGCTTGCCGTGCTGCTCCAGCCAGCGCGGCAGGAAGTCCTCGTCGAGGGTGACCAGCGCGCCCACGAACGGGCGGCCGTCGCCGACGACCATGCACTCGGCGATCAGCGCGTGCGCCCGGATGCGGTCCTCGATCACGGCGGGGGCGACGTTCTTGCCGCCGGCGGTGACGATGATCTCCTTCTTGCGGCCGGTGATGCGCAGGAAGCCGTCCTCGTCGAGGGTGCCGAGGTCACCGGTGTGGAACCAGCCGTCGGAGAGCGCCTCGGCCGTGGCGGCCTCGTTGTTCCAGTAGCCGGTGAACAGGTGCTCGCCGTGCAGCAGCACCTCGCCGTCGTCGGCGATCCGCACCACCGAGCCCGGCAGCGGCTGCCCGACCGTGCCGATCCTCGGCTTGTCCCAGGGGTTGAAGGCGGTGGCGGCGCACGTCTCCGTCAGGCCGTAGCCCTCCAGCACCGTGAAGCCGATGCCCCGGTAGAAGTGGCCCAGGCGCTCGCCCAGCGGGGCGCCGCCGGAGATCGCGTGCGTGGCGCGGCCGCCGAGCACCGCGCGCAGCCTGCTGTAGACCAGCTTGTCGAAGATCTTGTGCTTCAGCCGCAGGCCGAAGGAGGGGCCCGCCGCGGTGTCCTGCGCCCGGCTGTAGGCGATGGCAGTCTCCGCGGCCCTGTCGAAGACCTTGCCCTTGCCGTCGGCCTGGGCCTTGGCCCGGGCGCCGTTGTAGACCTTCTCGAAGACGCGCGGCACGCCGAGGACCAGCGTGGGCCGGAAGCCCTGGAGGTCGTCGGTGAGATTGCGGATGTCGCTGACGAGGCCCAGCCGGATCGGGGCCATCACCGAGGCGATCTCGACCAGGCGGCCGAAGACATGGGCGGCGGGCAGGAACAGCAGCACGGACGACTCGCCCGTGTTGAACAGTGGCTTGAGTCGCTCGACGACATTGCCGCACTCCGCGAAGAAGCTGCGGTGGGTGAGCACACAGCCCTTGGGGCGGCCCGTGGTGCCGGAGGTGTAGACGATGGTCGCGGGCGAGTCCGCGGTGGCCAGCGCGCTCCGCTCGTCCACCGCCTCGTCCGGCAGAGACTCACCCGCGGCCCGCAGCCGGTCCAGGGCGCCGCGCTCGATCTGCCAGATGTTGGCGAGGTCCGGCAACCGGTCGCGCACCGACGTGACCGCCGCCTCGTGCGCCGGCGTCTCCACCAGGCAGGCCACGGCGCCGGAGTCGCCGAGGATCCACTGGATCTGCTCGGGGGAGCTGGTCTCGTAGACCGGCACGGTCACCGCGCCCGCGCTCCAGATGGCGAAGTCCAGCAGCGTCCACTCGTAGCGGGTGCGCGACAGCAGGCCGATCCGGTCGCCCGGCTTGATCCCCGCGGCCATCAGTCCCTTGGCGGCGGCCCGCACCTCGGCCAGGAAGCCGGCGGCGGTGACGTCCTCCCAGCGGTCGTCGACCTTGCGCCCTATGACGGCCACCTCGGGGTGGAGAGCGGCGTTCCGGCGGATGAGATCCGTCAGGTTGCCGTCGGCGGGGACCTCGTACAGGGCCGGAAGGCTGAACTCGCGCAAGACTGCTGCTCCTCGTCGGGCGCCGGCGCCGCCGCGTCTTCGAGGGGCGCTGCGTCGGCTGCGGTCCATGATCAGGCGTAGGGGGTGTGGACTGCCCGGACGTTACCCACCAGTACGGATTTCGAATAGAGGGTCGCGCCCAGATGTTCCATGCGTCACATGCCACGGGACCGCTCCCCGCACCCTAGCCCCTCGGCCAGGTGACCGGGAAGTAACCGCAGGTCGGGACCCTTCCGGAGGCCCCGCCACAGCACCTAGGGTGATCCGTATGCGAGTCCATGTGGTCAGCGACGTGCACGGCAACGCCGAGGGACTGGCGCGCGCCGGCGACGGTGCCGACGCCCTGGTCTGCCTCGGGGACCTGGTCCTCTTCCTCGACTACGCCGACCACTCGCGCGGCATCTTCCCCGAGCTGTTCGGCGTCGAGGCCGCCGACCGGATCGTCGAGCTGCGCACCGCCCGCCGCTTCGAGGAGGCCCGCGCCCTCTCCCGGGCTTTGTGGGAGGGCATCGACCGCGACAAGGCGGTGGAGGAAGCGGTGCGCAAGCAGTACGCCGAGCTCTTCGCCGCCTTCCCCACCCCCACCTACGCCACCTTCGGCAATGTGGACATCCCCACCCTCTGGCCGGAATTCGCCCGCCCCGGCACCACCGTCCTCGACGGCGAGCGCGTCGAGATCGGCGGCCTCGTCTTCGGCTTCGTCGGCGGCGGCCTGCGCTCGCCCATGCGCACCCCCTACGAGATCGACGAAGAGACCTACGCCGCCAAGCTCGCGGCCCTCGGCGAGGTCGACGTGCTCTGCTCCCACATCCCGCCCGACGTGCCCGAGCTCTGCTACGACACCGTCGCCCGCCGCTTCGAACGCGGCAGCGCGGCCCTGCTGGAGACCATCCGCGCCACCCGCCCCAGATACGCGCTCTTCGGCCATGTTCACCAGCCGCTGGCGCGCAGGATGCGCATCGGGGCGACCGAATGCGTCAATGTCGGCCACTTCGCCTCCACCGCGACACCCTGGGTGCTGGAGTGGTGACTCGCGGCGGGAGGTAGCCTGCACCGGCAGACCTTTCAGCTGACCATTCACCAGGGCGCGCACCGGTACGGAGGAGCCACACAGATGGCCGAACACACCAGCTCGAGCATCACTATCGAGGCGACGCCGGCAGAGGTCATGGCGGTCATCGCCGACTTCGGCCGCTACTCGGAGTGGACGGGCGAGGTCAAGCAGGCCGAGGTGCTGGAGACGGACGAGCAGGGCCGCGCCAGCAAGGTGCGCCTGGTCCTCGACGCCGGCGCCATCAAGGACGACCACACCCTCAACTACAGCTGGCCCGCGGCCGGTGTCGTCGAGTGGTCCCTGGACAAGTCCCAGATGCTGCGCCAGCTCGACGGCTCGTACAGCCTGGAGCCCGAGGCCGGCGGCAAGCACACCAAGGTGACGTACACGCTCACCGTCGATGTGAAGATCCCGATGCTCGGCATGATCAAGCGCAAGGCGGAGAAGGTCATCATCGACCGCGCCCTCGACGGGCTGAAGACCCGCGTCGAGAGCGGCGCCGCGTCCTGACCCCCTGACCATCACGCACCACTCCGCCTGAAGGGCTCTCCTTGCGCACGGTCCTCGTCACCGGTCCCGGCGGCGCGGGCCGCACCACCGTCGCGGCGGCCACCGCGCTGGCCGCCGCCCGCGCGGGACGCCGCACACTGCTGCTCACCAGCGACCGCGGCCCCGCCCCGGACGCCGTCCTCGGCACCGCCCTCCCCACCGAGGGCGCCGACGACGGCCGGGGCGGACCGTGGGCGCCGCCCGTGGCGGCCGCCCCCGGACTGTGGGCCGCCCGCGTGGCCCCGGCCGCGCACTTCCGCGCCCTGGCCGGCGACCTCCAGGAGCGCGGCACCTCCGTCTTCGACCTCCTGGGCGCCACCCCCCTCGACCCCGAGGAGCTCACCGAACTCCCCGGCGCCGAACCCCTGGCCCTGCTCGCCGCCCTCCGGGCCGCCCACGCCGAGCCGGACCGCTGGGACCTGCTCGTCGTCGACATGCCGCCCCTGCTGGAAACCGTGGCCCTGCTCGGCCTCCCCGAGCAGCTCAGCCGCTATCTGCGCCGTCTGCTGCCCCCCGAGCGCCAGGCCGCCCGCGCGCTGCGCCCGATGCTCGCCCAGCTCGCCGGCGTGCCCATGCCCGCCCAGCGGCTCTACGAGACCGCCGAACGCTGGCAGCGGGAGCTGACCGCCGTCCGCGACGTCCTGGAGGCGCCCGGCACGACCGTACGGCTCGTCGCCGAACCCGGCCCGCAGGCCCTCGCCGCCCTGCGCGCCGCCCGCGCCGGGCTCGCCCTCCAGGGCTGCCGGATCGATTCGCTCGTGGCGAACCGGCTGCTGCCCGAGGACTCCACCGACCCCTGGCTGGCCGCGCTCGCCGCCGAACGGCGCGGCGCCCATAAGACGCTGTGCGAGGAGTTCCTCGCCGACGGCGTCACCGTGCGCGAACTGCCCCACCTCGGCCGCGCCCCCCAGGGTCTCGACGACCTGGAGGTCCTGGCCGCCCGCGCCACCCTGCCCACCGCTGACCGCCCGCCCGCCGAACCCTGGGCCGTCGAGGACCGCCTCGCCGCCGACGGGATGCTGATCTGGCGGATCCCGCTGCCCGGCGCCTCGCGCGAGGGCCTCGACCTGGTCCGCCGGGGCGACGAACTCGTCGTCTCCGCCGGACCGTTCCGCCGCGTCCTCACCCTGCCCTCCGCGCTGCGCCGCTGCGGTGTCGCGGGGGCCGGGCTCCACGACGGCGAGCTGTGCGTGCGCTTCGTCCCCGACCCAGGCCTGTGGCCCCGGACGCCCTGAACGGCCCGGCGTCGTTCGGGTAACGTCGAAGGAAAATCCAGCCAGCGGGAGTCCTTCATGAGCGAAGCCACCGAGCGCCCCGGCCCCGGCCGGGAGCCCGACCCCGACGCCTGGGAACGGGCCTGCGCCGAGGACCTCGCCGCCGAGAACGCCCGCCGACGCGCGTCCGGCGGACCGGGCGAGCAGCCCGGCAGCGCCGCCGAGGAGCTGCGCAAACTCGTCGAGGCCGTCGCCGACAAGGTCTCCTCCTTCCAGCTGCCGCTCGCGGGCGCGGCCGCGCAGGGGGCCGTGCGGGAGATCGTCGAGCAGGCCAAGGCGGCCGCCCTGCCGGTCATCGAGCGCAACCCCGAGGTCTTCGACCACCTGGCCTCCGCGGGCTCCGAACTGCTGGCCGCCTACCGCGCCGCCGTGACGAGACAGGAGGCGCGCTGGACCCGCGACGAGCCGGCGCACGAGCCCCCCGCGCCGCGCGAGGGCGAGGCGAAGAGCGGGGGTAGTGAGCGCATCGACCTCGACTGATCCACCTCCGGTACGGTTAGCCCTGGCGGGGTTCGAGCGAAAAACTGAGGTTCACATGGGACTCACCATCGGCGTCGACATCGGCGGCACGAAGATCGCGGCCGGCGTGGTCGACGAAGAGGGCTCGATCCTCGCGACGTGCAAGGTGCCGACCCCGGACACCTCCGAGGGCGTGATCGACGCGATCGCCGACGCGGTCCGTACGGTCAGCGAGGGCTTCGAGGTCGAGGCCGTCGGCATCGGCGCCGCCGGCTACGTGGACGACAAGCGGGCCACGGTCCTCTTCGCCCCGAACATCAACTGGCGGCACGAGGCGCTCAAGGACAAGGTCGAGCAGCGCGTCGGCCTCCCGGTCGTCGTCGAGAACGACGCCAACGCCGCCGCCTGGGGCGAGTACCGCTTCGGCGCGGGCCAGGGCCACGACGACGTCATCTGCATCACGCTCGGCACCGGCCTCGGCGGCGGCATCATCATCGGCAACAAGCTCCGCCGCGGCCGCTTCGGCGTGGCCGCCGAGTTCGGCCACATCCGCGTGGTGCCGGACGGCCTCCTCTGCGGCTGCGGCAGCCAGGGCTGCTGGGAGCAGTACGCGTCGGGCCGCGCGCTCGTCCGCTACGCCAAGCAGCGCGCCCAGGCCACCCCGGAGAACGCCGAGATCCTGCTGGGCATGGGCGACGGCACCCCCGAGGGCATCGAGGGCAAGCACATCAGCGACGCCGCCCGCCAGGGCGACCCGGTGGCCATCGACTCCTTCCGCGAGCTCGCCCGCTGGGCCGGCGCGGGCCTGGCCGACCTGGCCTCGCTCTTCGACCCCTCGGCGTTCATCGTCGGCGGTGGCGTCTCCGACGAGGGCGACCTCGTCCTCGACCCGATCCGCAAGTCCTTCCGCCGCTGGCTCGTCGGCGGACAGTGGCGCCCCCACGCGCAGGTGCTCGCCGCTCAGCTGGGCGGCAAGGCCGGTCTGGTGGGAGCGGCCGACCTGGCCCGTCAGGGCTGAACCGTAGGAAGCGTTCCTTCCAGCGGAGGGACGATCGAGCGGAGGGGCGATGCTCATGCTCGCGGACCTGCCGGAATCCACGACCGAAGCGGAAGCGTCCGTGGTCCGCGTGCTCTCCTACAACATCCGCTCCATGCGTGACGACGTCGCGGCGCTGGCCCGGGTCATCCGGGCCTGTGCGCCCGACGTCGTCTGCGTTCAGGAGGCGCCGCGCTTCTTCCGCTGGCGCAAGGCGGCGGCCCGCCTCGCCCGGGAGTCGGAGCTGGTGTACGTCACCGGCGGCGCGACCGCCTCCGGTCCGATGATCCTCACCTCCCTGCGCGCCCAAGTAGAGCGCGCGGAGGCCCTGCTGCTGCCCCGGCACCGCGGTCTCCACCAGCGGGGGCTGGCCATGGCCGTGCTGCGCTTCGGGCAGGCCCGGCTGGGGGTCGTCAGCTGCCATCTGAGCATCGACGCGGACGAGCGGTACGCGCAGGGGCGGCTGGTGCTGGAGCGGGTACGGGGGCTGGGGGTGCCGCACGCCGTCGTGGCGGGCGACCTCAACGACCGGCCCGACGGGCGGACGTTCGGCCTGCTGGCCGGCGAACTCCGGGACGGCTGGGCCGTCAGGCCGTGGGGGCGTGAGCACACGACGCGGCTCGGCGACCCGCTTCAGCGGATCGACGCGGTCTTCGCGACCGGGGGCGTCGAAGTGCTGGGGTGCGGGGTACCGATGGGGCTGGCGGGGGTCGTCGAGAGCGACCTGCGGGCCGCCACGGATCATCTGCCGGTGCTGGCAGCCGTCCGGGTGCCGGCCGCGTCCTGAGGGCGCGGGTTCCGCGGCCATTCCGGAGCGGACTTCGGCCAAGGCCGGATGCCCACTCGACGGACGGAGTCCGGCGCAGCCGCCCGAAGCCCGGGAGGCGCCCCGGCGCCGAGCGGTGCGAGGGGGGCGTCGAGAATCAGACCACCGCGCCGCGGCCCGGGTCGTCATCGTCCTCGTCGCCGTCCTTCATGCGCAGGACCAGCGTGGCGAAGCCGCCCAGGAAGCCGCCCACCCCCAGGGTCGTCAGCCACCAGGTCAGCTCCTGGCGCAGCAGCACCATGATGAGCAGCAGCAAGGGGCCGCCGAGGACCGCGATCCAGGCGAAGCGCGAGGTGACGTCGCCCGTCGGCAGGGGCGGGGGCTCCGGCGGGATGAAATGGCCCTCGTCCGCCGCGCCGCCGGTCCTGCCGGTCTCGGCGGGCTCGCCGGGCTCCGGTGTGGTCCAGTCGCGGGGGCCGACGCCGGGGGCGAAGACGATGGAGCCGCCGGGCCGCTCGGGCTCGGCCGGCGAGGGCTTCTCCTCGGGGGCGGGCTCGGTCCCGGTGGTCTCCGGCGCGGCGTCCTTCACCTCGTCCAGGTCGCCGGTCGTCGGCCAGCGGCCCTTCTCCGGGTCCGGCTGCTCGCCGTACGCGGCGACGAGCTCGGCCCAGGCGCGGTCCTCGTCCAGGGGGTCGCGGCTGTCGTCGCGGTCGCGGTTCGCGTCGGGCTCAGCCATGGGACGCCGCCGCGGGGGAGCCGGTGAGCCGGCTGATGAAGGCGTGGGTCTGCTCGAAGATCGTTTCCGCGTCGTGGTCCAGGGTGGCCACGTGGTAGCTCTTCTCCAGCAGTCGCTCGGTGACGTCCAGGGAGGAGACCCGGGACAGGATGCGCGCCGAGTCGGCCGGTGGCACCACATGGTCCTGGGGGCTGTGCATCAGCAGCAAGGGCTGCGTCACCTGCGGCAGTTCGGAGTCCAGCTTCCGCAGGAAGCCGCGGAAGGAGTGCGCCGCCTGGAGCGGCACCCGGTCGTAACCGGTCTCCTCGACGCCCGGCTTGGCTATGTCGCTGGCGATGCCCTTGGTCGTCCGTACGAGGTGGCGCGTCACGGGCAGCGTCCGGGCGGCCAGGCCGTGCACCTTGTTGGCGGGGTTGACCAGGACGACGCCGGAGACCGCCTCCCCGTGGCGGGCCGCGAGGCGCAGCGTCAGGGCGCCGCCCATCGACAGTCCGCACACGAAGACCCGGGAGCACCGCTCCCGCAGCCTCCACAGCTCGCGGTCGACCTCCGCGTACCAGTCCTGCCAGCCCGTGATCGCCATGTCCTGCCAGCGGGTGCCGTGCCCCGGCAGCAGGGGGAGCGAGACCGTCAGGCCCCGTTCCGCGAGATAATTGGCCCAGGGCCTTACGGACTGCGGGGAACCGGTGAAGCCGTGACACACAAGGACGCCGACCTCTCCGCCGTCATGGCGGAACGGCTCGGCTCCGGGGAGGAGCGGCACCGGGATCTCCGATCAAGGAACGAGACAACGGGAAACGAGAGGGTCTGGCCCTCAGCCTACGCGGAGCGCCGCACGGCGGGTAGGCAGGTTAAGGTCTCCTCGTCACACACAGGAGGTTCTCGGTTGTTCTACGGCGCAATGAAGCTGTCCATCGGCGGGTCGCTGAAGCTTGCCTTCCGGCCGTGGGTGGAGGGCTTGGAGAACATCCCGGCCGAGGGGCCCGCGATCCTCGCGAGCAACCACCTGTCGTTCTCGGACTCTTTCTTCCTTCCCGCGGTTCTCGATCGCAAGATCACGTTCATCGCCAAGCAGGAATACTTCACCTCCCCCGGGGTCAAGGGAAAGCTGACGGCGGCGTTCTTCAAGGGCGTCGGCCAGCTCCCGGTCGACCGTTCCGGTGCCCGTGGTGCCGGTGAGGCCGCCATCAAGAGCGGTATCGAGGTGCTGGAGCGCGGTGAGCTCTTCGGCATCTACCCGGAGGGCACCCGTTCCCCTGACGGCCGTCTCTACCGCGGCAAGCCCGGCGGTCTCGCCCGGGTGGCGCTGGCCACCGGCGCCCCGGTGATTCCCGTCGCGATGATCGACACGGAGAAGGTGCAGCCGCCCGGGAAGGTCCTGCCGAAGATGATCCGGCCGGGCATCCGGATCGGAAAGCCGCTGGACTTCAGCCGTTACCACGGCATGGACGGCGACCGCTTCATCCTCCGCTCGGTGACCGACGAGGTCATGTACGAGATCATGAAGCTCTCCGGCCAGGAGTACGTCGACATCTACGCGACCGCCGCCAAGCGGCAGATCGCGGAGGAGGCGAAGCAGAAGGCCGAGGAGGAGAAGGCGGCGAAGGCCGCCGGACTCGAGAAGGCCGACAAGACGGAGAAGGCGGAGGACAAGCCCGAGGCGTAACCGCCCGGGCCCGGGGGGTCACGTCCATGACACAGCGCACCGGCACCGGGCGACCGCGTGCCGTGCGGATGTCGGTGGAGCTGCCGCTGTGGCGTGCCCTCACCGGCTATCGCATCCTCACACTCGGCTACGCGCTGGCCCTGTTCTGCGTCAACTATCACGAGTACGCGCACCCGCTCGGTGCGGCGCTCTACATGGGCGTACTCACCCTGTGGATGCTGCTGACCTGGAACAAGGTCTCGGCCCCCGAGCGCTGCACCAGGTCCTTCCTGATCGCCGATCTGACGATCGCGCTCGGCGGAGTTCTGCTCAGCGCCGTCGTCGACTCGGCCGAGCGCGTCGACGGAGGCGCGGCCACCCTCCCGTCCATCTGGACCGGCGGCGCGGTACTGGGCCTGGCCATCAAGGGCGGCTGGCGCTGGGCGGCCGTCGGCTCCACGCTGGTCGCCGCCGCCAATCTCGTCGAGCGCGGCCACCCGGCCCGCGACACCGTCCACAACGTGCTGCTGGTCTGGGTCTCCAGCATCGCCATCGGCTACATCGTCGAGGTCGCCCGCGCCAGTGAGCGCACCCTCGCCCGCGCCCTCCAGATCGAGGCGGCCACCCGGGAGCGCGAGCGCCTCGCCCGCGACATCCACGACAGCGTCCTGCAGGTCCTCGCCATGGTGCAGCGCCGGGGCGCGGCCATCGGCGGTGAGGCGGCCGAGCTGGGCCGGCTGGCGGGCGAGCAGGAGATCGCCCTGCGCACCCTGGTCGCGGGCGGCCTGGTGCCCCCGCAGGGCACGCCACGGCAGCTCGCCGAGGACGCCGAGCTCGTACGGTCCGTGGGCACCCCGCCGCGCCCCCCGGAGGGGCCCTGCGACGTGGGCGCGCTGCTCGCACCGCACGCGGGGGCCGCCGTCTCCTACGCCGGGCCCGGCACGCCCGTCCTGCTGGAGGCGGCCGCGGCGGCGGAGCTGGCGGCCGCCGTCGGCGCCGCACTGGACAATGTCCGCGAGCACGCCGGGGACGGCGCGCGGGCCTGGATCCTGCTGGAGGACGAGCCGGACGCCGTGATCGTCACCGTGCGGGACGACGGGCCCGGCATCGCCGAGGGCCGGCTGGCGGCGGCCGAACGGGAGGGGCGCATGGGCGTCGCCCTGTCGATCCGCGGCAGACTGCGGGACCTGGGCGGCAGCGCCGAGCTGCTGTCCGTGCCCGGCCAGGGCACAGAAGTCGAATTGAGAGTCCCACGGGGGAGCGAGACCGGGAAATGAGTGACGAACAGACCGTGAAGGTCATGGTGGTCGACGACCACCCCATGTGGCGCGACGCCGTCGCCCGCGACCTGGCCGCCGCCGGATACGACGTGGTGGCCACCGCCGGCGACGGCCCCCAGGCGGTGCGCCGGGCCCAGGCCGCCCTCCCCGACGTCCTGGTCCTCGACCTCAACCTGCCCGGCCTGCCCGGCGCGGCCGTCTGCAAGCAGCTGGTGGCGGACCGCCCCGAGCTGCGCGTCCTGGTGCTCTCCGCGAGCGGCGAGCACGCCGACGTCCTGGAGGCCGTCAAGTCCGGCGCCACCGGCTATCTGCTCAAGTCCGCCAGCACGGAGGAGCTCGTGGACGCCGTCCGCCGCACGGCCGCGGGCGACCCCGTCTTCACCCCGGGCCTCGCCGGGCTCGTCCTCGGCGAGTACCGCAGGCTGGCCGCCGACCCGGCCCCCGCCGCGCCCGACGAGCCCCGGGCACCCCGGCTCACCGACCGCGAGACCGAGGTCCTCCGCCTCGTCGCCAAGGGACTGTCGTACAAGCAGATCGCCGAACGGCTGGTTATTTCCCACCGGACGGTGCAGAACCATGTGCAGAACACCTTGGGCAAGCTCCAGCTGCACAACCGCGTGGAGCTCGTCCGCTACGCGATAGAGCGAGGTCTCGACGACGCCTGACCACGCGTTCCCGGCCGGGCGGCTTCGAGATCCCCGGCGAACGGAAGGTGTGTCATGCGGATCGGAGTGCTCACCGGCGGCGGCGACTGCCCCGGCCTCAACGCGGTCATCCGTGCGATCGTCCGCAAGGGTGTCCAGGACCACGGTCACGACTTCATCGGCTTCAGGGACGGCTGGCGCGGCCCGCTCCACGGCTCCGCCGTCCCGCTCGGCATCCCGGCGGTACGGGGCATCCTGCCGCGCGGCGGCACGATCCTCGGATCCTCCCGGACCAACCCCTTCAAGGAGCCCGACGGCGTCCGCCGCATCACGGAGAACCTCGCCGAGCACGGCGTGGACGCCCTGATCGCCATCGGCGGCGAGGACACCCTCGGCGTCGCCGCCCGGATCGGCGGCGAGTACGGCGTCCGCTGCGTCGGCGTGCCCAAGACCATCGACAACGACCTCTCCGCCACCGACTACACCTTCGGCTTCGACACCGCCGTCAACATCGCCACCGAGGCCATCGACCGCCTCCACACCACCGCCGAGTCCCATATGCGGGTCCTCGTGGTCGAGGTCATGGGCCGGCACGCGGGCTGGATCGCCCTCCACTCCGGCCTGGCGGGCGGCGCCAACGTCATCCTCGTCCCCGAGGTGCGCTTCGACGTCGACGAGGTCTGCGGCTGGGTCACCTCCCGCTTCCGCGCCAGCTACGCCCCGATCGTGGTCGTCGCGGAGGGCGCCATGCCGCAGGACGGCGACCTGGTCCTGAAGAACGCCGCCACGCCACTGGACTCCTTCGGGCACGTCCGGCTCTCCGGGGTGGGGGAGTGGCTGGCGAAGGAGATCGAGTCCCGCACGGGGAAGGAGGCGCGGACGACCGTGCTGGGGCATGTGCAGCGGGGTGGCACGCCCAGTGCGTTCGATCGGTGGCTGGCGACGCGCTTCGGCTTGCACGCCATTTCCGCCGTGCAGGATGGTGCGTTCGGCGCGATGGTCGCGCTTCGGGGTGCGGATATCGTCCGCGTGCCCTTGGGCGATGCGACGGCGCGGCTGAAGACGGTGCCGTTGGCTCTTTACGAGGAGGCCAAGACGTTCTTCGGCTGACCGCCGCAGGGGTTTTCCGCGCCTCCGGCGCGGTCCTGCCCCACCCGCCCGCCCGATCACCCACCCACGTCATGACGTTTCGGGGTAATCGGGCGGGTGGGTGGGCGAAACCGCCGCGGAGCGGCGGGCTCAGACCCGCACTGCGGCGAGCAGCTCGGCGACGATCGCCGACCCGTTCAGCGTCAGAACGGACTCGGGGTGGAACTGGACCCCGGCGAAGCCGGGCCCCCGCACCGCGTGCACATCCCCCGTCGCGGGGTCACCGCACACCTCGACACCCTCGGCGTCCCCGCGTGCCGTAAACGTGTTGTAGAAGCCGACGGTCTCGGGCCGCCCGAAGAAGTCGATCCGCTCCTGCGCCCCCTGGAACGGCACGTCCTTCCGTACGATCTCCATCCCCAGCTCCGCCGCGATCAGCTCGTGCCCCAGGCACACGCCGAACAAGAAGGTGTGGCCCGAAGGGCCTCGATGAGGGGTGGTGGTCGGGCGACGGGCGGGCCCGTGCCGGTGCCCGCGCAGCAGGTCGCCCGCCAGCCCGCGCAGCATCCGCATCTTCGGGTCGGCGGCGTCCGACGGGTTGCCCGGGCCGGGCCCCAGCACCACCGGGCCCTCGTGGCCCAGCACCGCCTCCCGCAGCCCGGGCTCGTCGTAGCGCCGCACCGACACCGTCAGTCCCGAGGTGCGCAGCAGATGGGCGAGCATCGCCGTGAAGGTGTCCTCGCCGTCGACGACCAGAGCGTGTCCGCTCAGCACGGGAGCGGAGTCGGTGGGGTGCATCCGCAGCCAGAAAGGGGCCAGGTCGGCGCGGCGGGCGTCCAGCGCGTTCCGTACGCGGGGGTCGTCGGACAGCCGTACGTCCGGCGCCGTCGCCGGACGTACGGGACCCCGGCGGACGCCGAGGGCCGTCAGGACGCCCGCCGCCTTGGCGTGGGTCTCGGCGACCTCGCCGCGCGGGTCGGAGCGGCGCACCAGCGTCGCGCCGACGCCGACCCGGAGCCGGCCGCGCCGGTCGATGTCGGCGGTGCGGATGAGGATGGGCGAGTCCAGGCTCTGGGCGCCGCCCGCGTCCCGGCCGATGAGGGCGAGGGCGCCCGCGTAGTAGCCGCGGCCGTGGGGCTCGTGGCGCTCGATGACGCGGCAGGCGTTCTGCACGGGCGAGCCGGTGACGGTCGCGGCGAACATCGTCTCGCGCAGCACGTCGCGCACGTCCAGCGAGGAGCGTCCGCGCAGCTCGTACTCGGTGTGCGCGAGGTGGGCCATCTCGCGCAACCGGGGGCCGACGACGACACCGCCCATGTCGCCGACGGTGCACATCATCTTCAGCTCCTCGTCGACGACCATCGAGAGCTCCTCCACCTCCTTGGGGTCGTGGAGGAAGTCGAGCAGGTCGTCGGCGGACGGGCCCCCGGCGGGATAGCGGTAGGTGCCGCTGATCGGGTTCATCACGACCGTGCCGCCCGCCATCCGGACGTGCACCTCGGGGCTGGCGCCCACCAGCGTGCGCTCGCCGGTGTGGACGACGTACGTCCAGTAGGCGCCGCGCTCGCCCGACAGCAGCCTGCGGAAGAGGGCCAGCGCGTCGGAGGCGTGGAAGCCGTGGATCTCGCCCTCGAAGGTGCGGCGGATGACGAAGTTGGCGCCCTCGCCCGTGCCGATCTCGTCCTCGACGACACGCCGGACGATCTCCGCGTACTCGTCGTCGGCCACGTCGAAGGCCCCGCCCTCCACCCGCACGTCGTGGGTGGGCAGCGCGCCGAGGACCTTGTCCAGCGGCAGCTCGTGGACCTCGTCCGGCCGCAGGACCAGCAGGGGGGTGCCGTCGTCGCGGACGTCGAAGCCGCGCTCGCGGATCTGGCGGAAGGGCACGAGCGCCAGCGCGTCGTGCACGGGCGCGCCGCCGGGGGGCGGTCCGGAGGGGAGCGGGATGTCGGTCAGGTGCTCCACCTCGGCGACCGGGCCGGTGAGCACTTCGACGACGTCCTCCCGGATGGGGGTACCTCCCGTGCCGTTCAGGCCACGGGGGACGGGGGTGCGGCGGTGGAGCAGGGCGAAGGGCGGGTGGTCCGCGGCGGTGAGCCGGGCGAGGAGGGCGGCGGCGGTGCGGGACATGGGCGGAGTTCCTTCCTGGTGGGGGAGGAACGGCCCTCGTCATCGGCGCCGGAGACGCCGAAGGCCGCCCCTCGGGGCGGCCTTCGCGAGAACGCTGGTGGTACGCGCGTCAGTGGGCCGCCGAAGGAGCGGTCCACCACCACAGCTGGTTGGAGAGCACGTACATAAGCGGCACAGTACCCGACGGCCGGTCGCGATGTCGCCGGTTTTCCCTAGATCTGTCTCAGTGCGTGTCTCAGAGTCCGGTCCGGCCCTTGGGTCGTCGTCGCGACCCCGTAATGTTGAGGGCGTGACCGTGAACGCTGAAATCCACGCCGGTGGCAACACCTGGCGCTCCCTGCCCGCGGCGCAGCAGCCTGACTGGCCGGACCAAGAGGCTCTGCGCGATGTGATCGCCGAGCTCGAGTCCTATCCGCCTCTCGTCTTCGCGGGCGAGTGCGACCAGCTGCGCCAGCGTCTGGGAGCCGTCGCCCGTGGAGAGGCGTTCCTGCTTCAGGGCGGCGACTGCGCCGAGGCCTTCGACGCCGTCGGCGCCGACCAGATCCGCAACAAGCTCAAGACGCTCCTCCAGATGGGCGCGGTGCTGACGTACGCCGGTTCGGTGCCGGTCGTGAAGGTCGGCCGTATCGCAGGCCAGTACAGCAAGCCGCGCTCGAAGCCGACCGAGACCCGCGACGGCGTGACCCTGCCGACCTACCGCGGCGACTCGGTCAACGGCTTCGCCTTCACCCCCGAGGCCCGTACGCCGGACCCGCAGCGGCTGAAGCGGATGTACCAGGCCTCGGCCTCCACGCTGAACCTGGTGCGCGCCTTCACCACCGGTGGCTACGCCGACCTGCGCCAGGTCCACGCCTGGAACCAGGACTTCGTGAAGTCCTCGCCCTCCGGCCAGCGCTACGAGCAGCTGGCCCGTGAGATCGACCGCGCGCTGAACTTCATGAACGCCTGCGGGGTGGACCCGGAGGAGTTCAAGACCGTCGAGTTCTACGCGTCCCACGAGGCGCTGGTCCTGGACTACGAGTCCGCGCTGACCCGCGTGGACTCGCGTACCGGGCAGCTGTACGACGTCTCGGGCCACATGGTCTGGATCGGCGAGCGCACCCGGCAGCTGGACGGGGCGCACATCGAGTTCGCCTCGAAGATCCGCAACCCGATCGGGGTGAAGCTCGGGCCGACGACGACGCCCGAGGACGCGCTCACCCTCATCGAGCGGCTCGACCCCGAGCGCGAGCCGGGCCGGCTGACGTTCATCACCCGGATGGGTGCGGACAAGGTCCGTGAGAAGCTCCCCACCCTGGTGGAGAAGGTCACCGCCTCCGGTGCCCAGGTGGCCTGGATCTGCGACCCGATGCACGGCAACACCTTCGAGGCGGCCTCGGGCCACAAGACCCGCCGCTTCGACGACGTGCTGGACGAGGTCAAGGGCTTCTTCGAGGTCCACAAGGCCCTCGGCACCCACCCGGGCGGCATCCATGTCGAGCTCACCGGTGACGACGTCACCGAGTGCGTGGGCGGCGGTGACGAGATCTTCGTCGACGACCTCCACCAGCGCTACGAGACGGCGTGCGACCCCCGCCTCAACCGCAGCCAGTCCCTGGACCTGGCGTTCCTGGTCGCCGAGATGTACCGCGACCAGTAGGAACAGCTCATAGCGAGACGCCGTGGGGCGCGGATCGACGTGATCCGCGCCCCACGGCGTTGTTTTTCGGCCGCCCAGGCGGGTAAGGTAAGGGTAACCTTATTGATCAATAAGGTCTTCGGCCCTTCGTTCCCCGGCAAGGCGGTGACCGCGTGTACGTCTGCTCGTGCTTCGGCATCACGGAGCAGCAGGTGCGCGAGCACGCGGACAAGGGGGCGTGCACGCCCCGCAAGATCGCTTCCGCCTGCAAGGCCGGCACCGACTGCGGCAGCTGTGTGCGCCGTATCCAGGCTCTGCTCGGCCGGGGCGCGTGCCCCCGCCGGGAGCTGGCCGACCAGGGGGACGTCGATGTGCTGGGCGCCGGAACGGCGCTCATACCGGCCCCCGGGCCCATGGCGTCGGTCGCCGCCTAGCCCGTGCCGCCGGCCTAGTCGCTCCCGCCGTTCTCCTGCTCGATGAACTGCGCGATGTACAGCGGCTCACCGAGTTTCTCGATCAGCTCCAGCTGGGTGTCGAGATAGTCGATGTGATCCTCCTCGTCCGCGAGGATCGACTCGAAGATATTGGCCGAGGTGATGTCGCCCTTGGCCCTCATGACCTCCACCCCGCGCCGCAGCCGGTCGATGGCCTCGACCTCCACCTGGCGGTCGGCCTGGAACATCTCGGTGATCGACTGGCCGATCCGGACGTGGAAGAGCCGCTGATAGTTGGGCAGCGCCTCCAGGAAGATGATCCGGTCGGTCAGGACCTCCGCGTGCCGCATCTCGTCGAACGACTCGGCCCGGGTATGTGAGGCGATCTTGGTCCAGCCGTGGTGCTCCTGGAGTTTGGCGTGCAGGAAGTACTGATTGATGGCGGTCAGCTCGGCGGTCAGCTGTTCGTTGAGGAACTCGATGACCTCGGGGTCTCCCTGCATCGCAGAGGCTCCTTCTCGGCAGGTGTCCAGCAGGTTGCGCGCATCCTCGCACCACCCGGGAGAGCCGTCCAGTAAGTTCACACTTAGTGGGAGTTGCCCGAATATGGCGTGACAGGGCCCGTCCTGGGCCGTCCCCCGGT
Source organism: Streptomyces sp. NPDC037389 (assembly GCF_040636475.1). NCBI lineage: Bacteria > Bacillati > Actinomycetota > Actinomycetes > Kitasatosporales > Streptomycetaceae > Streptomyces > Streptomyces sp. NPDC037389. Next base: position 461,865 of record NZ_JBEZUS010000001.1, read on the forward strand.
CATCAGCACCCCCATGGGTCTGACACCATTGAGCCATGGGGCTCTCGAAAAATACCGAAAGCCGCAAAGGGGAATATCTTCAGCTGCCCCCGGGGCAGCGGCTCCAGCGCGGATGGCCGGTGACGCACTACGGCCCGGTACCGAAGTTCAAGCCGGACCGCTGGGAGTTCCGTGTCTTCGGATCGACCGCCGACGGCGACAAGCGCTGCTGGACGCATGACGAATTCTCCGCGCTGCCGTACACGACGGTGGTGGCGGATCTGCACTGCGTCACGAAGTACAGCATGCTCGACGCCGAGTGGGGTGGGGTTTCGGCCCGTACGATCCTCGAACTGGCGCCGCCCGCGCCCGAGGTCACGCATGTGATGGTGTGGGCCGAGTACGGCTACAGCTCTAATCTGCGGCTGTCCGACTTCACCGCGGAACAGACCATTTTCGCCACCCACAAGGACGGCGAACTCCTCACCGCCGAGCACGGCTTCCCCGCCCGGCTGGTCGTCCCGCACCTCTACGCCTGGAAGGGCCCCAAGTGGGTGCGCGGCGTGGAGTACATGACCGCCGACCGGCGGGGCTTCTGGGAGGAGCGGGGCTACCACAACGTGGGCGACCCCTGGAGCGAGCAGCGCTACTCCTACCAGGAGCTGCCCGGTGAGGGGCCGGAGCTCTAGGGCTCCGGCCGGCCGGGCCGGTCAGCCGTCCCGCAGCGCCTTCAGCCGGGCCACGTCGGCGGCGTGGCCCTCCTTGCCGCCGGGCGTCTCGATCGTCAGTGGCACGCCCGCCGTCTCCGGGTGCCGGAACAGTTCGGCGAAGGGCTCGGCGCCGATATGGCCGGAACCGATGTTCTCGTGCCGGTCCTTGTGGGCGCCGACGACGTCCTTGGAGTCATTGGCGTGAATCAGCCCCAGCCGCCCCGGGCCGGTCACGGCGACCAGCTCGTCGAGCGTCCGCTTCATCCCGCCGGGCTCCGCGAGGTCGTGCCCGGCCGCGAAGAGATGGCAGGTGTCGAGGCAGACGCCCAGCTTCGGATGGTGCTCCAGCGCCGCGAAGTACGGGCCGAGGTCCTCGACCAGGGAGCAGAGCGAGGAGCCCTGCCCGGCCGTGGGCTCCAGCAGCAGCCGGGGGTCGTCGTCGTGGGTGAGCTCCTCCAGCAGCGGCAGCAGCCGCTCGTGGACCTGCGCCAGCGCCTCCGTACGGGCCCGCCCGCCGGTCGCCGAGCCGGTGTGGACGACGACGCCGAGCGCGCCGATCTCCCGGCCCCGGCGCAGTGAGTGCCGCAGCGAGTCCATGGACTTCTCCACGGTGGCCTCGGTGTGCGAGCCGAAATTGATCAGATAGGGCGCGTGGACGTAGGCCGGTACGCCCCCGGCGGCGCAGGCGGCCCGGAACTCCTCGTCCTGCCGGGGGTCACCGGGCGGGGTCGCCCAGCCGCGCGGGTTGGCGACGAAGACCTGGACGGCCTCGGCGGCCAGCTCCCGCGCGTAGGACAGACCGACCTTGGCGAGCCCGCCGGCGACGGGGACATGGCCGCCGACGGGATTGCGGAGGGAACCGCGTGTATCACTCATGACGCTCAGAACCTCAGAACCCGCTCTTCAGCTTGATGATGATCGTGTCGCCCTTGGCCGCCTGCGAGCCGCCCCGCACCGACTGGCTGTCGACGGAGTCCTGCGGGAAGAAGAACGGCCGGTCGACCTTCACCTGGAAGCCCGCGGCGGTCAGGATCTGCTTGGCCACGGCCTCGCTCTTGCCGGTGACGTCCGGGACCGTGACCATCTCCTTGCCCTTGGAGACCGTGAGGGTGACGCTGTCGCCCTGGGCGGCCTTCTCGCCCTGGCCCGGGGACTGCTGGGCCACCGCGCCCTGGGGCTTGTCGGAGTACACCTGGGCGTCCGCGACCTTGACGTCGAAACCGGCGTCCCGCAGCGTGGCGGTGGCGTCCGCCAGCGGCATGCCCGTCACATTCGGCACGGCGATCTGCTTGCCCTTGCTGACGACGAGGGCCACGGCCGAGTCGGGCCGCAGCTCGGTGCCCGGCTTGGGGTCGGTGGACAGGACCGAGTCCTTGGGGGTCTCGTCGCTGAACTGCCGGGTGACGTCCCCGACCGTCAGGCCCTGGCCCTCGATCTTCTTCTTCGCCTCGGCGAAGGGCAGCCCGGCGACATTGGGCACCTCGGCCTTCTGCGGGCCGCGCGAGATGGTGATCGTGACCTTGCCGGTGTTGCGGATGCGCTCGCCCGGCTTGGGGTCGGTGGCGATGACGTGGCCGCGCTCGACGGTGTCGCTGAACGCCTGCTGCGTCTTCACGCCGAGCCCGGCCTTGTCCAGCTCGGCGGTCGCCTTGTCCTGGGTCAGGTCCAGGACCGCCGGCACGGAGGTGAACTGGCCGGAGTTGATGTACCAGACGCCGGTGCCCGCCAGCACGGCCAGCAGGGCGGCCGCGACCGCGAGGACCCAGCGCCGGGACAGCCCCGCCAGGGGCCCCCGGCGCGGCCCGGGAGCGGCCGCCGGGGCCGGCGGGGGGGGGGGGGGGGGCCCCCCCCGCCCCCCCCCCGGGGGGGGGGGGGGGGGGTCCCCCAGGGCCGGGGGCGGCGCGGGGCGCCACCCGGCGGCGCGCGGGGAG
>NZ_JBEZUS010000001.1:464494-533812 GCF_040636475.1 Streptomyces sp. NPDC037389
CGCGCCCCGCCGGGGGGCCCGGCGGGGGGGCGGGGGGGGGGCCGCCGGGCCCGGCGGCGGGGGCGGCGGCGTCGCCGGGAGCTCCAGCCGGGTGGTGCGGTTGAGGGCGTCCTCCTGCGCGGGCGGCGGCAGGGGCCGCGACGCGGCCGGGCGCGGGATGACGCTCGTACGGTCCTCGGAGCCGGCCGGGACGGCACCGGCGGCGGGGGTCGCCGCCCGCGGCGGGACCAGGTCCAGCTGCTCCTCGGACAGGGCCGCGCGTGCCTGGCGGAGCCGCCCCAGCAGGGCGGCCGCGTCGGCCGGGCGCAGCAGCGGGTCCCGGGCCGTGGCCGAGGCCACCAGGGCGTCCAGCTCCGGCGCGAGCCCCGGGACGGCAGCCGACGGGGCCGGCACGTCCTCGTGGAGGTGCTGGTAGAGCACCTGCGCGGGGGTGCCGCCGCTGTGCGGCTTGGCGCCGGTCAGCATCTCGTACAGGACGACGCCGCAGGCGTAGACGTCCGCGCGGGGATCGGCCGTGCCGTGCTCGATCTGCTCGGGCGCGAGGTACGACACCGTGCCCAGGACGGCACCGGTGCTGCTCGTGGTGTTGTTGTCCACCGCCCGGACGAGCCCGAAGTCGGCGACCTTGACGCGGCCGTCGTCCCCGATGAGCACGTTCTCCGGCTTCATGTCCCGGTGCACCAGCCCCGCCAGATGGGCGGCGCCCAGGGCGGCCAGCACGGGCTCGGCGATGTCGAGCGCGGCGCGCGGCCCCAGGGCGCCGCGCTCGCGCAGGATGTCGCGGAGGGTGCAGCCGGCCACGTACTCCATCGCCAGATAGACGTACGCGCCGTCGGTGCCCTGGTCGAAGACGCTCACCACATTGGGGTGGTCCAGGCGGGCCACGGACTTCGCCTCGCGGATGAAACGTTCCACGAAGACGCCGTCCGCGGCGAGCGAGGGGTGCATCACCTTCAGGGCGAGCACCCGGTCGAGCCGGGTGTCCAGCGCGCGGTAGACGGTGGCCATGCCGCCCACGGCGACTCGCGCCTCGACGCGGTAGCGGCCGTCGAGCAGCTGGTCGACAAGGGGGTCGGGCAGGGTCGTATCCACGGCACACGAGTCTACGAGTCCCTGACGGGGGCCCCGCATGGCGAGCGGCTCGCTCGTCTGATCTGCAGCCGAACGGTAACAGGACGCCTGCGGCCGAGCTCCGGATGCCGGGGGCGGTTGCTGCCCGGTGGGCACAAACCGGCAGGCGCCGGTAGCGGGGGTCCCAGGGGGCTGCGCCCCTGGGAAACGGCGAAAGGGCCGGGACAGGGCCGGCCCGCCGCAGGCGCAAGCCGCGCCGGGGCGCCCCCCCGGTCACGCGAACGCGGGTCTCTCCGGGTCCAGAGCCGCGAGACCCTCCGTAGGAGACGACGCCTCCGCGAAGTGGCGGCGCGGGATCCGCCCCGCGCGGTGCGCGAGGCGGCCCGCCTCGACCGCGTGCCGCATCGCCTCCGCCATCAGCACCGGCTCCTGCGCCCGCGTCACCGCCGACGCCAGCATCACCGCCGCGCACCCCAGCTCCATGGCCAGCGCCGCGTCCGACGCGGTGCCCGCGCCCGCGTCCAGGATCACCGGGACGGCCGCCCGCTCGGTGATCAGCTGGAAGTTGTGGGGGTTGCGGATGCCCAGGCCCGAGCCGATGGGCGCGCCCAGCGGCATGATCGCCGCGCAGCCGACATCCTCCAGCTTGCGGGCCAGGACCGGGTCGTCGTTGGTGTACGGCAACACGGTGAAGCCGTCGTCGACGAGGATCTCCGCGGCGTCCAGCAGCTCGATCGGGTCGGGCAGCAGGGTGCGCTCGTCGGCGATCACCTCCAGCTTGACCCAGTCCGTGCCGAGCGCCTCCCGGGCCAGCCGGGCGGTGAGGACCGCCTCGCCCGCCGTGAAGCAGCCCGCCGTGTTCGGCAGCACCCGGATGCCGTGCTTCTCCAGGACGGACAGCACGGAGCCCCGTACCGTCGCGTCCAGCCGGCGCATCGCGACCGTGGTCAGCTCCGTGCCGGAGGCCAGCAGGGCGCGCTCCAGGACGTCCAGGCTGGGGGCACCACCCGTGCCCATGATCAGCCGGGAGGTGAACGGGGTGTCCGCGATGGTGAGCAGATCGTCCGCCATCTGTGCTGATCAGCCTCCCTGTACCGCGGTGAGCACCTCGACCCGGTCGCCCTCGTCGAGGGCGGTCGCCGGCCACTGGCCCCGGGGGACCACGGCCTCGTTGACGGCGGCGGCGACCCCGCCGCGCTCGGTGGTGAGCGTCGCCACGAGCCCGTCGAGCGTCGTCCCCGCCGGGACGGTCGTCGGCTCGCCGTTGACGCTGATGATGTGCGTGGTCATGTCGCTGCCGGTCATGCGGGCTGCTCCTGAAGTGCGGGGGTGAAGCGTAGGGGGGAGAACGGGCGGGCCTCCTCGGGCAGCCGGCCGGTGGTCAGCGCCTCGGCCATCACGTCCCCGGTGACGGGGGTGAGCAGCACGCCGTTGCGGTGGTGGCCGGTGGCCGCGAAGAGGCCCGGCAGGGCGGTGGGGCCCAGCAGCGGGGCGTTGTCGGGCGAGCCGGGGCGCAGCCCGGCGAGGGTCTCCACGAGCGGCAGCTCGGTGATGCCGGGCACCAGCTCGTGGGCGTCGCGCAGCAGCTCGTAGACGCCGCCGGCCGTCACGGTCGTGTCCCAGCCCAGCTCCTCGGTCGTCGCCCCGACCACCAGCTCGCCGTTCTCACGCGGCACGAGGTAGACGTGCCCGCCGCGCACCACGGCCCGCACCGTCCGGGAGAGGAACGGCCCGCCCGCGGCCGTGTACGCCTCCGGCACGCGCAGCCGCAGGACCTGGCCCTTGACCGGGCGGACCGGCGGTACGACGTCCTCGGGCAGGCCCGCCAGCCGGCCGCTGAGGCTCCCGGCGGCCAGGACGGTCCGGTCGGCGGCGATCCGGGTGCCGTCGGCGAGCTGCGCCCCCGTGGCCCGGTCCCCGGTCAGCAGCAGCCGCACCGCCTCCGAGCGGTGGAAGGCCACGCCCTCGCGCTCGCAGGCCGCCAGCAGCGCCCGGGCGAGCCGCCGGGGGTCGGTCTGGTGGTCGCCGAGGGCGTGGAGGCCGCCGCGCACGCCCGGCGCGAGCATCGGCTCCAGCCGGCGGCACTCGCGCCCGGTCAGCCACTGCGACGTAAGGCCGCAGCGCAGCTGGAGGGCGTGGAGCTCCCGCAGATGGGCCCGGTCGTCGGAGTCCAGGGCGACCGCGAGCGTCCCGCAGGCGCGGTAGCCGGTCTCCAGGCCGGCGGCCTCCTCCAGCTCGGCCGTGAAGGCCGGATAGCGCCGGGCCGAGGCCAGGTTGAGGGCGAGCAGGGTCTCCTCGCCGTAGTGGAGCTCGGTGACGGCGGCCAGCATCCCGGCGGCCACCCGGGCCGCGCCCCCGCCGGGCGCGGGGTCGGCCACGGCCACGCGCAGTCCGCGCTGGGCCGCGCGCCAGGCCGTGACCAGGCCGATCAGACCGCCGCCGATCACCAGGACGTCAGGTGTCCAGGGGGCGTGACCGAGACGGTACGGGCGCGCGGGGCGCGCCCTGGTTCGATGTGCCGGTGTTCGATCCCCAGGGGTTCGATGCGCGTGCATGGGCGTCCAGCCCCTCCCTTCGCCGGCATGACCCGGATCAGGTTCGTACGGTCGGAGGCCGTCCAGCCTCCCTCTCAGCCCGGTCCGCCCGGGCTCCCGCGAGTGCTTGCAGCTTGCCACCCTAGTACGGCCCGAGGACCGCCCGGAAGGGCGGCCGGGCACGGTCGGCGGCCCGTACGACGCCGCCGCGGCGTGACGTTGTGTCAGAGGTCTCCTCACGCGGCGCTCCGGCGTACCGGGGCGTCGGGCCTACAGTTGATCGTGTGAGCGAGGAGACGAACACCAGCAGTGACCGGCGCGTCGTGATCGTCGGCGCGGGCATGGCCGGGGTGCAGACCGCCATCGCCCTGCGCGAGCAGGGCTGGACAGCCGCGATCACCCTCCTGGGCGACGAGCCGCACCAGCCCTACGACCGGCCGCCCCTGTCCAAGTCCGTGCTGCTCGGCAAGGCCGAGGGCTCCGCCTTCGCCGTGGACTTCGACTCGCTCGGCATCGACCTGCGGCTCGGCCTCGCGGCCACCGGCCTGCGCGCCGCCGAGCACGTCCTGGACACCGCCGAGGGGCCCCTCGGCTACGACGTCCTGGTCGTCGCCACCGGCGCCGAGCCCATCGGCCTGCCCGGCGCCGCGGACCTGCCCGGCGTCCACGTCCTGCGCACCGTCGACGACGCCGAGCGGCTGCGCCCGGTCCTCGCCCGGCAGCAGGACATCGTGGCCGTCGGAGCGGGCTGGATCGGCGCCGAGTTCGCCACCGCCGCCCGGGAGGCGGGCTGCCGGGTGACGGTCGTCGAGGCCGCCGACCGGCCGCTCGCGGGCGCCATGCCCGCCGAGGTCGCCGCCCACATGGTCGACTGGTACGCCCACAGCGGCGCCCGGCTGCTGACCGGCGCCCGGGTCACGGCCGTCGAGCCCGGCGCGGTCGTCCTCGACGACGGCACCCGGCTGCCCGCCGACGCGGTCGTCGTCGGCATCGGCGCTCGCCCGGCCACGGGCTGGCTCGCGGGCTCGGGCATCGAGCTGGCGGCGGACCGCTCCGTCGTCACCGACGACCGCCTGCGCACCTCGCTGCCGGACGTCTACGCCGTCGGCGACTGCGCCTCCTTCCCCTCGGCCCGCTACGGCGAGCGGCTGCTGGTCCACCACTGGGACAACGCCCTCCAGGGCCCCCGGACCGTCGCCGAGAACGTCGTCCACGGCCCTGAGGAGAGCTCGGTCTACGACCCGGTGCCGTACTTCTGGTCCGAGCAGTTCGGCCGGTTCGTGCAGTACGCGGGGCACCACGCGGCCGCCGACGAGCTCGTCTGGCGCGGCAACCCCACCGGCGCGGCCTGGACGGTGTGCTGGCTGCGCTCGGGCGTCCTGGTGGCCCTGCTGGCCGTGGGACGGCCGCGCGATCTGGCCCAGGGGCGCAAGCTCATCGAGAAGGGCGCGGTCCTGGACCGGGCCAGGGCGGCGGACGCGTCCGTTCCGCTGAAGGCCGCCGTGGTCTGAGGCAGGACCGTGGTCCGAGGCGGGGCGGGGCGGGTCCGAGGCCCCTCCGAGGGGGGCCGGTGGGGTGGCCGGGGCCCGGCTCGGGTCAACCCGGCTACCGGCTGTCAGTCCCGGATGGCAGGCTTGTCCCGTGACCGAGATTGACGTGAAGATCGATGCGCTTGTGCCCGCCTGGCTCAACCTCCCCGACATCGGGGAGATGCTGGGCATCGAGGTGACGCGCGTCCGGCAGCTGGTCAAGGAGGGCCAGCTGATCGCCGTACGCCGTGGCGAGAACCGTGTGCTCATGGTGCCCGCCGCCTTCATCAGCGAGGGCAAGGTCGTCAAGGGCCTCGTCGGCACCCTGACGCTGCTTAGGGACGACGGCTTCAGCGACGAGGAAATGATCGAGTGGCTGTTCACCGCCGACCCGACCCTGCCCGGCACCCCCGCGGAGGCGCTGAGCGAGAATCGTGGCACGGAGGTGAAGCGCCGCGCCCAGGCGCTCGCCGTCTGACCTTTCCGTAGCACCGCCTGTAGCACCGTCCGGTGTGCGGGCGCGGGGCCTGTCCCGCGCCCGCACACCACCCACCGGGGGGAGAAGCACCCGATGTCCGTCACCGCGCGCGAGCGGCTCGCCGAGGCCCGGCTGTATCTGTGCACCGACGCGCGCAAGCGCCAGGGCGACCTGCCGGAGTTCCTCGACGCGGTCCTCTCCTCCGGAGTGGACATCGTCCAGCTCCGCGACAAGGGCATGGAGGCGGGGGAGGAGCTCGAGCACCTCGCCGTCTTCGCCGAGGCCGCCCGTCGCCACGGCAAGCTGTTCGCGGTCAACGACCGCGCCGACGTCGCCCACGCCGCCGGCTCCGGCGTGCTCCACCTGGGCCAGGGCGATCTGCCCGTGCCCGCCGCCCGGGCGATCCTCGGCGACGACGTCCTGATCGGCCGCTCGACGCACGCCGAGGCCGAGGTGGCCGCCGCCGTCGCCGAGCCCGGCGTGGACTACTTCTGCACCGGCCCCTGCTGGCCCACGCCCACCAAGCCCGGCCGCCAAGCCCCGGGCCTCGGCCTCGTGCGCCACGCGGCCTCCCTCGCGCCCGCCCGGCCGTGGTTCGCCATCGGCGGCATCGACGCGGGCAATCTGGAGCAGGTGCTGGACGCGGGCGCGCGCCGCGTGGTCGTGGTCCGCGCGATCACCGAGGCGGACGACCCGGGCGAGGCGGCCGCGCGGCTCGCCAAGCGCGTCCGCGCCTACGACGTGTGACCGTCGCCGTCCAAGGAGCCACTGTCCAAGGAGTGGGACAGATCATGGACATCCGCCGGATCAAACGGGCATAACGCCATTCTTGGTTGGGGTGCCCACCGCGCCGCTGGTTAACTTGCCGGTATGGCCCTTGGCACTGCCTCCACCAGGACGGACCACGCGCGCACCGTCCGTGAGCTGCTCGCCTCCGGCGAGCGCTCGTACTCGTTCGAGTTCGCCGCCCCCAGGACGGAGAAGGGCGAACGAACCCTGTGGGACGCCATCCGGCGGATCGAAGCCGTCGCCCCCACGTTCGTCTCCGTGACCTACGGCGCCGGCGGCTCCTCCCGTGAGGGCACGGTCCGCGCCACCGAGCGCATCGCCACCGACACCACCCTCACCCCCGTCGCCCATCTGACGGCCGTCGAGCACTCGGTCGCCGAACTGCGCAACGTCATCGGGCAGTACGCCGACGTGGGCATCCGCAACATGCTCGCGCTGCGCGGCGACCCGCCCGGCGACCCCATGGGCGAGTGGGTGCGCCACCCCGAGGGCGTCCGCTACGCCGCCGAGCTCGTCCGGCTCATCAAGGAGTCCGGCGACTTCTGCGTGGGCGTCGCCGCCTTCCCCGAGATGCACCCGCGCTCCACGGACTGGGAGGCGGACATCCGGCACTTCGTGGACAAGTGCCGGGCGGGCGCCGACTTCGCCATCACCCAGATGTTCTTCCACCCGGAGGACTACCTGCGGCTGCGCGACCGGGTCGCGGCGGCCGGCTGCGACACCCCGATCATCCCGGAAATCATGCCGGTCACGAACGTGCGGCAGATCGAACGATTCGCACAGCTCAGCAACGCGGCGTTCCCCTCGGAGCTCGCCGATCGGATCCTCGCGGTCAAGGGCGACACGGCCGCTGTACGCTCAATCGGGATCGAGTACGCGACGGACTTGTGTGCTCGGTTGATGGCCGAGGAGATTCCCGGGTTGCATTTCATTACCCTGAACCACTCCACGGCCACGTTGGAGATCTACCAGAACCTGGGACTGCACCAGCGGTCCTGACGGCCGGCCGGCGACGGCGGCCGTACGAGAGGGGCGTTGGATGGGCTGGACGGTCCTCTACATCGCGTTCGGCGTCGTCGCGCTCTGGCTGCTCGCCGAGGTGCTGCTGCAGTACAAGGCGCGGCTGCGCTGGCGGCTGCTCGCCTTCACAGGCTTCCTCGGCGTGGTCGCCGGCGTGATCGTGCCGTCCGTGGTCGTCATCATCATCGGCGCCCTCGCCTTCGGGGTGGGGCAGACCTTTGTGACGCTCTCCTTCCGGCGCGGCTTCTCCCGCGGCTGGGCCCTCCGCCGGGGCAAGGACGGCGACGCTGCCGGTCCGGCCGGTGGCGCCGGTTCCGGCGCGGAGAAGCCCCGGTCCGCCGGAGGCCGCGCCGGGCGTCGTCGCAAGGGCGGCGAGCGTCCCCCGGCCCCGGCCGGTCCGTCCCCGGCGGCCCCCGACCTGACTCTGCCGGCCTCCGGCCCCGACGCCCTGCCGACGATCGGCGCCGGGGCGGCGGGCGCCACGGCCGCGAGCGGTGGCCTCGGCGGCGCCCATGACCTGACGCACGGCGTCCCTCCGCAGCCGACCGCCGAACAGCCCCACCTCATGGGCCACGACGTCCCGGGCGGCGCCGACTTCGGCTCGTACGGCGGCACGCCCGCCCAGGGCGGCTACGACAGCAGCGCCTTCGACAGCGGCGCCTTCGACTACGGGCAGGCCCAGGGCCAGTACGCGTCCTACTCCGACCCGTACATCGGCAACCGTCCCCCGTCCTACGAGACGTACGACGCCTACGGTCAGCAGCAGTCCTACCCCCAGCAGCAGTACGGTGTCGGCGCCTACTCGGCGGGCGCGTACGCCCCCCAGCAGTACGACACGGACACCCCGCCCGGCGGAGTCTGGGTGCCGCAGCAGCGGGACACCGACACCCCGGGCACCCCGGCGGCCCCGCCGGAGCAGAACCCGCCGCCGTACGGCCACGGGTACGACGAACAGCGCTACCGCTACTGAGCGCTACCGGCTGCTGAAGCCCGGCGGGCTTCGGCGTCCTACTGGGAGCCGCGCCAGTCGGCCCCGGAGACGACCAGGCCCGCGACCATCGCCCCCGACATCCCGGCGTGCGCCAGTCCGCCGCCGGGGTGGGCGAAGCCGCCCACCAGATGGAGCCCGGGCAGCCGGGTGAGATTGCCCGGCCGCAGGAACGCCCCCCGCGCGCCGGCCAGTACGGGCGCGGGCACCCCGCCGCCCTCGGCCCCGGTCGCCGCCTCCGTGTCGGCGGGGGTGCGGACCCCGCGCCACAGCTTCCGCTCCGCGAGATCCGGAATCGCCGCCTTCGCGGCCTCGACCATCCGGTCCGCGAACTCCCTGGCGATCCGCTTGTCACGCCAGTCGACGCGCTCGCCGTGCGGCGCGACCGTGGCCGTGAGGGTCACGGCCTCGTACCCGTCGGCGGGGACGGTCGACGGGTCGCCCGGCCGGAGCACGGTCACCGTCGGGCGGTAGAAGCGCGCGGCGGCGGCGCCGAAGACCGCGTCCAGCTCCGCCGCGCGGTCATCGCCGTGGACGACCGTACGGTGCGCGGTGCCCTCGGGGCGGGCGCCGGAGAGCGCCAGGAACACGCTGAACCTGCCCGGGGGCACGGGCGCCGAAGGCGCCGGCGCGGACTCCACCGCGCCCGGCGCGAGGGCCGCGAGCCGGGCGGGGGAGACCCCGGCCACCACCACGTCGGCCTCGGCCACGCTTCCGTCGGCCAGCCGCACCCCGGCCGCGCGCCCGTCCTTCTCCACGACGCCGACGACGCCGGAACCGAAGTGGAACTCCACGCGCCGCGCCAGGCACCGCTCGTACAGCGCGTCCGCGAGCGCGCGCATGCCGCCGGTCACGTACCAGCTGCCGAAGGTCTGCTCCATGTACGGCAGGACCGTCGCGCTCCCGGGCGCGTGGCGCGGGTCGAGCCCGTAGGCGAGGGCGTGGCTCTCCAGCAGGGCGATCAGACGGGGGTCCGTCAGCTCCCGTTCGGCGACGGAGGCGAGCGTCACCGGCACCGGGCGGCGGAACAGCCCCTTGCGGTGGGGCAGCGCCGGATACGGGTCCCGGCCCAGGGCCTCGGCGCGTTCCGCGCGCAGCGGCTCCTCCAGCAGCGGGCGCCGCGTCGCGTCCCACACCTCGCGCGCCCGGTTCACCAGCTCGCTCCACCGCTCGCCCGCGCCCGGGCCCACCGCCGCGTCGAGCGCGGCGACGACACCGGCCCGGGAGGCGTTGGGCAGCGTGAAGTCCGTGCCGTCGGGGAAGACATGGCGGCTCGCGGGGTCGACCTGGACGAGCCCGACGCTCTGCTCCAGCGGCTCCTTGCCGGTCTTGACGAACAGATCGCGGTAGACGGCGGGCAGGTGCAGGAGGGCGGGGCCGGTGTCGAAGACGAAGCCGTCCCGGACGAGGCGTCCGACGCCTCCGCCGTGTGTTTCCGCCTGCTCGTACACGGCCACGCCGTGGCCTGCGACAGCGAGCCGGGCGGCGGCTGCCATGGCGCCCATGCCGGCGCCGATTACTGCGATCCGTGCCATGGTTTCGAGCCTATCGGGGCGGTGGGGATGCCCCTGACCCGCCCTTTCTCCGTTTCCGAGGGGGCTGCCGCCCCCTCGCGCCCCCGGACCCCCGGTTACGGGAAGGGGCGGGGCTGGGGAGAAAGCCCCCTCCGCCGCTCACGACGCCGCCGCAGGAACGCCCGTACCCGCTTCCAGAGGAAGACCACCACCGCGATCCCCGCCGCCAGCAACGTTCCCGCGATGATCGCTGCCGCCAGCGGATGGAAGATCGCGAACACGATCAGAGCCGCGACGCCCAGGTCCTCCGCCAGGCTCAGCACGATGTTGCTCGCCGGCTCCGGCGACGTATTGACCGCCATGCGCGTGCCCGCCTTCACCAGGTGGCTCAGCAGCGCGGCCGAGCCGCCCACCGCGCCCGCGGCGAGCTCCGGCAGGGAGCCGTGCTGGCCGGCCAGCAGCGCGCCCACCACGGCTCCGGCGATGGGCCGGACGACGGTGTGGACCGCGTCCCAGACCGTGTCCACGTACGGGATCTTGTCGGCGACGGCCTCGCAGAGGAAGAGCACGCCGGCCACGATGAGGACGTCGGGGCGCTGGAGGGCCCCGGGCACGTCGTCGCTCACCCCCGTCGCGCCGAGCAGACCGAGCAGGAGGACCACGGCGTAGGCGTTGATACCGCTGGCCCAGCCGCTCGTGAAAACCAAAGGAAGCACCGACACGCGGATGATCGTAACCGCCGTCCCGAGGCGGCCTGAGTACGCGTACTCAGGGACGGAGATGAGTACGCGCGCGGATGGGGCGCACCCCGTCGGGGAGGAAGAGTGGTGGTCGCGGAAGGGACCGCCGGAGCCGGCACCGCCGATACGGGGCGGCGGAACGGCGCACGGCGGACCCTGACGCGACCGGGGGAGACACGGGGGAACGCCGGCCCGGTGCGGACCGAGGGGGATCGGACCGCACCGGGCCGGCGGACGTTCGCGCGCTAGCGGCCGGCGCCGCTCACCCGCCCCTGCAACAGCCGCGACAGCGCCGAGTGCACCTCGTCGATCGACCGTTCCGGCTGGAACGACTGCCAGTCCAGCGCCGCCACCAGCACCATGCCGAACAGCGCCGACGCCGTCAGCGGGATGTCCAGCTCCGTGCTCAGCTCGCCCGCCGCGACCGCGTCCGTGAGGACGCACTCGATGACGGCGATCGCCTTCTGGCGCACCTGCATCAGCGTCGACTGCCAGGCCCGGTTGGTGCGCCACAGCTCGGCCACGTAGAGCTGGGTGAGCGAGGGGTAGCGGGTGATGAAGTCCAGGCCCGCCCGGATCATCGAGTCCAGGGCGTCGACCCGGCTGCCGCCGCGCTCGGCGGTCTCGTCGGCGGCGGCCTGGAGGGAGTCGGTCAGCAGCTCGATGCCGTGCCGCAGCAGCTCCTCGAACAGCACGGTCTTGCTGGCGAAGTTGTAGTAGACCGTGCCCTTGGCGACGCCGGCGCGCTCGGCGATCTCGTCCACCGTGGTGGAGGAGAAACCCTGTTCGGCGATGAGGGTGACCGCTGCCTCGAAGAGCTTGCGTCGAGTGTTCTGCCGGCGCGTACCGCTGCTGTCCATGAGGGTGATTCTCCCTGTACCGGGTGTATTCGCGCTCACAGGCTCAGCTCCGGGTGCAGCCGGTCCACGGACCAGACCTGCTTGCCCCGTGCCGACCAGGCCGTCAGGGCCAGGGCCGCGGCGGTGAAGGCCGCCAGGACGCCGCAAGCCTGCCAGACGGGGGCGAGCCCGCCGCCGGTGATGAGGTGGCGCAGCCCCTGGACGACGTGACTCATCGGCAGGAAGGGGTGGATCGCGTTGAAGAACGCGGGGCTGGTCTGCACCGGGTAGGTGCCGCCCGCCGAGGTCAGCTGGAGCATCAGCAGGGCGAGGACGAGGATGCGCCCGGCGGGCCCGAAGCGGGCGTTCAGCCACTGGACGACGGCCGCGAAACACGCGACGACGAGGACGAGGAAGCCCACCGTGCCCGCCGCCCGGACCGGTCGCAGGCCCAGCGCCCAGTGGAGGACGGCCAGCAGCGCGGCCGCCTGGAGGACGCCGACGGCGACGACGGGCAGCCAGCCCGCCAGCGCGATCCGCCCGGCGGAGGCCCCGGCGGCCAGCGCGCGCCGGTTGAGGGGCTGGATCAACATGTAGGCGACCATCGCGCCCACCCAGAGCGAGAGCGGGATGAAGTAGGGGGCGAATCCGGTGCCGTAGTCGGGGGCCTTGTGGAGCGCCTCGGCGGCCAGGGCGACCGGGTCCGCCATCACTTCGGTGCGGGTGTCGCGGTCCTTCTTGCCGTAGTCGGGGATCTTCGCGGCGCCGTCGTGGAGGCCGCCCGCGAGCCGGGTGGAGCCGTCGGACAGCTTGACCATGCCGCCCTGGAGCGTGTCCGCGCCCTCGCGCAGCCTGCCGATGCCGTCGTCGAGGTCGGCGGCGCCCGTCCTGGCGGTGCCGAGCCCGTCGCGCAGCTTTCCGGCGCCCGCGCCGAGGCGGCCGGCGCCCTCGGCCACCTGCTGGGCACCGTCGTTGAGGGCGTTGACCTTCCGTACGGCGCCGTCGATGTCCCGCGCCAGGTCGGGGGCCTCGTCGGCGAGCCGTTCGGCGGAGGCGCGCAGGGCGTCCAGCCGTCCGGGAAGCCGGTCGAGCTCGCCGTTCTCGTTCCGCATCAGCGCGTCGAGCTTCTCGGCACCCTCGGCCGACTGCCGCGCGGCGAACACGGCCTTCTTCAGGGCCGGGCAGAAGTCCCCCGTCGCGCCGGTGCCGGTGCCGGTGCCGGCGCTGGTTCCGGTGGCGCACAGCCTGTCGTACGTGGCGGACAGGTCGTCCGCGCCGCGCCTGCCGGCCCTGGCGAGCGGGCCCGTGACGGCGGGGGAGGGGAGGTCGGCCAGGTGCTCGCGGACGGTTCGCGCCTCGCGGGCGACGCCGCGGGCGGCCTCCCCGATCTCGCCCGCGTGCTCCTTGACGAACGCGCCCTCCTTGCCGGCGACGCCGTTCACCTTGTCGGCCAGCTGCCGGGTGCCGTCCGCCACCCGCGAGGCGCCGGTGGCCAGTTGCCGCGCGGCGGAGTCCAGGGTGCCCGCGCCGGTGTGCAGCCGGTCCACGCCCTGCTCCAGCTCGCCGCTGCCGTGCCGGGCGCGGGTCAGGCCGTCCTTGAGGTCCCCGGCGCCCTTGCGGGCCTCGCCGATGCCCTCGCCGAGCCGGTCGGCGCCGTTCGCCGCCTCCTCCGTCTTTCCGTGGAGGCCGGAGAAGGAGACGAAGATCCTGTCGTAGAAGGAACGCGACGTCCTGCGGGACGCGGCGGCGCGGACCTCGGAGAAGACCGAGCGGGAGATCTGGCCGACGATGTAGTTGTTCGCGTCGTTCGTACGGACCTGGAGCGCGCCGGTCACGGGGGAGTCGCCCGAACTGGAGGCGAGCAGCTCGCTGAAGTCGGCCGGGATGGTCAACGAGAGGTAGTACGTCCCCTTCTCGACCCCCTTGCGGGCCTCGGCGGCGCTCGTCTCGTGCCACTGGAAGGACTTGGAGCCGCGCAGGCCCTTGACGATCGAGTCGCCCGCGGCCAGTCGCCCACCGTCCACGGTCGTGCCCCGGTCGGCGTTGACCAGTGCCACCGGCACCTTGTCGAGCCGCCCGTAGGGGTCCCAGAAGGACCACAGGTACAACGCGCCGTAGAGGAGGGGCAGCAGGAGGAGGGCGACGAGCGCGGCGCGCGGCAGCCGGCCCCTCCCGAATCGTTTCAGCTCAAGGACGGCCAATTTCGGCGAGCGCATCCGCCGCTCCCTTCGGGGCCCGCTGTGTGGTCTGTTCCGTGCGGACGACCACCGCGTCGCCCGGCGGCGCCTCCGCGCACACCGCGAGCACGGTTGTACCGGCCCCGGCGAGCGAACGCAGCAGCGCCCACACCCGGTCGCGTTCGGCGGCCGTGAGCTTGAGGTCGGTGTCGTCCACCGCGACGAGCCGGGGCGCGCCGACGAGCGCGAGGGCCAGCGCCAGCCGCAGCGCCTCCAGCCGCCCCAGGTCCCGTACGGCCGTGCCGGCGCCCTTGGGCAGCGCGGACACATCGAGCCCGGCGGCCGTGAGCACGGCCTCGTTACGGGTCGACTCCCGCGCCGCTTTCTCCGCCCCGGTGCGGAACAGTGCGCCGGGCGAGGTGCCGAACCGCCGCTGGAGCAGTGCCCGTTCGCGCAGGTGCTCGCCGACGGTCAGGGAGCCGTCGAGCTCGGCGACGCCCGGGACGTGCGCGAGGGCGCTCACACGCCGGACGGCCGCCATCCGCCGGGGCAGGGCCAGGCCCGCGACCTCGGCGCGTCCGGCGGAAGGCCGCATACGGCCGGTGAGAGTGAGCAGGAGACAGGTGCGGCCCGAGCCGGAAGGGCCCTCGACCGCCACGAGCGAACCGGGTGGCGCGTCGGCGTCCACCGCGCGGAACGCCCAGCCGCGCGGCCCCCGGACACCGAGGCCCTCCGCCGCGATCGCGGCTCCGTGCGGGGTGCCGTCCTTGCCGTCCACAGGACCTCCAGGCAATCTTGGACTGACTGGTCAGTGCAAAAGTATGCGGATTGCTCCCCTCCTCCGTCAACCCCGGTCCGGTGCGAGGGAGTTCGTGCAGGTCGTGGCCGGTTCGCGCGGGTGCGGGAGGGCGCGTGGCGAGAGGTGCGGGGCGCCGGGCCCCGGCCCATTAGGCTGGTGCCGCCCGACGTCAGTCACCCCGCAGTCACCCCGCCGAGGAGTCACCCGCCGTGTCAGACCCGCTGCGCCCCCGGGCGTCCCTCCGTACCGCCGTGGTCTGGGAGGTCCTGAAGGACGCCCTCGACCGCCGGGTCAAGGCCGCCGGCCGGGAGGCCCTGGAGATCCTCGACACCGGTGGCGGCTCCGGCAAGTTCGCGGTGCCGCTCGCCCGGCTCGGCCACCACGTCACCGTCGTCGACCCCAGCCCCAACGCGCTGTTCGCGCTGGAGCGCAGGGCCGCCGAGGCGGGGGTCGCCGAGCGGGTGCGCGGTGTCCAGGGCGACGCGCACGGCCTGTTCGACGTCGTCGACCGCGGCGGCTTCGACGTCGTGCTCTGCCACGGCGTGCTGGAGTACGTCGAGGACCCCGCCGACAGCGTCCGCAACGTCGTCGCGGCGCTCCGCCCGGGCGGCACCCTCAGCCTGCTCGCCGCAGGCCTCGGCGGCGCCGTGCTCGCCCGCGCCCTCGCCGGGCACTTCACCGAGGCCCATCAGGCCCTCGCCGACCCCTCCGGCCACTGGGGCGCCGGCGACCCGCTCACCCGTCGTTTCAGCGCCGAGCAGCTCTCCGGCCTCGTCGGCGACGCGGGCCTGGAGGTCTCCGCGGTGCACGGCGTGCGCGTCTTCGCCGACTTGGTGCCCGGCGTGCTCGTCGACCACGAGCCCGGCGCGCTGGACGCGCTGCTGCGGCTGGAGGCCGCCGCGGCCGAACTGCCGGCCTTCCACTCCATCGCCACCCAGCTGCACGTCCTGGCCGAGCGGGACTGACTCCACCCCTCGGACAGACCCCACCCGATCAGCTCGTTCGCCCCGTATGATCGGGGGACACCGTCCGGCATGGCCGATCGGCAGGCAGGGAATGTACGTCCCGACGGCATCGATCGCCACCCCGGGGCCGGTGGCCGAATTGGCGCAGAGGGGCGGGTTTCACGGGGGCGATTCCCTGCCTATCCTGAAAGGGTCGCACCCGGTCGCCCCCCGCGACCGACGAGTAGGAGGACTCCGTGCCGCTCTCGGAGCACGAGCAGCGCATGCTCGAGCAGATGGAGCGAGCGCTGTACGCCGAAGATCCCAAGTTCGCCACGGCGCTCGAGGGCAGCGGCCTGCGCACGTACACCCGGCGACGGGTCTACCAGGCGGTCGCGGGTTTTCTGGTGGGCATCGCGCTCCTCATGGCCGGAATGGTCACCCAGCGGATCTGGATCAGCGTGGCGGGCTTCCTCGTCATGCTGGGCTGCGCCGTCCTCGCGGTGACGGGGTGGCGCAAGGCGCCGAGGCCCGGTGTCCGGCGCGTCGGCGGGCCCGGCGGGCCCGCGGGCACGGCACGGCGGCCGGTCGGCCGCCGGCGCGGCATGATGGACCGCATCGAGCAGCGGTGGCAGCGGCGACGGGATGAGCAGGGGCACTAGCCCGCTTTGTCTTTACGCGTGGGGCCGGGACGGATGTCCCGGCCCCACGGGCGTATGTGAGGGGAGTCTTCCCCGGCCTCGCCCTTTCACCGTTTCCCAGGGGGCTGCCGCCCCCTAGCGCCCCCTAGCGCCCCCGCCAGGGAATCGCCCGCCGCAGGCGCGCACCCGCCCTCGTCCAGGCCGTCCCGCACGCCCAAACGACCCGCACCGCCGACCGCGGCGCCACAACGGCCCGCACCCGCGCCCAGCGCCCCGCAGAGGCCCGCAGCCCCGCCTGGGCGGCCTCGACGTCGGCGACGGCCGCCTCGGCGGGCGGAGGCGACGGAGCGTAGAGCACCTGCTCGACCGCCGTCGCCAGCCTCCCCACCGCCTCCGCGGGCGGCCCGGCCAACTGGGCGTCCCGGACGATGCGGGCCGCGGCCATCCTGGGGGTCAGGGAGTCGTCCGGCGGGATGCCGTAGTCCCACGCGGAGTCGGTCAGCTCGCGCCAGGCGGCCAGCGGGCGCGGGCCGGCCCGGCCGTCGAGCCGCCGGGCACGGGCCCGTCTCCGCCACAGGTGGGGCAGCGCGGGCAGCAGCAGGGCGGCCAGCGCGGCCACGAGGACGCCGGCCAGGGCGAGCGGCGACGTACCGCCGGAGACTTCGCCGGTCTCCGCCCGCTGGACGGTACCGGGGCAGCCGTCGAGCTTCTTCAGCTCGGGCGGGCAGCCGCCGTCCGCCGAGGGCGCCGGCTGCGGCGCCCTGGTACGGCCGGGCTCCGGGGCCGGGACGCCCGGGTCGGGGGCGGAAGGAGCCTGCGCGACCGTGTACTCGGGCGGGGTGCCACGGCTCGGCGTGGGCTCGAACCGCGTCCACCCGGCGCCCTCGAAGTACAGCTCGGGCCAGGCGTGCGCGTCCTTGGTGCCGACCGACACCGTGCCGTCCGGCTGCGGGGTGCCCGGGGTGAAGCCGACGGCCACGCGCGCGGGGATGCCCAGCGTTCTCGCCATGGCGGCCATGGCGAAGGAGAAGTGGACGCAGAAGCCCTGCTTCTCCTCCAGGAAGCGCGCTATGGCGTCGGGGCCGCTTCCCGAACGCACCTCCGTGTCATAGCGGAAGCCACCGCTCGCGGCGAACCAGTCCTGGAGTTTCACCGCCTGCTGGTAGGAGTCGGTGGCACCGGCGGTCACTTTCCGGGCCGTCTCCGCCACGACCTTGGGCATCACGGAGGGCACCCGTGTGTATTCGCGCAGCAGTTGCTCCGGGGGCGCGGGCGCGGCCGCGAGCTGAGCGGACGTCGGCTCCACGAGCAGCCCCGACACCTGGTAGCGCACGCCTCGCGTGGTCTGGCCGTGGTCGCCGACCAGCGCCCGGCCCTCCGGCTCGTACCGCCACTGGCCCGGCACCCGCACCCGCTCGGCCGGATACGGCAGGGGCAGATAGTTCTGGCCGTAGCCGTCGGAGGCCGCGACGGAGACGCCGATCCGGGCCGTACGGACCCCGGCGGCCAGGCCGGCGGGGGTGGGCAGCGGGTCGGGCACATCGGTGATGCGCCGCTCGGAGGCGCGCCATGACGCACCGTCGAACCGGTCGAGGGCGACGATGCGCAGGTACAGGTCCTGGACGGACGGCGTGGACGTGCGATAGCGCAGCAGCTCCCGGTTCTCCGGCTGGTTGAGGCTGTTCTGGAGCGACACCAGCGGGTTGACCGCGGAGATGGTGCCGCCCTCGGAGCCGGGTCCCTCGCCCGTGCCGCGCGCGGCCAGCAGCCCGCCGTCGATCGAGGGCAGCGCGACCGGGAGCGCCAGGGCGAGTCCCAGCGCGAGCGCCCCGATGCGCCGCCCGGTGCGCACCGGGGCCAGGGCCGGGCCGCCGCCCGCCGCGAGGCCCGCGGTCGCGCCGGGCGGGGTGCCGGCGGCGCCGCCGAACACTCTGCCCCAGCGCGCGAGCCGGTCCCGGCCCTCGGCCAGGAGCAGCAGCAGATAGCCGGCCGCCGCCGCGAGGAACCACAGCCAGTCCGCGCTGCCCTTGGACAGCCCGGCGCCGACCGAGTAGAGCGCGAGCAGGGGCAGGCCCGCCGGGGCGGCGCCGCGGAAGGTGACCGCCAGGGCGTCCACCACCAGCCCGACCACCAGGACGCCGCCGATCAGCAGCAGCCGGATGGCTGTCGTCCCGGGAGCGGGGATGGCGTACTGCCCTACGTCGGACACGCCCTGCCGCAGCAGCCGGCCGAATTCCTCGAAGGCGTCGGGGCCCGGCAGCACCCCGCCGACGGCCCGTTCGCGGGCGAAGACGAGCGTGAGCAGCAGCAGAGCGACCAGGGCCTGCGCCGCGACCGTCAGCCACCGGGTCAGCGGCACCCGGCGGGCCGCCACGCCGACCGCTGTCTGGACGCACAGCAGGAACGCGGCCTGGAGGATCCAGACGGTCCGGTCGACCAGGGGCAGCATCGCGCAGGCCGCCCCCAGCGTGGCCAGCACCCCGCAAACCGCCAACCGCACCCGCCCGCTCACGCCCGGCCCCCTGCTTCGTCGCTGCCGCCTGCCCCGGAGGCCACCCCGGCCCGTGCCGCGCCGCTCACGGCTTCGGCTCCCGTGTGCCCCCGGCCGTAGCGGAGGCCGCCGCGTCACCCATGTCTCCGGCACGGCCGGCTGCGGCGGCGTGCGGCGGCGCCCAGACCCCGGGCGCCCCTTCCACCGGCCACCCGTCCGCCGTGCCCGGCACGGTCGTCGTGCCGTACGCGCCGGCCGGGGCGCCCAGGGAGCCCAGGGCACCCAACGCTCCCGGCGAGGCCGCCAGCCGCCACAGGTCGGGCAGCGCCGTGCCGGGGGCGACGGGCAGGGCCGTCCAGCCCACGTCGCGCAGGACGCGCAGCCGTTCGCCGGCCGCGCGCCGGGCCGGGCCGCCCTCGGGGGCGCCCGCCCAGGCGGCCGCGTCCAGGACGAAGGCGACCGCCGTGCCGCCGCGCGGGCGCATCCGGGCGGCCAGTGCCGCCTGTGCCTCGTCCAGGTCGCCGAGGAACGCCACCAGCAGGCCCTCCCCGGCGGCGCCGCGCAGTGACTCGTGGGCGGAGGACAGGCCGGTGCCCTCGGAGTGGTCGATCACGGCGAGGGCGTCCAGCATCAGGCCGGCGGCGCCGGACGGGTCGGGGGCGGAGCTCGTGTAGCCGCCGGGGGCGTCGTGGCCCGGCAGGGAGCTGCCCGTGTCGGTCAGCAGCCGCACCGTGAAGCCCCGCTCCAGCAGGTGCGACGCCACCGAGGCCGCCCCCGAGACGGCCCACTCGAAGGGCGAGTCGGGCCCGGCACCCTCGTAGGCGACGGCCCGGGTGTCCAGCAGCACCGTGCAGTGCGCGCGCCGTGGCCGCTCCTCGCGGCGCACCATCAGCTCGCCGTAGCGGGCGGTGGAGCGCCAGTGGATCCGGCGCAGATCGTCGCCGTGCCGGTAGCCGCGCGGAATGACGTCGTCCTCCCCGGCGAGGGCGAGGACGCGGTACCGGCCGTCGCCGTGGCCCGCCGCCTCGCCGCCCAGGCGCACCGGCGGCAGCCGGTCGACGCGCGGCACGACGGTCAGGGTGTCGTACGCGCTGAAGCCCCGGGTCAGCTCGCACATCCCGAACGGGTCCGTCAGCCGCAGCTGGAGCGGGCCCAGGGGGTAGCGGCCGCGCAGGTCGGCGCGGACCCGGTAGGAGACCTCGCGCCGCCCACCCGGCTCCATCCGGTCCAGTACGAAGCGGGGGCGCGGGCCCAGTACGTAGGGCACGCGGTCCTGGAGCATCAGCAGGCCCGTGGGGAGCCGCGAGACATTGTCGACGCGCAGGCTCACCCGGGCCTCGGCGGAGGCGGGCACGCGCGCGGGCGCGAGGCGGCGGCTGCCGGTGACCCGGTGCCGGGTGAGGTGGAGCACCACCACGCACACGACGGGCAGCACGGCCAGCAGCAGCCCCACCCGCAGCAGATTCTCCTGGCCCAGCACATAGGCGCAGGCCGTCGCGGCCACGCCCGCCGCCAGGAAGGAGCGCCCCCGGGTGGTCAGCCCGCCGAACGCCGCCCACAGCCCGCCGCGGGCCTCACCGTCGTCGGGCGGGCCGCCCGGGGCGGGCATCACAGCCTCCGGGCGCCGGGCTGCTGCTGGCCGAACGGGTCGGGCAGCGGGGTGCGCCGCAGGATGTCCACGACGATCTGCTCGGCGGTGCGCCGGCCGAGCTGGGCCTGCGCCGTGGGCAGCAGCCGGTGGGCGAGCACCGGCACCGCCAGCGCCCGGACGTCGTCGGGCAGGGCGAACTCCCGCCCGGCCAGCGCGGCCGCGGCCTTCGCCGCCCGGAGCAGATGCAGGGTCGCGCGCGGCGACGCGCCGAGTCTGAGCTCGGGGTGCTGCCGGGTGGCGCCGACCACGTCCACCGCGTAGCGCAGCACGGACTCGGCGACGTGCACGGCGCGGACCGCGTCGATCAGCTTGACGATCTCGTGGGCGTGGGCGACGGGCTGGAGGTCGTCCAGCGGGGAGAGCGCGCCGTGGGTGGCCAGCATCCGCAGCTCGGCCTCCGGGCCCGGGTAGCCGATGGACACCCGGGCCATGAAGCGGTCGCGCTGGGCCTCGGGCAGCGGGTACGTGCCCTCCATCTCGACCGGGTTCTGGGTGGCCACGACCATGAAGGGGCTGGGCAGCTCATAGGTGTGCCCGTCGATGGTGACCTGGCGCTCCTCCATCGACTCCAGCAGTGCCGACTGCGTCTTGGGCGAGGCGCGGTTGATCTCGTCGCCGATGACGATCTGCGCGAAGATCGCGCCGGGCTTGAACTCGAAGTCGCGGCGCTGCTGGTCGTAGACGCTCACACCGGTGATGTCGGAGGGCAGCAGGTCCGGGGTGAACTGGATGCGCCGCACAGAGCAGTCGACGGAGCGCGCCAGCGCCTTGGCGAGCATCGTCTTGCCCACGCCCGGCACGTCCTCGATCAGCAGGTGTCCCTCGGCGAGCAGCACGGTCAGCGCCAGCCGCACGACCTCCGGCTTGCCCTCGATCACGCTCTCCACCGAGCGGCGCACCCGCTCCGCGGTGGCGGTCAGCCCCGCCGCTCCCCCCGGCTCCGCCGGAGCGGGCGGACCCCCAGGACCCCCATGGCTGGCTCGCTCGTCATAGGTCGTCACCCGGCCCTCCTCGGCCCTTCACCAGGGCCGGGGGCCCGCCGGAAACCCCGGCGGCGCATGGCCCGACCCACCCCGTTTCGGCACCCGGGGCCGCGTGGCGGCCGGGCGTCCCTACGCATTCTGGCCGTCCGCACGGCGTGGCGTCACCGCCTGTGGACAACTGGTGCGGCGCGCGCCGCACCAGTCGTCCACAGGCCTTGCGGTCAGGAGCTCGGGTCGATCTCGCGCAGCAGGCCGGTCGTCACGTCGAAGACAAAGCCCCGCACGTCGTCGCGGTGGGGCAGGAACGGCGAGGTCCGCACCCGCTGCATGGACTGGCGGACGTCCTGGTCGAGGTCCTTGAACGCCTCCACGGCCCACGCCGGCCGCTGGCCGACCTCGGCCTCGATCTCGTGCCGGAAGTCCTCGGTGAGGTCCAGCAGACCGCAGCCGGTGTGGTGGATCAGCACGACCGAGCGGGTGCCCAGGGCGCGCTGGCTGATGGTGAGGGAACGGATGATGTCGTCGGTGACGACGCCACCCGCGTTGCGGATGGTGTGGCAGTCGCCCAGTTCCAGGCCCAGGGCGGCGTGGAGGTCGAGACGGGCGTCCATGCACGCGACCACGGCGACCTTCAGCACGGGCCGGGCATCCATGCCCGGGTCGGCGAACGCGGCTGCGTACCGGTCGTTGGCCTCCACCAGCCGGTCGGTGACGGTGGGCTCCGGGGTGCCCGTACGGCCCTGGCCGGAGCCGGGAGTGTGCGACGGTGACGCGGATATCGGCATAGGGATGAACGTAGCCTCTGACCGGCCGCCGCGCACGCGCGGGCGTCCCTGACCAGGGCAGCGCCCGGTAACCGGCCGTTCACCGGCCCCGCCGGGCCACCGTCCGGCCACCGTCCGGCAGCCGTCCGGAGCCGGTCGTTCCGCCGGGTGGTCCCCGCTGCCCGGGCGGCGGGACGCGCACGCACCGGCCGGTTGATTGACCGCGAGGACGAGTGGACTAAAGTGGCGCGAAGTGGGAGGCGTGACGCTCCCCGGAACGCTCCCCGGAACCGAAGAACCACCACGTGGCACGGTGCGTACGTACCCCTCGGCCTCCTCCCGCTCCCGGTCGCCCGGCGTCACTTCCCCGGCGCCGGAACGTCCGTTCCCCTTCGAGCGGGCGGGGACCCGGCGGTACGCGGCGCCGCGCCTCCCCATATCTCAGAAGGGCGCATGAGCAGCAACGCGCGACACGTCCCCGTCATGCTCCAGCGCTGCCTGGACATGCTCGCCCCCGCGCTGACCGCGCCCGGAGCCGTCGTGGTCGACTGCACCCTCGGCGCCGGCGGGCACAGTGAGGCGTTGCTCAAGACCTTCCCGGACGCCCGGCTCGTCGCCCTCGACCGCGACCCCACCGCGCTCGCGCTCGCCGGCGAGCGGCTCGCCCCCTACGGCGACCGCGCCACGCTGGTGCGCGCCGTCTACCACGAGCTGCCCGAGGTGCTGGAGCGGCTGGGCATCCCCGAGGTCCAGGGCGTCCTCTTCGACCTCGGCGTCTCCTCCATGCAGCTCGACGAGGCCGACCGCGGCTTCGCCTACGCGCAGGACGCCCCGCTGGACATGCGCATGGACCAGACGACCGGCGTCAGCGCCGCCGAGGTCCTCAACACCTACCCGCCGGGCGAGCTGGTGCGCATCCTTCGTCAGTACGGCGAGGAGAAGCAGGCCAAACGCATCGTCTCGGCCATCGTCCGCGAGCGGGAGAAGGAGCCCTTCACCAACAGCGCCCGCCTCGTCGAGCTGATCCGCGACGCCCTGCCGCAGGCCGCCAAGCGCACCGGCGGCAACCCCGCCAAGCGCACCTTCCAGGCGCTGCGCATCGAGGTCAACGCCGAGCTGGCCAGCGTGGAGGCGGCCATCCCGGCCGCCGTCGCGGCCCTGGCCGTCGGTGGCCGGATCGCGGTGCTGTCCTACCAGTCGCTGGAGGACCGCATCGTCAAGAGCGTCTTCGCCGCCGGCGCCACGAGCACCGCGCCGCCCGGGCTGCCGGTGGTGCCCGAGCGCTACCAGCCGCGCCTGAAGCTGCTGACGCGCGGTGCCGAGCTGCCCACGGAGGAGGAGATCGCCGAGAACCGGCGGGCCGCCCCCGCCCGGCTGCGCGGCGTCGAACGCATCCGCGAGGACGTCCGGTGAGCCCGGCCGGACGCCGGGGCGGCCGCCTGGTGCGGCTGCTGCCCGCCGGGCCCGCGGGAGCGAAACGTACGCCGTTCGTCCTGCTGGTCGTGGTGCTCCTCGGTTCCGGCCTCATCTCGCTGCTGCTGCTGAACTCCTCCCTGAACCAGGGTTCCTTCGAGCTCAGCCGGCTCCAGCGCACCACCACCGAGCTGACCGACGAGCAGCAGGCGCTCCAGCAGGAGGTCGACCAGCTCGCCGCCCCGGACGCGCTGGAGCGCCGCGCCCGGGAGCTGGGCATGATCCCCGGCGGCAGTCCGGCCTTCCTGCTGCCCGACGGCACGGTCAAGGGCGCCCCCGCCCCGGCGACCACCGCCAACCCCGCCGACCCGGCGGCCTTCGCGCCCCCCGAGCCCCGTGGCCTGCCCCCGCTGGCCCCCGAGCCCCTCGTCGCCCCGGCGGCCACCCCCGGGCCGCCGCCCGCCGTGCTCCGCGGCGGGGACGCGCCGGCCCCGGCGGCACAGGCCCCCGCACGGCCCCCGGCCGCCGGGCGGCCCGCCGACGCCCCCGCGCCGGCACGTCCCAACCCGGCCCTCCCCCCGGCCCCGGTGGGCGGGAACCCCCAACAGGTCAGGTAGGTGAGTCGTGACGGCGCCCAGGCAGCCCCGCCGCCCGGTTCCCGGGCCCGCGCGCCCCGTCGCCCGGCCGGCGCGCCCCCGCCCCGGTGACCGCTCCCTGCGGCTGGGCAACCCCCGGCCCCGGCTGCGGGCGATCGGCGTGGGCTTCACGCTCGTCCTGCTGGTCTTCACGGTCCGGCTGCTCCAGGTGCAGGCCGTCGACGCCGGCGCCTACGCGGCCCGCGCCAACGTCAACCGCTACATCCCGGTGACGCTGGCCGCCGAGCGCGGCGCCATCACCGACCGCACCGGCGTGGACCTGGCCACCACCGTCGACGCCTACGACATCACCGCCGCCCCCGACCTGCTCACCCCCGAGCGGATCAAGGCCGAGGGCGCGGCCGCGCAGGCCGCCCGGCTGCTGGCCCCCGTCCTCGGCGAGGACGCGGGCGTCCTGGAGGAGAAGCTCACCGCCAACCCCAAGTCGAAGTACGTCGTACTGGCCCGCCGGCAGACCCCGCAGGTCTGGAAGAAGATCGCGGACCTGAAGAAGGCACAGCAGGAGAAGGCCCGCCGCAAGCAGGGCGTCAACGTCCTGGCCGGGGTGAACCGCGAGTCGCACAGCAAGCGCGTCTACCCCAACGGCGACCTGGCCGCCGGCCTGCTGGGCTTCGTCAACGGCGACGGCCGGGGCAGCGGCGGCCTGGAGGCCCAGCTGGAGGAGACCCTCGCCGGCCAGAACGGCAAGCGCGTCTACGCCCAGTCCGGCGGCCGGCAGGTGCCCACCGGCGACATGAAGGAGCAGGCCGCCGTGCCCGGCTCCGACGTGGAGCTGACCATCGACCGCGACATCCAGTGGGCGGCCCAGAACGCCGTCGCCAAGCAGGTGCGCGACTCCGGCGCGGACCGGGGCTACGTCGTCGTCCAGGACACCCGCAGCGGCCAGATCCTGGCCATGGCCAACGCCCCCGGCTACGACCCCAACGACCTGGAGCACGCCGACCGCTCCGCGCTGGGCAACGCCGCCCTCCAGGACGCCTACGAGCCCGGCAGCGTCAGCAAGATCATGACAATGGCCGCCGTGCTGGAGGAGGGCGTCGCCACGCCCGACACCCATGTGGAGGTCCCCAACCGGCTGCCGCGCGCCGACCGCGCCTTCGCCGACGACGTGGACCACCCCACCTGGCACCTGACCCTCAACGGGGTGCTCGCCAAGTCCAGCAACATCGGCACGATCCTGGCCAGCGAGCAGCTGGGCAAGACCCGGGAAGAGGCCAACCAGGTCCTCTACACCTACCTCCGCAAGTTCGGCATCGGCCGCCCCACCGGCCTCGGCTTCCCCGGGGAGACGCCCGGCCTGCTGGCCAGGCCGGGGGAGTGGAAGTCCTCGCGGGCCTACACCATCCCCTTCGGCCAGGGCCTGTCCCTCAACGCCGTCCAGGCCGCCTCCGTCTACTCCACCATCGCGGCCGGCGGCGAGCGCGTACAGCCCTCCCTGGTGCGCGGCACCAAGGGGCCCGACGGCCGCTTCACCCCCGTCGACACGTCCCCCCGCACCCGGGTGATCAGCGAGAAGACCGCCCGGCAGCTGTCGGAGATGCTGGAGTCGGTCGTCGACGACCAGGAGGGCACCGGCACCAAGGCGAAGATCCCCGGCTACCGGGTCGCGGGCAAGACCGGCACGTCCAACCGGGTGGACCCCACCACCGGCCGCTACCACGGCTACACCGCCTCCTTCGCCGGCTTCGCCCCCGCCGACCAGCCCCGGATCACCGTCTACTGCGCCATCCAGAACCCCACCAAGGGCAGCTACTTCGGCGGTCAGGTCTGCGGACCGGTCTTCAAGCAGGTCATGGAGTTCGCGCTGAAGACCCTCCAGGTGCCCCCGTCGGGCACCCGGCCGCCGCGGCTGCCGGTGAGCTACGAGTGAGCCGGGCCGACCGTGACGACGATCACTCCCGACCCGGGGAACCGCGGCCGGCGACGCCCCTCGCTTCGCGACGAGGCGGGTGCGCCCGGTACGCTCACCGCCGTGCCCCACGCTGATCAGTCCCACACCACCTCCCAGGACACGCCCGCCGTGTCCCCGGGAGCGCCCCGCCCCACCCGGGTCAGCCCTGTGCCCCTCACGGAGCTGGCCGCTCAGCTGGGCATCACCGCTCCCGAGGGCGCGGAGGCCGTCGCGGTCACCGGGATCACCCATGACTCGCGCGCCGTCCGCCCGGGCGACGTCTACGCCGCCCTGCCCGGCGCCCGCTTCCACGGCGCGGACTTCGCCGCGCAGGCCGCGGGCCTCGGCGCCGCCGCCGTGCTGAGCGACCCGGCGGGCGCCGAGCGCGCCGCCGCCACCGGCCTGCCCGTGCTGACCGTGGCCGCGCCGCGCGAGCGCATGGGCGCCCTGGCCGCCACGATCTACGGCGAGCCCGCCCGTGAGCTGCTGACCGTCGGCATCACCGGCACCTCCGGCAAGACCACCACCGCCTACCTGATCGAGGGCGGCCTGCGCGCCATGGGCGGTCCCACCGGCCTGATCGGCACCGTGGAGTCCCGCGTCGGCGACGAGCGGATCAAGTCGGAGCGCACCACCCCCGAGGCCACCGACCTCCAGGCGCTGTTCGCGGTGATGCGCGAGCGCGGCGTCCGCTCGGTCGCCATGGAGGTCTCCAGCCACGCCCTGCGGCTCGGCCGCGTCGACGGCTGCGTCTTCGACGTCGCCGTCTTCAACAACCTCAGCCCCGAGCACATGGAGTTCCACTCGGGCATGGAGGACTACTTCGCCGCCAAGGCGGAGCTGTTCACCAAGGAGCGCAGCCGTCTCGGCGTGGTCAACGCCGACGACGAGTACGGCCGCCGCCTCGCCGCGGGCGAGTCCGAGGTCCCGGTGATCACCTTCTCCGCCGAGGGCCGCGAGGACGCCGACTGGCGCGCCGCCGACGTCGAGATCGGCCCGTTCGACTCCACCTTCACCGTGCTCGGCCCCGAGGGCGTCTCCGCGACCGCCAGGGCGCCGCTCGCCGGCCCGTTCAACGTCGCCAACGCCCTCGCCGCGATCGTCGCGCTCGTCGCCGCGGGCGCGGAGCCGCAGGCGGCCGCCGACAGCGTCGCGGCCGTCCCCGGCGTCCCCGGCCGGCTGGAGCGCGTGGACGCGGGCCAGCCCTACCTGGCCGTCGTCGACTACGCCCACAAGACGGACGCCGTCGAATCGGTTCTCCGCGCGCTGCGCGCGGTCGGCAGCGGCCGCGTCCACGCCGTGCTCGGCTGCGGCGGCGACCGCGACACCACCAAGCGCGCCCCCATGGGCCGCGCGCTGGCCCGCCTCGCCGACACGGCCGTGCTGACCTCCGACAACCCCCGATCCGAGGACCCCCTCGCGATCCTCGCCACCATGCTCGCGGGCGCCGCCGAGGTGCCCGCCGCCGAGCGCGGCACCGTCCTCCTGATGGAGGACCGTGCCGCCGCCATCGCCGCCGCCGTCGCCCGCGCCGAACCCGGCGACACCGTCCTGGTCCTCGGCAAGGGCCACGAACAGGGCCAGGACATCGCCGGAGTGGTACGCCCCTTCGACGACCGCCAGGTGCTGCGCGAGGCCATCGAGCACCGGCAGGCGGCCATCACGCACCGGAACGACCAGGGATGACCAACCGCCATGCGCGCACAACCCTCCCCCCGGCAGCTCCCCCGAACGGCAGGAGGTGACCTCCGGTGATCGCACTGACCCTCGCCGAGATCGCCGCGATCGTCGGCGGACAGCAGCACGACATACCGGACCCGGGGCTCATCGCCACCGGCCCGGTCGTGATCGACTCCCGTGAGGTACGGCCCGGCACCCTCTTCGCCGCGCTGCCCGGCGACCGCGTCGACGGCCACGACTACGCCGAGCGCGCCATCGCCTCGGGCGCGGCGGCCGTACTGGCCGCTCGGCCCGTCGGCGTACCCGCGATCGTCGTCCCCGACGTCGTCGAGGCACTGGGCGCCCTCGCCCGCGCCGTGGTGGAGCGGCTTGGCGCCACCGTCGTCGCCCTCACCGGCTCGGCCGGCAAGACCAGCACCAAGGACCTGATCGCCCAGCTGCTGGAGCGCCTCGGCCCCACCGTGTGGACGCCCGGCAACTTCAACAACGAGATCGGCCTGCCGGTCACGGCCCTGATGGCGACCGACGACACCCGCCACCTCGTGCTGGAGATGGGCGCCCGGGGCATCGGCCACATCCGTTACCTCGCCGGGCTCACCCCGCCCCGCGTCGGTCTCGTCCTCAACGTCGGTACCGCCCACATCGGCGAGTTCGGCGGCCGCGAGGCGATCGCCGAGGCCAAGGGCGAGCTGGTAGAGGTGCTGCCCGCCGCCGACCAGGGCGGCGTCGCCGTGCTCAACGCCGACGACCCCCTGGTCCGCGCCATGAGCGCCCGCACCAAGGCCCGCACGCTCCTCTTCGGCGAGGCCCCGGACGCGGACGTCCGGGCGGAGCAGGTCCGGCTCGACGACTTCGGCCGGCCCTCCTTCACGCTTCACACACCCACCGGGTGCGCCGACGTGACCATGCGGCTGTACGGTGAGCACCACGTGTCGAACGCGCTCGCCGCGGCCGCCGTCGCCCATGAGCTGGGCATGCCCGTAGCGGAGATCGCCGCCGCGCTCTCCGGGGCGGGCCAGCTCTCCCGCTGGCGCATGGAGGTCACCGAGCGCGCGGACGGCGTGACGATCGTCAACGACGCCTACAACGCGAACCCCGAATCCATGCGAGCGGCGCTGCGCGCGCTGGCCGCGATGGGCGAAGCCGCCCGGGCCAGGGGTGGACGGACGTGGGCGGTACTCGGTCAGATGGCCGAGCTGGGCGAGGAGTCACTCGCCGAGCACGACGCGGTCGGACGGCTGGTCGTCCGGCTCAATGTCGGCAAGCTCGTGGCAGTCGGGGGCAGGGAAGCGGCCTGGTTGCAGATGGGCGCCTATAACGAGGGTTCGTGGGGTGAGGAGTCGGTGCACGTGTCCGACGCGCAGGCGGCCGTCGACCTGTTGCGCAGTGAGCTGCGCCCGGGAGACGTCGTGCTGTTGAAGGCGTCCCGGTCGGCGGGGCTGGAGCGGGTGGCCGAGGCGCTGCTCGCGGTCGACGGCGAGGTCGCCGGCTGATGAACCAGATCCTCTTCGCGGGTGTCATCGGTCTGATCCTGACCCTCATCGGCACCCCGCTGCTGATCAAGTTCCTCGCCCGCAAGGGCTATGGCCAGTTCATCCGCGACGACGGCCCCCGCGGCCACGCCGGGAAGAAGGGCACGCCCACCATGGGTGGCATCGCCTTCATCCTGGCCACGCTGATCGCTTACGCCCTGACGAAGGTGATCACCAGCCACTCGCCCACGACCTCGGGCCTGCTGGTGCTCTTCCTGACCGCCGGCATGGGCCTGGTCGGCTTCCTCGACGACTACATCAAGATCGTCAAGCAGCGCAGCCTCGGTCTGCGCGCCAAGGCGAAGATGGCCGGCCAGCTGATCGTCGGCATCGCCTTCGCCGTCCTCGCGCTCCAGTTCGCCGACACCCGGGGCCAGACCCCGGCCTCCATGCGGCTGTCCTTCACCCAGGACTTCGGCTGGTCCGTCGGCCCCGTGATCTTTGTGATCTGGGCACTGTTCATGATCCTCGCGATGTCGAACGGCGTGAACCTCACCGACGGCCTCGACGGCCTGGCCACCGGCGCCTCCGTGATGGTCTTCGGCGCGTACGTCTTCATCGGCACCTGGCAGCACGGCCAGTGGTGCGGCAACTCGCTCACCGCCGGCGCCGCCTGTTACGAGGTGCGCGACCCGCTCGACCTCGCCGTGGTCGCCTCGGCCCTGATGGGCTCCTGCTTCGGCTTCCTGTGGTGGAACACCTCGCCCGCCAAGATCTTCATGGGTGACACCGGCTCGCTCGCCCTCGGCGGCGCCCTCGCCGGTCTGGCGATCTGCTCCCGCACCGAGCTGCTGCTCGCCCTCCTCGGCGGCCTGTTCGTCCTCATCACCATGTCCGTGGTGATCCAGGTCGGCTCGTTCCGGATGACCGGGAAGCGCGTCTTCCGCATGGCCCCGCTCCAGCACCACTTCGAGCTCAAGGGGTGGAGCGAAGTCCTTGTGGTGGTCCGCTTCTGGATCATCCAGGGGCTGTGCGTGGCCGTCGGACTCGGAATCTTCTACGCCGGATGGTTGGCCATCAAGTGAGCACCGCGGAGTTCAGCGGCAAGCACATCACCGTCGCCGGCCTCGGCGTGAGCGGCGTCAGCGCCGCCCGCGCCCTGGCCGGCCTCGGCGCGACCGTCACCGTCGTCGACGGCGGCGACGGCGAGGCCCTGCGCGAGCGCGCGGCCGCCCTGGAGGCCGCCGGGATCACCGTCCGCCTCGCCGACGCCGACACCCTGCCCGAGGGCACCGACCTCGTCGTCACCTCGCCCGGCTGGAAGCCCGGCAGCCCGCTCTTCGCGGCCGCCGCCGAGGCGGGCGTGAACGTGGTCGGCGACGTCGAGATCGCCTGGCGGCTGCGCGGCCCGGACGCCGCGCCCTGGCTGGCGATCACCGGCACCAACGGCAAGACCACCACCGTGCAGATGCTCGCCTCCATCCTGAAGGCCGCCGGGCTGCGCACGGCCGCCGTGGGCAACATCGGCACCCCGATCATCGACGTGGTGCTCGGCGACGAGCCCCACGACGTGCTCGCCGTCGAGCTCTCCAGCTACCAGCTGCACTGGGCGCCCTCGCTGCGCGCCCACTCCGCGGCCGTGCTCAACCTCGCCCCCGACCACCTCGACTGGCACGGCTCCATGCGCGCCTACGCCGCCGACAAGGGCCGGATCTACGAGGGCAACACGATCGCCTGCGTCTACAACGTCGAGGACCCGCGCACCGAGCGCCTGGTGGAGCAGGCCGACGTCGAGGAGGGCTGCCGGGCCATCGGCTTCACCCTCGGCGCCCCCGGCCCCTCCATGCTCGGCGTCGTCGACGGCCTGCTCGTCGACCGCGCCTTCGTGGAGAACCGCCACCAGCAGGCCCAGGAGCTGGCCGAGGTCTCCGACGTCCACCCGCCGGCACCGCACAACATCGCCAACGCCCTGGCCGCCGCCGCCCTGGCCCGCGCCTTCGGCGTGGAGGCCGCGGCCGTCCGGGACGGCCTGCGCGCCTTCCGGCCCGACGCCCACCGCATCGCCCACGTCGCCGACGTCGACGGCGTCGCCTACGTGGACGACTCCAAGGCCACCAACACCCACGCCGCCCAGGCGTCGCTCGCGGCGTACGGGTCGATCGTGTGGATCGCCGGCGGCCTCGCCAAGGGCGCCACCTTCGACGACCTGGCCGCCTCCGCCGCGAAGCGGCTGCGCGGAGTCGTCCTGATCGGGGCCGACCGGGCGCTGATCAGGGAAGCCCTGACGCGACACGCCCCGGATGTGCCGGTGGTGGACCTCGACCGGACCGACACTGGGGCGATGGCCGAGGCGGTCCGTGAGGCGGCGCGGCTCGCCGGCCCGGGGGACACCGTCCTCATGGCCCCGGCCTGTGCGTCGATGGACATGTTCACCAACTACAACGAGCGCGGCGAGGCCTTCGCCGAGGCGGTGCGGGCCCTGGCGGCCGGCCGCGGCAAGGACGCGTAGCCCGCCGGTCCCCGCGGCCGGGCGCCGCGCCCGCCAGCAAATGACAAACGCGGCGATCCGGCCCCGGCGACGCGGCCGGACGGCGCGGGAGACAGCGGAGGGGCGACCCGGATGCACGCGGACGACATGCTGACGCCGGCCGGAGTGTGGACGGCCCTGCGCGGGCCCGCGGCGGGCTCCCGGTCCGTACGGGCGCCCCGCCCGGCGGCCCGTGGCGGGGCCGGGCGCGCCCCCGCGCCCCGGCGGCCCCCCGGCGGCCGGGGCGGCGGCCTGCGGGGCCTCCACGCCCGCGCCAGGCGCGCCTGGGACCGGCCGCTGACCGCGTACTACCTGGTGCTCGGCGGCTCCCTGCTGATCACTGTGCTCGGCCTGGTGATGGTCTACTCCGCCTCCCAGATCAAGGCCCTCCAGAACGGCCTGGCCCCCAGCTACTTCTTCCGCAAACAGCTGCTGGCCGCCGCCATCGGCACCGTCCTGCTGCTCGCCGCCGCCCGCACACCGGTCCGGCTGCTGCGCGCCCTGGCCTACCCGCTGCTGGCCGTCTCGGTCTTCCTGCTCTGCCTGGTCCAGGTGCCCGGCATCGGCGAGACCATCAACGGCAACACCAACTGGATCTCGCTCGGCGGGCCCTTCCAGATGCAGCCCAGCGAGTTCGCCAAGCTCGCGCTCGTGCTGTGGGGCGCCGACCTGCTGGCCCGCAAGCACTCCAAGAAGCTCCTCACCCAGTGGAAGCACCTGCTGGTGCCGCTGGTGCCGGTCACCTTCCTGCTGCTGGGCCTGATCATGCTCGGCGGCGACATGGGCACCACCGTCGTCCTCACCGCGGTGCTCCTCGGCCTGCTGTGGGTGGCGGGCGCCCCCACCCGCCTCTTCTCCGGGGTGTTCGGTGTCACCGCCGCCCTCGCCGTACTCTTCATCAAGACCAGCGCGAACCGGATGTCCCGGCTGGAGTGCATCGGGGCCACGGACCCGGGCGACCACGACCAGTGCTGGCAGGCCGTCCACGGCATCTACGCGCTGGCCAACGGTGGCTGGTTCGGTGCCGGACTCGGGGCGAGTGTGGAAAAATGGGGTGAACTACCCGAGCCGCACACGGACTTCATCTTCGCCATCACCGGCGAGGAGCTGGGTCTCGCGGGGACGCTGTCGGTACTCGCCCTGTTCGCGGCTCTAGGCTATGCGGGTATCCGCGTGGCCGGACGCACGGAGGACCCCTTCGTGAGGTACGCCGCGGGAGGCGTGACCACCTGGATCACGGCCCAGGCCGTGGTCAACATCGGTGCGGTGCTCGGCTTGCTGCCGATCGCCGGTGTCCCGCTCCCGCTGTTCTCCTACGGAGGGTCGGCCCTGCTGCCGACCATGTTCGCCATCGGACTGCTCATCGCCTTCGCGCGCGACGAACCCGGTGCGCGGGCGGCGCTGGCCATGCGGCAGCCTGGGGTGAGATGGAAGACGATGAGACGGCGCGTCAAGAAGCGACCGTCCGGAGAGCGGTGAATTTCGGTGCATGTCGTACTCGCCGGCGGAGGAACCGCCGGACACATCGAGCCCGCGCTCGCCCTCGCGGACGCCCTGCGCAGGCAGGACCCGACCGTGGGGATCACGGCGCTCGGCACGGAGCGCGGACTGGAGACCCGGCTGGTGCCCGAGCGGGGCTATGAGCTGGGGCTGATCCCCGCCGTACCGCTGCCCCGCAAGCCCACCCCGGAGCTGATCACCGTCCCCGGGCGGCTGCGCGGCACCATCAAGGCCGCCGAGCAGATCCTGGAGCGCACCAAGGCGGACTGTGTGGTCGGCTTCGGCGGCTACGTGGCGCTGCCCGGCTACCTGGCCGCCAAGCGGCTCGGCGTGCCGATCATCGTCCACGAGGCCAACGCCCGCCCCGGCCTGGCCAACAAGATCGGCTCGCGCTACGCCGCCGGGGTCGCCGTGAGCACCCCCGACAGCAAGCTGCGCAACGCCCGCTACGTCGGCATCCCGCTGCGCCGCACCATCGCGACCCTGGACCGGGCCGCCATGCGCCCCCAGGCCCGGGCCGCCTTCGGGCTCGACCCCAACCTGCCCACGCTGCTGGTCTCCGGCGGCTCGCAGGGCGCCCGCAGGCTGAACGAGGTCGTCCAGAACGTCGTCCCGTTCCTCCAGCGCGCGGGCATCCAGGTGCTCCACGCGGTGGGTCCGAAGAACGAACTGCCGCGCGTCGACAACATGCCCGGAATGCCGCCCTATATCCCGGTATCGTATGTAGACCGGATGGACCTCGCGTACGCCGCGGCCGACATGATGCTCTGCCGCGCGGGCGCGATGACCGTCGCCGAGCTGTCCGCCGTCGGCCTCCCGGCGGCCTACGTCCCGCTGCCCATCGGCAACGGCGAGCAGCGGCTCAACGCCCAGCCGCTGGTCAAGGCGGGCGGCGGCCTGCTGGTCGACGACGCCGAGCT
This sequence comes from Streptomyces sp. NPDC037389, assembly GCF_040636475.1. Lineage (NCBI taxonomy): Bacteria > Bacillati > Actinomycetota > Actinomycetes > Kitasatosporales > Streptomycetaceae > Streptomyces > Streptomyces sp. NPDC037389. The sequence continues at coordinate 498,506 of NZ_JBEZUS010000001.1, forward strand.
CACCCCCGAGTGGGTGACGTCCAACGTGCTTCCGGTGCTGTCCGATCCGCACCGGTTGTACGACATGTCCCGGGCCGCCGCCGAGTTCGGCCGCCGCGACGCCGACGAGCTGCTGGTCGGCATGGTGTACGAGGCGATCGCCGCACGCAGAGCGGGCTGACGGCCCGTAGGAGCAGGAGGCTGGGGAACGTGGCCGGACCGACGACCGCCCGGCGTGGGGCCGCTAAGAACGGCAAGTCCAAGTCCTCCGGGGCCGCGAGGTCTTCCGGGTCCTCCGGATCGCCCAGGCGGCCCAAGCCGTCCCGGTCACCGTCCTCCGGCACGCCCCGGCGGGGCCGCGCGCCCCGCCGGAGCGGCCCGGGCGGCCCCCTGCCCCGCCTCCGCTCCGGCGCGCGCGGACCGCTCGTCTGGGCGGTCGTCAGCCTGCTGTCCGGTGCCGCCGCCATCTGGGTGCTCTACGGCTCCGGCTGGCTGCGCGTCACCCGCGTGGAGGTCAGCGGCACCACGGTGCTGACGGCCGCACAGGTGCGCGAGGCGGCCCGGGTGCCGCTGGGCGACCCCCTGGCGGCCGTGGACACCGACGCCATCGAGGAACGGCTGCTGACCCGGCTGAAGCGGGTCGAGTCGGTGGACGTCGTACGTTCCTGGCCGCACGCGATCGGTCTGAAAGTGACCGAACGACGCCCCAAGGTCCTGCTCGAAAAGAGCGGGAAGTTTATTGAAATCGACGGCAGCGGAGTGCGCTTCGCCACAGTCGATCAAGCCGTGCCCGGGGTGCCCCGGCTCGTGGTGGAGAGCTCCGGCTCGGCCGCCGGCCGCCGGTTCGGCGTGGAGCGGCTGGAGCGCGAGGCCGCCCGCGTCGCCGCCGACCTGCCCGCCGAGGTGCGCCGGGACACCAGGGTCATCCGGGTGCGCTCCTACGACTCCATCACCGTGGAGCTGACGGATGATCGGACGATCGCCTGGGGCAGTGGTGAGCGGGGCGAGGCGAAGGCCCGTACGCTCGTCGCGCTCCTCAAGGCCGCGGGGGGCGCGAAACACTTCGATGTGAGCGCCCCGGCGGCGCCCGCGGTGTCCGGGAGTTGACGTCGTTCCCGGCTGGCCAGCACCCTGGTTGGCTACGGCTATGGGTGATCACATAGGGTGAAAAGAAAAACGGGAGGTTCGGCGTGTTCGTTGAAGCGCCGCCGCTTGTCGACTTAGTGTCCTGCTTCAGAGAACCCAGGGAACAGTGACACCGGTAACCCTAAACTTCAACGTTAGGGTTCGGGTCGGCATTGAGAACCGCCCCCAGGCATACGTAACTCGAGGCGAGAGGCCTTCGACGTGGCAGCACCGCAGAACTACCTCGCAGTCATCAAGGTCGTCGGTATCGGCGGCGGTGGCGTGAACGCCATCAACCGGATGATCGAGGTCGGTCTCAAGGGCGTCGAGTTCATCGCGATCAACACCGATGCACAGGCCCTGCTGATGAGCGACGCCGACGTCAAGCTCGACGTCGGCCGGGAGCTCACGCGCGGCCTCGGCGCCGGCGCGAACCCCGATGTCGGCCGCAAGGCGGCCGAGGACCACCGCGAGGAGATCGAGGAGGTCCTCAAGGGGGCCGACATGGTCTTCGTCACCGCCGGCGAGGGCGGTGGCACCGGCACCGGCGGCGCGCCCGTCGTGGCCAACATCGCCCGCTCGCTGGGCGCCCTGACGATCGGTGTGGTCACCCGCCCCTTCACCTTCGAGGGCCGGCGCCGGGCGAACCAGGCCGAGGACGGCATCGCCAGCCTCCGCGACGAGGTCGACACCCTCATCGTCATCCCCAACGACCGACTGCTGTCCATCTCGGACCGCCAGGTGAGCGTGCTCGACGCGTTCAAGTCGGCCGACCAGGTCCTGCTCTCCGGTGTCCAGGGCATCACCGACCTCATCACCACCCCGGGCCTGATCAACCTGGACTTCGCCGACGTCAAGTCCGTGATGTCCGAGGCGGGCTCGGCCCTCATGGGCATCGGCTCGGCCCGCGGCGACGACCGCGCCGTGGCCGCCGCCGAGATGGCCATCTCCTCGCCGCTGCTGGAGGCGTCCATCGACGGCGCCCGTGGTGTGCTGCTCTCCATCTCCGGCGGTTCCGACCTCGGTCTCTTCGAGATCAACGAGGCCGCCCAGCTGGTCAGCGAGGCCGCCCACCCCGAGGCCAACATCATCTTCGGTGCCGTCATCGACGACGCCCTGGGCGACGAGGTCCGCGTCACGGTCATCGCGGCCGGCTTCGACGGCGGTCAGCCGCCGGCCAAGGGCAGCCGTGACAAGGTGCTCGGCGGCTCCTCCTCCTACGGCTCCGGCCGCGAGGAGAGCCAGGTCGGCGCCCCCGGCCGGTCGGCCCCGGCACAGTCCGAGCCGTCCCGCCCGTCCTTCGGCGGTCTCGGCAGCGTGACCCCGCGCACCGAGGAGCCCGCGGTCGAGCCGTCGCCGGTCGCCGAGGTCCCCCCGCCGCCGGTCAGCTCCCCGCAGGTGCCGCCGGCCCGTCCGTACCAGGACTCGACGGCCGAGGAACTGGACGTTCCCGACTTCCTCAAGTGAGCAGTCCGAAGTGAACCGGTCGACCGGCGACCGGGCCTGAAGCCGACCCAGCCCGAAGTGACACCGAAGAACCACTGAACGGCACCGAGTGATAGGGCAGCAGCACACAGTGCCCCCCGTAGAACACGTGGCACACGCGAGCGGCGCGCACTTCGCCTTCACCGACAGGTGGGGCGGGGTGAGCGCCGCTCCGTATGCGGAGCTCAACCTCGGCGGAGCGGTCGGCGACGACCCGGCCGCCGTGCGGACCAACCGCCGGCGGGCCGCCGAGGCCCTCGGCCTCGACCCGGCCGCCGTCGTCTGGATGAACCAGGTGCACGGCAACGACGTCGCCGTGGTGGACGGGCCCTGGGCGGCGAACGGGCGACCGGCGAACGGGGGACCGGCGGACGAGATCCCCGCGGTGGACGCGGTGGTGACCACCCGTCGGGGTCTGGCCCTCGCGGTCCTCACCGCCGACTGCGTCCCGGTGCTGCTGGCCGATCCGGTCGCCGGGATCACGGGCGCCGCCCACGCCGGGCGGCCGGGACTGGTCGCCGGGGTGGTCCCGGCGGTGGTCACGGAGATGCTCCGGCTCGGCGCCGAGCCGGACCGGATCGTCGGCCACATCGGCCCCTCGGTCTGCGGCGGCTGCTACGAGGTGCCCGAGGCGATGCGCGCCGAGGTCGCCGAGGCGGCGCCCGAATCCTGGGCCACCACCCGGCGGGGCACCCCGGCGGTGGACGTGGCGAACGGGGTCGCGGCCCAGCTCGGCCGGATGGGCGTCACGGGCGTCGGCAGATCGGACGTCTGCACGATGGAGTCCGCCGACCACTTCTCCTACCGGCGCGAGCGGACCACGGGACGACTGGCCTCCTATGTGTGGCTGGAGGAGCAGTCATGACGGACCGCAAGACCCTGTTGGCCGACAACCTCGCTCGGGTGGAGGAACGTATCTCCACCGCCTGCGCCTCGGCCGGCAGACCGCGGGAGGAGGTGACCCTGATCGTGATCACCAAGACCTACCCCGCGAGCGACGTCCGTCTCCTCGCGGAGCTGGGGGTCCGTCACGTCGGCGAGAACCGCGACCAGGACGCCGCCCCCAAGGCGGCGGAGTGCTCGGATCTGCCCCTTACCTGGCACTTCGTCGGACAGTTGCAGACAAACAAGGTCCGGTCGGTGGTGGATTACGCCGGTCTGGTGCACTCCGTTGACCGGGACCGACTGGTCACGGCCCTGTCCCAGTCGGCCGTCCGGGCCGGGCGGGAGACCGGGCTCGACTGCCTGATCCAGGTGGCGCTCGACGCGGAGTCCGGGGAGCGCGGGGTGCGGGGAGGTGTCGCGCCCGACGGCGTGGCGGCCCTGGCCGACGCGATCGCCGGGGCGGAAGGGCTGCGACCGGCGGGACTGATGACGGTCGCTCCGCTCAGCGGCCCCTTCGCGGGCAGGCCGAGAGCCGCTTTTGACCGGCTGATGGAAATCGCAACGGACCTGCGCGCGGCTCATCCGACTGCGAACATGGTGTCAGCAGGGATGAGCGCGGATCTCGAGGACGCCGTGGCGGCCGGTGCGACACATGTACGTGTCGGCTCGGCGGTACTCGGAGTCCGACCCCGGCTCGGGTAACGTCGCCAGGAAGTCGGACCACAGCAGAAAATATGGTCATTCCCGTCAAAAGGCGGGCGGACCGCGTGGATCCGGGCGCCGTTGACGGAGCCGATCCACCACAGAGCGGAGGATGCGGAGAATGGCCGGCGCGATGCGCAAGATGGCGGTCTACCTCGGCCTCGTGGAGGACGATGGGTACGACGGCCCGGGGTTCGACCCCGATGACGAGTTCGAACCCGAGCCGGAGCCGGACCGGCGCCGGCAGCAGCAACACCAGGCGCACACGGCACAACAGACGCAATCGGACGAACCGGTTCGAGTCGCCCAGCCGCCCGCGCAGCGCGAACCCGCTCCGCTCGTAGCGGAACCGGGACGACCCGCCCGAATCGCCCCCGTGTCGTCCATCACACCCGAACGCCACTCTCTGGAGAAGAACGCACCGGTGATCATGCCCAAGGTTGTGTCCGAGCGGGAGCCCTACCGCATCACGACATTGCACCCCCGGACCTACAACGAGGCCCGTACCATCGGGGAACACTTCCGCGAGGGCACTCCGGTGATCATGAATCTCACCGAGATGGACGACACCGACGCGAAGCGACTTGTCGACTTCGCGGCCGGTCTGGTCTTCGGACTCCACGGCAGCATCGAGCGGGTGACACAGAAGGTGTTCCTGCTGTCGCCTGCTAACGTCGATGTCACGGCGGAGGACAAGGCCCGCATCGCAGAGGGTGGGTTCTTCAACCAGAGCTGAGACGCAACACCGGGCAATCCGGACAACGGCCAGTCAGGCCGAGGTACGAGCAAGGGGAGAGGGAAGCGCGAGATGGGCATCGCACAGCAGGTGATCTACATCGCGCTGTACTGCTTCCTGATCGTTCTGATCTTCCGGCTGGTGATGGATTACGTCTTCCAGTTCGCCCGCTCGTGGCAACCCGGTAAGGCGATGGTGGTCCTCCTGGAGGCCACCTACACTGTCACCGATCCGCCACTCAAGCTTCTGCGGCGGGTCATCCCGCCGCTGCGTCTCGGGGGCGTAGCGCTCGACCTGTCCTTCTTCGTACTGATGATCATCGTCTACATCCTGATCACCGTCGTGAGCCGGCTGTGAACGCGGCTGTGAACGATACGGTCTTGCCGATTGCCGACGACTACGTTGAGGTGAAGAAGAGATGCCGCTGAGCCCCGAGGACGTGCGGAACAAGCAGTTCACGACCGTCCGCCTCCGAGAAGGCTATGACGAGGACGAGGTCGATGCCTTTCTCGACGAGGTGGAGGCGGAACTGACCCGCCTGCTCCGGGAGAACGAGGACCTGCGCGCCAAGCTGGCCGCCGCGACGCGTGCCGCCGCGCAGAACCAGCAGCAGAACATGCGTAAGCCGGAGCCCCAGGATCAGCGACCCGGCGCTCCGGTGCCCGCCGCCATATCGGGCCCGCAGCCGGTGCCGCCGAACCAGCAGCAGATGGGTGGTCCGCCGCAGCTTCCGGGCGGTGCCCCGCAGCTGCCGGCCGGTCCGGGCGGTCACGGCCACGGTCCCCAGGGCCCGCACGGTCCCGGCCCGATGGGACAGAACGGTCCGATGGGCCAGAATGGACCGATGGGTGGCCCGATGGGCGGACCCATGGGACAGAACGGACCGATGGGGCAGAACCCCATGGGGCAGAACGGACCGATGGGCCAGAACGGTCCGATGGGTCAGAACGGTCCGATGGGTCAGAACCCCATGGGTCAGAACCCCATGGGTCAGAACCCCATGGCGCAGAACGCCCCCATGGGTGCACCGCAGCTGCCGCAGCCGGGCCAGGGTCCGGGTGGCGACAGCGCGGCCCGTGTTCTCTCGCTCGCGCAGCAGACGGCCGATCAGGCGATCGCGGAGGCCCGTTCCGAGGCCAACAAGATCGTCGGCGAGGCCCGCAGCCGCGCCGAGGGTCTGGAGCGGGACGCCCGTGCCAAGGCGGACGCCCTGGAGCGGGACGCCCAGGAGAAGCACCGTGTCGCGATGGGCTCGCTGGAGTCCGCCCGCGCCACGCTGGAGCGCAAGGTCGAGGACCTGCGCGGCTTCGAGCGCGAGTACCGCACGCGACTGAAGTCCTACCTGGAGAGCCAGCTCCGTCAGCTGGAGAACCAGGCGGACGACTCGCTGGCCCCGCCGCGCACCCCGGCCGCCGCGTCGCTGCCGCCGGCCCCCTCGATGAGCGGGTCGATGGCCTCGGCCGGTGCGAGCATGGGCGGTCACTCCATGGGCGGCAACCAGCCCATGGGCGGCCACGGCGGTCCGTCGACGGGTGCCCCGTCGTACGGCGGTCAGCAGCAGATGTCTCCGGCCATGACGCAGCCGATGGCTCCGGTGCGGCCGCAGGGTCAGCAGCCGATGCAGGCGCCTTCGCCGATGCGCGGGTTCCTCATCGATGAGGACGACAACTGACGGCCTCAGCCTTAGCCGTCGGCACACATTGGGCCGGGCCCCTGGGATCACCCAGGGGCCCGGCCCATTTGTGCGCCTACGGCGCGGGGTTTCGCCCGCCCGCCCGCCCGGCCACCCGTTCAGCCAGAAACGTCATGACGTGGGTGGGCAAACGGGTGGGCAGGTGGGCGAAACCCCCCGGCGCGGTAGCGCCGGGGGGTCTGTTCACCCGTCTGCTTACGCCTTACGAAGGCGGAACGTCAGTCCGAGCCCCTCGTCGCTGAAGGGCTCACCGAACGAGTCATCGGCGGAGCCGGAGGCGAAGTCCGTCGCAAGAACCTCGTCCGCGATAAGGCCCGCGTGCTCGCCCAGAGCCGTGACGACCTCCTCGTCGGCGGAGACCCACCGAAGAACGATGCGGTCGGCGACATCCAGGCCGCTGTTCTTCCGCGCCTCCTGGATCAGCCGGATCGCGTCGCGGGCCAGACCCGCGCGCCGCAGTTCCGGGGTGATCTCCAGGTCGAGGGCGACGGTGGCGCCGGAGTCGGAGGCCACGGACCAGCCCTCGCGCGGGGTCTCGGTGATGATGACCTCGTCCGGAGTGAGTGCGACCGTCTCGCCGTCGACCTCCACCGAGGCTGTCCCCTCCCGCAGTGCCAGCGAGAGCGCCGCCGCATCCGCCGCCGCGACCGCCTTGGCCACCGCCTGGACGCCCTTGCCGAAACGCTTGCCCAGGGCACGGAAGTTGGCCTTGGCCGTGGTGTCGACCAGAGAACCGCCGACCTCCGACAGGGAGGCGAGCGAGGAGACGTTCAGCTCCTCGGCGATCTGGGCGCGCAGCTCCTCGCCCAGCGTCTCGAAACCGGCCGCCGCGACCAGCGCGCGGGACAGCGGCTGGCGCGTTTTGACGCCGGATTCGGCGCGGGTGGCGCGGCCCAGTTCGACCAGGCGGCGGACCAGCAGCATCTGCTGCGAGAGCGCCGGGTCGATCAGGGCGGCGTCCGCGACCGGCCAGGAGGAGAGGTGCACCGACTCCGGGGCCTGCGGGTCGACCGGGACGACCATGTCCTGCCAGACCCGCTCGGTGATGAACGGGGTCAGGGGAGCCATCAGCCGCGTGACGGTCTCGACCACGTCGTGGAGCGTGCGCAGTGCGGCGGCGTCGCCCTGCCAGAAGCGGCGGCGGGAGCGGCGGACGTACCAGTTGGAGAGGTCGTCGACGAAGGACGAGAGCAGCTTGCCGGCGCGCTGGGTGTCGTAGGCCTCCAGGGCCTGGGTGACCTGCTCCACCAGGGTGTTGAGCTCGCCGAGCAGCCAGCGGTCGATCAGCGGGCGGTCGGCCGGTGCCGGGTCGGACGCGCTGGGCGCCCAGTCGGACGTGCGGGCGTAGAGGGCCTGGAAGGCGACGGTGTTCCAGTAGGTGAGGAGGGTCTTCCGGACGACCTCCTGGATGGTGCCGTGGCCGACGCGGCGCGCTGCCCAGGGGGAGCCGCCTGCGGCCATGAACCAGCGGACGGCGTCGGCGCCGTGCTGGTCCATGAGGGGGATGGGCTGGAGGATGTTGCCGAGGTGCTTGGACATCTTCCGGCCGTCCTCGGCGAGGATGTGGCCGAGGCAGACGACGTTCTCGTACGAGGACTTGTCGAAGACGAGCGTGCCGACCGCCATCAGCGTGTAGAACCAGCCACGCGTCTGGTCGATGGCCTCGGAGATGAACTGCGCCGGGTAGCGCTGCTCGAAGAGCTCCTTGTTCTTGTACGGGTAGCCCCACTGGGCGAAGGGCATGGAGCCCGAGTCGTACCAGGCGTCGATGACCTCCGGCACCCGGACGGCCGTGTGGGAGCAGCCCTCCGCCGTGCAGGTGAAGGTGACGTCGTCGATGTACGGGCGGTGGGGGTCCAGGTCGCTCTGGTCGGTGCCGGTCAGCTCGGAGAGCTCGGCCAGCGAGCCGACGCAGGTGAGGTGGTCGTCCTCGCAGCGCCAGATGGGCAGCGGGGTGCCCCAGTAGCGGTTGCGGGACAGGGCCCAGTCGATGTTGTTGTTGAGCCAGTCGCCGAAGCGACCCTGCTTGACCGAGTCGGGGAACCAGTTGGTCTTCTCGTTCTCCTGGAGCAGCCGGTCCTTGATCGCGGTGGTGCGGATGTACCAGGACGGCTGCGCGTAGTAGAGGAGCGCGGTGTGGCAGCGCCAGCAGTGCGGGTAGCTGTGCTCGTAGGCGACGTGCCTGAAGAGCAGGCCGCGCTCGGCGAGGTCGGCGACGAGCTTCTCGTCGGCCTTCTTGAAGAACAGACCCCCGACGAGGCCGAGGCTCTCCTCGAAGGTGCCGTCCGGACGGACCGGGTTGACGACCGGGAGGCCGTAGGCGCGGCAGGTGTGGAGGTCGTCCTCACCGAAGGCCGGGGCCTGGTGGACCAGACCGGTGCCGTCCTCGGTGGTGACGTACTCGGCGTTGACGACGAAGTGGGCGGCCTCGGGGAACTCGACCAGGTCGAACGGGCGACGGTAGGCCCAGCGCTCCATCTCACGGCCGGTGAAGGACTGGCCGGTGGCCGTCCAGCCCTCGCCCAGGGCCTTCTCCAGGAGGGCCTCGGCGACGACCAGCTTCTCCGTGCCGTCCGTGGCCACGACGTAGGTGACGTCGGGGTGCGCGGCGGCGGCGGTGTTGGAGACCAGCGTCCACGGGGTGGTCGTCCACACCAGCAGGGCGGCCTGGCCGGCCAGCGGGCCGGAGGTCAAGGGGAAGCGGACGAAGACGGAGGGGTCGACGACCGTCTCGTAGCCCTGGGCCAGTTCGTGGTCGGAGAGGCCGGTGCCGCAGCGGGGGCACCAGGGGGCGACGCGGTGGTCCTGGACCAGCAGGTCCTTGTTGAAGATCTCCTTCAGTGACCACCACACGGACTGGACGTAGTCCGGGTCCATGGTCCGGTACGCGTCGTCGAGGTCGACCCAGTAGCCCATGCGGGTGGTGAGCTCGGCGAAGGCGTCGGTGTGGCGGGTCACGGACTCGCGGCACTTGGCGTTGAACTCGGCGATGCCGTACGCCTCGATGTCCTGCTTGCCGGAGAAGCCGAGCTCCTTCTCCACCGCGAGCTCGACCGGCAGGCCGTGGCAGTCCCAGCCGGCCTTCCTCGCCACGTGGTAGCCCTGCATCGTGCGGAAGCGCGGGAAGACGTCCTTGAAGACGCGGGCCTCGATGTGGTGGGCGCCGGGCATGCCGTTGGCGGTCGGCGGGCCCTCGTAGAACACCCACTCGGGGCGGCCCTCGGACTGGTCGAGGGTGCGGGTGAAGGTCTTGTGCTCGCGCCAGAAGTCGAGCACCGCGTGCTCGAGGGCGGGCAGGTCGACCTGTGCGGGTACCTGGCGGTACTGCGTCATGGGCTTCCTCCGGCGGAACGTCATCGCACTGTCCGTCGGAGGGACGAGACGCGCTGCGCGCTCCCGCGGTACCACCCTCCTTGGCCGCAGACGCTCTCCGTCTCCAGCCCCCTCGTTAGGGTCGCGAAGCCGGTTCTACTGGCCCCTCGGCGGGACGTTCTTCCGGCGGCTCCGGGCTGATCCTCACTCCGCGCACACCTCCGGGCTCGCACCGTCCCCGGATCGCTGATGGCTGCGTGCGGCGCTACTGGTCCCTTCCACGCCTCTCGCTGCGCCCAGTGTACGGGGCGCACGACGGGGCGGCCGACCGGCAAGGGGCCGGAGGCGGGGTGCGGAGGGGGAGACCGGCGAGCCCCGTTGCCGAGGGGGCCCGGGCGATTTATCGTTCCCGCACGATTTGCGCCCAAGATCATAAAATGTGAAGGGATCGCGGCCATGGCGGAGAAGTCGGCGGGTTCGGCTGCGCCTGCGCTTGCGGGGGAGGCGGCATCGGCCGTGAAGCGGGCTGCGAAGTCGGCCGCGGCCGGCGGGAAGGCGAACGCCGCGTCCGCGGCCGGGAAGGCGGCGAAGGCGGCGAAGGCCGTTCCGGCCGTGAAACCGGCGGGGAAGACGGCCCTGGCCAAGGGCGCTGCGGCGCCGGATAAGACCGCTTCCGCGGAGAAGACCACGAAGACGGCGAAGGCGGCTCCCGCCGCGAAGGCCGCCGGGTCCGGCAAGGCCGCGGCGGGCAAGGCCGCCGCGCAGAAGACCGTGAAGACGGCCTCGGCCGAGACCGCGGCCAGGGCGTCCGTGCCCGGCGGGAAGGCGGCCTCGGCCGGGAAGGGGAAGGCCGTCGGCGGGAAGGCGGCCAAGGCCGCCCCGGTTGAGAAGGCGGCGGGGCGCGTCGCCACCACGGAGGGTGCCCCCGCCACGAAGGCTGCGCCCGCCAAGAAGGCGGCGAAGGCCGCGAAGGCCGTTCCCGCGAACGAGCGCGTCGCCGCCACGGAGGGCACCCCCGCCCCCAAGGCCGCCCCCGCCAAGAAGCGCGCCTCCGGCGCGAAAGCCGGGTCGGCCGCGTCCAAGGCCGCGGCATCCTCCGGCGGTACGGCGGCCAAGGCGGCCGGAACGACCGAGGCCGCAGCCGGAACGACCAAGGCCGCGGCCAAGACGGCCAAGGCCGCCCCCTCGGGCAGCACGCGAGGCGGTAAGGGGCCCCTGGCCAAGAAGGCGGCCGCCACGGCCAAGGGGCCCGCCCCGGCCAAAAAATCCAACCGCACGGGAGAAAGCGCCGCGGCGGGGAAGACTGCCACGGTGGCCACGGCCGCGGCGGCCCGTAAGGGCGGAGCCGCCGAGGCCACCGCACCAGCGAAGAAGGGCGGCCGGGCCCGGCAGGGCGCGGCCGCCGATGAGCTGTCCGCTGAGGAGACGGGAGCCAGGACGGTGGCTGCGAAGAAGACCATGGGGCAGGCCGCGAAGAAGGTGCCGGGGGCCCGCACGGGCACGGCCGCGGTCGCGCCCGGCGAGCTCGCCGTACGGCCGGGGGAGGAGCCCTGGTCCGCGGCGGAGGTGGCCGAGGCCCGCGCCGAGCTGATGAGCGAGACGATGCGGCTGCGCAACGAGATCGAGGCCTCCCAGGCCGCGATCAGCGGCCTGATGCGCGACTCGGGCGACGGCGCGGGCGACGACCAGGCGGACACCGGCACCAAGAACATCACCCGGGAGCACGAACTGGCCCTCGCCGCCAACGCCCGGGAGATGCTGGAGCAGACCGAGCGGGCGCTGGAGCGCTTGGACGCCGGTACGTACGGCCTCTGCGAGAACTGCGGCAAACCGATCGGCAAGGCCCGTATGCAGGCATTTCCCCGCGCCACGCTCTGTATGGAGTGCAAGCAGCGACAGGAACGTCGCTGACCGGCCCCGCACCATGTGCCGTACCCTCGTCCTCAGCCAGCAGGGACGACATCCAGGGACTCACGTGACTGAGGCGGAACAGGCCGGACGGCCCACCGAGCCCACCGGGGCGACGGCGACGGCCGGTGAAGAGAGCGCGCCCAAGGGCCCGCGGCGCATCGGGACGCTGCTGGCCGTGGCCGCCTTCGCGTTCCTCCTCGATCTGGGCAGCAAGCTCCTCGTGGTCGCCCAGCTGGAGCACCACGACCCCATCCAGGTGTTCGGCACCTGGCTCCAGTTCGAGGTGATCCGCAACCGGGGCGCGGCCTTCGGCATCGGCGAGGCGATGACGGTCGTCTTCACGGTCATCGCCGCCGCCGTGATCGTGGCGATCGCCCGGATCGCCCGCAAGCTCCACAGCATGCCGTGGGCGATCGCGCTCGGCCTGCTGCTGGGCGGCGCCCTCGGCAATCTCACCGACCGGCTGTTCCGCTCGCCCGGCGGCTTCCAGGGCGGCGTGGTGGACTTCATCGCGCCCGCCCACTTCGCCGTCTTCAACCTCGCCGACTCCGCGATCGTCTGCGGCGGCTTCCTGATCGTGATCCTCTCCTTCCGGGGCCTGGACCCGGACGGCACCGTCCACCAGGACTGAGCCCCCGAGCAGGGCCCCGGCCGGACCCCCGGCCGGACCCCTGGCCGGGTCCCCGGCCGAGGCCCGGGGCGGGGATGCCGCGCCCGTCCGTCATACTCGACGGGTGAGCACCATTCCCGAGATCCGCGCCCTGCCTGTTCCCGACGGCCTTGAGGGCGAGCGCGTCGACGCCGCGATCGCCCGTATGTTCGGCTTCTCCCGCACCAAGGCGGCCGAGCTGGCGGCAGCGGGCAAGGTCCAGCTCGACGGGGCCGCGGCCGGGAAGTCCGACCGGGTCACCGGCGGCGCCTGGCTGGAGGTCGAGATGCCCGCGGCGCCCGCGCCGGTGCAGATCGTCGCCGAGCCCGTCGAGGGCATGGAGATCATCCATGACGACGACGACATCGTCGTGATCGTCAAGCCGGTGGGCGTGGCCGCGCACCCCAGCCCCGGCTGGACCGGCCCCACCGTGATCGGCGGCCTCGCCGCCGCGGGCTACCGCATCTCCACCTCCGGTGCCGCCGAGCGCCAGGGCATCGTCCACCGCCTGGACGTCGGCACCTCGGGCCTGATGGTGGTCGCCAAGTCCGAGCGCGCCTACACCCTGCTCAAGCAGCAGTTCCGCGAGCGCACGGTCGACAAGCGCTACCACTCGCTGGTCCAGGGCCACCCGGACCCGATGAGCGGCACCATCGACGCCCCCATCGGCCGGCACCCCAACCACGACTACAAGTGGGCCGTCATCGCCGACGGCAAGCCGTCGGTGACCCACTACGACCTCATCGAGGCGTTCCGGGCCGCCAGCCTGCTGGACATCAAGCTGGAGACGGGCCGCACCCACCAGATCCGTGTGCACATGTCCGCCCACCGGCACCCCTGCGTCGGCGACATGACCTACGGCGCCGACCCCACCATCGCCAAGCGGCTGAAGCTCACCCGCCAGTGGCTGCACGCCGTGCGCCTCGGCTTCGAGCACCCCTCGGACGGCCGCTGGGTGGAGTTCGAGAGCGACTACCCCGACGATCTCCAGTACGCCCTGGACACGGTGCGCGCCGAGAGCGCGTAGCCGCCCGGACGGAGAACGGTCCGGAGGGCGGGCCGGAAGCGGGTGAGGCAGGCTGGGGGAACGGCCCCGGCAGTCACACCCGCACCCACCCGCCCGGAGGGCATCCGTGGACCAGCTCGCCCTGCTGTTCGTCCTGCTGCTGGGAGCGCTGGTCACCGTGCCGCTGGGCGACCGGCTCGGGCTGCCGCCGCCGGTGCTGATGACGCTCGGCGGGATCGTCCTGGCACTGCTGCCGTTCGTGCCGAACATCGACATCCCGCCGGAGTTCATCCTCCCGCTGGTCCTGCCGCCCCTGCTCTACGCCTCCGCCCAGCGCACCTCCTGGCGGCAGTTCGCCGCCAACCGGCGGCCGATCTTCCTGCTCGCGGTCGCGCTGGTCTTCGTCACCACCGCCGCCGTCGCCGCCGTCGCCAACGCGATCGTGCCAGGGATTTCGCTGGCCGCAGCCGTGGCGCTGGGCGCGCTCGTCGCCCCGCCCGACCCCGTGGCCGCCACCGCCGTCGCGGGCTCCCTGGGGCTGCCCCGCCGCCTCGTCTCCATCCTGGAGGGGGAGGGGCTCTTCAACGACGTCACCGCCATCGTGCTCTACCACGTGGCCATCGCGGCCGCCGTCAGCGGCAGCTTCTCGCTGCCGAGGGCGGCCGGCGAGCTGGTGTTCTCCGCCGTGGTGGCCGTGGGCGTCGGCCTGGCGCTCGGCTGGATCGCCAAGCGGCTGATGGACGTCCTCGGCGACCCCACGCTCCAGATCGGGCTCACCCTGCTGGTGCCGTTCGTCTCCTACGTCCTCGCCGAGGAGTTCAAGGGCTCCGGGGTGCTCGCGGTGCTGACCACCGCGCTGTTCCTCGCCGAGTTCGCGAGCGACGCCGACGACGTCCTGGGGCGGCTGGCCGGGCACACCTTCTGGGAGATCGTCGACACCCTCGTCACCGGCGTCGCCTTCGGCCTCGTCGGCCTCGAACTGCACAACGCCATCAGCACCGCGTACGGCCGCTGGGGCGAGATGCTCGGCATCGGCGGCGTCGTCATCGCCGTCGTGGTGGGCGTACGCCTGGCCTGGCTCCTGCCCGCCGCCTGGCTGGCCAGGAGGCTCCACAAGGGCCGCGACATCGACGAGGAGATCCTGACGAACTGGCGGGAGACCCTCGTGATGTGGTGGTCCGGGATGCGCGGCGTGGCCTCCGTGGCCCTCGCCCTGGCCATCCCGCTGACCACGGACGACAAGTCGCCCTTCCCCGCCCGGGGCGAGATCCTCTTCATCGCCTTCGCCGTCATCATCTCCACCCTCGTCGTCCAGGGCCTCACCCTGCCCCGGCTGGTCAAGCTGCTCGGCGTGCGCGCCGACTCCGACTGGACCCACGAGCTGGAGCGCCAGCTGGCCATCCGCGCCGCCAAGGCCGCCAAGCACCGGCTGCTGGAGATCGAACGACAGGAGGAGCTCCCCGAGGACCTGGTGGAGATGCTCCACCGGCGCGCCTACGACATCGGCGCCCGCATCAGCCCCGAGATGGTCGACGAGGAACGGCGCGAGGCCCACACCCAGCGCGTCCAGCGGCTGCGCACCATCCAGACCATCCACGCCGAGCTGCTCTCGGCCGCCCGCCACGCGGTGCTCGACGCGCGCAGCGAGCCGTGGATGGACCCGGAGGTGGTCGACCGGGTGCTGCGACAGCTCGACATGCGGAGCCTGCGCGGGGCGTGAACAGGTGGCTCACGTCGTCCCCGGCCCCGGGCCGATGTCCCCCGACGTGGGCGGGGCCTGCCGGCGGTCCGGGGCCTCCTCCAGGCCGGGCGCGGGAGCGGTGTTGATCCGCGGCAGCGCGTACGGGTGCTCCCGGCGCAGCCAGGCGATCAGGGCCTCGCGGACCACACAGCGCAGCGTCCAGATGTCGTCGGGGTCCTTGGCGGTGACCAGCGCCCGCACCTGGACGGTGGTGGGCGTGGTGTCGGTGACGACCAGGCTCCAGCCGCGCCCGTCCCACTCGGGGCATTCCTTGAGGACCTCGTGCAGCCGCTCGCGGATCAGGTCGATGGGTGCCGCGTGGTCCAGGTGGAGGAAGACGGTGCCGGTCATCCGGGGATTGCTCCGGGACCAGTTCTCGAAGGGCCTGCTGGTGAAGTACGACACCGGCATGGTGATGCGCCGCTCGTCCCAGGTGGTCACCACCAGATACGTGAGGGTGATCTCCTCGACGGTGCCCCACTGGCCGTCGACCACGACCGTGTCCCCGATGCGCACCATGTCGCCGAAGGCGATCTGGAGCCCGGCGAAGACATTGCTCAGCGTCGACTGGGCGGCTATGCCCGCGACGACGCCGATCACCCCGGCCGAGGCCAGCAGGGACGTCCCCGCCGCCCGCATCGCGGGGAAGGTCAGCAGCATCGCCGCCACCGCCACGACGGACACGGCGGCCGTGACGACCCGCTGGATCAGCGTCACCTGGGTCCGTACCCGGCGCACCCGGTAGGGGTCCTGCGCGCCGGCGGCGTAGCGCGCGTAGCCGGACTCCACGACGGCGGCCGCCACCCGGACCGCCAGCCAGGCGCACGCCGCGATCAATATCAGCGTCAGCACCTGCCCGACCGCGCCCCGGGACCCCTTCGGCAGCTCCGCCGAGGGATACCCGGCGCGCAGCAGCGCGGTGCACAGCACCAGCCGCAACGGCATCCGGCAGCGCTCCAGCAGCCCCCACAGCGGGGTCTCGGGATGCAGTGCCCCCACGCGGCGCACGGCCTGGTCGGCGGCCCACCCCGCGATCAGGGTGATCAGGACCGCCCCGCCGAGAACCGCGAGGGGACGCAGTATGTGCTCCATGGGCAGCACCTCCGCTCCTTCGAACGTAGCTGGCTGGCACGATGGGGGCACGTGATTCATGCCGTAAGGAAGTGACCTCCAGTGACGTCCCCTACCACGATTGTTCTATTCCATTCCGCATACGGCCTGCGGCCGGCCGTCCACGCCGCCGCCGACCGCCTGCGGGCCGCCGGGCACGAGGTGCATGTGCCCGACCTGTACGAGGGGCGTACGGCGGAGACCGTCGAGGACGGCATGGCCATCAAGGACGAGATCGGCCGCGAGGAGCTCCTGCGACGCGCTGTGACAGCGGCGGCCCCGCTGTCGGACCGGGGCCTGGTCTACGCGGGCTTCTCCCTCGGCGGCTCCATCGCCCAGAACCTGGCCCTGGCCGACGAGAAGGCCCGCGGCCTGCTGCTCCTCCACGGCACGTCCGACCTCCCGGAGGACGCCTCCATGGACGACCTGCCGGTACAGCTCCACGTCGCGGACCCGGACCCCTTCGAGCCGCACGACTGGCTGAACGCGTGGTACCTGCGCATGGGCCGGGCGGGCGCGGACGTGGAGGTCCACCGCTACCACGGCGCGGGGCACCTCTTCACCGATCCGGAGCTGGACGACTACGACGCGGAGGCGGCGGAGACGGCGTGGCGCGTGGCGCTGGCGTTCCTGGAGGAGGTCGCGGCGGGTTAGGACCCGCAACGGCGACCAGCCCCGCCGGGGAGCCCGGCGGGGCTGGTGCGGGACGACTCAGACGAGGCCGATTCCGGCCTGAGCTTTGATGGTGTCCACGGCTTCGTCGGTGAGCCACCGCAGGGGGATGACGGTCCACCTGTCACGCTTGCGCATGATCACGGCCTTGCCGTCCCTGGTGGTCTCACAGCTCATGAAGCCTTGCTCTCTCAGGTCCTGAATCAGGTCCTCGCCTCGCTTCATTTCCCGTCCCGGTCCTTGTCGTCGGCGTGCGAGCTGTGCACGTCACCGTTCTGAGAGACGCGGGTGTCGGGATCGGTCACCTGATCCTGGTTGGCGTGCGGGTCCCAGGGCTCTCCCGCGTTCTCGAAGTCCTTCCTACCCATGTTCGTGCTCCTTTCTGACTGTCAGCGGTTTTGTGCGTTCCGCGCTATTCCGTGTGGTGCTTCCTGCTGTGATCCGCCAGGGCGGCGTCCTTCGCCCGCGCTCCGGTCTCGTCGCCGTGAGCCCGGCGCGCGTTCCGCTCCGCGATCAGGTCCTTGCAGGTCTTGCAGGTCACGTGCCCGAGGGACCCGGCAGCCGACGTATGCGGCAGAAGGACGGCACCCTCGGGGAACTCGCTGAAGGGGCAGCTCAGCTTTGACTCGGCGTGGTTCGGGGAACACGTCACCAGCGCCATTGACAGGAACAGGGTCCCGCGCAGGTAGAACCCGAGTGAGCAGTCACCTCTCTGCGCCAGCCGCTCGGCGGCGTAGGCGGTGAGGGCGGTGAGCCGGGTGGGGTCCTGGTCGTGGTGGGAGGCGAAGCGGGGCGCGTGCTCGGTCAGCCGCTCTCCGAGCCATTCCGCGGCCTTCTTCGGCTCGTCCCACGTGCCCTGGATCAGTTGGCGCGGCTTCAGCAGCCACAGGGCCGTCTCGATCGGGGGTACGTCGGTGGCCCTCCACTCTGCGACGGCTTCGCGGTAGCGCTGCTGTACCTCGTCGGGGCTGGTAGCCGTCGGTGCGACGGATGGTGGTGGGCGGCGGATGCTCTCCTTGTCGAAGGCGGTCTTCTCGCCGGTCCAGAGGTAGCCGTGAACGTGCAACTGGTCTTCCTGTCCAGGAAAATAGGCGGCGGCCTCCGCCTCCTCCGGAAGGCGAAGGCCGCCGGTCACAAGGGCAGCCGACTGGGGGCTACCGTGGTGGGGCCGGTCAGGCCGTGAGGTTGAAGCGGGCCGGGTCGATGCCCGCCGCGTTCAGCTCGGCGGTCGTGAACCTCAGCGGCTGCGCGTCCGGCCGCTTGCTGTCACCGAGGGCGTAGGCGTCCTCGGCGATGCGGGCGAGGGTCACGCAGGATTCGCCGTCCGGATGGGTGTTGCCCCCGCACGCCTTGGCGAACTGAGCACCGTCGATGTCGAGCCCGTACAGGTCAGTCATGGTGAACCTTCCTGAGCGATGGAAGGGCACCGGAGCAGCTGTCGCCGCCAAGAGCTTTCTACGGCTCCCGATCGCGACGTGCCGACTCGGCATGGACGAGGGCGTTCGCCAGCTTCTGGACCGTGGTCAACGGAACGGTCCCCAGGTAGACGGACGGCTCGCCACTGAGCGAGGCGCGCCCCATCAGCTGAGGCCAGGAGTCCCGATCGCCAACCGTGATGCCCATCATTTTGAGCACCTGCCCGAGCATAAAAGCGGCGTCGTCCGCCTTCTTCTTTCCCACCATGAAGACGTCGGCTTGCTGTGCGGCTGCTTCGGTGTCCGTGGTCATGGGTACATCGTGGGATCAGTCGCACCGTGATAACAGTTCCAGTCACGTCTTGGACTAAAGATCACGAGCCTTGTCTGCGCACTCGACAAGGAAGTCTCGGGCGCCATCATCGAACAGAGCATAGTTTTCGAGGCTGCCGAAGAGTTCCAGGTATGCGGCTACATCGCGCGGATCCCTCAGGACGACGACCCCCGTCGTGGTTTCTGCCGTGGTCAGGATCGTGTCGTAGATCGTGAACGTATCCATGGGCGCGATCGGCATGTGCCCTCGGGCGGGAATCACGCCCAGTCTCACATTCGGGAGTCTAGATACCGACACCAGCCGGTCAAGCTGTATGGCCATTGCCGGCGCCTGAACCAGCGGCCATTTCACAGCCAGCTCGGACAGGAGGAACGTGAACCGCTTTCTGGTGTCGTAGAGGACTTCTTGCCGCTCGAGCTTCCGGGACACGGTCCGGCTATGGTCGCCTGGGACGTGGGCGAGGCTGGCCCGGATATAGTCGGGAGTGGATAGCAGGCTGGTAATCATGGACAGTAGGAAGAATCGGAACTCCGTCGAAGTCTTTTCAAGAGTCGCCAGTTCTTGCTGCTTCTTGTCCAGGCCCTTCCTGCGAAGGTTCCGGAAGTCCTGCCACTCGGTATTCGCGCTCTTGGCCAGCGCCATGGCCTCCGCCACGAGATCGGCGGGGGCTTCAACGGCTCGCAGGTACTGCTCCACGTCCAGGACGGACGGCCTTACTTTTCCGTTCTCAATCCTGGACACTTTGGATTGAGATACGTGCATACGTTGAGCGACCCGGTCTCCTGAGAGACCGGATCGCTTGCGTAGCCCCTTCAGTGAAGCCGCTAGCTCCTGAAGGGACTGGCCTAGCTGTTCGGGCTCGAAGGTCACCTGTGCGGGTACTCCAGGAACGGCACGGATGCCTCTACCGCGATCCGCTGGTACTCGATGAATGGTGCGGGATCGCCCTCGTACAGTTCGCGGCTGATCTGCTTGCCGTCCGGCTCGTAGTGCATGAGAACGATGGTGGAGCGGTCGAACATCCAGAAGTCCTGAACGTCCGGCAGCGGGTTCACCCTGTCGGTCACGTCGAGTAGCCGAATGTCTTCCCCGATGGGCGCCTGATGCCGGTAGTACCTTTCGAACTCGAATCGGAGATAGTCCGAGAACGGTCGGCTCACAATGTGCACCCGACCAATGCCCCCTCCGGTTGCCTTGTGCTTCCGGATCAGGGCAGTCCAGGAGTCCTCGTAGGGGCCGGGATACCGGACCCCGTTCTTGAATTCCGCGAATTCCTCCGCTTCCTGCGGAACAAGATACTGCGGCAGCGTCTCCAGCCTCCACGCTTCCTTCTGGAAGTTCTGGAACTTGGCCACCCACTCCTCACCATCCAAGAGCATCAAACGCCTCCCTCAGCACGCTCTCGGGGATCTCCACGAGCCCTTCCCCGGTCGAGGGCTTGAAGGCGTCGGACGCCTCGCCCTGAACCAGGAACGATCCGGTCGCCGTGCGATACACGTTGGGGCAGTCACCCTGCCCACATTCACCACTGCCGTTACCAGTGAGCCGGATAAGCGCTGAGCGTTCAGACATGCGAACCCCCTCGGCCACGGCCCTGATTGGGCCGATCCATGCCGACGGTACGAGGACCCGCGCACAGGCGTCTATGCCAGGACGCGAATATGCGCGTTATGGACTAAGGATCTTGTTGCGGGCGTGATCTTTGTCCGCCGACGTCGTCACCGCGCGACCGCCGCTCCGCCCCAGGCCCGCTCCGGCCCGGGGCGAAGCCCCCGCAGACGGTCAGCGCACCGGTGCGTCCACGCGCTCCACGCGCTGCGACCCCGAGCGCGTCCGGTACGACCGCTCCCACGACGCCGTCGCCTTCGCGTCGCGCTTGTCCGACAGGACGTAGTAGTCCATCTGCGCCCGCTCGGCCGTGACGTCGAGGACGCCGTAGCCGTGGCCGTCCATGTCGAGCCACTTCACATGGCGGTTGGAGGCCTTGATGGCCGCCGCCGCGGGCACGGACAGCGTGTGGGGTGCCACGTGCAGCAGGTCGTCGAGGTTGTCGGACGACACGGACGTCACCACGAACTCCGTGGCGACGGACGACGACAGCGGATAGGTCGCGGCCCGCTTGGGCACGTCGTTGGCCCAGGCCATGTGGATGTCGCCGGTCAGGAAGACCGTGTTGCGGATGGCGCGCCGCTCCAGGTGGTCGATCAGCTCGCGGCGGTCCTCGGTGTAGCCGTCCCACTGGTCGGTGTTGACGGCGAGGCCGCCCGCCGGGAGGCCCAGGAGCTTGGCGATGGGCTCCAGCAAATGCGCCGGGAGGGCGCCGAAGGCGACCGGGGAGATCATCACGGGGTTGCCCACCAGCCGCCAGGTGGTGTCGGAGCTCGCGAGACCCTCCTTGAGCCAGTCGAGCTGGGCGCGGCCGGTGATGGTGCGACCGGGTTCGTCGACCTTGCCGCTGCCGGGCTTCGCCTGCTGCGAGCGGAAGGATCTCAGGTCCAGCAGGTGGAGGTCGGCGAGCTTGCCGAAGCGCAGCCGGCGGTAGGTGGTGCCCTCGACGGAGGGGCGTACGGGCATCCACTCGAAGTAGGCCTGCTTGGCCGCGGCGACGCGGTCCTTCCAGTCGCCCTCGGCGCCCGGGGTGTGGTTCTCGGCGCCCCCGGACCAGGCGTCGTTGGCGAACTCGTGGTCGTCCCAGATGGCCACCAGCGGGTGGGTGTGCTGCACGGCCTGGAGGTCGGGGTCGGTCTTGTACTGGCCGTGGCGGGTGCGGTAGTCGGCCAGGGTGATGATCTCGTGGGTGGGGGCGTGGGGGCGGACCACGTACTTGGCGGCGGGGTATTCGCCGGACCGGTACTCGTAGATGTAGTCGCCGAGGTGGAAGACCGCGTCCAGGTCCTTGCGGGCGGCCAGGTGGCGGTACGCGGAGAAGTGGCCGGACTCCCAGTTGGAGCAGGACACCACGCCGAAGCGCAGCCCGGCCGTGGCCGCGTCGTGGGCGGGGGCGGTGCGGGTGCGGGCGGTCGGGGAGGCGGCGTCCCCGGCGGTGAACCGGTAGAAGTAGGCGGTGGCCGGGCGCAGTCCGCGGACGTCCGCCTTGACGGTGTGGTCGTGGGCGGCGGTCGCGGTGACGGTGCCCCGGGCGACGACCCGGGTGAAGCCGGCGTCCTCGGCCACCTGCCAGGTGACCTCGACGGCCGGGCCGCGTCCCGAGCCGGGCGCGGCGTCCGGGGTCGGGGTGACGCGGGTCCACAGCAGGATGCCGTCGGGCAGCGGGTCGCCGGAGGCGACGCCGTGGAGGAAGGCCGGGCGGGGCGGTCCGGGCGGGTCCGAGTCGGCGAGTGCGGCCGGGGCGGCGGCCAGCGGGAGCAGGGCGGCGGTCGTGGTGGCGGCGACGGCCGTGACGGCGGTGCGGCGGGATATGTGGTGGGATGTCACGGGCCGTCACTTTACTGCTCGGTAGAACCAGCGGTAAGACCCGTGACAAGAGCTTGGGCGGATGATCACCGAGTGTTCGTCCGCCCGTCGCCTACCGCTGGTAGCCCCCTACTTCACGAGCGCCCCGTCGACCAGCGACGTGAACGTCTTCGGGTCCTGCGGTGCCTGGCCGCGCTGGTCGCCCAGCACCTTGCCGTTGAGCTTCAGGCCCGGGGTGCCCTGGATGGGCTTGTTCGGGCCGACCTGCTTGTCGAAGGCGGCGGACATCTCCAGCGCCCACTTGTCGAAGGTGCCGTCCTCGACATCTTTCTTGAAGGCGGCGTTGCCCTTGAGCGCGGGCACCTCCTGCGCGACGGACACCAGCTTGCCGTCGTCGGAGAAGGCGTCGTCCCGCTCGTCGGGGTGGTTCTTGACCGAGTAGAGCGCCTTCTTGTACTCCAGGAACGCGTCCGGGCTCACATTGAGGGCCGCGCCCAGCGCGCTCAGCGCGTTCTTGGAGCCCGAGCCCTTGATCATCGGGTTGCGGTCGAGGAAGGTGCCCACCTCGAACTGGGCCTTGTACTTGCCGTCCTTGATGTCCTTCTGGATGGTCCCGCCGACGGCCTGCTCGAAGCCGGAGCAGACCGGGCAGCGCATGTCCTCGAAGACCTCCAGGGTGTTCTTCGCGTCCTGCTTGCCGATGACGACCGTGGTGCCCTTGTCACCGGTGGTGTTGGCGGGCTGCTTGAACTCCCGCTTCTTGGCGGCGGTCTCCCAGTCCTCGCTGCTGACCTTGGTGTTCTTGCCGCCATTGGTGGCCTTGGAGACAGCCACGCCGATGCCGCCCGCCGCCGCCAGTACGACGACGACGGCGCCGCCGATGAGGAGCTGGCGGCGGGTCTTGTCGCGCTTCGCCTGCTTCTCGCGCTCGGCGCGCAGGCGTTCGCGGGCGGCGGCCTTGTTCTGGGGGTTGCTCATGACTCGGCTCCGTGAGGAAGAAAGGTACGGAAGGGATGTGTTGCCGTGCTCAGGCGGATGCCGGGAGCGACGGCGGTCCCCGCCGTACGACGGAGTGGACGAGCAGGGGGAGCGTACGGGCGGCCAGGGTGTCGCGCACGGGTCGTACGGGCGCGATGCCGGCGGGTCCGTACGACCGGAGCGGGGCGGCCAGCAGCGGCGGCCGGAAGGCCAGCGCGGCCAGCGCGCGCAGCAGCCGGGCCACGGCCACCTCGCCGCGCCGCAGCCAGGCGGCGGCGATCAGCCCGACCGTGACGTGCGCGGCGAGCAGCAGCCAGGGCGTCGCGGAGCTCGTGGCGGCCGTTCCGGCGGCCAGGGGCGAGCCGAACTCGCCGCCCCGGCAGACCAGATCGACGCCCATCGAGTGGAGGGGCCCTGCGACCGGGCCGCCGGCCTGGCCGTAACAGGCGTGCTGGCCGGTGGTGAAGACGGTGTCCGCCGTCAGCTCCAGCGGGACCAGCAGGGCCGCTATCGGCCAGAAGCCGCGCTCCCGGCCGGCCAGCGCGTAGGCGACGGCGAAGAAGGCGGCCGCCAGCACGGCGACCGTGGACAGCGGCAACGGGGCGCGTGAGAGCAGCACATGGGCCGCCGAGGACAGCGTGAGGCAGAGCGCGGTGAAGAGCCCTGCGCGCATCGCCCTGAGCCGAACGCCCGTCCCCTCCATGGGGGCGAGTGTGCCACGGCGGCCGTCGGCTGTCTGGTCAAGATTCGGCATCGTTGAGGGGCGGGCCGGGCCCGCCCCTCGGGGGCGCTACTTGAGTTGCGCGGCGACCAGCTCGCTGAACTTGTCGGCGGTGTTCGGGGCGCCCTCGCCGTACGCGGTCTTCACGGACAGCTTCTTGCCGTCGAGCTTGAGCGTGGGCGTGCCCGTGACGTCCTTGTGGCCGTCGAAGGAGTCGGACATCTCCAGGGCCCACTTGTCGAAGGTGCCCTCCTTGACGTCCTTCTCGAAGGCGGCGTTGCCCTTGAGCGCGGGCACCTCCTGGGCGACCTTCAGCAGGACGTCGTCCTTGCGGAAGTCGTCCTTGGTCTCCTCGGGGTGGTTGGCCTTGGAGTAGAGGGCCTTGTTGTAGGCGCTGAAGGCCTCGGGGCTGATGTTCAGCGCCGCGCCGAGCGCGCTCAGCGCGTTCTTCGAGCCGTCGCCGCGGATCTGCGGGTTGCGGTCGAGGAAGGTGCCGATGTGGTACGAGACCTTGTACTTGCCGTCCTTGAGGTCCTTGTCGATGGTGTCGCCGACGTTCTGCTCGAAGACGGAGCAGATCGGGCAGCGCATGTCCTGGTAGATCTCCAGGGTGTGCTTGGCGTCCTTCTTGCCGACGACGACCTCGGTGCCCTTGTCGCCGCTCGTGTTGGCGGGCTTGACGAGGGTCTTCTTGGCGGCGGCGGACCAGGCGGAGTCGCTCTTGCCGCCGGACTGCGTCACCGCGTAGCCGACGCCGCCGGCTATCGCGAGGACGCCGACGATCGCGCCGCCGACGAGGAGCTGGCGGCGGGTCTTGTCGCGCTTCGCCTGCTTCTCGCGCTCGGCGCGCAGCCGGTCGCGGGCGGACTGCTTGTTCTCCCAGTTGTTGCGCTTGCTCATGGTGGTCTTCTCCGTGGTGCGTGTCGTGGCTGTCGGTCGCGTGCCGCCCGGGCCGCGCGGGGCCCGTCCGGGGGTGGACGGGCCGACGGTCAGCAGGGCGTGGGCAGCGGGGCCGGCGGACCGCGCCGTACGACGGAGTGGACCAGG
This sequence comes from Streptomyces sp. NPDC037389, assembly GCF_040636475.1. Lineage (NCBI taxonomy): Bacteria > Bacillati > Actinomycetota > Actinomycetes > Kitasatosporales > Streptomycetaceae > Streptomyces > Streptomyces sp. NPDC037389. Next base: position 523,421 of record NZ_JBEZUS010000001.1, read on the forward strand.
AGCGGGAAGGCGTGGCGGGAGGGGGCATCGCGGCGGGCCCGTACGGACCGTAGCGGCCCTGCGCCGGCGCGGGCGCGCGCGTCCAGCACCGCGGCGGCGAGCCGCAGCGGGCGGAAGGCCACCGCCGCCGTGGCGCGCAGCAGCCCGGCGAGCGCGGCCTCGCCGCGCCGCAGCCAGGCGGCGGCCAGCAGGCCCACGGCGACGTGCCCGGCGAGCAGCAGCCAGGGGGCGGTGCCGGGGGCGGCCCAGCGGGCCAGCGGGCCGCCCATGCCCCCCTCGCACAGCCAGGTCAGCGCCCCGCCGGGGGCGGGGTGGCCGGGCCGGCCGTAGCAGGTGTCCTGCCCGGCGGTGAAGAGCGCCGCGGCGCCCAGCTCCAGCGGGACCAGGAGCGCGGCGATGCGCCCGTAGCCGCGCTCGCGGCCCGCTAGGGCGTAGGCGAGCGCGAAGACGGCGGCGCCGGCCCCGGCGACGGTCGCGAGCGGCAGCGGTCTCCCGGACAGCAGCACGTGGGAGGACGCGGACAGCAGTACGCACAGCGCGGCGAAGAGCGCCGCGCGCACTGCCCGCAACCGTGCCGCTGATATGTCCATGAGGGCCGAGTCTGTCATGCCGCGCGATAAACCTCGGCTAAAGCCCCGGAATGCGGCCGTTGCGGAAGAGATCGACGAAGATCTGGTGGTCCGCGCGGGCCCGGGCGCCATAGGTGTGGGCGAAGTCCACGAGGAGCTTCGCGAAGCCTTCCTCGTCGGCGGCGATCACGGCGTCGATGGCGCGCTCCGTGGAGAACGGCACCAGCGAGTGACCGCTCTGGTCGTCGGCGGCCGCGTGCATGGCGGCGGTGGCCCGGCCCAGGTCGGCGACGACGGCGGCGATCTCCTCGGGGTCGTCGATGTCCGACCAGTCGAGGTCCACGGCGTAGGGCGAGACCTCGGCGACGAGCTGCCCGTGGCTGTGGCCGCCCTCCTGGAGCTCCGTCCAGCCCAGCCACGGGTCGGCGTGCGCCTGGAGCGCCCGCTGCGAGATCACCGTGCGGTGGCCCTCGTGCCGGAAGTAGTCGCGCACGGCCCGGTCGGTGATGTGCCGGGAGACCGCCGGGGTCTGCGCCTGCTTCATGTAGATGACGACGTCGTTCTCCAGGGCGTCGCTGTTGCCCTCCAGGAGGATGTTGTACGAGGGCAGGCCGGCGCTGCCGATGCCGACGCCCCGGCGGCCGACGACGTCCTTGACGCGGTAGGAGTCCGGGCGGGCCAGGCTGGTGTCGGGGAGGGTCTCCAGGTAGCCGTCGAAGGCCGCGAGGATCTTGTAGCGGGTGGCGGCGTCCAGCTCGACGGTGCCGTCGCCGGGGAGGAAGCGCCGGTCGAAGTCGCGGATCTCCGTCATCGTGGCCAGCAGCCCGAAGCGGGTCAGCGAGCGGGCCTCGCGCAGGGCGCCGAGCAGCGGGCCGTCGGCGGTGTCCAGGGTGAAGGGCGGGAGCTCGCCGGAAATACCGTCCTTGGCGCCGGTGGCCAGGGCGTGGATCCGCTCGCGGTAGGCGGCGGCGTAGATCCGCACCAGCTCGGAGATCTTCTCGTCGCTGAGCGCCTTGGCGTGGCCCAGCAGCGCCACGGAGGCGGCGAAGCGCTTGAGGTCCCAGGTGAAGGGGCCGACGTAGGCCTCGTCGAAGTCGTTGACGTTGAAGACGAGGCGGCCGTTGGCGTCCATGTACGTGCCGAAGTTCTCGGCGTGGAGGTCGCCGTGGATCCACACCCGGCTCGTGCGTTCGTCCAGGTAGGGGCCGGCGTCGCGCTCGTGCGCCAGGTCGGAGTAGAAGAGGCAGGCGGTGCCCCGGTAGAAGGCGAAGGCGGAGGCGGCCATCTTCCGGAACTTCACGCGGAAGGCCGCCGGGTCGGCCGCCAGCAGCTCACCGAAGGCGGTGTCGAAGACGGCGAGGATCTCCTCGCCGCGCTGTGCGGCCCGGTCGTGCTCGGTCGCCATCGCGGGGTCCTCCTGGGTGGGGCATGGGACGAACGTGTGTGCTGTCGTGCTCAACGCGTGAGGGTACCGGCGCGTGCCCCCGGCTGTCGGTGGGGGCCGGTAACCTTCAAAACAGTCCCGTCCGCCCCGCTGCCCGCTCCCGCCGGAGGTCTCCCACCGTGGCCAACAAGCCGCCCTTCACGCACCTGCACGTCCACACCCAGTACTCCCTGCTGGACGGTGCCGCGCGGCTCAAGGACATGTTCAATGCCTGCAAGGACATGGGCATGACACACATCGCCATGTCCGACCACGGCAACCTCCACGGCGCGTACGACTTCTTCCAGCAGGCGAAAAAGGCCGAGATCACCCCGATCATCGGCATCGAGGCCTATGTCGCGCCCGAGTCCCGGCGCAACAAGCGACGCATCCAGTGGGGCCAGCCGCACCAGAAGCGCGACGACGTGTCCGGTTCGGGCGGTTACACCCACAAGACGATCTGGGCCTCCAACGCCACCGGCCTCCACAACCTCTTCCGGCTGTCCTCCGACGCCTACGCCGAGGGCTGGCTGACCAAGTGGCCCCGGATGGACAAGGAGACCATCGCCCAGTGGTCCGAGGGCCTGATCGCCTCCACCGGCTGCCCCTCGGGCGAGGTGCAGACCCGGCTCCGCCTCGGCCAGTTCGACGAGGCCGTCCAGGCCGCCAGCGACTACAAGGACATCTTCGGCGAGGGCCGGTACTTCCTGGAGCTGATGGACCACGGCATCGAGATCGAGCGCCGCGTCCGCGACGGCCTGCTGGAGATCGGCAAGAAGCTCGGCATCCCCCCGCTGGTCACCAACGACTCCCACTACACCTACGCGCACGAGGCCGAGGCCCACGACGCCCTGCTCTGCATCCAGACCGGCAAGAACCTCTCCGACCCGGACCGCTTCCGCTTCGACGGCTCGGGCTACTACCTGAAGTCCACGGACGAGATGTACGCCATCGACTCCTCGGACGCCTGGCAGCAGGGTTGCGCCAACACCAGGCTGGTCGCCGAGCAGGTCGACACCGAGGGCATGTTCCAGTTCCGGAACCTGATGCCCAAGTTCGACATCCCCGACGGCTACACCGAGATCACCTGGTTCCGCGAGGAGACCCTGCGAGGGATGCACCGCCGCTTCCCGGGCGGCATCCCCGAGGACCGCATGAAGCAGGTCGAGTACGAGATGGACACGATCATCTCGATGGGCTTCCCGGGCTACTTCCTCGTGGTCGCCGACTTCATCATGTGGGCCAAGAACCAGGGCATCGCGGTCGGCCCCGGCCGAGGCTCCGCGGCCGGCTCGATCGTCGCCTACGCCATGGGCATCACCGACCTCGACCCGATCCCGCACGGCCTGATCTTCGAGCGGTTCCTCAACCCCGAGCGCATCTCCATGCCCGATGTCGACATCGACTTCGACGAGCGCAGGCGCGCCGAGGTGATCCGGTACGTCACCGAGAAGTACGGCGCCGACAAGGTCGCCATGATCGGCACCTACGGCACCATCAAGGCCAAGAACGCGATCAAGGACTCCGCCCGTGTCCTCGGCTACCCGTACGCGATGGGCGACCGCCTCACCAAGGCGATGCCCGCCGACGTCCTCGGCAAGGGCATCCCCCTCTCCGGCATCCTCGACCCCAAGCACCCGCGCTACAGCGAGGCCGGCGAGATCCGCGGGATGTACGAGAACGAGCCGGACGTCAAGAAGGTCATCGACACCGCGCGCGGCGTCGAGGGCCTGGTCCGGCAGATGGGTGTGCACGCGGCCGGCGTGATCATGTCCAGCGAGACGATCACCGACCACGTCCCGGTCTGGGTCCGGCACACCGACGGCGTCACCATCACCCAGTGGGACTACCCGAGCTGTGAGTCGCTCGGCCTGCTGAAGATGGACTTCCTCGGCCTGCGCAACCTCACGATCATGGACGACGCCGTCAAGATGGTGAAGGCCAACAAGGGGATCGACATCGATCTCCTGGCCCTCCCGCTCGACGACCCCACGACCTTCGAGCTCCTCCAGCGCGGTGACACCCTCGGCGTCTTCCAGTTCGACGGCGGGCCCATGCGGTCCCTGCTGCGGCTGATGAAGCCCGACAACTTCGAAGACATCTCCGCCGTGTCCGCCCTGTACCGGCCGGGCCCGATGGGCATGAACTCGCACACGAACTACGCGCTGCGCAAGAACAAGCAGCAGGAGATCACCCCGATCCACCCGGAGCTGGAGAAGCCCCTCGAAGAGGTCCTCGCGGTCACCTACGGCCTGATCGTCTACCAGGAGCAGGTCCAGAAGGCCGCCCAGATCATCGCCGGGTACTCGCTCGGCGAGGCCGACATCCTCCGCCGCGTGATGGGCAAGAAGAAGCCCGAGGAGCTGGCGAAGAACTTCACGATCTTCCAGGCGGGCGCCCGGAAGAACAATTACAGCGACGAGGCCATCCAGGCCCTGTGGGACGTGCTGGTCCCCTTCGCCGGCTACGCCTTCAACAAGGCCCACTCCGCCGCGTACGGCCTCGTCTCGTACTGGACGGCCTACCTCAAGGCCAACCACCCCGCCGAGTACATGGCCGCGCTCCTCACCTCGGTGCGCGACGACAAGGACAAGTCGGCGATCTACCTCAACGAGTGCCGCCGCATGGGCATCAAGGTGCTCCCGCCGAACGTCAACGAGTCCGAGGCCAACTTCGCCGCCCAGGGCGACGACGTGATCCTCTTCGGCCTCACCGCCGTGCGCAACGTCGGCGCCAACGTCGTCGACTCGATCATCCGCTGCCGCAAGTCCAAGGGGAAGTACACCTCCTTCCCCGACTTCCTCGACAAGGTCGAGGCCGTCGTCTGCAACAAGCGCACCGTCGAATCGCTGATCAAGGCCGGCGCCTTCGACGAGATGAAGCACACCCGCAAGGGCCTCACCGCGCACTACGAACCGATGATCGACAACGTGGTGCAGGTCAAGCGCAAGGAGGCCGAGGGCCAGTTCGACCTCTTCGGCGGCATGGGCGACGACAGCGGCGACGACGGCCCCGGCTTCGGGCTGGACGTGGAGTTCTCCGACATCGAGTGGGAGAAGTCCTATCTGCTCGCGCAGGAGCGCGAGATGCTCGGCCTCTATGTCTCCGACCACCCGCTCTTCGGTATCGAGCACGTCCTCAACGACAAGGCCGACGCCTCGATCTCCCAGCTCACCGGCGGTGAGCACGCCGACGGCGCCATCGTCACCATCGGCGGCATCATCTCCGGCCTCCAGCGCAAGATGACCAAGCAGGGCAACGCCTGGGCCATCGCCACCGTCGAGGACCTGGCCGGCGCCATCGACTGCATGTTCTTCCCCGCCACCTATCAGCTGGTCTCCACCCAGCTCGTCGAGGACGCCGTCGTCTTCGTCAAGGGGCGGCTCGACAAGCGAGAGGACATCCCCCGGCTGGTGGCCATGGAGCTGATGGTCCCCGACCTCTCCAACGCCGGCACCAACGCCCCGGTGATCATCTCCATCCCCACGGTCAAGGTCACCCCGCCGCTGGTGGAGCGGCTGGGCCAGGTGCTCAGCCACCACCGGGGCTCGACCGAGGTACGGATCAAGCTCCAGGGTGCCCGCAAGACGACCGTCCTCCGGCTCGACCGCCACCGGGTGACACCCGATCCGGCGCTCTTCGGCGATCTGAAGCAGCTGCTCGGCCCGTCCTGCCTGGCCGGCTGAGCCGACACCACCATGTACGCGCTTGAGGGGCGCGCCCGCTGATGCGGGCGCGCCCCTCAAGCGCGTCGAAGCGCCGGATCAGTTGTGCCCGAAGCGCTTCTGCTTGCTCTTACGGGCGAGATCGCCCGGGGTCACCTGCGTCGACCGCTGCTCGCTCTGGGCCTCGACCGACGACTTCTGGGCCTGCTGCTGGCCACGTTCCGCCGCGCTGGACCTCTGCTGCTGGCTCCGGTCCTGCTTCTTGTTCTTCGCCATCGCTGCTGTGCCTCCGGATCGGGGTGACGGCCCCCCACAGGTCACCCTTGCACGCCCCCACGAAGCCCGCATTTCGGGTCATTACCTTCGGTGACAGGAGTACTTCTCCGCCGTCGCCCGTATCCGCCACGCCGAAGATCCAGTTCGGACTGATAACCCCCGCGCGGTCGGGCAGACTCCTGGCAAGCCGAGGAGACCGGGGCACCGCCGTGCCGGGGCGACCGCACCTTGTGAACTCAGCAGCACCGACCAGAATTCAGCCGAACCCGTCCGAACTCATTTGATGTCATTTGAACTCACGGAAAGAGGGTGGAACGTGGACCGCTGCGTCGTCCTGGTGGACGCCGGCTATCTGCTGGGCGCCGCCGCGAGCCTGCTGGCGGGGGAGCCCGCCAGGTCGCGCATCACCGTCGACCACGCGACCCTCATCCAGGGGCTCCGCGAGCGCGCCGAAGCCGACACCCAGCGTCCGCTGCTGCGGATCTACTGGTTCGACGGCGCCCCCGACCGGGTGCCCCAGCCCGAGCACCGGCGGCTGCGCGTGATGTCCCGCGTCACGGTCCGGCTGGGCGCGCTGACCCGCACCGACGGCCGCTGGGCCCAGAAGGGCGTGGACGCGGCCATGCACGCCGAGCTCACCGAGCTCGCCCGCAACCGCGCCTGCTCGGACATCGTGCTCGTCACCGGCGACGGCGATCTGCTGCCCGGCCTGATGTCCGCCAAGGAACACGGCGTCGCCGTCCACCTATGGGCCGTGCAGGCCGCCGACGGCGACTACAACCAGTCCGAGGACCTCGTCGCCGAGGCCGACGAACGACGCGTCCTGGACCGCACCTGGATCACCCGCGCGGTACGGCCCAAGGAGCTCACCGGGCCCTGCGCCCCGCCGCCCGCGCCCCGGCCCGAGATCGCGGCGATCCTCTCCGCGCCCCTGCCCGAGACCGCCGCGGCCGCCGCGGCGGCCTCCGGTCACGGCGGGGAGAACCGCCCCGCCGTCGAGCGCAACGGCGGCCGGCCCTCGACGGCCGCCCCGGCGGGCGGCCATGACAGCCCCGCCACACGCGGCGTGCCCACCCCGAAGGACCTCGCCGGCCTCGGGCGCGGCCCGGCGGGCGCACAGCCGGCCGGCACCTCGGCGCCGGGCCCCGGCACGGGCCCGGCCAACGGGCAGTCCGGCGCCGGGGCGGCCCCCAACGCGACCTTGCGCTGGTCCTCCGACAAGGGCTGGATCGACCGAGGCGCGGGCAGCGGACTGGGGGAGTCCCCCGAGACGGCCTCCCTGCCCATGCTCGCCCAGCTCACCAGCGCCGAGCAGCGCTGGGCCGACCGCGAGGAGGACATCACCACCGTCGGCGGCGACCCCTTCGAGGTCGGCCAGGTCTTCGCCCGCCGCTGGTCCGAGCGCCTGACCGACTCCGTCCACCTCCAGCACCTCTCCACCGAGTACCCCCGCATCCCCCACCGCATCGACGGCGAGCTCCTGCGCTACGCCGCCCGCTTCGGGCTCCTCGCCCACAAGGACGACCAGATCGACGAGCACGACCGCTACGCGATCCGCGCGGGCTTCTGGCGCGAGATCGACGCCCGGACGGCGGCGGAACACGCGCAGGCGGGGGACTGACCCCCAGGCCGACGGTGGAAGCGGCACCGCAACCGTGCCCCCGAGCGAGCCGCAGGCGTCGAGGCGCGTACCCTCATAGCTCGTGAGAACGGTCGGGAAACAGGCGGAGCGTGCCGCGGGCGCCACGGTGTGCACCGTGCGGGGGCTCGTCAAGACCTACCCGGCCGCGCGCGGGCGCCGCGGTCGTCCGGGCGCGGATCCCGTCCGGGCCACCGACGGCATCGATCTCGACATCCGGCGCGGTGAGATCTTCGGGCTGCTCGGCCCCAACGGCGCCGGCAAGACCACGCTCGTCCGCCAGCTCACCGGGCTGCTCCGCCCCGACGCGGGCGGCGTCGACCTCCTCGGCCACGACCTCGTCCGCCACCCCGAGCGCGCCGCGCGCCTCGTCGGCTACCTCGGTCAGGAGTCGACCGCGCTGGACGAGCTGACGGTGGCCCTGGCCGCCGAGACCACCGGCCGGCTGCGCGGCCTGGACCTGAGCGCGGCCCGGGCCGAGCGGGACGCCGTCCTCGACGAGCTGGGTCTCACCCCGCTGGCCGGCCGTCCGCTGAAGAAGCTCTCCGGCGGCCAGCGCCGCCTCGCCTGTTTCGCCGCCGCGCTGGTCGGCGACCGCCCCCTGCTCGTCCTGGACGAGCCGACCACCGGCATGGACCCCGTGGCCCGCCGGGCCGTGTGGGCCGCCGTGGACCGGCGCCGCGCCGAGCGGGGCACCACCGTGCTGCTGGTCACCCACAACGTCATCGAGGCCGAGACCGTGCTGGACCGGGTCGCGGTCCTGGAGCACGGGCGGATCATCGCCTGCGACACCCCGTCGGGGCTCAAGGAGCTCGTCGGCGACGAGGTCCGCGTCGATCTGGTCTGGCGCACCGAGCCGCCGCTGGACGTGCCCGAGGTCGCCGCGCTGCGGGACGCCGCCCTGGAGACCGGCCGCCGCTGGTCGCTGCGGCTGGGCCCGGCGGAGGCGCGTGCCGCCGTCGCCGCGGTGACCGGCGGCCCCGCCTTCGCCGCGCTGGACGACTTCACGCTCGCCACGCCGAGCCTGGAGGACGTCTACCTCGCGCTGGGCGGCGGCCGGTCGCAGGGGCTGGTGAAGGCGTGACGAGGTCCGTAGCGAACAGGAGCTGTGCCGCGTGAGTGCCGTATCCGCAGAGGCGGTGTCCGGGAAGGTCCGGGACCGGGGTGGGGACCGGGCCGGGGCCGGGGCCGAGGACGGCGTCGCCGTCGCCGCCCCCCTCGCGCCCGGGGCGCGGATGCTGCCCGCGCTGGCGGCCGTCTACCGGGCGCAGCTCTCGCGCGCCCGCGTGGCGCGGATCCCGCTGCTGTTCGTGGCGACCTTCCAGTCCGTCGGCATCATGGTCATGATGCGCGGCGTCGTCGACGGCGGTGCCGAGGCCCGGTCCGTCGTGGCCGGCTCCAGCGTCCTGGTCGTGGCGTTCGTCGCGCTCAACCTCCTCGCCCAGTACTTCGGCCAGTTGCGGGCCGGCGGTGGCCTCGACTACTACGCGACGCTGCCGGTGCCGCCTGCGGCGGTCGTGCTGGGGGCGGCCGGGGCGTACGCGTCCTTCACCGCGCCCGGCACCCTCGTCACGGCGGTGGTGGGCAGCGTGCTGTTCAAGCTGCCGATGGCGCATCTGTGGGTGCTGGCGGCCGTGATCCCGGTGTCGGGCGCGGCCCTCGCCGGTCTGGGTGCCGCCCTGGGGCTGCTCGCCCCGCGCCAGGAGCTCGCCACGCTGGGCGGTCAGCTGGGCATGTCGGCGGCGCTGCTGCTGGGCGTGCTGCCGGCCGCGCACATGCCGGCGCCGGTCGCGTTCGCGCGGGACCTGCTGCCGTCCACCTACGGCGTGGAGGCGTTCGCGCGGTCGTTCGACGCGCACCCGGACTGGCTGCTGGTGGCGGCCGACCTCGGGGTGTGCGCGGCCGTCGGCGTGGTGTCGCTGGCCGTGGCCACCTGGGCCTACCGCCGGGCGGCCGTGCGGTGACGCGCCGCACCGACCATCCTGGCGCCGGGGTGCCCGCGCCGACCTGGCACGATGGCGGGGTGACCGCACCGCTGACACCGCAGGACGACTCCTCCTCCGAACCCTCCTCGGATTCTGCCTCGGGCGCCTCTTCGGACGGCCGGGGTCCCGGATCCGCCCAGGCCTCCGGGCCCGTCGTCGGGGCCGACCACGCCGGGCAGGACGACCGGGCGGACGACCTGGCGCGGGAGCAGGACCGCGAGCGGGCCCGGGAGGAGACGCGCGCGGAGCTGCGGCAGGCGGTGGTGGTGCTCGTGGCGGTGACGGCGGCCGGTGTGCTGCTGGGTCTGCTGTGGGCGTGGCTGGCGCCCCGGGTGCCGCTGATCTCCGACGGCAAGGCCGTCTATCTGAAGAACACCGAGGGCGAGCAGGCCATCGGCGCGGACGGCTGGTTCGGGCTGCTGGGAGTGTGCCTCGGCGCGCTGAGCGCGGCCCTGGTGTTCCTCTTCCGCCGGGCCGGCGGCATCGCGATCGTCGTGGGCCTGGCGGTCGGCTCGCTGCTGGCCTCGCTGGTCGGCTGGCGCCTGGGCATCCGGTTCGGCCCCACCAGCGATGTGGTGGCCCACGCCCGGGCCGTCGGCAAGGGCGTCGTCTTCGACGCGCCGCTGCGGCTGGGGGCGAAGGGGATGCTGCTGGCGTGGCCGCTGGCGGCGATGGCCGCGCATCTGGGGCTGACGGCGCTGTTCGGGCCGCGGGATCCGGAACCGGCGGTCGTTCCCCACTGGCCGGAGGCCTGACCCCAGCCCCACCCCTTTACCGTTTCGTCCTTGAGCCCCCGGGGGGGCCCCAAAGGCCCCCCCCCCCCCCCAAAAAAAAA